>JADBKN010000009.1 GCA_014896375.1 Bacillota bacterium | reverse complement strand
CATCTCGCGCGCCAACCAGACGTGGGGCGTGCCGGTGCCGTGGGACGAGAGCCAGGTCGTCTACGTGTGGTTCGACGCGCTCATCACCTACCTCTCTGGCGCGGGCTTCGGCTGGGACGAGGCGCGCTTCCGTCGCTACTGGCCGGCGCGGCTGCACCTGATCGGCAAGGACATCACGCGCTTCCACTGCGTGATCTGGCCGGCCATGCTCCTGGCGGCCGGGCTGCCGCTACCGGAGAAGGTCTACGCGCACGGGTTCTGGTACTGCAACGGCCAGCGCTTCTCGAAGTCGCTCGGCAACGTCATCGACCCGCGCGACCTCGTCCAGCGCTACGGCCTCGACGCGGCTCGCTATTACTACGTCGCCGAGACGCCCTTCGGCCTCGACGGCAACTACACGGACGAGTCGATCCTCAAGCGCACGAATTCCGACCTCGCCAACGACCTCGGCAACCTCTTGAGCCGCACGACGGCGATGATCGAGCGCTACTCGGGCGGCCGCGTGCCGGAGGAGGAGCCCGGCGTGTCGGCGGAGTTGCGGACGCTGGCGGAGGAGGTCGTCCGCGAGTACGCGGCGGCGATGGATGAGCTGCGCCTGCACGACGCCGTCGCGCACGTGCTGCGCCTTGTGCGGCGGGCGAACAAGTTCACGGACGAGCGCGCGCCGTGGGAGCTGGCGCGCGACGCCGCGCGGCGCCGGGAGCTGGAGGGCACGCTCTACGCGCTCGCGGAGACGCTGCGCCTCGCCGGCCTTCTTCTCTCTCCCGTGCTCGTGGAGGCGGCGCCGGAGCTCTTCCGTCAGCTGGGGCTGCCGGAGGGGGCGCTGGAGGCGGCCACGTGGGAGGAGGCCGCCTGGGGGCGGCTGCCGGCCGGCACGCAGGTGCGCCGCGGCGCGCCGCTCTTCCCGCGGCTCGATCCGGAGAAGGTGCCGCCGCTCGTGCCGGTGCGGCCGGATGCGGGCGCCGAGGTGCAAGCCGCCGCCGGGCGGGGAGTTGCGGAAGGCGCCGACGCGGAGATGATCGACTACGACACGTTCGCGCGGCTCGACCTGCGCGTGGCGACCA
The DNA here is from genome assembly GCA_014896375.1 of Bacillota bacterium. Lineage (GTDB taxonomy): Bacteria > Bacillota > Sulfobacillia > RBS10-35 > Bu92 > Bu92. The sequence continues at coordinate 177,535 of JADBKN010000009.1, read as the reverse complement.
TCGTGGCCGCGGAGCGCGTCGAAGGCACGCGCAAGCTCCTGAAGCTCACGGTGAGCCTTGACGGGGAGACGCGGCAGATCGTCTCCGGCATCGCCGAGCACTACGCGCCTGAAGAGCTCGCCGGCCGGCAGGTGGTGCTGGTGGCGAACCTCAAGCCGGCCGTGATCCGCGGCGTGCGCTCCGAAGGAATGCTGCTCGCGGCCAGCGCCGGCGGGCGGCTGGCGCTCGTGGTGCCGGAGACGGCGATGCCGGACGGGGCGCGCGTCACATGAACTGGTTCGACACCCACTGCCATGTGGCGGGCGAGGCCTTCGACGCCGACCGCGCCGAGGTGCTGGCGCGCGCCTGGCAGGCGGGGCTGGCCGGCCTCCTGGCCGTGGGCAGCGACGGTGCCTCCTCGCGCGCCGCGCAGGCGCTAGCGGCGGCGCAGCCGCGCGTCTGGGCGGCGGCCGGCGTGCACCCTCACCAGGCGGCCGCGGCCGAGGGCGAGATCGGCGAGATCGAGGCCGTCCTCGACCTGCCGCGCGTCGTGGCGGTGGGGGAGATCGGGCTGGACTACCACTACGATTTCGCGCCCCGCGCCGTGCAGCTGCGCGTGCTGGAGCGGCAGCTGGACCTGGCCGCGCGCCGGCGGCTGCCGGTGATCCTGCACGTGCGGGAGGCGGAGGAGGACCTCTTCCGCGTGCTCGCCGGCGCGCGCCTGCCGGCCGGCGGTGTGTGGCACTGCTTCACGGGCACGCGGGAGGCGGCGGAGCGTGCGCTGGAGGTGGGGCTCCACCTGGGCTTCGGGGGCATCCTCACGTTCCGCGGCGCGGACGGTGTGCGGGCCGTGGCGGCCTGGGCGCCGCTGGACCGCATTCTTCTGGAGACGGACGCGCCGTACCTGGCGCCGGTGCCCTGGCGCGGCCGGCGCAACGAGCCGGCCTTCGTGGCGGAGACCGGCCGGCGGCTGGCGGAGCTGCGGGGCCTCGCGCCGGAGGAGCTGGCGCGTGCCACGACGGCCAACGCGGCGCGCCTCTTCCGGCTGACCCTGCCGGCGGGGGAGCCGGCGGAGGGCGGGGCGTCGTGACGGAGGACGCAAGCGCGGACGGCCTGGTCCTTGACCGCGCGCGCCTGCGCGCGCTTCTGGAGCGGCACGGGCTGGGGGCGCGCCAGTCCTTCGGCCAGCACTACCTCGTCGACGGCGGCGCCGTGCGACGCATCGTCGAGGCGGTGGCTGCGGACGAGCGCAGCACGGTGTTCGAGATCGGCCCGGGTCCGGGGGTGCTCACGGCGCCGCTCGCCGCCCGGGCCGGCCGGGTGGTGGCGGTCGAGCTCGACCGCTCGTTCGAGCCTCTCTTGAGGGAGCGCCTCGCGGCCTTCCCCCACGTGCGGCTGCTCTGGCAGGACGCCCTGGCCGTCGACTGGCCGGCGCTCGTGGCGGCTGAGGCGAGCGGCCCGGCGAAGCTCGCGGCCAACCTGCCCTACAACGTGGCCGGTCCCCTCCTGGCGCGCCTCTACGCGGCCGGCGGCACGTTCGAGCGGCTCGTGGTGATGGTGCAGAAAGAGGTGGCGGAGCGCATGGCCGCGCCGCCCGGCTCCCGCGTCTACGGTTTCTTCTCCGTGCTCACGCAGCTGCACGCGAAGGTGGAACGGCTCTTCACGCTGAAGCCTGGCGCCTTCTGGCCGAGCCCCAAGGTGGAGTCGGCGGTGGTGCGCCTCTGGCCGCGCCCGGCGCCGCCCGTGGACGCCGATCCGCAAGAGCTCCTGCGCGTGGCGCGCGCGGCGTTCGGCCAGCGGCGGAAGACGCTGGCGAACGCGCTGGCCGCGGCCGCGGGCGCGCCGAAGGCGGAGGTGGAAGCGATGCTCCGGGCGGTGGGCGTCGATCCGCGCCGGCGGGCGGAGACGCTTTCGCTGGAAGAATTCGCCGCCATCGCCACCGCCTGGCCGAAGCCGGCCGGAACCGCCTGAGGTATACTGGAACCGTCGATCCAGCGGCGCAAGGCCGGTCAGGAAGGGCGGTCGTCTTGGCGTTCGTCAGCCCGACGCTCGGGGTCCTCACCCTCGAAGACATGTTCGACGACATCCGCCAATACGTCGAGAACGATCCGGAAGCCCGCTACAGCGTCATCGTCGGCACCGACTCGCAGCTGCGGGAGCGGGGCGTGACGTTCGTGACGGCGGTCGTCGTCCACCGCCGCGGCAAGGGAGCGCGCTACTACTACCAGCGCGAGGAGCACCGCCACATCCGCTCCCTGCGCCAGCGCATCTTCTATGAGACCTCCCTCAGCCTCGGCGTGGCCGGCCGCATCGCCGAATGGCTCTCCAGCAGCGGCATCGAGGACGTCGATATCGAGATCCACCTCGACATCGGCCCCAACGGCGACACCCGCGACCTCATCCGCGAGATCGTCGGTATGGTGGCGGGAAGCGGCTTCAGCGCAAAAATCAAGCCGGAGTCCTACGGGGCGTCGACCGTCGCCGACCGGTACACGAAATGAGTCGTTGACAGGGCGCGTCGGGCTCCCATATACTTTAAAAATTTTGACAAGGGCCCCTCGGTTTTGGTACGCTGTGAGCAGACGTTGCTGCCAGAGGGGTGGTCGAATGGCGACGCAACCCACCACGCTTGCGGAGATCAAGAAGGAGATCGAGGACCTCATCGGGCGGCGCGTGCACATCCGCGCCAACCCGGGGCGCCGCAAGATCGTGGAACGCGAGGGCACGTTGGAGCAGACCTACCCGAACCACTTCGTCATCCGCCTGGACGCCGACCAGCAGAACCGGCGCGTCTCCTACTCGTACGCGGACATTCTCATGGAAGCCGTGCAGCTCACGCCGTGCGACAACGTGTCCGCCTCCGCGGGGTAGACGTCGCGGGGTCGTGCGCATGCCTTCAGGGCCGGCCGCGAGCCGGCTCTTTCGTTTGCTTGGGTTTGGCCGCGCCGCCGCACGCCGAACTGCGGGGCGCGGCACCGCGGCCGCCGAACTGCGGGGCGCGGCAACGCGCCGCGCGCATACGCCGGTGCGCGCCGGGCACAGTAAACGCGTGACGCCACCGGGACCCCTCGTCATCATCGGCGGACACGAGCACAAGCGCCGGGACCGCGAGATCCTGGAACGCTTCGCCCGCCTCTGCGGCGGGCGCGGGGCGGCGGTCGCGGTCCTCGGCGTGGCCTCGGAGCGCCCGCGGGCGGTGGAGGAGGCGTACCGGCCCGCGCTGGAGGACCTCGGCCTGAGGGTGGCGTTCCTCGAGCTCGCCGACCGCCCGGCCGCGCAGGACGAGGCGGCCGCGCGGCGGGTGGAGGAGGCGGACGGGCTGTTCTTCACGGGCGGCGACCAGCTGCGCATCACGAGCCTCCTCGGCGGCACGCGCGTGGACGCGGCCGTGCGCGCGCGCTGGCAGGCCGGCGCGCCGCTCGCCGGGACCAGTGCGGGCGCGTCGGCGCTCTCGAGCACCATGATCGTCGGCGGCGACGGCGACGCCACGCCGGCGCGCAACACGATCGAGATGGCCCCGGGGCTGGGCCTCCTGCCGAACAGCGTCATCGACCAGCACTTCGCGCAGCGCGGCCGCATCGGGCGGCTGCTGAGCGCCTTGGCGCAGAATCCCGCGGTCTTGGGCATCGGTGTGGACGAGGACACGGCGTTCATCGTGGGGGCGGACGGCGTGTGCGAGGTCGCCGGCTCGCGGACGGTGACGGTGCTCGACGGCACGCAGGTGAGCGCCACGAACGCGAGCGAGCTCGGCGGCGACGAGGCGCTGGCCGTCACGGACATGCGGCTGCACGTGCTGCCCGCCGGCTGGCGCTTCGACCTCCACCGGCGCCGGCCGCTGCCGCCGGAGAGGGCGGGCCGCTCCTGACATGCGCATCGAGAGGATCGACGTCTTCGAAGGACCGAACGTGTACTGCCTGCGCCCGACGGTGCGCATGCTCCTCGACCTCGGCCCCTGGGACCGGCGCGAGACGATCGAGGTGCCGGGCTTCAACGAGGCGCTCTTGAAGCTCCTCCCCGGGCTGGCGGACCACCACTGCTCCCGCGGTCATCCGGGCGGGTTTCTGGAGAGGCTGAGGGAGGGCACGTGGTTCGGCCATGTCGTCGAGCACGTGGCGCTGGAGCTGCAGGCGCGCAGCGGCGCGAACGTGCGCTACGGACGGACGCGGCGCTGGTCGGGCAGCGTCTTCGCGGTGGTCTTTGAGCACGACGGGCCGCTCGGCGGCCGCGCGGCGGCGGAGGCGGCGGTGGAGGTGGTGCGGCGGCTTTTGGACGGGCGCGCCGGCGAGGCCGCGCAGGCGGTGGAGCGCGTCGCGGAAGCCGTGCGGCGGGAGCGCCTCGGTCCGAGCACGGCCGCCATCCTCCGCGAAGCCAGGCGGCGCGGCATCCCCGTGCGCCGCCTGGGCGGCAGCCTCCTGGAGTTGGGATACGGCGTCCACCGGCGGCGCGTGTGGGCCACCGTGACCGACCGCTCCTCCGCCGTGGCCGTGGACCTGGCCTGCGACAAGGCGCTCACCAAGGAAGTGCTGCGCGCAGCCGGGGTGCCGGTGCCCGAGGGCGTTCTGGTGGAGGACGAGAGTTCCGCCGTGCGCGCCTTCTTCACGCTGGGCGCGCCCGTGGCCGTGAAACCGGCGGCCGGCAACCAGGGCCGCGGGGTGGCGGTGGGGCTGGCGAACGAGGCGGCCGTGCGCCAGGCGTACGCGCGGGCGCGCGAGGCGGCGGCCGGGGGCCCGGTGCTCGTGGAGCGCCACGTCCCCGGCCACAGCTACCGCGTGCTCGTCGTCGACGGCGAGGTGGTGGCGGCGGCGCGGCGCATCCCGCCGTTTGTGGTGGGCGACGGCGAAGCCACGGTTTCGGAGCTCGTGGACCGCCTCAATGCCGACCCGCGCCGCGGCGAGGGCCACGAGCGCTCGCTGACGCGCGTGGCGCTGGACGAGGTGGCGCTCGAGACCCTCGCGCGGCAGGGCCTTGCGCCGGACGGCGTGCCGCCGCGCGGCGCGCGCGTGTGGCTGCGCGACAGCGCCAATCTCTCCACGGGTGGCTCGGCCGTCGACGCCACGGGGGAGCTGCACCCGCGCGTGGCCGAGGCCTGCCGCCGCGCCGCGCGCGCGGTGGGGCTGGACGTGGCCGGCGTGGACATCGTGGCGCGCACGGTGGCGCGGCCGCTGGAGGAGACCGGGGGCGCGGTGATCGAGGTCAACGCCTGTCCGGGGCTGCGCATGCACCTCGACCCCGACCGCGGCGAGCCGCGCGCCGTGGCGCGGGCCATCGTGGAGAGCCTCTTTGGGCAGGGGGACGGCCGCATCCCCATCGCCGCCGTGACGGGTACGAACGGCAAGACGACCGTCACCCGCCTTCTGGCGCACATCCTGGAGACGGACGGCCGCGTGGTGGGCACGGCGTACACGGGCGGCGTGCGCGTGGCCGGGGAGCAGGTGGCGGAGGGTGACACGACCGGCCCGCGCAGCGCGCGGCTCGTGCTCTCCGACCCGCGGGTGCAGGCGGCTGTGCTGGAGACGGCGCGCGGCGGCATCCTCCGCGGCGGGCTCGGCTTCGACGCCTGCGACGTGGCGGTGATCACGAACATCGGGCCCGACCACCTGGGCCAGGACGGGCTGGAGACGGTGGAGGACGTCGTCTGGGTGAAGAGCCTCCTCGCGGATGTGACGCGGCGAGACGGCTGGCTTGTGCTCAACGCCGACGACCCGCTCGCGGCGTCGGTGGCGGAAGGCCGGGAGCGGCGCGTGGCGTGGGTGACGCTCGGGGACGGGCGCGCCGTGGCGCGGCGCCCGGGCGACGCCCTCGCCTGCCTGCGGGACGGCTGGCTGCGCCTTGAGACCGAGGATGGAGAGCAGCCGCTCCTCCTGCTGGCCGATGTGCCGCTCGCGCGCGGCGGCGCGCTGCCCTTCCAGGCGGCCAACGCGCTGGCGGCGGCCGCCGCGGCCTGGGCGCTGGGCGTGCCGGCGGCGCGCATCGCCGCGGCGCTGCGCACGTTCGGCGATGACGCCAACCCCGGCCGCTTCACGGTGCGCCGCGCGGGCGGCGTCACGGTGATCGTCGACTACGGCCACAACGGCCCCGCCTGGGAGGCGGCGCTGGGGGCGGCGCGGCGCCTGGCGCGCGGCCAGCTCTGGGGCGTGGTGGGCGTGCCGGGCGACCGGCGCGACGATCTCATCCTCGCGGCCGGCCGCGTGGCCGGTCGCCTCTGCGACCGCCTCGTCATCAAGGAGGACCGCGACCGGCGCGGCCGGGCGCCCGGGGAGACGGCGGCGCTGCTGCGGGCGGGGGCGCGCGCCGCCGGGATGCCCGAGGAGCGGATCGAGATGGTGCCGGACGAGGTGGAGGCGCTGCGCGCGGCCCTGCAGCGGGCGGCCGACGGCGACGCGGTCATCGTGTTCTACGAGGAACTCGAGCCAGTCCTCGGGCTCATCGACGCCTTCGCCGCGGAAGGCGCGCGCCGGCCGCCGCTGGCCGTGCGCTGAGGGGCGGCGCCGCGGCCGCCGGCCGCCGGGCGGGCGCCTGTCGCCTCCGCGCCCGCCAGGATTCGCGCCCGCCGCGGCGAAACCCCGTGCGGAGCGAAGCCGTTCATGGATGACACGCCGACCGAAAACGGCTGCCGGCCCCTCTCCGTGGAAGCGCCGGCCAAGCTGAACCTCGCCCTCGCCGTCGGTCCCCGCCGGGACGACGGCTACCATCCCCTGGCCACCCTCTTTCAGACGATCTCGCTCTGCGACCGGCTGCTCGTGGAGCCGGCCGGCGCCCTTGGGCTGCGCGTCACGGGGCCCGAGGCGGCAGGCGTTCCGCCCGGCGAGGCGAACCTCGTGTGGCGGGCGGCGCGCCTCTTTTTTGAGCGTTTCGGGCGGCCTGGCCTGCCGCAGCCGCAAGTGACCGTGGAGAAGCGCATCCCGGCCGGCGCCGGCCTGGCGGGCGGCTCCAGCGACGCCGCGGCGCTCCTGCGCGCGCTGGCGCGCTGGCACGGCGGCGTGTCACGGCGGGAGCTCGCGGCGCTGGCGGCGGAGTTGGGCTCGGATGTGCCGTTCCTGCTGGATGGCGGGACGGCGCTGGGGTTCGGGCGCGGCGAGCGCCTGGAGCCCGTGCCGCCGCTGCCGGAGATGGCGGTGGTCGTCGCCAAGCCGCCCGCCTCGCTCTCCACGGCGGACGTCTACCGCGCATTCGACGAGCTGCGGCCTCAGGCGGCCGACCCGGCGGCGCGGCCGGAGTGGCGCGCGGTGGAGGCGGCGGCGCGCGCCGGGGAGCCGGAGCGGCTCTGGCCGGCATGCTTCAACGATCTTGAGACGCCGGCCGCGCGCCTCTGCCCGGAGATCCGGCCGCTCCTGGAAGCGCTGGCCGCCGCGCCCTCCCGCCGGGCGAGCGGCATGACGGGCAGCGGCACGGCCGTCTGGGCGGTGATGGCGGACGGCGCGGAGGCGGAGGCGCTGGCGGCCGCGCTGCGCGGCCGCGGGTACTGGACCTGGTGCGGCCGCCTGCGCGCGCGCGTGGGCGAGCCGGCGCCGGCGCGCGGGACGGCGCACGCGCGCGCCGGCGGGGCCGCCCCGGCGCCCGGCGCCGCGCGGGGCGCCGCGACCGCGCCCGATACGGAGGGATGCGCATGATCGGAGCCGTGGTGCTCGCCGGCCGCGCCAACCAGGGCAAGCTGCGCGAGGCCTCAGAGGCGGAGTGGGAAGCGTGGATCCCCATCGGGGGGCGGCCGATGGTGGCGTGGGTGCTGGACGCCCTCTGGGGCGCGCCGGGGGTGGAGGAGGTCGTCGTCGTCGGGCCGCGGCCGCCCGGGAACGGCATCGACGCGCGCACGCGCTTCCTGGAGCCGGGTGCGTCGCTGGTCGAAAACCTGCGCCGCGGCGCGGAAGCCGCGCACGGCGAAGAACTTCTCGTGGCCACGGGCGACGTGCCGCTCATCACGGCAGACGACGTGGCGCACTTCCTGGAGCGGGCGCGCGCCGCGGGGGCCGACCTCGCCTATCCGATCGTCACGCGGGAGGCGTGCGAGGCCGCGTACCCTGGCGTGGCGCGCACCTACGTCCGCGTGGGCGGCCGGCGGTACACCGGCGGCAACCTCTTCTACCTGAAGCGCGAGGCACTGGACCGCGTCTGGCCCTTCCTCGACCGCGTCTACGCCGCGCGCAAGCGCCCGTTGACGCTCTTGCCGCTCTTCGGCGCGCGCATCGCGCTGGGGGCGCTTCTTGGGCGCGTGAGCATCGGCGCCATCGAGCGGCGCGTGGAGCGGATCGCGGGCTTGCGCGGGCGGGCCGTCGTCACGGACCGCGCCGCGATCGCCGTCGACGTGGACAAGCCCGAGGACCTCGATCTCGCCCGGCGCGTGCTGGGCTCCGCCGCACGGCGCCCGCCGGCGGCCGGCGAACGCCTATAATGATGGCGTTCGCTTCCAAGCTGGACTCGGGGGGGCGCACGCCGTGAAGCGCGCGGACCGCCTGGCGGCCATCGTGCAAAGGCTCTTGGAGCGGCCGGGCCAGCTGCACTCGCTCACGCAGATGAGCGAGGAGCTGGGCGTGGCCAAGTCGACGATCAGCGAGGACCTCGCCCGCATCCGCCAGGCGTTCGCGGAGGCGGGGCTGGGGCGCGTGGAGACGTTTGCCGGCGTCAACGGCGGCGTGCGCTACCTGCCCCTGCGCGGCGAGGCCACCATCCGCGCCTGGGCGGAGGAGCTGCGCGCCCTCTTGCAGCAGCCCGACCGCGTCCTGCCGGGCGGCCTCATCTACCTGGTGGATGTGCTCTTCAACCCGCTTTGGGCGCAGCGCGTGGGGGAGACGTTCGCCTCGTGGTTTCACGCGCAGCGCGTGGAGTACGTGCTCACCGTGGAGACGCGCGGCGTGCCGCTGGCGCTCTTCACGGCCTGGGCGCTGGGCTGCCCCATGGTGCTGGCGCGCCGCAACAGCCGCGCCACGGAGGGCTCGGCCGTCAGCATCCACTACGCCAGCACCGGCTCGGACCGCATCCAGACGATGAGCCTCGCCCGCCGTGCGCTGCCGCCCGGGAGCCGCGTCCTGGTCGTCGACGACTTCATGCGCGGCGGCGGCTCGGTGCGCGCGATGTGCCACCTCCTTGAGGAGTTCGAGGCCGAGGTGGCCGGTGTGGCCGTGATGATCGCGACCTCGGTGCCGGAGGAGAAGGAGGTGCCGGCGTACGAGGCCATGCTCGTGCTCGAGGACGTCACTGAGTCGCACGGCCCGCGCCTGCGCCTCGGGGACCGTTTCCGGGAGGGATAGCCATGTCCGTCACGTTGGACGACATCCGTGAGGCGGCGGAGCGGATCCGCGGGGTGGCCTCGCGCACGCCGGTGCTCCGCGTGCGCTCGCTGGAGCAGGTGGCCGGACGGCCCCTCTTTCTGAAGATGGAGAACATGCAGCGCACCGGCTCCTTCAAGATCCGGGGGGCCTACAACAAGATCTCGCGCCTCTCGGAGGAGGAGCGGGCGCGCGGCGTGGTGGCGGCCTCCGCCGGCAACCACGCCCAGGGCGTGGCGCTGGCCGCGGCGCAGGTGGGAACGCGCGCCGTGATCGTCATGCCGCAGGGGGCGGCGCTTCCCAAGGTGATGGCCACGCGCGGCTACGGGGCGGAGGTGGTGCTGCACGGCGACACGTACGACGCCGCCTACCAGCGCGCGCGGGAGATCGAGAGGGAGCGCGGCCTCGTCTACGTGCACGCCTTCAACGACCCGGCGATCATCGCCGGGCAGGGCACCGTGGCCCTGGAGATCCTGGAGGACGTGCCGGACGCGGACGCGGTGGTGGTGCCGATCGGCGGCGGCGGGCTGATCTCCGGCGTGGCGGTGGCCGTCAAGGCGCTGCGCCCCGGGGCGCGCGTGATCGGCGTGCAGGCGGAGGGCGCGGCAGCGGTCTATGAGTCCCGCCGCGCGGGGCGGCCGGTGGAGCTGGAGCGCGTGCGCACCGTGGCCGACGGCCTCGCCATCAAGAGGCCCGAAGAGCTCACGCTGAAGCTGATCGAGCGCTATGTGGACGATATCGTGCTGGTCTCCGAGGACTCGATCGCGCGGGCGATCATGCTGCTCGCGGAGCGGGCGAAGGCGGTCGTCGAGGGCGCCGGGGCGGTGGCCCTGGCGGCCGTCCTCAGCGGCCGCGTACCGCCGGCGGAGCGCACGGTGCTCGTCGTCAGCGGCGGCAACATCGACCTCATCCAGCTGGCGCGCGTCATCGACCACGGCCTCGCTCAGGACGGCCGCTACGTGCGGGTCGTGACCACGCTCGTGGACCGGCCGGGGTCCCTGCGCGACTTCCTCAACGTCGTGGCCGAGGCCGGCGCGAACGTGATCGAGGTCGAGCACCGGCGGTTGCGGCAGGGCATCGCGCTGGGGGAGACGGACATCGAGCTGACGCTGGAGACGCGCAACGCGGAGCACGCCGCGGAGACGCTGCGGCGGCTGCGCGCGGCCGGCTACCGCGTGACGGTGGCCTCCGGCGCCGAGGGGTGAGCCGCCCGGCGCCTCACGCGCAAAAACCGGCCGGCGGATTGGAAGGAATTGGAAGCCAGGGGGTCGAATCCCCTCGTCACCGGTGACCGGAGACCTCGGCGGGGCCATGGCCCGCCGGAGTGGGGGATTCGATGGAGATCACGGAAGTTCGGTTCCGGCGGTCGCTGCGGGAGAACAAGGTGCTGGCGAGCGTGTCCGTCGTCTTCGATCGGAGCTTCGTCGTGCACGAGCTGCGCGTCATCGAGGGCGTGAACGGGGCGTTCGTGTCCATGCCCGCCCGGCGCACGGCGTCCGGCGAGTACCTGGACCTGGCGCACCCGGTGACGGCGGAGTTTCGGGAGCAGCTGCAGAGCCGCGTGCTCGCGGCCTACCGCGCCTGGGCGGCGCAGCGCGCGCCGGCGGCCGCCGCGGCGGAGGCGGGCGACGGGGCGGAGGCCGGCGTCGGGACGGAGGCCGGCATGGGGGCGGAGGAGGCCGTCGCGGCGGCGGGCGGCGGGGTCTGAAGGCGTTGGCCCGGGGAGGCCGCGGCGGCCTCCCCGGAGCACGGCCGCTCCTCAGATCTCGCGCAGCAGCTGGATCACGCGCAGCCAGGTGACGAGCCCGGCCGCGCCCTGGGAGACGCCGATGGCCAGGGCCGCCCCCTGGATGCCGAGCTGCGGCATGCCCGTGAGCGCGTAGACGAGCAAAAGGCGCAGGATCGAGCCGGCGAGCCCGATGATCATGCCGTCCGTGGTGCGGCCGAGGCCGTTGAGGATGCCGGAGCCGGTGATGTTCAGGTACATGAACGGCGCGGCGAAGGACAGCGTCATGAGCATCGGCGCGATGTCCGGCTCCCCGTAGAGGAGGCGGCCGAGGGCCGCCGGCGCGAGCATCATGGCGGCCGACATGCCCGCGCCGATCGCCACCGTGGCGCCCAGGGCCAGGGCGGAACGCAGGCGCAGGTCGTCGCGCCGCCGCAGCGTGGCCGCCTCGGCGATCTCCGGGATGAGCGTCGTGCTCAGCGGGTGCAGTGCGACCGTCGCGAGGTACACCACCGGCACGGCCATGCCCACGAGCTCCCCGAAACGGGCGGTGGCCTCCTCCACCGTCAGCCCCGTGGCCAGAAGGCGCGCGGGGATGAGGACGGCGTCCAGCGTGGCGTTGAGCGAGCCCACCACGTGGGAGAGCGCCACCGGCCAGGAGAGGCGCACGAGGTGCGCGGCCACGGCCCGGCGGCGGGGCGGGGGCCGGTCGTGCACGACGACCGCCCCGCGCCGCCGGCGTCTGTAGGCGAGGAGCAGCGCGGCCAGGCCCACCCATTCCCCCAGAGCCGTGCAGCCGGCCGCGAGGGCGGCGAGCGCGGCCTCGTCGTCCGGCAGGTACCAGGCGAAGAGGGCGTAGACGGCGACGACACGCACCAGCTGCTCCGCCACCTGGCCCGCCGCGATGGGGCTCATCATCTCATAGCCCTGGAAGTAGCCGCGCAGCACGCTGGAGAAGCCGGAGGCGATCAGCGCCGGCGCCAGCGCCCAGAGAGGGAAGGCGATGCGCTCATCGTGCAGGAGCGTGCGCGCGAGGAGCGGCGCGGCGAGCACAAGGAGCACGGTGGCGGCGAGGATGGACGGCGTCACGAGCCAGAGGGCGACGCGCCGCACGCGCTCCGCCTCGCCGTAGCGGCGCAGGGCGGCGGCGTCGGCCACCATCTTGGCCACGCCCGTGCCGAGCCCCAGGGTGGCGACGGTGAGGAAGAGCAGGAAGACCGGGAAGGCCCGCTGGATGAGCCCCAGCCCCTCCGCACCGACGGCGCGGGCCAGGCCCACGCGGTAGGCCACGCCCAGCAGGCGGTTGACCACGCCTGCCGAGAAGAGGATGAGGGTGGCGCGGAAGAGGCGCGACCGGAACCACCGCAAAGGATTCATCGACCTCCGCGCGCTCGGCCGGGGTGAAGGCTTGTAGAGTGTATTGGCGCGCGCGCGCGGCCATGCGGCGGGCGCGGGCCGCGGCGCACCGGCGCCGCGGGTTCGTAGTACAATTCCCGGGGGGATCCGATGGGACGGACGGTCGCCGTCATCCTGGCCGCCGGGCAGGGCAAGCGCATGCGCAGCGCGCTCGCCAAGGTGCTGCACCCCGTGGCCGGCCGGCCGATGATCCGCTATGTGCTGGACGCCGCCCTGGAGGCGGGCGTGGACGCCGTCGTCGTCGTGGTGGGGCGCGACGCCGAACGGGTCCAGGAAGCCTGCGTCCAGGCCGCCGCGGAGCGCCGTCCGCCGCTCGCCTTCGCCCTCCAGGAGGAGCAGCTGGGGACGGGCCACGCCGTGCTGCAGGCGCGCCCGCACGTGGGCGAGGCGGACCGCCTGCTCGTGCTCTACGGCGACACGCCGCTCATCGAGGCGGCGCAGATCCGCGCGCTCCTGGACGCGCACGCGGCCGCCGGCGCGGCGGCCACGCTGCTCACCGCCGTCGTCGCCGACCCGACGGGCTACGGGCGCGTGGTGCGCGGCGGGGACGGTGCCGTCCTGCGCATCGTCGAGGAGAAGGACGCCACGGAAGAGGAGCGCCGCATTCAGGAGATCAACACCGGCATCGGCTGCTTCACGCCCGGGCCGCTTTGGGAGGCGCTGCAGCGCGTGGAGCCGCGCAACGCGCAGGGCGAATACTACCTCACGGACGTCGTCGCCCTCTTGCGCGGCATGGGCCACCGCACCGCGGCCGTCCCGGCCGCGGACGCGGAGGCCGTCCTGGGCGTGAACGACCGCGCCGCGCTCGCCGAGGCCGGCGCCGTCCTGCGGCGGCGGCGGCTCCTGCGGCTCATGCGGGAGGGCGTGACGGTCGTCGACCCCGCCACCACCTTCGTGGATGCGGACGTGGAGGTGGGCGAGGACACCGTCATCCTGCCGTTCACGATCCTTGAAGGGCGGACGCGCGTGGGACGCGGCTGCCGCCTCGGGCCGGGGAGCCACCTGATCGACAGCGAGCTCGCCGACGGCGTGACGGTGATGCAGTCCGTCGTCGAGGAGAGCCGCATCGCCGAGGGCGTGCGCATCGGGCCCTTCGCCCACGTGCGCCCGGGCTGCGAGATCGGCCCCGGCGCGGAGATCGGCAATTACGCCGAGGTGAAGAAGTCGAGGCTCGGCGCCGGCGTGAAGGCGCACCACCACTCCTACATCGGCGACGCCGTGATCGGGGACAACGTGAACGTGGGCGCCGGGTTGGTGACCGTCAACTACGACGGCCGCCGAAAGCACGTGACGGTCGTCGAGGCGGGCGCCTTCCTCGGCTGCAACGTGAACCTGGTGGCGCCGGTGACGGTGGGGCGCGACGCATACGTGGCCGCCGGCTCGACCGTCACCGAACCCGTGCCGCCGGGCGCCCTGGCCATCGCCCGCGAGCGCCAGGTGAACAAGGAAGGCTGGGTGGAGAGAGCGCGCAGCCGGCCGGCCGGGGACGGATCGGCCTGAGGTCCGCCCGCGCCGCGACAGGGGGGCGCAAGGTTGGGAGAAGGTTTGCAGGTTTTCTCGGGCACGGCGCATCCCGCCCTGTCTGAAGCGATCGCCCGGTACATCGGGATTCAACTGGGCGCCATCGAGATCGGCCGCTTCAGCAATGGGGAGACGCGCGTGAGCGTGCTCGAAAGCGTGCGCGGCCAGAACGTCTTCGTCATCCAGCCGACGTGCCAGCCGGCGAACGACACGCTCATGGAGCTGCTCATCGTCATCGACGCGCTCAAGCGGGCCTCGGCGGCGCGCGTCAACGCCGTCATCCCCTTCTACGGCTACAGCCGCCAGGACCGCAAGCTCGGTCCCCGGGAGCCGATCACGGCCAAGCTCGTGGCGAACCTTCTGACGACGGCCGGCGCCGACCGCGTCGTCACCGTGGACCTGCACGCCGGCCAGATCCAGGGGTTCTTCGACGTGCCCGTCGACCACCTCACGGCCGTGCCGATCATCGCGGAGTACATCCGCTCCCTGGGCCTGGAGCGGGCGACGATCGTCTCGCCGGATTCCGGCGGCGTGGCGCGCGCGCGGGAGCTCTCGAACCGGCTGGGCGTGGGGCTGGCCATCATCGACAAGCGCCGCTCGGGGCCGAACCAGATCGAGGAGATGAACATCATCGGCGACGTCCAGGACCGCGACGTCGTCATCATCGACGACATGATCGACACGGCGGGCACCATCTGCATGGGAGCCGTGATGCTGAAGGAGCAGGGCGCCCGGCGCATCTACGCCGCCTGCACGCACCCGGTCCTCTCGGGCTCCGCCGTGGACCGGCTGGCGGCGGCGCCGTTCGAGGAGATCATCGTTTCGGACACGATCCCCTTACCGCCCAGCGCGCACAAGCTCAAGAACCTGCGCGTGCTCTCCGTGGCCCCGCTGATCGGCGAGGCCATCCTGCGGATCCACGAGCACCACTCGGTCAGCAAGCTGTTCAACTGACCGCGTCGCGGCATTCCGAAGCGAAAAGGAGGAGATCGTCGTGGCGGAGCTGACGTTGCCCATCGAACCGCGCGTGCCCGGCCACCCGAACCGCGACCGGCGCGAAGGCTACGTCCCGGCCGTCGTCTACGCGCACGGGCAGCCGGCCGAGGCCGTGCGCGTGCCGGAGAAACGCCTGCGCGAGGTCTTCGGCGCCGGCGGCGAGCACCACGTGATCCGCCTCGTCGAGGAGGGCGGCCCCGCGCGCGCGGCCATCGTCAAGGAGGTGCAGCGCGACCCCGTCCATGGGAAGGTGCTGCACGTCGACTTCCAGGCCGTCTCGCTCACGGAGAGGATCCGCGCCGAGGTGCCGGTCGTCGTGGTGGGCGAGGAGGCGCTGGAGAAGGCCGGCTGGATCCTGCAGCACCAGCTGCACGCTGTGGAGGTGGAGTGCCTGCCGGGCGACCTGCCGGACCACATCGAGGTCGACGTGTCCGGCCGCCACCCCGGCGAGGCGGTCCATGTGCGCGACATGGCGGTGCCGCCGGGTGTGACCGTCCTCGAGGACGAGGACGCGGTCGTGGCGGCCGTGCTCGCGCCGCGCACGGCCGAGGAGCCGGAGGAAGGCGGGGAGGCGCCTGAGGAAGGCGAGGCCCGGACGGACGCCGAGAAGCCCGGCGACGGGGACTAGCGCGCGCGCATGTGGCTTCTGGCGGGATTGGGCAACCCCGGCCCCGAGTACGCCCCCACCCGGCACAACGCCGGGTTCTGGGTGCTGGACCGGCTGGCCGCGGCCTGGGGGGCGCCGCTCCGCACAGACCGCCGCGCGCGCGCGGAGACCGCCCGCGCGGACGTCGGCGGTCAGCCGGTTTTGCTCTGCAAGCCCTTGACGTACATGAATGAGAGCGGGCGCGCCGTCGCGCACCTGGCGCGCGCCCACGGCATCCCCGTCGAACGGATCGTCGTCGTGCACGACGACCTCGACCTCCCCTGCGGCGCCGTGCGCCTCAAGCGCGGCGGTGGCACGGGCGGACACCACGGGCTCGACTCCATCGCCGCGCACCTCGGGCCCGAGTTCGGGCGCGTGCGCATCGGCATCGGCCGCCCGGAGGCGGGCGGAGCGGACGCGGTGGTGCGCTGGGTGCTGGGCGCGCCGCGGCCTTCGGAGCGCGCGGACCTGGACCGGGCGGTGGCGCGCGCCGCGGAGGCGGTGGAGGCGGTGTTGACGCAAGGCTGGGAGGCGGCGATGAATGTCTTCAACCGTCGCTGAGGCACGGGGGCGGGCGGACCGCCCCCGGGGCGGACTGTGACGTCGTCGCTCTGGTCGCTGTGGTCGGATTGGCCGGATTTTCGCGCCGTGGCCGACGCGCTGCGCAAGCGGCAGCGCGAGGCGGCCGCGTACGGCCTCACACGCCCGGCCGCGGCCCTGGCGCTGGCCGCGCTCTGGCACGAGCACCGGCGGCCGCAGGTGGTGATCGCGCCGGACTGGGAGGCGGCGCGCGCCCTCGCCGAGGACCTCGCCGTCTGGCTGGGCGAGGAGGCTGTCGTGCTCTTCCCGCCGGCGGAGTTCGTGCCGTATGGGGTGGCCGCGCAGAGCCGGGAGCTGGCCGCGCGCCGCCTGGAGGCGCTGCACCGGCTGTCGACGGGCGCGGCCTGCGTGGCCGTGGCGCCGGTGGCCGCCGCCCTCCGCCGGCTGATGCCCGCGGAGCCCTGGCGCGCGGCGGCCGTCACCGTGCACCGCGGCGCGCGGATGGAGCTGGAGGAGCTCGCCCGGCGGCTTGTGGACCTCGGCTACGACCCTGCGGAGACGGTCGACGCGCCGGGGCTCTTCGCGCGGCGCGGCGGGCTCATCGACGTCTACCCGCTCTTCGGCGGCGGGCCCTTCCGCATCGAGTTCTTCGACGACGAGGTCGAGAGCGTGCGTGTCTTCGACCCGTCGACGCAGAAGTCGACGGAACCGCACGAGGAGGCCTTCCTGCCGCCCGCGCGCGAGGTGGTGGCGCCCGCCGAGCGGCGCGCGCGCGCACGCGCCGCCGTGGAGCGCGACGCGGCGCAGGCCGCCGAGCGGCTGCCCGGCGGCCTGCAGGGCGAGGCCGCCCGGCGCCTCCTGGAGTACGCGGCCGAGGCGGCCGAGCGCCTGGTGGCGGCGGGCGGCGGCGCCGCGTGGGAGGCCTTCCTGCCCTACCTCTACGAGGAGCCGGCGTGGCTCGGCGACTATGCCGGCCCCGACGCCCTCATCGTGCTCTATGAGCCCCTGCGCGTGGCCGAGCGGGCCGCGGAGATCGAGGCCGAGCGGCGCGAGCGCTACGCGTCGCTTCTGGCGGACGGCCGCGTGCTCGGCCGGCAGCTGGAGATCCTGCCCCCGTGGGAGGAGCTGGCGGCGCGCCTCCGCGCCGGCACGACGCTGCTCCTCTCGCTCTTCCCGCGCCACCCGGCCGGCTTCCAGCCGGCCGGCGCCTGGTCCCTGGCCGCGCAGGAGATCCCGCCCTTCCGCGGCCAGGCGGCGCTTTTGCACGATGAGCTCCAGCGCTGGCGCGAGAGCCGCTACGCCACCCTGATCTGCGTGCAGGACGCGGACCGCGCGCGCCGCCTGGCGCACGAGCTGGAGGACGCCGGCATCCCCTGCACGCCCTTCCCGGAGCCGCCCGCCGAGTGGACGGCGCCGCCGCCCGGCGCGGTGTGGATCGTGCCGGCGCCGCTTGTGCACGGCGCCACCATCTCGGGACTGCGCCTCGTCGTCGTGGGGGACGGCGACATCGCCGGGCCGCACCCGGCCGCGCGCCGGCGCCGGCGCGCGGAGGAGGCCCCGGGCCGCCCGGCCGGCATCCGCATCACAAGCCTCGAGGACCTTGAGGTCGGCGACTACGTGGTGCACGTGCACCACGGCATCGGCCAGTACCTCGGCACGCGCACGATGACGGTGCAGGGCGTGCAGCGCGACTACCTCATGCTGCGCTACGAGGGCCAGGACCGCCTCTACGTGCCGACGGACCAGATCGACCTCGTCCAGAAGTACGTCGGCGGCGAGGGCCGCCCGAAGCTCTACCGGCTGGGCGGCGGCGAGTGGCAGCGCGTGCGCCAGCGCGTGAAGGAGAGCGTGCAGCAGATGGCGCGCGAGCTCGTGGAGCTCTACGCCGCGCGCCAGGCGCTTGAGGGCCACGCCTTCTCCCCGGACACGCCCTGGCAGCGCGAGTTCGAGGCCGCCTTCCCGTACGAGGAGACGCCGGACCAGCTGCAGGCCATCGCGGAGGTCAAGGCGGACATGGAGCGGCCGCGGCCCATGGACCGGCTGCTCTGCGGCGACGTCGGCTACGGCAAGACGGAGGTGGCGGTGCGCGCCGCCTTCAAGGCCGTGATGGACGGCAAGCAGGTGGCCGTGCTCGTGCCCACCACGATCCTCGCCGAGCAGCACTACCTCACCTTCACCGAGCGCTTCGCCGGCTTCCCCGTGCGCATCGACATGCTCAGCCGCTTCCGCAGCCGCGCGGAGCAGGAGAAGACGATCACGCGCCTGCGCACGGGCGAGATCGACATCGTCATCGGCACACACCGGCTGGTGCAGGAGGACGTCGCCTTCAAGGACCTGGGCCTCCTCATCATCGACGAGGAGCAGCGCTTCGGCGTGGCGCACAAGGAGCGCCTCAAGCAGCTGCGGCGCACGGTGGACGTGCTCACGCTCACGGCCACGCCCATCCCGCGCACGCTGCACATGGCCATGACGGGCCTGCGGGACATGAGCGTGATCGAGACGCCGCCGAAGAACCGCTACCCGGTGGAGACGTACGTGGTGGAGTACAGCGACGCCATCGTCCGCGAGGCCATCCAGCGGGAACTCGCGCGCGGCGGCCAGGTGTTCTACCTGCACAACCACGTGAAGAGCATCCACCGCGCCTACGCGCGGCTCAAGGAGCTCTTGCCGGAGGCCGACATCGTGGTGGCGCACGGCCAGATGGAGGAGCGGGAGCTGGAGCGCGTGATGGTCGAGTTCCTGCACGGCCAGCACGACGTGCTCCTCTGCACGACGATCATCGAGTCCGGCCTCGACATCCCGAACGTGAACACGCTCGTCGTGGAAGACGCCGACCGCCTGGGTCTCGCGCAGCTCTACCAGATCCGCGGCCGCGTGGGCCGCTCGGACCGCCTCGCCTTCGCCTACTTCACCTTCCGCCCGACGAAGATCCTCAGCGAGGCGGCGGAGAAGCGCCTGCAGGCGCTCAAGGACTTCACGGAGCTCGGCTCGGGCCTGCGCATCGCCCTGCGAGACCTGGAAATCCGCGGCGCCGGCAACATCCTGGGCCCGGAGCAGCACGGCTTCATGGCCCAGGTGGGCTTGGAGATGTACACGGAGATGCTGGAGGAGGCCGTGCGCGAGCTGCGCGGGGAGCGGCGCGTACCGGAGACGCGCGCCTCCATCGAGCTGCGCGTCGACGCCTACCTGCCGGACGAGTACGTCGCCGGCTCGCGCCACAAGCTGGAGCTCTACAAGAAGATCAACGCCGTGAGTTCTCTGGAGGAGGCGGACGAGGTCGAGGCCGAGCTCGTCGACCGCTTCGGCGAGCCGCCTGCGCCCGTGAGGAACCTTCTCGCCATGGCGCGGCTGCGCGTGCGCTGCGGCGACCTCGGCATCCTCGCCGTCTCGCAGGACGGGGCGCGCGTGCGCTTCGGCTTCGCCGGCTACATGCAGCCGTTCATGGAGGAGGTCCAGTCGCTGCAGGCGCGCTTCCGCCGCCGGCTCCTCGTCGATCGCTCCACGAAGCCGGCCGTGACGCTGATCGTGGAGCATCCGGCCGAGCCCTTCGGGGAGATCGAGGAGATCGTCGAGGCCGTCGCCGCGCTGCCGATGATCCAGCGCTGGCGCGCCTCGGCGGAGATCCCCGTCTGAATAGCGGCTTCGCGGCGGCGCGTATACTACGCCCACAACCGGCCCGCGCAATAGGAGGTCCACGTCCGTGAAAGCCACCGGAATCGTACGCCGCATCGACGACTTGGGCCGCATCGTCATCCCGAAGGAGATCCGGCGCACGCTGCGCATCCGCGAGGGCGATCCGCTCGAGATCTTCGTCGACCGCGAGGGCGAGGTCATCCTTAAGAAGTACTCGCCCATCGGCGAGCTGGCCGACTTCGCCAAGGAGTACGCCGAGTCGCTGCACGAGACGACCGGCCACGTGGTCCTCATCACCGACCGCGACGCGGTGATCGCCGTCGCCGGCGCGCCAAAGAAGGAGTTCATGGACAAGCGCGTCGGCAGCCTGGTGGAGCGCAGCATGAACGAGCGGCAGCCGGTGGCGCACGCGGGGACGGGGCAGCCTCCCTCCGGCGGCATCGTGGGCGACGAGGCGGAGCCGCCGTTCAAGTCCTTCGTCATCGTGCCGATCGTCGCGCAGGGCGACCCGATCGGCGCCGTCATCATCGCCAGCCGGGACGAGCCCACCGTGGGAGACGTCGAGCGCAAGCTCGCCGAGACGGCCGCCGGCTTCCTCGCCAAACAGATGGATGACTGAGCCCGCCGCATGCCATAATGGCCTCGTCCTCGGAGGTGGCCATGCGGCAGGAATCGTTCGTCGTCGGGGCGTTCGTGCTGATGGCCAGCAGCCTCTTCAGCCGCGTCCTCGGCGCCACCTATCGCATCCTCGTCCCGCTCCTCATGGGCGGCGGCCACCAGGGCGCCGTCGGCATGGGGCTCTACGGCATGGCGGCTCCCATCTACGGCGTGCTCCTCAGCGTCTCGGCCACGGGCCTGCCGGTCGCCGTGGCGCGCATGGTGGCGGCGCGCGTCTCCCTGGGCCGCGCGCGCGCGGCCCAGCGCCTGTTCCGCGCGGCGTTTGTGCTGGTCGCCCTCGTGGGCGGCGCCTTCGCGCTGGCGCTCTTCTTCGGCGCGCCGTGGTACGCGCGGCACGTGGCGCGGGACGCGCGCGCGGCGCCGGCCGTGGCCGCCGTGGCCCCGGCCGTGCTCTTCGTCTCCCTGGGCGCCGTGTACCGGGGCTTCCTCCAGGGGTTGCGGCGCATGACGCCCTACGCCGTGAGCCAGGTGGTGGAGCAGCTGGCGCGCGTGGGCTCCATCCTCCTCCTCGTCGTGCTCCTCCTGCCGGAGGGCGTGGAGTGGGCGGCGGCCGGCGCGGCGTTCGGCGCGACGCTCGGGGGCGTGGCCGCCCTGGCGTACCTCGTCCGGCAGCACCGGCAGGCGCTGCGGGAGCTGGCGGCCGCCGGCCCGCGGGACGCCGGCGCGGCCGGCGCGGGGGAGGCCGGCGCGGCCGCCGACCTGCGTGAGCTCATCTCCCTCGCGGTGCCGATCTCCCTCTCCTACATGGTGATGCCGCTCGTCACCTTCATCGACGCGCTGCTCGTGCCCTCGCGGCTGCATGCGGCCGGCCTGGGCCGCGAGGCCACGGCCCTCTACGGCATGCTCTCCGGCTTTGCGGCGCCCTTCATGATCATGCCGACGACGTTCACCGCGGCGCTGGCGTTGAACGTCGTCCCGGCCGTGAGCGAGCTCCAGGCGCGCGGCGACCGCGCCGGCGTGCGCGCGCGCATCGCCCTGGGCGTGCGCCTCGCGCTGCTCGTCACGCTGCCGGCCGCGGCCGGGCTGGCGGCGCTCGCCACGCCCATCGAGACGGTGATCTTCCGCGCGCCGGCCGCCGGGCCGCTGCTCTTCATCCTCTCCTTCGGCTCCGTGGCCATCGGCCTGCAGCAGGTCACGGCCGCGGCGCTTCAGGGACTGGGGCGCCCGACCGTGCCGATGCTCACGCTCTTCTTCGGCGCGGCCGTGAAGTTCGTCCTCACCTACGTGCTCACCGGCCGCCCCGAGGTGAACGTCGCCGGCGCGGCCGTCGCGACCGTCGCTGCCTTCGCCTCCGCGGCCGCGCTGAACGCCCTGGCCCTCGCGCGGCTGGGCTGCGGCGTGTCGTGGTGGCGCGCCGGGGCGGCGCCGGCGGTGTCCGCCGCGCTGATGGGCCTGGGCGTGGCGGCCGCATTCGACGCCGTCGACGCCGCGCTGCGGCGCCTCGCCGGGGACGCGGCGGGCGGGCCGCTGGCCATCGCCGTCGCGGTGGCCGCAGGCGTCGCCATCTACGGGGTGCTGGCGGCGCGCACGGGCGCCGTGCGGCCGGAGGACGTGCAGTCGCTGCCGCGCGTGGGCCGGACCCTCGTGCGCCTGGGCCGCGCCCTGCGCCTCTGGCCGCGCGCGGCCGGCGCCTAGCGCGGGAGGGAGGTGCGGTCGTGGCGGACGGACCCATGGAGCGCGTGGTGGAGATCCTGCGCCGGCTGCGCGGCCCCGGAGGCTGCCCCTGGGACCGGCAGCAGACGCATGAGAGCCTCAGGCGCTACGTCATTGAGGAAGCGTACGAGGTCGTGACCGCGATCGACTCCGGCGACGCGGCGCAGCTCAAGGAGGAACTCGGCGACCTGCTCCTCCAGGTGGTGTTCCACAGCGTCATCGCGGAAGAGGCGGGCGCCTTCGACTGGCGCGACGTGGCCCACGGGTTGGCGGAGAAGCTCGTGCGCCGCCACCCGCACGTCTTCGGGGGACTCCGCGCCGCGACGGCCGAGGACGTCCACTCCATCTGGCAGGACGTGAAGGCCGCCGAGCGCGCGGCCGCAGGCGAGCCGCCCGCCCGCGGGCGCAGCCGTCTGGATGAGGCCGGGCGCGGCCAGCCGGCGCTGCTCGCGGCCCTGAGCCTCTCCCGCGCGGCCGCCGCGCTGGGCTTCGACTGGCCCGACGCCGCGGCCGTGCTGGAGAAGGTGCGCGAGGAGATGGCGGAGCTCGAGGCGGCGCGCCGGGAGACGCCGGAGCGGGTGGAGGAGGAGTTCGGCGACCTCCTTTTCGCCCTGGTGAACTACGCGCGCTGGCTCGGCGTCGACCCGGAACTCGCGCTCCACCGCGCCAACACGAAGTTCCGCACTCGCTTCGCGCGCATGGAGAACGCCGTCGAAGCGCGCGGGGAGACGCTGGAAGGCCGCCCCGCGGCCGAGCTCGACGCGCTCTGGGAGCAGGCGAAGCGCGCCGCGGGCGCTTCCAACGCGTCCGCGGACGCATCAAGCGCGTCAAATGATGGGGAATCTGCAGGAGAAAGCGCGCAGGGCGCGAACTTCCCGCTTCGGACAAGCCGCCTGCGGCTTAAAGAGAAAGGAGACAACCAGGCGTGAACAAGAACGATCTCATCGCCAGCGTGGCCGACAAAACCGGCCTCACCAAGAAGGACTCCGAGAAGGCGGTCAACGCCGTCGTCGAAACGATCCAGGAAGCGCTCGGCCGCGGCGACAAGGTCTCGCTCGTCGGCTTCGGCACCTTCGAGGTGCGCCAGCGCAAGCCGCGCACGGGCCGCAACCCGCAGACCGGCCAGACGATCACCATCCCGGCGTCCAAGGTGCCGGCTTTCAAGGCGGGCAAGGCGCTGAAGGATTCTCTCGCGAAGTGACCCACCGGCGCGGCCCTTTCCGCGCCCTCGCGCACGTCCGCACGGGCTCCCTCCGGGGGCCCGTGCGGTTTTGGAGGTCGGCATGCGGCTCGACAAGTACCTGAAGACCAGCCGCCTCATCAAGCGGCGCACCGTCGCGACGAACATGTGCTGGGCGGGACGCGTGAAGAAGAACGGCACCATCGCGCGGCCGAGCGCCGAGGTGCAGCCCGGGGACGAGGTCGAGATCGACTACGGCCCGCGCGTTCTCACGGTGCGGGTCAAGCTGGTCCAGGACTCGATGCCCGCGCAGCTCGCGCACATCATGTACGAGGTCGTGCGCGAGGTGCGGCGGCCCGACCCGGACCTCGGCTGAGCCGCGCGCGGAGACATACCGGCGTGGACCGGCGCCATATCCTGCGCTAGAGGAGGGCGCGGGATGGACGGGAAGGATGGCGCCCGGCCGCAGCCGGGGAAGCCCCATGAAGTCAGCATCGTCAACCGCGAGACGGCGCACGTCACCGGCGTCCTGCACGTCGACAGCTTCGACGACCACTCCATCGTGCTCGACACCGATCTCGGCACCCTGACCATGACCGGCGAGGACCTGCAGATCAAGCAGCTCAACCTCGAAGAGGGCCGGTTCTCCGTCGAAGGGCTGATCCACAGCGTGGAGTGGAGCGTGGGCCGCGGCAACAAGAAGGAGCGCGGCAAGGGATTCCTCGCCCGCATGATCAAGTAGGCCATGGTCCCGGTCGACATCCAGCTGTACGCCTTCCTCGTCACGGTGCTGACGGGGATCGGCCTCGGCCTGGCCTTCGACCTCAGCCGCGCCGTGCGGCGGGTGTTCCGCCTCAAGGGGCCGGCCGCGCAGCTGGCCGACGCCGGGCTCTGGCTGGCGGGCGCCGTGCTCGCCGCGACCGGGCTCTTCCTCGCCAATTGGGGCGAGGTCCGCTACTACGTCTTCATCGGGCTGGCGCTCGGCGCGGCCCTCTACTTCACTTTGGCCAGCGCGACGGTGACCTGGGCGACGGAGCGCTTCCTGGAGGTCCTGCGCACGGCGGCGCGCTGGACGCGCCGGCGCGCGCGGCAGGCGGCGGATCTGGGCCGCCGGACCTGGCGCGGGCTGCGGCGCCTGGCCCGGGCCGCCGGGCGTGCGGCGCGCGTGGCGGCGGCGGCCGGCCGGCGCGTGGCGCGGATCCTCCTCTGGCCGCTGCGCGCGCTCCTTTGGCCGGCGCGGCTGCCTTTGCGGCCGGCCCGGGCGTGGCTCCGGCCGGCGCACCCCCTGCGCCGCGCCGCGCGCCGCCTGCTGTGGCCGGCACGGGCCCTCGCGGCCGCCCTGCGGCGCGCCGCCGGCCGCGGGCGCCGGCCGCCGCCGGCGTGAGGGCGCGGCGGCGCGAGTCGCCGCCTGCAGCCCGCCAGCAGGAATCGGCGCGCGGGCCGCGAACCGTTTGTACCCATCCTGTATGCACAGTGTATGAACCTTGTCCACAGACTGTGGACAAGGATGGGGATAACGGAGGGCCGTTCCATTGAACATCGAGATCCGCGGCGCGGAACGGCTGAGCTTCCGGGAGCGGCAGGTCGTCGTGCTGAAGGAGACGGGCCACAGCAATGAGGAGGTCGCGCGCCGGCTGGGCATCACTCCGGGCACCGTCGCCACGCTCTTCAACCGCGCGCGCGCGAAGGGGTATCAGGTCGTGATCGTGATCTCCGGCGATCCGCTCGGCGTCTACGGCGAAGGCGAGACTGCGGAAGGCGGCGATGCCTGATGCGCGACGGTTCGCCCGCAGCCTCGCCGGCCGTCCCCTCCGCCCCGCCCGCGGCCGCGCCCCGGCCGCGCCGCGTGCGCCGCTGGCGCTGGCGGCGGACGCTCGTCGCCACCGTCACGCTGTACGCTCTCCTCATGTTCGCGCGGCAGGAGTGGATGCTTCACCGCTTGCGCGTGGAGGAGGAGCGCTACCAGCAGCAGCTTGCGCAGATCGAGGAGCACAACGCCGAGTTGCGCCGTGAGCTGCAGGATCTCCAGTCCCTGCCCGCCATCGAGATGCAGGCGCGCAAGATGGGCCTGACGAAGCCCGGTGAGATCGTCTACGAGCCGGTGCCGGCAGGCCCGAACGCATCCGAGGCGCCGCCCGCGGCCGCGCCCGGCAGCCGCTGAGGGGGGACCCCTTCCCCCTTTGTTTGACGCTGCGGCGCCGGGCCGCGTATAATCGTCTTTGCGATTCCGTTACAGGGGGATATTGTGTCCATATGGCGTTCGCTGTGGGCGACATCGTCGAGGGCGTGGTGACGGGCATCACCAATTTCGGAGCGTTCGTGGAGCTGCCGGACGGCCCCACGGGCCTCGTGCACATCTCCGAAGTGGCGGACGCCTACGTAGAGAACATCAACGACTACCTCAGCCGGGGCGACAAGGTCAAGGTCAAGATCCTGTCCATCGACCCGGCCGGCAAGAAGATCGGTCTGAGCATCCGCCAGGCCCAGCCCGGCGCCAGCGAGCGGCGCGGCAGCGGCGGCGGCGGCCGGCGGGGCGGGGGCGGCGGCGGACGTTACCGCGGGCCGTCCTCGTTCGAGGATAAGCTGGCGCGCTTCCTCAAGGACAGCGAGGACCGCCTCAGCGACCTGCGCCGGCATTCGGACGATCGCCGCGGCGGGCGCGGCGCCCGCTCGTACTGACGGGCGGCCCGTGGCGGGTCGCGGGCGGGCGGCCGGCCGGGGCGGGCTGGCGCGCCTGCGCCGCTCCAGCGCGCGCTGGCGCGTGGAGTGAGGCGGTCGCGCGTTCTGGACAAGCCGGGGTGGCGGAACGGCAGACGCGGGGGACTTAAAATCCTCTGCCGCAAGGCGTGCGGGTTCGAATCCCGCCCCCGGCATGAATGCGAGAAAAGCGAAGCCCCGCAAGGATTTGCGGGGCTTCCGTAGTTCCATGTGGGCGCGGCGACGGAGCGGCAGGCTGCGCTAGCCCCCGTCCACGCCGCGCAGCCGCCGTCCCACCTGCGCGTGGGCCTCGCGGAACGGCACGCCCTGCCGCACAAGATCTTCCGCCATGCGGGTGGCGTGGATGGACGGGTCCGCCTCCACCGCCGCGCGCATGCGCTCCAGGTCCGGTTCCACGCCGGAGAGGAAGGCGTCCATCGCGTCGAGGCAGGCGAGCGTGGTGTCGGTGGCGTCGAAGAAGGCCGGCTTGTCTTCTTGCATGTCCTTATTGTAGGCGAGGGGCAGGCCCTTCAGCAGGACGAGCAGCGCCTGCAGGTCGCCGAAGACGCGGCCGCACTTGCCGCGGATGAGCTCCGCGGGATCGGGGTTCTTCTTCTGCGGCATCATGCTCGACCCGGTGGCCACGCGGTCGCTGAGCCGGATGAAGCCGAACTCGGCCGTCGCCCAGAGGACGAGTTCCTCGGCGAGGCGGCTGAGGTGGACCATGCAGAGCGCGCAGGCGGCGGCGATCTCCACGAGGAAGTCGCGGTCGGCGACGGCGTCCATGGTGTTCGCGTAGACGGCTGGAAGTCCCAGCTCGGCGGCCACCGACGCGCGGTCCAGCGGGAAGGAGGAGCCGGCGAGGGCCCCCGCGCCGAGCGGCGAGACGGCGGCGCGCTCACAGCAGGCACGGAAGCGCTCGGCGTCCCGGCGGAACATCTCCTGGTACGCGCCGAGGTGCGTGCCCCACGTGACGGGCTGGGCGCGCTGAAGGTGCGTGTAGCCGGGCATGGGCGCGTCCGGCCCGCGGGCCGCCAGCACCTCCAACCGCTGCCGCAGACCCTCCACGGCCTTTTCCAACGCCGCGGCGACGTCGACGGCGTAAAGGTGCATGTCCAGCGCCACCTGGTCGTTGCGGCTGCGGCCGGTGTGCAGCCAGCCGGCGTCCGGACCGATCCGCTCCGCCAGCGTGCGTTCGATCGCCATGTGGACGTCTTCGTCGGCGAGGCGCCAGCCCCAGCCGAAGGGGTCGACGGACGAGGTCCGCACGGGCGCCGGCGCGGGATCGGCGGTGCCGGCCGCCGCGGCGCCGCCGATGGCGGCCCACGCCTCGCGCAGCATGGTCCGCAGCCCGGCCTCGATGCGCTCCGCCGCGCCGGCCGGCACGATCCCCTGCCGCTTCAGCATGCGGATGTGGGCGAGGCTGCCGCGAAGGTCGTAGAGGGCCAGGCGGACGTCCACAGGCAGCGAGGCGCCGAAGGCGACCAGCGCCTCCAGCGGCTCCTCCTCGAAACGCCCCCCCCAGAGCGCCCCGCTCACCGCCGTTCCACCGCCGCGGCGCGCTGCGCCTCCGCCCAGACGCGCGTGGGCAGGCCCCAGATGTGGATGAAGCCCTCGGCGGCGCGGTGGTCGAAGGCGTCGCCCGCGCCGTAGGTGGCCAGCGCCTCGGAGTACAGCGAGCGCTCCGCGCGGCGGCCTGTCACCGTGGCCGCGCCCGCCTGCAGGTGGAGCCGCACCTCGCCCGTGACGGCGCGCTGCGTGACGGCCAGGAAGCCGTCGAGCGCCTCGCGCAGCGGCGAGAACCAGAGGCCGTTGTAGATGAGCTGCGCGTACTGCTGCTCCACCCAGGGTTTGGCGTGCGCCAGCTCCCGCGGCAGGACCAGGCTCTCAAGGGCGCGATGGGCCTGGATCAGCGCCAGCGCCGCCGGGGCTTCGTACACCTCCCGCGACTTGATGCCCACGAGGCGGTTCTCCACGTGGTCGATGCGCCCCACCCCGTGGGCGCCCGCGAGGCGGTGAAGCCGCGCGACGAGCTCCACAAGCGGCAGCTCCTCGCCGTCGAGCGCCACCGGCAGCCCCTCGCGGAAGGCGATGACGACATCCGCGCCGCCCTTGGGCGCGTCCTCCGGCGCCACCGTCCAGGCGAAGGCCTCCTCCGGCGGGGCCGCCCACGGATCCTCCAGTACGCCGCACTCCACGCTGCGCCCCCAGAGGTTCTGGTCGATGGAGAAGGGGTTGTCGAGGTCCACCGGCAGCGGGATGCCGTGGCGCTGCGCGTAGCGGATCTCGTCCTCGCGCGACATCGGCCACTCGCGGACGGGAGCGACCACCTTGAGCGCCGGGTTGAGGGCCGCCACGGCGACGTCGAAGCGGACCTGGTCGTTGCCCTTGCCCGTGCAGCCGTGCGCCACGGCCGTCGCGCCCGTCTCCTCCGCCACCTGCACGAGCCAGCGGGCGATCAGCGGGCGCGAGAGCGCCGCCGAAAGCGGGTAGACCCCCTCGTAGAGCGCGTTCGCCGCCAGCGCGCGCATGCAGTACTCC
The DNA here is from genome assembly GCA_014896375.1 of Bacillota bacterium. Lineage (GTDB taxonomy): Bacteria > Bacillota > Sulfobacillia > RBS10-35 > Bu92 > Bu92. The sequence goes on along the minus strand of JADBKN010000009.1, from coordinate 149,069 downwards.
CGCACGAATTCCTCCCGCGCGTCCACCACCCGCGCCTCCACGGCGCCGATACGCAACGCCTTCTCCCGGAGTGCGGGCAGGTCCCGGCCCTCGCCCAGATCGATGAGCAGCGCCACCACGTCGTAGCCGTAGTTCTCCTTCAGCCAGCGGACAGCCACCGAGGTGTCCAGCCCGCCGGAATACGCCAGCACGATCCGCTCGCCCATGCGTTCCGCCTCCTGTCAGCGTTGGCCCACGTGCGCGGAGCGGCCGGATCGGACGGCCGCTCCGTCGTCCGAAGGAGCGTTCATAGGAGCTCCGCCAGCACCGCCTTGATCGTGTGCAGCCGGTTTTCCGCCTGGTCCCACACGGCGCTCCGCGGCCCGTCGATCACATCGGCCGCGGCCTCCTCCCCCCGGTGCGCCGGCAGGCAGTGGAGGAAGACGGCGTCGGGGCGCGCTTGGGCCATGAGCGCCGGCGTCACGGCATAGGGCGCCAGTGCGGCGCGGCGCGCCTCCGCCTCGGCTTCCTCGCCCATGCTCACCCACACGTCCGTGTACACGGCGTGCGCACCGCTGACGGCTACCGCGGGATCGTCCGTCACCTCGACGGCGCCGCCCGCCGCGCGCGCGAGCTCGCTGGCCCGCGCGGTCACGCCCGCGTCCGGGCCGTATCCCTCCGGGCAGGCGACGACGACGTGCAGTCCCGCCAGCGCCCCGCCCAGCATGAGCGCGTGCGCCACGTTGTTACCGTCGCCCACGTACGCGAGCTTCAGGCCGCGCAGGAAGCCCGGCCGGCCGGCGGCCAGCGGGCCCGTGCGGCCGAAGGCTTCCGCCAGCGTGAGGAGGTCGGCCAGCGCCTGGCAGGGGTGATCGCGGTCCGTGAGCGCGTTGATGACGGGCACGTCCGCGTACGCGGCCCACGTCTCCACCTCCGCGTGGTCGTGGGTGCGCACGAGGATCCCGTCCGCGTAGCGGGCGAGCACGCGCGCCGTGTCCGGCAGCGGCTCGCCGCGCGCCATCTGGGTGACGGACTCATGCAGGAAGAGCGCGTGGCCGCCGAGCTGCGCCATCGCCACCTCCGCCGAGACGCGCGTGCGCGTGGAGTGCTTGCGGAAGACCATGGCGAGGGTCTTTCCCGTCAGCGGCAGGCCGCGCCGCTCGCCGCGCTTCCAGGCGAGCGCCTCGGCGAGCAGGTGGACGAGCTCCTCCGGAGTGAAGTCGCCTAAGGTGAGCAGGTCGCGTCCACGGAGACCGGTGTTCGGAAGCGCCCGCGCACGGGAGCGCGGCGGGGCGGACGGCAGGGAGGCCACGGGCGGCAGGGAGGCCGGCAGTGCGGGCGCGAGGGCGCCCTCGCCGGCGGCGTCGGTCGAGTGCATGCGGATCCCCTTCCTCAAGGCGGCGGCGAGCGCCGGTGCGGCGCGGCCGCGGCGCAAGGCTCGAATCTCCGGCAGGGAAAGCGAAGGCGGCGGCGCGGCAGCCGGGAAGAGGCGGGAGAGGACGCTGCGCCCGGTCAGGAAGCCTTGCGGAGGGCGGGCGAAGGCGCGCCCGCGCCCGGCTGCCGCCAGGCGCGTCGTCGTCGCCGGAGCAGCGGGAAAGCGGTGATCCGGCGCCTCATCCGGAGATCGACGCTGACGGTTTGCAGGCTTTGCTGACCTTCTACGCGATCGTGCACGATTTGAGTTTTCCTCTTCTCGATAATTACGGTGGCGGTGATGACGCTCGAAGAAGAGGGCGCGGGGCTCTGGCGAACGCCTGGCCGGGCCGAAGGCGCCCATTTCCGATTGCCGGCGCCGCCCGGCACCGCCGCCCGACCGGGGAGGGCTGGTAAGCGGACGGTGCATGCGGTCGCAGGCGCCGCCGTTTCGGCCGGCGGCGGACCTTTCCGGCCGTGGACATGCTGGTCATCGCCGCCGTCTCCGGGGCCTGATTCGATGGCGCTGCCTCGCCCTGCTTCGGATGGACCTTCGCCCGGCGCTGCCCGCCTCGCCGTCGCCCACGTGCACCACGGGCTTCGGGGCACCGAGGGGACGCCGACGCGGCGTTCGTCGCCGCCGAGGCGCGGGCCCGTGATTGCCGTTTTATCTCGGGTCCGCGGTGACGCCCTGCCGGCCAACCGTCGAGGCGGTGCCCCGCCCAAGCCGCTGCGGGCTCCCCGCTGTCGCCCGGCGCATCCGGGCCCGTGCGGTCGCCGTGGCCCATACGGCGGACGATCAGCGGGAGACGCTCATCATCAAACTCCTTCGGGGACGAGTCGATGCGGCTCGCCGGCATGCCGGCGGAGCGTCCCCTTGCGGCCGGCGTCCGCCTCGTTCACGTTTCTTTCGTCGAGCGGGCGGCCCCTTGCCGCCTACGCCCGGGCGCGGGGCTTACGTCAATGACCGGTCGAACGAAGACCTGCGCTTTTTCCGGCGCAATCGGATCCGGGCACGACCACAACCTGCGGCCCGGGAGCGCCGCCGACGCCGAGTGGGTGCGCGCGCTCGCGAGGGAATGGGGCGTGCCGCTCTCGTGGGGGCGCAGCCGCGCGGCCGGCGGCGGCGGGGAAGCGGCGGCGCGCCGCCGCCGCTTCCGCTTTCTCCTGCGCGCGGCGCGGCGCCACGGGGCGGACCGCGTGGTGCTGGCGCACCACCAGGGCGACCAGGCGGAGACGGTGCTCCTCCGGCTTGTGCGCGGCGCCGGCGCGCGCGGCGCGGCGGGCATGCCGGCGCGACGGGGGCGCATCGTACGGCCGCTTCTGGACGTGCCGCCCGAGGCGATCGAGGCCTACGCGCGGGGCCATGGGCTCTCCTGGAGGGAGGACCCGACAAACCGCGACCCCGCCTTCGCCCGCAATCGTGTGCGCCGGCGCGTGATCCCGGAGCTTGAGGCGGTGAACGCGCGCGCCGTGCCTCACCTTGCGGGCTGGGCGCGCCGCCTGGCGGCCGACGAGCGCCTACTGGAGGCGGCGGCGCGGCGTTGGTTGGCCGAGCATGCTGAGGTGCTGCCGGGCGGCGCCGCCCGCCTGCCGGCCGCGGCCCTGGCCGGCCTGCCCTGGCCGCTCTTTGCGCGCGCCGTGGACCGCGCCTACGGCCGTGCGCGCGCGCGGGCGGCGCGCTTAAGGCGGCGGCTGGCGCGGCCGAGCTCCGGGCTGGACGAGCCCTGGTTGCGCCGCCTGCGCGCGCTGGCGCGCGCGGAGGCGGCGCGGGGGGAGGCGGCGAGCGAGGAGGCGGCGAGCGAGGAGGCGGCGCCGCCGCCCGCGCCCGCCGCACCCTCGCCCGCCGCGCCGCGCGCCGCCGTCGGCCCCGGCGGCGTGCGCGTGCGCCGCGCGTCGGGCGCCCTCTGGCTCGAGCCGCCCGCGCCGCCGGGGGAGCGAGGGCCGGCGCCGCGCCCGCTGCCCGTCCCCGGGGAGGCGCCCTGGCCGGGCGGTGTCCTGCGCGCCACGGAGGTCACGCCGGAGGAGGCGCGGCGCCTTGCCGCCGCGCTCGGGCAGCGCGCCGCGTACGGGGAGGTGGGGGACCGGACGCGGCCGCTCGTCGTGCGCGCGCCGCTCCCGGAGGACGAGTTCTGTCCCTTCGGCGCCGGCCGCGCACGCCGCGTGCTGGCCTTCCTCAAGTCCGCAGGCGTCCCGGCCGGAGGCCGCCGCCTCTGGCCGCTCGTCGTGTGCGGCGGGCGTGTGCTCTGGGTGGCCGGCCTGCGGCCCGCGCACGATTTCCAGGCCCCCGCGGGCGCGACCCGCGTGCTGTTCCTGGAATGGCGTCCGGACCCGCCCGGCTAAGTTGCCCGGCGAATTCCGCGCGTGCTAAACTTGCAGAGATTCTGTTCCCATTTAAGGAGGACGACGGCTTGAACCGTGCGCGCCTACGCACGGGGCTGATTTACCTCGTCATCGTGGGGCTCGTCATCGTCCTCGGACTGCTCGTCGGCCCCAAGGGCCCGCAGCTGCACGAGTACAACTACTCCACCTTCATGAACCTCGTGGACGCCGGCCGCGTCGACAGCGTCGACATCTCGGCCGACGGCCGCCACATCAGCGGACGCCTCAAGGACGGAACGGCGTTTGAGGTCAACATCCCGGAGGGTGCGCAGGAGCTGACGATCTCCGCCCTGCGCGGCAAGGGCGTGCTCATCGCCGCCGAGCGGCCCACCGAGACGCCGTGGTACGGGGCGCTCCTCTCCTCGATCATCCCGGTGCTGCTCGTCATCGTCGCCTTTTTCTTCATCCTTCAGCAGACGCAGGGCGGCGGCAACCGCGTCATGCAGTTCGGCAAGGCGCGCGTGCGCCTGCACCAGGACGACCCGAAACGGCGCGTCACCTTCGACGACATCGCCGGCCTCGACGAGGCGAAAGAGGAGCTCGCGGAGATCGTCGACTTTCTCAAGCACCCGAAGCGCTACGCGCAGCTCGGCGCCCGCATCCCGAAGGGCGTGCTCCTCTATGGCGCGCCCGGCACGGGCAAGACCCTCCTGGCGCGCGCCGTGGCGGGCGAGGCGGGCGTGCCCTTCTTCAGCATCAGCGGCTCCGACTTCGTGGAGATGTTCGTCGGCGTCGGCGCCTCCCGCGTGCGCGACCTCTTTGAGACGGCGAAGAAGAACGCGCCGTGCATCGTCTTCATCGATGAGATCGACGCCGTCGGCCGCCAGCGCGGCGCCGGCTACGGCGGCGGCCACGACGAGCGCGAGCAGACCCTGAACCAGCTCCTTGTGGAGATGGACGGCTTCAACGCCAATGAAGGCATCATCGTCATCGCCGCCACGAACCGCCCTGATGTGCTCGACCCGGCGCTCCTGCGCCCCGGGCGCTTCGACCGCCAGATCGTCGTCGACCGGCCGGACCTGCGCGGGCGCGAGGCGATCCTCAAGGTGCACATGCGGAACAAGCCCATCGACGAGTCGGTCGACCCGACCGTGCTGGCGCGGCGCACGCCCGGCTTCACGGGCGCCGACATCGAGAACATGGTCAACGAGGCGGCGCTCCTCGCCGCGCGCCGTAACCAGAAAAAGATCACCATGGAGCACCTTGAGGAGGCCATCGACCGCATCGTGGCCGGGGGGCCCGCGCGCCGCAGCCGCATCATCAGCGAACAGGAGAAGAAGGTCGTCGCCTACCACGAGGCCGGTCACGCCATCGTGGGCAAGCTTTTGCCCGACTTCGACCCGGTCCACAAGGTGTCCATCGTGCCGCGCGGGCCGGCTTTGGGCGTGACGATGCAACTGCCGCTCGAGGACCGCTACCTCATCACGAAGTCGCAGATCCTCAACCAGGTCACCTACGCGCTCGCCGGCCGGGCGGCGGAGGAGATCGTCTTCGGCGAGGTGACCAGCGGCGCGAGCGACGACATGGAACGCTCCACGAAGCTCGTGCGGCGCATGATCACGGAGTTCGGCATGAGCGAGGAGCTCGGCCCCATGACCTTCGGGAACAAGATCGACAATCCCTTCCTCGGCCGCGACCTCACCCGGGACCGCAGCTACAGCGAGGAGGTGGCGGCCGCCATCGACCGCGAGGTGGCGGAGGTCATCAACCAGGCTTACGCCCGCGCGAAGAAGATCCTGCAGGAGCACCGCGAGGAGCTCGACGAGCTGGCGAACCGCCTCCTGGAGAAGGAGACGGTGGAGGGCCCCGAGCTCGACGAGATCGTCCGGGGCGGGGTCAAGCACGCCCGATGAGCGGCGACTGGCGCCTCCGCCGCGCGCTGCGGCGGCGCATCCCCCGACCGGTGGAGGCCGTCATGCGCACGTTGGAGACCGCCGGCCATCCCGCGTTCGTGGCCGGCGCCTCCGCCCGGGACCTGCTCTTCGGGCGCGAGCCCGAAGCGTGGGAGATCGCCACAGACGCCGTGCCGCGCAAGGTCATGGCCGTCTTCCCTGGTGCTGAGCCGCTCACGCCCTTCGTCACGGCCGTGCCGGCCCCGGGCGCGACGGTGCGCGTGGCCACCTACCGCATGGAGGCCGACCCGTCGGAAGGCCCCGAGATGCCGCGTTTCGCGCCGCACATCTACGTCGACTTGGCCCACCGCGACTTCACCATCGAAGCCGTCGCCGTATCGCGGCGGGGCGAGCTCGAGGATCCCTTCCAGGGCTACGCGGACGTATTGCACCGGCGCTTGCGGGCCGTGGGGGAGCCGGAGCTGCGCTTCCGAGAGCGGCCGTCGCGCATGCTGCGCGCCATCGCGCTGGCGGCCGAGTTCAACCTGAATTACCACCGCCCTCTGCTCCTCGCCCTGCAGGGCTTGCGGCAGCTCATCGACCGGGTACCGGCGGAGGCGATCCGCGAGGAGTGGGCGCGCATGCTGCTCAGCCCGCGGCCGGCCTACGCCATGGAAGCGCTCCTGCGCACAGGCATCCTGCACCGCTTCTGCCCGGAACTGGCCGCCCTGGCGGCGCGCCCGGCCGGGTCGGAGGAGCCGCCCGCCCTGTGGGAGCACACCATGCGCGTGCTGGAGGCCGTGCCGCCCATCCTGGAGCTGCGCCTTGCCGCCCTCTTCCACGACGCCGGCGCGGCCTCGGCGCCGCGCCGGCCGGCGGAGAGCGCCTTCCTCGCGGCGTGGGCGGCGCGCGGCGCGCTGCGCCGCCTGGGGTTCGGCGAGGAGCTGGTGGCCGCCGTGGAGGGTGTCGTGCGCCATCACGAGGAGCTGCGGCGCGGCAGCGGCCTGCCCCCGGAGCGCTGGCAGCGCTGGGCGGAGCGCCTCGGCCCGCGCGTGGCGGGGCTTGTACTCGCCTTCCGGCGCGCGCACCTCAGCGTGGAGCCGTCGGCCATCGAGGCGGCCGCCTGGCAGCAGGCGATCGCCGCGCTGGGCGCGGAAGCGGAGCCGCCGCAGGAGGATCGCGCCGCCGGGGGGAAGGCTACGCGCGCAGGTCGGTCCGGATGAGGCGGAGGAGGGTCTGTCCTTGAGTGAACGTTTCCGGCAGGTGCCGCTGGGCCGCGGCGCCACGGCGCATGTGCTGTCGGCGCCGCGCTTCAAGACCGTCACGCTGTCCGTCTACTTCCACCGGCCGCTTGAGCGGCGCACGGTGACCGAGCAGGCGCTCCTGCCCTCCGTGCTCCTGCGCGGCAGCCGGCGGCTGCCCACGCTGGCGGCGCTGTCGCGCCGGTTGGACGAACTCTTCGGCGCCTCCGTGTCGGGCGGCGTGGAGAAGATCGGCGAGGACCAGGCCGTCGCCTTCCACCTGCACGCCGTCGACGACCGCTTCCTGCCGCCCGGGCGCTCCGTGTGGCGCGAGGCCGTGGAGGTGCTGGCCGGCATCGTGGGCGACCCGCTCCTGGAAGCGGGCGCCTTCCGCGGCGACTACGTGGAGCAGGAGAAGGCCAACCTCGACCGTCGCATCCGCGGCCTCTACAACGACAAGGCCCGCTACGCGAACCTGCGCCTCCTCGCGGAGATGTGCGCCGGGGAGCCCTTCGCGCTGCACGCCCTGGGGTTCCGTGAGGATCTGGAGCGCATCGACGCCCGCACGCTGGCGGAGCGCTACGCGGAGGTCACGGCGGAGGCGCCCGTGGACGTGTTCCTCGTCGGCGGCGAGCGCGCCGAGGACCTCCTGCCGGCCGTGGCCGAGGCCTTCCGCTGGGACCGCGCCGGTGCGGCCCCGCTGCCCGCCACGCGGCCGGGGGAGCCGCCCGCGCAGCCGCGCGTCGTGGTGGAGCGCCAGCCGGTGCAACAGGGCAAGCTGGCCATGGGCTACCGCGTGGGGGTGACGATCGCCGACCCGCTCTACTTCGCACTCCTCATGTATAACGGCATCCTCGGCGGCTTCGTGCACTCCAAGCTCTTCCGGAACGTTCGGGAGAAAGCCAGCCTGGCCTACTACGCGGGCTCGCATGTGGATGCCCTAAAGGGCGTGATGATCGTCTCCTCCGGCATCGAACCCAAGAACTACGAGCGCGCCGTGGCCATCATCGAAGAGCAGGTGGCGTCGATGGAGCGGGGCGAGATCACGGACGAGGAGATGGAGTTCACGCGGCGCGCGCTGGCGGAGCGGCTGCGCACGGCCGCCGACAGCCCGCCGGCTTTGATCGGCGCCGCCCTGGCCGAGCGCCTCGGCGGGCGCAGCCTGTCCCTGGAGGAGCGCATCGCCGGCATCGAGGGCGTGCGCCGGGACGACGTCGTGGAAGTGGCGCGCCGCGTGCGCCTGGACACGATCTTTTTCCTGACACAAGAGAACGGCGGCGCCTCCGCGGCCCGCGCGGAAGAGGAGGCGGTGCGGCCGTGAGGATGACCGTAGAGCGCCTGGAGCGGCTCGGCGAGGCGCTGCACCGGGCGGAGCTGGACTCGGGGCTCGCGGTGCTCGTGCTCCCCAAGCCGGGCTTCACCAAGCGATACGCCACGTTCGCGACGCGGTACGGGTCGATCGACCGCCGCTTCCGCACGCCGGACGGCGAGGAGCTCGAGGTGCCGGACGGCATCGCCCACTTCCTCGAGCACCAGATGTTCGCGAAGGAGTACGGCGACGCCTTCGACCGCTTCTCGGCTCTGGGCGCGTCGGCGAACGCCTACACCTCCTACACCACGACGACCTACCTCTTCTCCTCGGCCTCGCGCTTCGAGGAGGCCTTCGACCTCCTCCTCGACTTCGTCCAGGAGCCGTACTTCACGCGCGCCGGCGTGGAGAAGGAGCGCGGCATCATCGAGCAGGAGTTGCGCATGTACGAAGACTCGCCGGAATGGCGCCTCTTTCAGCAGTTGCGGGAATGCCTCTTCGTGCGGCACCCGTTCCGCATCGACATCGGCGGCACGGTGGAGTCGATCCGGCGCATCGACGAGGCGCTGCTCCTGCGCTGCTACCGCACCTTTTACCATCCCTCGAACATGGTCGTGTCCGTCGTCGGCGACGTGCAGCCGGAGGCGGTGGTGGCGCAGGTGGAGGCGAGCCTCGCACGCCACGGGGGATACGCGCGCCGCGGCGCGGTCGAACGGCTCTTCGAGCCCGAACCCGAGGGCGTGAGCGCGCCGCGCGCGGAGGCGCGCATGGCCGTGGCGCGGCCGCTCTTCGCCCTCGGCTTCAAGGAGCGGCCGGGCGAGGTGCGCGGCGCCGCGCTCGTGCGGCGGGAGATCCTCACCGCCATCGTGCTCGACGCGGCGGCCGGGAAGGGCAGCCCGCTCTACGCGCGGCTGTATGAGGCCGGCCTGATCGACGCCGGCTTCGCCGCCCAGTATCTGGGCGAGGCCACATTCGGCATGGCGGCCTTCTCCGGGCAGACGGACGACCCCGACCGCCTTTTGAAAGAACTTCAGGAGGGGCTGTTCGAGTTCGCCGCCCGCGGCGTCGAGGAGGCCGACTTCGAACGCGCGCGCAACCGCATCTACGGCGAGGCCGTGGCCCAGTTCGACTCGCCGGAGGCCGTCGCGCACGAGCTCAACCATGCGCACTTCCTGGGCGTGCCGCTCGACGCCGCCTTCGAGGTGCTGGAGACGATCACCCCGGAGGAGGCCACGGCACGCGCGCGCGAGCTCCTGCGCGCGGAGGCTGCGGCAGTGTCCATCGTGCGGCCGGCCTGAGGCGCGCGGCGGCGCGGTCATGGCGCATCGCCGGCCGGAATAGAGTCCGCGTAGTCACCCCTGGCGAGGTGGTTGCGCGTGAAGCTCCTGAGCCTCCGCCGGCCGGCCGTGCGCGCCGCGCTCCTTTTTCTCGCGTGCCTCGCTGCGGCCGCCGTCCTCTTTCATCCCGTGCGGGTGGAGTCCTATGAGGCGCGCATTCTGGCGCGCCTCCCCTGGGGGCCTGAGGGCGTGACCGCGGCCGGCCCGGAGGGCGGCCGCCGGCTGGGACCGCGCTCCTTCGCAGTGGCGGCCGACGGCACGCTCTACATCGCCGACACGCTCGCCGGCCGCATCCTCGTGCTCTCCCCCGACGGGCGGAGCCTGCGCGCGCTCGTGCCGCACGGCCGCGGCGGCGCGGCCGTGCACGTGGACGATCTCGCGCCGGCGCCCGACGGCCGTCTCTTCGTGGCCGACCACGCGGCGCGGGCGGTGTGGGAGGTGGCCCCGGACGGTCAGGCCGTGCCCTACTATGAGGTGGAGGCCGGCGAGGTGCGCGGCTGGGCGGTGCAGGGTCTGGCCGTCGACGCGGAGGGCCGGCCGGTCGTCGACGCCGTTCGCCTCACGCCGTCGAGCTACGAGCGCGAGATCCGCCGCCTGGAGCAGGACGCCGCAGGGACGGTGCTGGCGAAACAGATCGTGGACGAGCGCGGCGCGCGAGTGGACGGCGGCCGGGCGGTCCTGCCGGACTCGGTCGAGTCGCTGGGGCTGGGGAACGACGGCCGGCTGTACGCGCTCTCACCCGAGGGCAGCGCCTTCACGCGCCTGATCCACGTCTTCGGCGCCGACGGCCGCCCGCTGCGCGCCTTGCGCGTGCAGACGGAAGCCGAGCTGCGCCAGAGCCAGATCCTCGGCCTCGACCGCTGGGGCGGGCTCTACGTGGGGCTCAACCTGGGCTCGCCCGACGGCCGCATCGTCAAGATCGACGGCCGCGGCCGCGCCGTCTGGTCGGCGCCGGCGCCGGCGGCGCCCGACCAGCCCGCGCTGGGGGCCTACGCGCGGGTGGACCGCGACGGCAACCTCTACGTCCTCAACCCCGGGGCCGAGGGGCTCGAAGTGCAGAAGTGGGTGCGGCACGCGCGTTGGACGTTGCGCCTCCGTTAGCGCCGCGGCCGAGCGAGGAAAGCGAGGGACGTACAGCTGGACAAGCCTCTCTGCGCGCCGGACTTCCAGTGGGGCCGGCGCACCTATGTGATGGGGATCCTCAACGTGACGCCGGATTCCTTCTCCGACGGCGGCCGCTACCTGGACCCGGCCGCCGCCCTGGAGCACGCGCGCCGCATGGTGGCCGACGGCGCCGACATCATCGACGTCGGCGGCGAGTCCACGGCCCCGGGCGCGGCGCCGGTGCCTCTGGAAGAGGAGCTGCGGCGCGTGCTGCCGGTGATCGAGGCGCTGGCGGCCGAACTGCCCGTGCCGATCTCCGTCGACACGTACAAGGCCGAGGTCGCGCGGCGCGCCGTGGCGGCGGGCGCCTCCATCGTGAACGACGTGCGCGCGCTGGGCGGCGACCCGGACATGGCGGCGGCGGTGGCGGAGACGGGCGCGCACATCATCCTCGTGCACCACGGGGAGCCGGGCGGCGGCGCGCCCGGTGCGGACGTGGCCGCGGCCCTGCGCCGGGAGCTCGAGGCCCTTGTGGAGCGCGCGCAGCGCGCCGGCATCGCACGGGAGAAAATCTGGGTGGATCCGGGCTTCGGCTTCGGCAAGGGAGCGGCCGTCAACCTCGCCCTCTCCCGCGGCCTGGGCCAGTTGAAGGCGCTCGGCCGGCCGCTCGTCTACGGCCCCTCGCGCAAGCGCACGCTGGGGCTGGTCACCGGCCTCCCGCCGGAGGAGCGGGACGAGGCCACGGCCGGCCTCGCGGCCCTCGCCGCCGCGCAGTGCGCGGACGTCGTGCGCGTGCACAACGTGCGTCTCACGGCGCGCGCCGTGCGCATGGTGGACGCCGTCTGCCGCGGCTTTCCAGCGCCCCTTGCGGACGCCATCCTCCTTGAGGGTATGCGCTTCCAGGCCGACCACGGCGCCTATCCGCAGGAGCGCGGCGTCCCGCAGCCGTTCGTCGTGGACGTGCGCCTTTACGGCGACTGGCGCGCGGCCGCGCGCAGCGACGACCTCTCCCAGGCCGTCGACTACGCCGCCGTCCACCGCGAGGTGGCGGCCGTCCTGGAGGGGCCGCGCCGCCACCTCCTCGAGGCCCTGGCGGAGGCCGTGGCCGAGCGCCTCCTCGCCCGCTTCCCCGTGACGGCCGCCTGGGTGCGCGTGCACAAGCCGCGCGCGCCCCTCGGCGGGCCCGTCAACGACGTCGCCGTCGAGGTGGTGCGCACCCGTGGCGGCTGAGCCGGCGCTCCTCGCCTACCTCGGCCTCGGCTCGAACCTCGGCCGGCGCGAGGCCTACCTGGCCGCGGCCGCCGCGCGCCTCGCGGCCGCCGGCGCGCGCGTGCTCCGCGCCTCTCCCGTGTACGAGACGCGCCCGCAGGATGTGCCCGCGCCCCAGCCGGATTTCCTCAATGCCGTGCTGGAGGTGGAGTGGCCGGGCGCGCCGGAAGAACTCTTGCAGCGGGCGCTGGCGGTCGAGGAACTCTACGGGCGCGTGCGCCCGGCCGGAGCGGATGGGGCGGCGCGGCCGGAGCCGGCGCCGCGCACGCTGGACATCGACCTGCTCCTCTGTGCCGTGCCCGGCGACGGCGCTGCCGGTGGACAGCTCCTGCGGCGCGAGGAACCTGCCCTCACGCTCCCCCACCCGCGCCTGGGCGCGCGCGCCTTCGCGCTGCAGCCGCTTCTGGACCTGCTCCCCGCGGAAACGGCGGCCGCCTGGCTCGGCGCGGGCGCGGCGGCGCGCGCCGCGCAGCTGGCTGCCGAGCAGGGCGTGCGACCCTGGGGTCCCTTCCCGCAATGGGAGCCGGACGTCTACACCCCCGAAAGCCTCCTGCCCCCGCAACGCTTGCGCCATGTGGGCACCGCCGTGCGCTGCCTGGAGACAACGGCTTCGACGAACGACGTGGCCCGGGAGTGGGCGGCGGCCGGCGCGCCCGCCGGCGCCGTGGTCGTGGCGGAGGAGCAGACGCGCGGCCGCGGCCGGCGCGGCCGCGGCTGGCATACGCCGCCCGGCGCGGCGCTGGCGCTCTCCGTGGTGTTGCGGCCGGCCTGGCCGCCGGAGCGGCTCACGCTCCTGCCGCTGGCGGCGGGCGTGGCCGTGGCCCGGGCGGCCGCGCGCGCCGCGGCCGTGCGCTGCGGCTTGAAGTGGCCGAACGACGTGCTGGTGCAGGGGCGCAAGCTGGCCGGGGTCCTCGTCGAGGTGCTCGGCCCCGATCCGGCCGCGGCCGGTGTGATCGTCGGCATCGGCGTGAACCTCAACCTGCCGCGCCACCGTTTCCCGCCGGACGTGCGTGCGCGCGCCACCTCGCTCTTGCATGAGAGCGGCGGACCGGTGGCGCGGCCCGCCTTCGCGCGCAGCCTCCTAGCGGAGCTCGACGCGCTGCTCGACGACCTCGACCGCCGCCCGGAGGCGGTGGCCGGCGCCTGGCGCGCGCTCTCGGTGACCCTCGGTCGCGAGGTGGAGATCGTCCACGGCGCGGAGACGGTGCGCGGCCGGGCGGTCGACATCGACGCCGCGGGCGCGCTCATCGTGGACACAGGCGCCGGCGGGCGGCGCCTCCTGGCGGGCGAGATCACGGGCTGACGAGCATGTTGTCGATGAGGCGCGCGCGGCCGAAATACGCGGCCACGGCGAGCAGTACGGGGCCCTGGATGGTGTCGACGTCCTCCAGCGTGTCCGGATCGACGACTTCCGCATAGTCGAGCCGCGCATGCGGCGCCGCGGAGATCGTCTCACGCAGGAAGGCGCGGACGCGGCCGGCGTCGCGCTCCCCGGCGCGGATGCGCGCGGCCGCCTCGCTGAGGGCCCGGTGGAGCACCGGCGCCGCCGCGCGCTGCTCCGGCGTGAGGTAGGCGTTGCGCGAGCTCATCGCGAGCCCGTCCGGCTCACGCACGATCGGCGCCACGCGGATCTCCACAGGGAAGTTGAGGTCGCGCACCATGCGCCGGATGATGAGCGCCTGCTGGTAGTCCTTCTGCCCGAAATAGGCGCGGTCGGGCGCCACGATGTGGAAGAGCTTCGTCACGACGGTCGTCACGCCGTCGAAGTGCGTGGGGCGCGAGCGGCCGCAGAGCACGGCGTTCAGCCCGCGCACGGACACCACCGTGCGCTGCGCCTGCGGCCCGTCCGGATACATCTCGGCGTCGTCCGGCGCGAAGAGCACGTCCACGCCCGCCTCCGCAGCGAGGCGCCGGTCGCGCTCGAAATCCCGCGGGTACTGCGCCAGGTCCTCCGTGGGCGCGAACTGCAGGGGATTCACGTAGAGGCTCACCACCGTGAAGCCGTTCTCCGCCACGGACTGCCGCATGAGGGAGAGATGCCCCTCGTGGAAGTAGCCCATGGTCGGCACGAAGCCGATCGTCGCGCCCCGCGCGCGCGCCTCCGCCACGGCCGCACGCACTTCCGCCACCGTCCTCGCCACCCTCACGCGCCGTCGCCCTCCCCGCCGATCTCCGCCTGCAGCCGGCGCCACTCCTCGTCTTTCATGGAGTACCGCTCCGCGTCCCCGGGGTAGGCGCCGCGGCGCACGTCCTCGCCGAAGCGGCGCAGCGCCTCCGTCACCACCTGGCGCACGTCGGCGTACCGCCGCACGAACTTGGCCGGCGTGCCGAAAGAGTAGCCGACGAGGTCGTGGAAGACCAGCACCTGGCCGTCGCAGCCCGCGCCCGCGCCGATGCCGATGGTGGGGATGCGCAGGCGGCGCGTGATCTCCGCCGCCAGCTGCCACGGCACCGCCTCCAGCACGAGGCTGTACGCGCCGGCGTCCTGCAGCGCCAGGGCGTCCTCCAAGAGACGGCGGGCCGCCTCGGCCGACCGCCCCTGCACGCGGTAGCCGCCCAGGCGGTGCACGGACTGCGGCGTGAGCCCGATGTGCGCCATCACGGGGATGCCGGCCTCCACGATCCGCCGTACGGTGGGGGCGAAGGCCTCGCCGCCCTCGAGCTTCACGGACTGCGCCCCGCCCTCCTGCACGAGCCGCGCGGCGTTGCGCAGGGCCTCCTCCGCGGAGACCTGGTACGTCATGAACGGCATGTCGCAGACGACGTGCGCCGGGCCTTCGGCGCGCGTCACCGCGCTCACGTGGCGCAGCATGTCCTCAAGGCGGACGGGGATCGTCGTCTCGTAGCCCAGCACGACGTTCCCCAGGGAGTCGCCCACGAGGATGACGTCGACGCCCGCCTCCTGAGCGCAGCGGGCGGAGGGATAGTCGTAGGCCGTCACCATGACGATGCGCTCGCCGCGCGCTTTCATCTCTTGCAGGTCGTGAACCGTCTTGCCGCTCATGATGGACCGCCTTCCCAAGCAGGATCGGCGCCGGCCGCGCCGCGCGGCGGCGCAGGCTGGAGGAGCGCCGCCAGGGCCTCAAGGTCCGCAGGGTCGGCGCCGCCGCCGGAGGCCGCCTGGCGCCGGGCCAGGTCCAGCGTGTAGCGGGCGAGCGCCGCGTAGATCTCCCGCAGGTCCGGCGCCGCGCCGGCGAGCGCCGCCAGGTGGGCCCCGACCGTCGCCGCGTCGCCGCGCGCGATGGGCCCCGTGAGCGCCCGTACCGGCCCCAGAGACTCCGTGTTCTCGAGGGCCGAGCGGGCGAGCCCGGCCGCGGCCGCGCGCGCCTCCTCCGCCGGCAGCCCCGCGCGCACAAAGAGCCGCTCGGCCGCGTCCAGGAGCGCCACCACGTAGTTCGCGGCGATGCACGCCGCGGCGTGGTAGAGCGACTTGTCCTCGGAGCGGATGCGCCGCGCAAGGGCGCCCGCGGCGGCGAGCCAACGCTCGATGACGGCGGCGGCGGCCTCGTCGCCCTCCACCGTGAAGCGCAGGCCTCGCAGGGACGACGGGGCCGGACCCGCGATGCTGAAGAGCGGGTGCACCGAGGCCACCGCGAGGCCGCGCGCCCGCGCGCGGCGCAGAACGCCGGCGCTCCACGCGCCGCTCGTGTGCGTCACAAGGCGCGCGCCTGCGTAGGCCCCGGCTGCGTCCAGGCGTGCGTCGACGGCCGCGATGGCCTCGTCGCGCACGGCGAGAAACCACCAGTCCACCAGCGGAAGATCGACCGGAGCGACGGGCGGGTCCGCCGGCAGGCCGGCCGCCAGCGCCTCCCCAGGCAGCCGCCGCGCCAGCTCCGCCGCGCGCTCCTCGTGGCGGCTGACGACGGCCACGATCCGATGGCCCGCCGCGGCGAGGTGCGGCGCCAGGGCGTGCGCCACCCGTCCGGCGCCGGCGAGGCCGACGCGCAGGGATGCCGTCTCGGACACGCGGATGCCCCCTCGGGCGGTCGCGCGCGAATCTAGCTGCATCGTAGACCAATGGCAACCGCACCCACAAGGCGCGCGGCGCGCCGCCCGTTCCCGCGGGCAGCCGTTTGCTGTACAATGCCGACGCACAGCCCATGGGCGGAGGAGCATCGATGCAAACCGTGCAGATTCTCAGCATCGGTCAATTGGAAGAAGGACAGGATCACATTCTTTTGCTTAAGGAAACGAACGGCCCGCGCATCCTGCCCATCGTGATCGGTCCGTACGAGGCGGCCGCCATCGCCCTGGGCGTGGAGCGCGCCGCGGCGCCGCGCCCGCTCACGCACGACCTGCTCCTGCACGTCATCGGCCGGCTCGGCGGGGAGCTGCAGCGCGTCGTCATCCACGATGTGCGCGATGAAACCTACATCTGCCAGCTGGAAGTGAAGACGGAGCGCGGCATCATGGAGATCGACTGCCGCCCCAGCGACGCCATCGCCGTCGCCGTGCGAGCAGGTGTGCCGATCGTCGTCACCGAAGAAGTATTGGCCGCGTCGGCGGTCGTCCCGGAAGAGGACTGACGGCGCGCCGGAAACGGGGTGGGCTGACGTTGTCCGGCCATTTCGCGTTCCTTCTCCACCCGCTGGACGTGTCGGATGTGGCGCGGAAGTTCCCCTTCCTGGAACGCCATGTGCCGGGCCACTGGCTTGAGGCCGTCATGCCGTACGCGCCGCCGATCTACACCTCCCACATCACCGGCATCCGCTCGCCGCACAACACCGCGGAAGGCCACTTCATCTCCGTGCCGCTCACGCCGCGGCTCATGCTCGGCCTGCCGGAGAAGGTCGTGCTGCGCAAGCTCATCGCCGCCGGCCGCATGGCGGAGCGGCTGGGCGCGCGCATCCTGGGCCTCGGCGCCTTCACGGCCGTCGTGGGCAACGCCGGCCGCGACCTGGCGGACGCGCTGGACATCGCCGTCACCACGGGGAACAGCTACACGGCCGCCACGGGTGTGGAGGCGCTCGGCCTGGCCGCGGACGCCATGGGCATCCGCCTGGAAGAGGCGGAGGCGGCCGTCGTCGGCGCCACCGGTTCCGTGGGCCGCGTCTCGGCCATGCTCCTGGCGCGCCGCGTGCGCAACCTCACGCTCGTCGGCCGCGACCCGCAAAAGCTCGAGGCCCTCGCGGAGGAACTTCTGCGGGAGACCGGCGTGGCGGCGCGCATCTCCACGGACCTGCACGCCTCCCTCGTGCGCGCGGACGTCGCCATCACCGTCTCCAGCGCCATCGACGCCATCGTCCACCCCGAAGACCTCAAGCCCGGCGCCGTCGTCTGCGACATCGCCCGGCCGCGGGACGTGTCCCGGCTCGTCGCCGAGAAGCGGGACGACGTCCTCGTCATCGAGGGCGGCATCGTCGAAGTCCCCGGCGACGTCGACTTCCACTTCAACTTCGGCCTGCCGGAGCGCATGTGCCTCGCCTGCATGGCGGAGACGATGATGCTGGCGCTTGAGGAGCGGTACGAGGACTACACGCTCGGCCGCGACTACTCGCTGGAGAAGGTGGAGGAGACGATCGCCCTCGCGCGCAAGCACGGCTTTCGCGTCGCCGGCTTGCGCAGCTTCGAGCGCGCGCTTTCGGAGGAGGAGGTCGCCCGCATCCGCGCGAACGCCATGCGCAGGAAGGCAGCCCTGGCCGCCGCGGCCGGCTCTTGACACCACAGGCGGTCCGGTCCATAATCGTTCCGATTTTTGGGGGGCGGCGCTTCGCCATCCATCGCATAGCTTAGGCAGGCGGGATCAATCCTGTATTGGCGGCCCCCGTCGGGCTTTTTCTTTTGTTGCCCGCGCAACCCTCGCCCGGACGGGTGCCGCTGGATGGGAGCTAGAGGCGATGTCGGAACAGGAACAGGAGCTTCTGCTCACCGCCGAAGGACTGAAGAAGCTCGAAGAGGAGCTTGAGCACCTGAAGTCCGTGCGCCGCCGCGAGGTCGCGGAGCGGATCAAGGTGGCGCGCGACTTCGGCGATCTTTCGGAGAACTCGGAGTACGAAGAGGCGAAGAACGAGCAGGCCTTCGTGGAAGGCCGCATCATGACGCTGGAGAAGCTCTTGCGCAACGCGCGCATCGTGGCGGAGGACGAGGTCAACCCTCTTGAGGTCAACCTCGGCTCCCGCGTGCGCCTCAAGGACCTGGAGACGGGCGAGGAGATGGAGTACACGATCGTCGGCTCGAACGAGGCCGACCCCGCCCAGCTGCGCATCTCCTACCAGTCGCCCGTCGGCCAGGCGGTGTTCGGCCATCGGGCCGGCGACGTCGTCGAGGTGCGCCTGCCCGGAGGCCTCGCGCGCTACGAAATCCTCAAGGTGGAGCGGTGAGGCGTGGCGGAGAGCGATGTGACGCGCGCGCGCCGCGAGAAGCTCGCGGCGTTGCGCGCGCTGGGCGTCGACCCGTTCGGGTCGCGCTATGAGACGTCGGCCCACGCCGAGGACGTCCACGAGCGCTTTGCGGAGCTCGAAGGCTGCGAGGTCAGCGTCGCCGGGCGCCTCATGGCGCTGCGCGTGCACGGCCGGGCGGCCTTCGCCGACCTGCAGGACCGCACGGGCCGCGTCCAGCTCTACATGCGCGCCGACGCCACCGGCGGCTTCGAGACGCTCCTGCCGCTGCTCGACCTCGGCGACATCGTGGGCGCGCGCGGCACCGTCATGCGCACTCGCCGCGGCGAGGACAGCGTGGAGGTGCGGGAGCTCACGCTCCTCACCAAGTCGCTGCGACCTCTTCCGGAGAAGTGGCACGGCCTGAAGGACGTCGACCGCCGCTATCGTGAGCGCTACCTCGACCTCATCGTCAACCCCGGCGTGCGTCAGACGTTCATCGCGCGGGCGGGCGTGCTGCGAGAGATGCGCGCCTTCCTGGATGAACGCGGCTTCATCGAGGTGGAGACGCCGGTCCTCACGCCGCTCGCCGGCGGCGCGCACGCGCGCCCGTTCGTCACGCACCACAACGCCCTCGACATGACGCTCTACCTGCGCATCGCGCTCGAGCTGTACCTCAAGCGCCTGATCGTCGGCGGGCTCGAGCGCGTCTACGAGATCGGCCGCGTCTTCCGCAACGAGGGCGTGTCGACGCGCCACAACCCCGAGTTCACGATGATGGAGTGCTACCAGGCCTACGCCGACTACGAGGACATCATGGAGCTCACGGAGCACATGGTGGCGCGCGTGGCCGAGCGCGTCACCGGGTCCACGCGCGTGCGCTACGGGGACGTGGAAATCGACTTCGCCCCGCCGTGGCGCCGCCTCTCGATGATCGAGGCCCTCGCCGGCAAGGGCGTGCGCCTGGAGGACATGCCGGACGACGCCTCCGCGCGCCGCCTGGCCCGCTCGCTGGGTGTGCATGTCGAGGAGACGGCCACGCGGGGCAAGGTCATCGACGAGCTCGTCAGCGAGCTCGTCCAGCCGGAGCTCGTCCAGCCGACGTTCCTTCTCGACCATCCCACGGAGATCTCGCCGCTCGCCATGCGCAAGCGCGACAATCCGGACCTCACATATCGCTTCGAGGCGATCGTGCACGGCATGGAGATCGCGAACGCCTTCACCGAGCTGAACGACCCCGACGACCAGCGCGAGCGCTTCGAGCGCCAGATGGAGGATCGGCGGCGCGGCGACTTGGAATCGCCGGAGCTTGACGAGGACTTCCTGAAGGCGCTGGAGTACGGCATGCCGCCCACCGGCGGGCTCGGCATCGGCGTCGACCGCCTCGTGATGCTGCTCACGAACTCGCCCTCCATCCGCGATGTCATCCTCTTCCCGCTTATGCGCCCGCGCGCGCCGGGCGGTTCAGCCGCGGCGGATGCGGAAGAGGACGGCGCCGCGGAAACGGACGGCGATGGCGCGACGGGCGACGGTGACGGCGCGACGGTGGACGGCGACGGGGCGGCGGGCGACGGCGAAGGCTGAGCCGCGGCGTGCAGTGCGCGCCGGCACGCGCGCGCGGCGGCCTGCTGGCGGCTGGCAGCGCAGCCGGAAATTGTGCGCTTGCGGGCGCCGACGTCGCGGTGCTATATTGGCCTGACGCGGACGGCGGCGAGAGCCGCAGCCGCGGGTGCGCGGCGCGAAACGCGCACCGATGGCAGAAGGTGCGATTGACCCGCGCCGCGGCCGATGATAAGATTTAAAACCGCCGGACGCCGGACGGCTCCGGCGGAAGACGACCCGATCCTTGAAAACTGAACAGCGTGAGAGAGCGAGGCGGCCCTTGAACCGTTGCCGGACCGGCGAAGGCTGGGGCGGCAGCGGGTGAGAGAGAAGTCAGAGGAGCCGGACAGGCTCTTTGGATCTTACGGAGAGTTTGATCCTGGCTCAGGACGAACGCTGGCGGCGCGCCTAAGACATGCAAGTCGAGCGGGGTTCGTGGGTGAGCCTAGCTCACCGGCGGACCCAGCGGCGGACGGGTGAGTAACACGTGGGTAACCTACCCGCCAATCGGGGATAACCGCGGGAAACCGCGGCTAATACCGGATGGGCATCGGCGGCTGCGGCCGCAGGATGTAAAGGAGGCGGAAGCCTTCGTTGGCGGATGGGCCCGCGGGCCATTAGCTGGTTGGTGGGGTAATGGCCCACCAAGGCGACGATGGCTAGCCGGCCTGAGAGGGTGGCCGGCCACACTGGGACTGAGACACGGCCCAGACTCCTACGGGAGGCAGCAGTCGGGAATCTTGGACAATGGGGGAAACCCTGATCCAGCGACGCCGCGTGAGCGATGAAGGCCTTCGGGCTGTAAAGCTCTGTCTTGGGGGACGAAGACCCGGGGAGGCAATGCCCCGGGGGTGACGGTACCTCAAGAGGAAGCCCCGGCTAACTACGTGCCAGCAGCCGCGGTAATACGTAGGCGCCCTCGGTCGAGGCGGCGACGGACGACGTTTTGCCGAGATCTGGCTTGCCGAACTTGCCGCCGCCGGATGGACGCCCGGAGGCGGAACAAAGGCCGAGGGGCGTTCCGCCTTCCCGACGAGGTTCCGGCCGGCGATGCCCCTTATGAGCGCTCCGGCAAAAGGACGGTGCTCCCGTGAAAAAGTGAACGTCGGCCGCCGGAAGCGGCTCCCTTCCGGCGCCGCCCTGGGCCTACAGCGGTGGGCGTCCGCCCTGTTTCTTCGCCGCGGCCCTCGTCGCTTCCGGGTGGCACCTCGGTCTCGACGTTGGCCGGCTCGCTCTGGAGCGCCCCATGATGCGCTTCCGGCGCTTTTGTCGCCGAATCCGGCCGTACATGCTGAAGGTCCTCCCGGGCCGTCTCGAGACGATCCGTGATGGCTGCCCGGCATGACGCTCGGCGCCCTGATGAGCGTCCTGATCATCTTCGCCATCGCCCGGAACGTCACGCCGAACCGGCCTGTCTACGGCCTTGCCCGGGGCGTGATGAACGTTCTCCGACGATCAAACTGCTCTTGCCGCCCTGTTCGTCGCCCTTGTCGGCCTCGGGCTGACCACGGCATCCTCGCGATCACGGTGGTGTTCTCCCCTTCGGCATCATCGCCAAGCTGACGAGCGAGGCGTCGAGGCGATCGCACCAGCCGCTGGCGCCGGGAGACGGTGCCGGACGCCTGGGGCCGGCCCAAGGCCGTTCGGTGGGCGGAGCTCCCCGGCGGCGAGGCCGCCTTCGACACGGCGGAGGTGATCGGGCTGGCGGGCCTGCCGCCGGAGCGGCGCGATCCCACGCGCGCCTCCAGCTACGGCGTCGGGGCCCTCCTGCGAGCCGTCCTGGCTGCCGGCGCGCGCCGCGTGTACGTGGGTCTCGGCGGCAGCGCGACGGTCGACGGCGGCCTCGGCTGCCTCATGGCGCTCGGCGGCGCGGCCGACCCGCCCCCGGAGCCCGGGCGCCTCGCGCTGCCGCGTGTCCGCGGCCTGCGCTGGCCGGGTCGGGAGGCGCTCGGCGGCGTGGAGATCGTGGCCCTCGCCGACGTCGACGCCCCGCTCTGCGGCCCGTGCGGAGCAGCGGCCGTGTTTGGACCGCAGAAGGGCCTGCGCGCCGAGGACGTGCCCGAGTTCGACGAGCGCCTGCGCCTCCTCGCCGACCACGCGGAAGCTGCGGCCGGTCAGCGCCTGCGCGACCTGCCGGGCGCCGGCGCGGCCGGCGGGCTCGGCTTCATGCTGGCGGCGCTGGGCGCGCGCCTGCGGCCGGGCGCGCCGGCGCTCCTCGACCTCGCCGGCTTCGATCGCCTCGCCGCCTGGGCGGACGTGGTCCTCACCGGCGAGGGGCGCGTGGACGCGCAGACACGCATGGGAAAGCTGCCCTGGGCTGTGGCGGAGCGGGCGCGTCGTCTGGGCCGGCCCGTCCTCATCCTCGCCGGCGCCCTCGGCCCGGGGGCGCTGGACTGCATCGTCCCCGGAGAGGTGGCCGTGACCTCCATCTGCCCCGGCCCGCTTGAGGAGGCGGAAGCGCTGCGGGAGGCCGCCCGTCTCCTTGAGGACGCGTGCCGCAGGGAGCTGGCCGTCTTGCGGCTGGGCGCCGCCGCGCGCCTCACTCCACCGTGCTGAACCCTTGCGTGATGGGGAAGTCGACGAAGCCCGAGAACCGCCGCGCGAGGTGCGTGGCGAGGTCGAGCCCCGCCGGCCGGCCGAGGACGAGGCGCGCGACGGCCTCGCCCACAGCCGGCGCGCGCATCACGCCGAAGCCGTTGAAGCCGACGGCCAGGTGCAGCCCCTCCACGCCGCCGTACGGCCCGAGGAGCGGTCGCCGGTCCGGCGTGGCGTCGCAGAGGCCGGCCCAGCCGCCCGTCAGCCGCGCCGACGCCCCGCCGGCGCAGCGCCGCGGCAGGCGCTCGGCCACGGAGAGCAGGAAGTCCTCGTCGTTCGCGTCAAAGAAGGCGTCCGGGTCCGACTCCCTCTCTTCCGTCCCGTCGCCGAAGATGATCTTGCGCCCGTCGGGGATCCAGTAGAACTCGAGGCTTGTGTCGTGCAGGATCGGCACACGCGGCGCCTCCGGCGCCTCGAGGACCGCCACCTGGGTGCGGTAGGGCTTAAGTGGCAGGTCGAGCCCGGAGGCGCGCAGGAGCTTGCGGCTCCAGACGCCGTTCGCCGCCACGACGACGTCTGCCGCGAGGCGCTCGCCGCCGGCCGTCTCCACGCCGGCCGCGCGCCCGCCCTCGATGGCCACGCGCGCCGCCGCCGTGTCCCGGACGATGCGCACGCCGCGCGCTGCGATCTCCTCTCCCACCACCGTCGTGTAGTCGTACGCGTAGACGTGGCCGTCGTCCGGCGTGAACCAGGCGGCGACCACGCCGTCCAGGCGCAGGTCGGGCCAGCGCGCGGCCGCCTCTTCCGGATGGAGCCGCTCCACGCGTACCCCCACTTCGCGCAGCATGGCCGCGCGCCGGTCCATCGCAGCGGCCGCCGCCCGGTCGCCCACGAGCGTCAGCATGCCGCCTTCGAGGAAGCGGAAGCGGCCGGGATGGTCGGCGGCCACCTGCCGGTAGATCTCCGCCGAGCGCGTGACAAGCCGGGCGTCCGTAGGATCCCACGTCAGCGCGGAGACGATGCCCGCCGCACGGGAGGTGAAGCCGGCCGCGAGGTGCGCGCGCTCCAAGAGCGCCACGCCCCTCACGCCCTCCCCCACCAGTGTGCGTGCCACGCTGACGCCGACGGCGCCGCCGCCGACGATGATCACATCGAAGTTGGCCATGTTCGCTGTTCCCCCAAGTGAAGAGTGGAGTGGGCGCGGGCACCCCGCCGGCGTCGCGCCCGCGGCTCGCCGCCCGGCGCCCTACGCGTGCGCCCCGGCGTCCTCGGCCCCCCGGTGCCAGAGCAGGCGCGAGAGGAACTGCTGCGCCCGCGGATGGCGCGGCCGCAAGAAGAACTCGTCCGGCGGCGCGTCTTCGAGGATGCGCCCCTCGTCCATGAAGAGCACGCGGTCCGCCACCTCGCGCGCGAAACCCATCTCATGCGTGACGACGACCATCGTCATGCCTTCCTTGGCGATCTCGAGCATGACGTTGAGCACCTCACCGATGAGCTCCGGGTCCAGGGCGGAGGTGGGTTCGTCGAAGAGCATGACGCGCGGCCGCATGGCCAGGGCGCGCGCGATGGCCACGCGCTGCTGCTGGCCGCCGGAGAGCTTGGCGGGACGGTGGTCGGCGCGGTCGGCGAGGCCGACCCTCTCCAGCATCTCCATGGCTGTGCGGCGCGCCGTGTCCCGGTCGACGCGGCGCACGGTGACGAGCCCCTCCATGACGTTCTCGAGGGCCGTCATGTGCGGGAAGAGATTGAACGCCTGGAAGACGATGCCTACGTGCGCGCGCAGCCGGTCGATGTCCCGCGGCGAGGGCGGCACCACGCGCCCGTTGACGACGCGCGGTCCCACGGGCTGGCCGTCGACGATGATGCGGCCGGAGTCGATCGGCTCCAGGTAGTTGATCGTGCGCAGGAGCGTGCTCTTGCCGGAGCCGCTCGGGCCGGCCACGACGACGACCTCGCCCTCGTAGATCGTCGTGTGGATGTCCTTCAGCACGTGCAGCTTGCCGAAGCGCTTGTCGACATGCTCGAACTGGATCATCGGCCTCCGTTCACTCATACGCGAGCAACCTCTTTTCGACCCACGCGCCGAGCGTGGTGAAGAGCGTCGTCAGGACGAGGTAGTAGAGCGCCGCCAGCGTGAAGAGGTCGAAGGAGCGGAACGTGGCGGCGGTGATCGTCTTCGCGACGAAGGTGATCTCCCACACGCTGATCGTGGCCACGAGCGAAGAGTCCTTCAGAAGAGCGACGAACTGGTTGATCGACGGCGGGATCATGCGGCGGATCCCCTGGGGCAGGATCACGCGGCGCATCGCCTGAGCATAGCTCATGCCGAGCGAGCGCGCCGCCTCCATCTGCCCGCGCGGGATCGACTCGATGGCCGCGCGGAAGACCTCGGCGAGGTACGCTCCCGTGTTCAGGCTGAGCGCCACCGAACCTGAGAAGAGGGCGTTGTTGAAGATCGTGAAGCCCAGTGAGGGCAAGCCGAAATAGACGAGCCAAATCTGCACAAGAAGCGGCGTGCCGCGGAAAACCCACGTGTAGAACGTGCCCAGGGCGCGCGTGGGTCCGAAGCTCGAGATGCGCGCGAGTGCCGCCAGGAGCCCCAGGATCACGCCGAAGAAGCTGCCGATCACTGTGAGAAAGAGCGTGTACTCCGCGCCGCGCACGAACCATGGCAGCGTCTTGACGAGTACACCCCAAAAATCGAGCCCGACGAGCGGGGGCGTGGGCAAGGGAATCCTCCTCCGACGCCGCCGCGCACGCGGCGGGGGCGGCCGCCCGGCCGCCCCCGCGCGCGCAGCGGCGCAAATGCTGGCTTACTGGCCGCCGAACCAGGCGGCGTAGATCTTGTCCCAGGTGCCGTCGTCGTGGATCTTCTGGAGCGCGTCCTCGATGGCCTTCTTGAGATTGGGCTGGTTCTTGCGGATGGCGATGCCCACCGGCGCCTCGTTGAACGGCTGGCCCACAACGGCGTACTTGTCCGGCGCCGTCTTGCCGTAATAGCGCGCCACAGGTTCGTCGAGGATCGTCGCGTCCGCCTGGCCGTTGCTCACGGCGAGGAGCGCGTCCGTGAACGTGTCGAAGAGCTTGACGTTCGCGTTCGCGATGCCCTTCGCCTCATCGGCGTTCGTCGTGCCGGTCTGCACGGCGATCGTCTTGCCCTTCAGGTCATCGAGGCTCTGGATGTGCTTCGGGTTGCCGGCCTTGACCACGATGACCTGGCCCATGCTGATGTAGTCGATGAAGTCGACCTGCTGCCGGCGCTCCTCGGTGTCGTTCATCGTGCTGAGGATGGCGTCATACTTGCCGGTCACGAGGCCCGGGATGATGCCGTCCCATTCGACGATCTTGACGTCATACTGGACGCCGAGCTCCTTCGCGATCGCCTTGCCGAGGTCGACGTCGAAGCCGACGAGCTGGCCGTTCGAGTCGAGGAACTCGTCCGGCGGGTAGGCGCCGTCCGTGGCGAAGGTGATCTTACCGGCCGCCTTGATCTTGGCCAGGTCGTCCGTCGCCTCCGAGGCCGTCTCGGAGCCCGTGGCCGTGCCTTGGCCGGATTCCGAGGCGGGTGCTTTCTGGCTGCCGCAGCCGAGCGCAGCGACCAGCACGAAGCCCAGCAAAAGGGCCAGCGCGGCGCGTTTCCGATAGCGCAGCGTCTTCACCGTCTTCGCCTGCCTTCCTAGGTTGTCCTGGCGAAGATTCTGTGGAATGGCGGCGAGTCCTGCAAGAGCCGGTTTGGCAACGTCAGCCGGAGCCGGGTGCAGAAGGCGCCGGCGAGCCGGCCGCGCGCCATTCGCGGACGAGGTCGAGGCCGCGGCTCGTGCCGAGGCGGTCGGCTCCCGCCGCGATGAGCGCCAGCGCCTGGGCCGCGGTGCGGATGCCTCCCGCCGCCTTGACGCCCGCGCGGGAACCGGCCTCCTCCCTCAGCCAGCGCACGTGCTCCACAGTGGCGCCTCCGGGCCCGAAGCCGGTGCTCGTCTTGAGGAACGCCGCCCCGCCCGCCAGGGCCGCCCGCGCCGCCGCACGCACACGCGCTTCATCGGCGAGCAGCCCCGTCTCCAGGATGACCTTCACCGGGCGCCCGCGCGCCGCCGCCACCACGGCGGCCACGTCGCGCTCCACGCGGCGCCACTCGCCGGCGGCGGCCCAACCGAGGTTGGCCACCATGTCGAGCTCGTCGGCGCCGTCGGCGACGGCCCGCTCCGCCTCAAACGCCTTCACCTCGCTGAGGTTGGCGCCGTGCGGGAAGCCGACGACCGCCACCAGCCGCACGCCGCTCTCCCCCAGCTCCGCGCGCGCCGCCCGCACGTAGGCGGGCTGCACGCACACACCGAAGAGCCCTCCCTGGAGCGCCTCGGCGCACAGCCGGCGCACTTCCGCCTCCGCGCCCTCGGGCTTCAGGTACGTGTGCTCGATATACGTCTCCAGTTGAAAGGCGCCGCGCGTCACGACCGCCCACCTCCGAGTCCCGCCGGCTCCGGGACGCCCGCACCTGCGCGGCGCCCCGCCTCCACCATCTGCTCGCCGAGCTGCGCAAAGCGCGCCTCCAGCTCCCGCCGGTCGCGCGCGCTCAGCGCGATGTGCAGGATGGTGCGTTCAAACGAGCGCTTCCGCTCCAGCTGGCGCAGGATCACGTCGAGCTCGCCCACGACCTGTCTGAAGAGGTCGATCTTCTCGTGGAGCAGATCGAGGAGGGCCTCCTCGATCGTATCGCGGACGTAGAGATTGTACACCCACACATCCTCCGCCTGGCCCAGCCGGTGCACGCGGCCGATGCGCTGCTCCACGCGCATCGGGTTCCAGGGCAGGTCATAGTTCACAAGATGGCGGCAGAACTGCAGGTTGAGCCCCTCCCCGCCGCATTCCGTGCTCACGAGCACGCGCGCCCTCTGGGCGAAGGCGTGCAACGCCTCGTCCTTGGCCGCCGCCGTGAGCCCGCCGTGGAAGGCGGCCACCGGCACGCCGTCCGCGCGCAGGCGCGCCACGATGTCCTCCTGGGTGGCGCGGAACTCGGTGTAGACGAGGACTTTGCCCTCGATCCGGCGGACGAGTTGTGTCAAGGCCAAAGCCTTGGCGGGGTTCCGCGCGGCCGCCGCGAGGGTCCAGAGGTGCCCGTGGCGCCGCCGCCAATCGCCGTCACCCATGCGTTCGAGCGTCGCCCGCAGGGCGGCGGGGCTGGAGCACGCCTCCCGCTGCAGCGCGATGAGCGGCAGCACCGAGCCGCCGTCCACCACGCGGCGCCAGTACTCGGCCCGCACCGCCTCCGTCACGGCCTCATACAGCTCGCGCTCCTCCGGTGTGGGGTCCACGGGCACCATCCGCACATGGCGGCGGGGAAAGGCCGGCAGGAAGTCGCCCCTCCTGTGGCGGACCATCACGCGCTCTAGAAGTGCCCGCAAAGCGGCGGGATCGCGCGGCGTGCGCCGGTCGAGAAGGAAGCGCCGCTGGAACTCCTCAAAGCCACCGAAGAGCTCCGGACGCACGAGCGACACCAGCGCGTGCAGCTCCGTCAGGTCGTTCTGAAGCGGCGTGGCGGAGATCAGCACCGTGTGCCGGCGGCGCAGGGCGGCCGTGAAGCGGTGCACCTGCGTGCGCGGGTTCTTCAGGCGGTGGGCCTCGTCGACGAGCAGAAGGTCCCACGCGCGCCCGAGACAGGCCTCTGCCGCGGCGCCGCGCTTCGCTGTGTCCAGCGAGGCCACGACGAGGCCGCCGGCCTCCAGGCGCGCGCGCGCGGCCAGGCCGAACTTCTCGGCCAGCTCGCGCCGCCATTGGTACGTGAGCGAGGCCGGCACCAGCACGAGCACATCCCGCACCCGCTCGCGCCGCGCGAGCTCCAGGATCACGAGCCCGGCTTCCACCGTCTTCCCCAGCCCGACCTCGTCGGCGAGGATGCCGCTGCCGCCCATGTCCTCGACGACGCGCCGCGCCGCCTCCACCTGGTAGGGGAAGAGCGACGCGCCGCGACGCCGGAAGCGCTCGGCGACCTCGTCGAGGCAAACGAGCGCCATCCCCCGCCCCTCCTTCACACCCGCACCGGGTCGCCGCTGAGCAGTTCCAGCGGCTGGCGTTCCTCCAGGATGCCGCGCCATGGGTCGCCCTGCCGCCGCAAGCGCTCGGGCACGGTGCGGAGGTTCCAGCGGCGCGGGTCCACGCCGGCGAGCTCCGACCAATCGAGCGGGCAGGAGACGGGCGCGCCGGGCAACGGCCGCAGGCTGTAGGGCGCACAGAGCGTTTTCCCCATGTGGTTTTGGAGGTAGTCGATGTAGACCTTGCCGCCGCGCTTCTCCACGCTGCGCTCCACGGTGCAGCGCTCCGGCCACATGCGCACGAAGGCCAGCGCCAGGCGGCGCACGGCGGCCGCCGTCTGCGGGTACGTGTAGCCGCGTTCGAGCGGCATGTAGACGTGCAGCCCCGTGGCCCCGGAGGTCTTGAGGAACGCGCGTACCCCGCGCCGCTCCAGGTACTCGCGCAGGACCAGCGCGACCTCCCGCGCGTCGTCGAAGGTGGCCGGTGCCATGGGGTCGAGGTCGATGACGCAGAAGTCCGGCTCTTCCGGATGCGTGCAGGGCGAGTACCACGGGTGCAGCTCGACGGCCGCCTGGTTCGCGAGCCAGACCAGCGTGGCGCGGTCGCGGCAGACGATGAAGCCGAGCCAGCGGTCGCTCTCGCGCGAATAGTACGGCCAGATCGGCACCCACTCCGGTGTGCCCGGCGGCCGGTTCTTCTGGTAGAAGGACTCGCCGCGGATGCCGTCCGGATAGCGCGTGACGACGAGCGGCCGGCCCTCCAGGTGCGGCAGGATGGCCGGCGCCACCGCCTCGTAGTACTGGATCATGTGGCCCTTCGTGAGGCCGTCCTCCGGCCAGAAGGGCTTGTCAAGGTTGCGCAGGGCGAGGCGACGGCCGTCCACCCAGACCGTCGTCTCCGCGCCCCTCGCCATCGCCCTTCACCTCCAGATCCCCGTCCTCCAGTCGGCAGGCGTGGGGGTCGCCCTCCCGCACGGCGATCACCACCGGCGCCCGGAGCAGAAGTTCCGGCGTCCACTCGAGATACCGCACCCGCGCCACGAGCCGCGGCTCCACCCATACAGGCGGCGACGGCAGTCTCGCGGGCTCCGGCTCGAACGGGCACGAGGCCCGGCGGTCGCGGTCCAAGAGGGCGCGCAGCGCCTGGCGCTCCCGCGCGTTCAGCCCCGACCCGGCGCGCCCGATATAGCGCAGCGCAGGGCCCTCATACGCGCCGACCAGCAGCGAGGCGAGGCCCTCCACACCTTCGAGGTAGCCGCCCACCACCGCGTCGCGCTCCCTCCAGGCCTTGATCTTCCGCCACGCCCCGCTGCGGCGGCCGGGCAGGTAGGGGCTCGCCCGTTCCTTGGCCACGACGCCCTCAAGACCGAGCCCGGCCGCCGCCTCAAAGAGCGCGCGCCCGCGCTCCCCGGGCCACGCCTGCACAAGCGCCACGCTCCCGCCGCGCCCCTCAAGGATCCGCTCCAGCCGCGCGCGCCGCTCCTCCCAGGGTGCCGCGCGCCAGTCGCGGCCGCCCTCCCAAAGGAGGTCGAAGACCTGATACACGGCGGGCCAGGCGCGGGCGAGCCGCTCCACCGCGCGCGGCTCGGAGGCGCGGTCGCGGCGCAGGACGGCCGGAAATGAGGGGCGCCCGCGCACGAAGACGACCATCTCGCCGTCGAAGACGGCCTCCGGGCCTCCCGCCAGAGCGGCCAGCTCCGGATAGGCGTGCTCGCGCCGGCGGCCGCGGCGCGTGACGGCGCGCAGCCCGCCGCGCCCGGCCCAGGTGAGCAGGCGGATGCCGTCCCACTTGATCTCGAAGGCGAAGCGCGGGTCGTCGAACGCCTCCGGCCAGAGCACCGGCTCCATCGCCTGCGGCGGCACGGGCCAGGCCGGCGCGCCCCCGTCCGCGGTCCGCATCTAGCCCGTGCGCCCAGCCAGGGCGCGCTGCGCCTCGACCCGGCGCACGCTCTCCTCGAGGGCCGCCAGCAGGTCCATGGGCACCGTCTCCTCCGCGCGCGCCGGCGCCACGAGCTCCTGCCCCGCCACCTTGCGTTCGATCAGCTCCTGAAGGGCCTCGCGGTAACGGTCGCGGTAGCGCTCCGGCTGGAACGGCACAGCGAGGCTCTGCACGAGCTGCTCGGCGATCACGAGCTCCCTCTCCGACGGCGCCGGCAGCCGCTCCAGCTCCTCCAGCCCCTCCGGCTGCCGGATCTCGTCCGGGTAGTGCAGCGTCTCGAGCACCAGGGCCCTTCCCTGGTAGAGGCGCACCAACCCGAGGCGCTCCTTGGCGCGCAGCGCCACGCGGCAGAGGCCCGCGCGCCCCGTGCGCTCCATCGCCGCCCGCAGGAGCGCGAACGGGCGCGCGCCGCCCTCGGCCGGGGCGATGAAATACGAGCGCTCGAAGTAGATCGGATCGACCTCCTCCACGCGGACGAAGTCGAGGATCTCCATCGTCTTCTGGGTGGGGAGCGGCAACTGTTCCAAGTCTTCGTCCTCCAGCACGACGAACTGGCCCGGGAGGTACTCGTAGCCGCGCACGATGTCCTCGGGCCCCACGTCCTGCCCGCAGGCCGGGCAGTGGCGCCGGTACTGGATGGGCGTGTGGTCGGCGCGGTGCAGCTGCCGGAAGTGCACGTCGCGATCCTCCGTGGCGGAGAAGAGCCGCACGGGGATGTGCACGAGCCCGAAGCTCAGGGCGCCGTTCCAGATGCTGCGCATGGCGCACGACCCTCCGTCCTGGCCATAACGTGCCTGGGCCGGCATCGGGCCATGTGACACAAATGGTGGAAGAAAGGGCGGCGCCCCCTCGCGGGGGCGCCGGGCGTGCGTGGGTCCGTGGCTTAAGGATCAGACGGTCGGGTACGGCCGCTCCAGGGAGTTCGTCCCGCCGGTCGACGTCGAGCCGTCGAACTCCGCCGCGGCCGCAGGCGCGCCCGCCGGCGCCGGCGAGCCGCCGCGCGGGTGGCCGCGCCGCGCGCCGCCGTTCTTGTGCAGCACGCCCTGGAGCCGGTCGAGCACCTCCGGCGTCATGTCCAGGAGGCGTTCCACGGTGCCGCGGTCGCCGACCGGCAGAAGTCGGATGGCGCTGCCGCTCACGACGAGGAAGGCGACCGGCTGCACCGACACGCCGGCGCCGCTGCCGCCCCCGAAGGGGTGCGACTCTCCGCGCGCATGCGGCCAGTCGCTGCCGCCGGCCGCGAAACCGAAGGCCACGCGCGACACCGGCACAATCACTGTGCCGTCCTTCGTCTCCACGGCGTCGCCGACGACCGTGTTCACGTCGATCATGCCCTTGAGGGACTCCATCGCGGTCTGCATCAGCCCTTGAATGGCGTGCTCACTCAAGACGGGCGCACCTCCACGAGCAGGCGTTGGACCCAGCGGGCGGCGGCACGCGCAAGGCGTGCCAGCGCCATCCGCCCGAGAGCGGCTATAAGGTGCCCGAGCCGCCAGGACCATATGCAGTGGCCTTCCACGATCCACGCGGGCAGCGGTGAAAAGTCAGGCTGGACGACGACTAGCGGCCGGCCGCGGAAGCGCCACGCGCGCGCGGCGAGCGCGAGCGCCGGCCAGAGCGCGGCGTGCACGAGGCCGCAGGCGACGGCCGTCGCCGCGGCGTCGCCCGCCCCGACCTGGACGCGCACCTCCAGCCGTTCCAGCCGTGCGCCGCCGATCGTCACGCCACCGGCCACGATCTCCGGCACGTGCTCCCGCACCTCGCGAACCCAGCGCAGCGCCTCTCGCGCGAGGTCGTCCAGCCGATCCCAGCTGAGCGGCAAGGGAGCCGGCAGCGGCAGAGGTTGC
The DNA here is from genome assembly GCA_014896375.1 of Bacillota bacterium. Lineage (GTDB taxonomy): Bacteria > Bacillota > Sulfobacillia > RBS10-35 > Bu92 > Bu92. The sequence continues at coordinate 116,940 of JADBKN010000009.1, read as the reverse complement.
GACCCCGCGATCGGCCCGAGCTGCCACTCGACGGCACCCTCGCGCCGCGCCGGACGCTCCTCCCAGCGCAGGCGCAGTCCCAGCCGCAGCGGCAGAAGCAGCGCGGCGGCGGCGAGGGCGGCCATGGCGAGGATGGCGGCCGGCCAGCTCACGGGGTTCACCGTAAGAAGAATGCTCCGTGCGGCGGGAGTCTAGTCGCGCGCCGGTGAAGAGGCTTCGGCCGGCCGTGCCGGCGGCGCCGCTGCGTCCGGGCCTCCCGTGGTGTCGCCGGACGTACCGCCCGACGCCTTTGGGGGCACGCGCAGGTACAGCTGGCGCGGCCCGCCCTCCGGCAGCAGGGCGCGTGGGTCGGGCAGGTCGCGGATGTCGCGGATGCCGAAGTAGGTGAGCACGCGGCGCGTCGTGCCGTAGAGCGCCGGCCGCCCGGGTGCGTCCTTGCGGCCCACCTCGCGGACGAACCCGCGCTCGATCAGCGTGTGCAGGGCGCTCTCCGAGTGGACGCCGCGCAGGGCGTCGATCTCCGCGCGCGTCACGGGTTGCTGGTAGAGGACGATGGCGAGCGTCTCCAGCGCCGCCGCCGACAGCGGCGCACCGGCCGGGCCGCGCAGGCGCGCCACCGCGTCCGCGTGCTCGGGCTTCGTGACGAGGCGCCAGCCGCCGGCCACGGCCTCCAGCTGGATCCCCCGCGCCTCGTCGCCCAACGCCGCGTCCAGTTCCCGCAGCGCGGCCTCCACAGCGCCGCGCTCCGCGCCGCAGAGCTCCGCCAGGCGCGCCGTACTGAGGGGCTCCTCGGCGGCGAAGAGCAGCGCCTCGATGCGCGGCAGGAGCGGGTTCACCGCCCGCCGCCCCCCTGCACCGCCGCCGGGAAGATGACGATGGGCGCCCGCGGGCCCTCCTGGCGCGCGACGACCTCACCCAGGCGGATGAGTTCCAAAAGCGCGAGGAAGGTCACGATCACGTCCCGCCGCCCGGCATCGGCGTCGAAGAGAGCGTCGAAGGCGACCGGCCCGTCCTTGGCGCGCCGCGCGATCTCCCACATCCGGTCGCGCACGGTGAGCGTCTCCCGCTCCACCTGCCGCGTCCGCTCCCGGGCGCGCTCCCACACGGCGCGGAAGGCCGCGAGCAGCGCGTCCGGCGAGGCGGTGCCCGCCGCTGTCTCCGCCCGCGGGCGACCGGCGGCGCCGCGCGGGAACCTGCGCCGCGCCTGGCGTTGGTAGGCGTCGAGCGCCTTCGCCACATCCTGGAAGGCCTCGAGCGCCGCGAGGCGTTCAAGGAGCTCCTCTCCGGGCAGAAACGGCCCGCCGCCCGCCTCCTCCTCGGGGGCGGCCTCTTCAGGCGCCGGCTCCGGCGGGAAGAAGAGGCGCGCGCGCTTCTCCAGAAGCCGCGCCATCTGCAGGAGAGCCTGGCTGGCCGGTTCCAGCTCTCGCGCCTCCACCCGCGCCCAGCGACGGCGCAATCGCTCCGCGAGGGGACCCAGCGGCACGGCCTCCCCGGCCGCCAGCCGCTCCTCCGTCCAGCGGAGGGCCTCCAAGAGATCCTCGTCAGCCGGCGACGGCGTTGTCACGTCGAGAACCACCCCAGAAGCGCGCGCGTGATGGCGTTGATCAGCGGGGCGATGATGTTGCCCACGTAGCCCGAGGCCACGAGCAGAAGGAGCACGAGCCAGCCGTACGGCTCGATCTGCTGGTACCGCCACGCCGCCCGCGGCGGCAGGAGGCTGCCAAGGATGCGGGACCCGTCGAGCGGCGGCACCGGGATGAGGTTGAAGATGGCCAGGGAGACGTTGTACACGAGAGAGAGGTAGAGGATGATGCGCACGGCGTCGGCGGCTCCCGCGGCGTCTCCGAGCAGCCGGTCCGCGCGCACGAGCAGCCACGCGCTCGCCACCGCGGCAATGGCGTTCGCCGCCGGGCCGGCGAGCGCCGTCCACAGCATCCCCGATCGCGGCCGCGCGAAGTAGCGCGGGTCCACCGGCACAGGCCGCGCCCAGCCGAAGCGCGCCACCCACAGCATGATGAGCCCCAACCAGTCGACGTGCGCGAAGGGGTTGAGCGTCAGCCGCCCGGCGGCACGGGGGGTCGGATCACCGAGACGCGTCGCCATCCAGGCGTGCGCGTATTCGTGAAAGGACAGGGCGAAGAGCAGGCCCGGCACGCCGTAGATGAGGACGGTCAGATCGGTCATCATCGTCGCCATCGTAGGCCGGGCACGCGCGTCCGGTCAAGGTACCTGCCATGGGGCCAGGCGCTGGCCGCGAAGCAGGTCTTCCTCCGTCTCTCTCTCGCAGACGCAGGCGTGCTCGCCACCGCGCACCAGCACGACGGCGGGGCGCGGCACGCCGTTGTAGCGCATGGACATGGGGAAGGTGTAGGCGCCCGTGCCGAAGACGGCCAGGCGGTCGCCGCGGCGCAGCCGCGGCAGGCGCGCGTTCGTGATGAGGACGTCGCCCGACTCGCAATAGCGGCCCACGATGTGGCACACCTCGACCGGACCCTCCCCCTCCACGCGCGCCGCACCGTAGCGCGCGTGGTAGAGCGCCGGGCGGATGTTGTCGCCCATGCCGCCGTCCACGGCCACGACGGGCGTGAAGCCCGGCACGCGGTGAGCGTCGCCCACGGTGTAGACCGTCAGGCCCGCGGGCGCCGCGATGGCGCGGCCCGGCTCGATGCCGATGCGCGCCGGCGGCTGCCCGGCTGCCGCCTCGCGCTCCGCGCGCGCCACCTCCGCGGCCCAGGCCTCGGCGTCCAGCGCGCGCTCTTCCGTGTACCGGTAGGCCGGCCCGCCGCCGATGTTCAGTTCCTCCAGCCATACCCCAGTGCGCTCGTGGAAGTGCCGGCGGAGGTCGTACAGATAGCTCAGGCTGGCCGCGTAGATGGAGACGTCCTCGATCTGCGACCCGAGGTGCGCGTGGAGACCGGCGACGCGCACCCCCGCGGCGTAGGCGCGTAGGAGGCCGCGCAGCGCCTCGCCGCTCGGCCCGTCGAAGCCGAACTTGCCGCCGCGGCCGCCGGTGGAGATGTATTCATGCGTGTCGGGGCTGAGGCCGGGCGCGACGCGCAAGAGTACCGGAGGCTCCGCCGGCCGCGGCATCGCGATCCACCGCTCCAGCTCCTCGGGGTTATCGATGACGACCTGCCCCACTCCGCCCGCGGCCGCCATGCGCAACTCCGCATCCGGCTTGTTGTTGCCGTGCAGGCGCAGGCGCTCCGGGGCGATGCCCGCGAAGCGCGCCGCGGCGGCCTCGCCCGCGGAGACGACGTCGAACGAGAGGTCGAGGTCAGCCAGCGCCCGGAAGAAGGCCGGCAAGGCCAGCGCCTTGGCGGCGTAGGAGACCGACGCCCGCGGCCCGAAGGCGCGCCGGAACGCGTCGATGAAGCGGAGCGCGGCCGCGCGCGCCACGTCTTCCGAGAGTACGAGCAGCGGCGTGCCGTAGCGCTCGGCGAGTTCCGTCAGCCGGACGCCGGAGAAGCACAGGACACCGTCCGGGCCGCGCGAGACCCCTTCGGGGAAGTCGGAGACGCCGGCGGGAGCGGCTTGTCGAACCGGGGCAGATTCCCTCTGCATGGGATGGATGGTAACGGCGAAAGCGCGTTCCGTCAACACATGGACGGCCCCGCCAGCCGGGGTTTGGAGTGCCCTCGCGACGCGGCCGAAGGGAGGCGCGTCCGCGCGGTTCTGGCCGCCGTAGTGGCAGGTGCACCCAGGCGGAAGGGGATGGCGGGCAGGCCGCGCGGCGCTGGACGGGGGCCGGGAGGGGTGGCGGCCCCGAGCCGCGCGCGGGAGGGGGGCGAAGGCGGCCCCGGTGGCGGCGACACGCGACCGGGAGCCACTCGGCGCGGTGGTCGGGCGGGCTCACAGCGCGCAGCTCGGCTGGCTGGGCCATCGCGGGGACGCGCACGGTCGCAGGGCGGCGGGAGGCGCGGGCGTTGCGGGGCGGTGGCGAGACGCCGGGCTGCGCACGGTCGCAGGGCGGCGGGAGGCGCGGCCGCTGCAGGGCGGGGAGCGATCTGCGCTGGCGTGGGGCGTCGCCCATGCTCGGCCATGCTCCCTGCCCCATCGGCTAAGGCGCCTTTTGGGACTATTGACAAACCGCGTGCGGGGAGACGGTTGTTGGGCTGTGCTGGGGATCACCAGCAAAGGGTCCGAGCCCTCGCCCGGCCGCTCGCCTCATCGGCGTCTGCCTTCGCCCCGCCGTCCGGCGCCGCCATACCCCGTGCCTTCGGCCCGTCCCCTACCGCCTCCCCGGCGCGCTCGCCCACCGCCGCAGGCCGTGCCCTCTTCGGGCCGCGCGGTCCGCTTCCGCGCAGCAGCGCCACGACCGCCAGCGCGGTAGCCGCCAGCACCCCCCACACGCCCACGAGCCCGGCCGCAGCCGTGGCGGCCGCACGCCAACCGCATATGGCCGTGCGCAGCTCCGCCCCAGGCACGGCGGCGGCTGCGGCCGCGCTCACGATGGCGAGCAGCGCGCCTCGAGCGCTGATCAGCCCGGCCGCCACCGCCACCGGCGCGAGCAGCGCGGCCGCCACGAGTTCCCACGCCGGGGCAGCGCGTCCCAACGGTGCCAGCGCCGCTCGCGTCAAGGCCAGCACGGCCTCCGCCCCGATCAGCGGAAGCCAGAGAGAGCGCGTCTGCACCGTCGCCGCCGGGAGGAGCAGCGCGGCGGGGAGCAGCACCCAGCCGGCGGCCAAGGAGCTCGCCGCCTGGGCTGCCGATCGGGGGGCGGCCCATCCGTCGGCCGAGATCCATGGGTCCCGCAGCGACGCAGGCACCAGCCATGCTTCCGGCACGCCCTCCTGGAGAACGGCCACACGGCCCGCGCGCAACGCTCCGGCGGCGCTCCGGGCGTCCGCCACGCGGTGTACGGCCGGAAAGCGTCGCGCGCCGCCCCGTCGTCCGTCGCGCACGAAGGCCAGGGCGCGGGCGGCCTCGCGGGGTCCGTCCCCGGCCGCCACCCTCAGTGCCTCGCGGACGCGCGCGACCAGTTCCGCGTCGGCGAGGCCCCGCACATATGCGATCGCCATATCCGCACCGCGGCCGCTGCCCGGAATGCACTCCACGCGCAGACCCTGCAGCGGTAGGAAGCGCCGCAGGAGCGCGGCGTCCGCGCGCAAATGCCCGGCGAACGAGGGGCCTCCCGGGCCCCCGAAGCCGGATGCGGCGCCTAAGGGAACGGATGCCGGAGCCGCAACGCCGAGGGTCACAGCCGTCTCGGCCCCTTCCAAAAACAGCGCCGCCGAGCCGCGCAGCACGCGCTCGGCGACGGCCTCCAACGTGTCGAGGGTCTCGATGTCCGGCGGCGACAGGTACCGCCGCGCCCACGCCTCCGCCGCGCCGCCCCCGGGTGCGCGGCCGCCCTCGTGGTGCACCGCCGCACCGCCGCCGTCGCCCGCGTGGCTTGCCCAAGGCGCGCCGGGCGTCCCTGGCGGCCGATGCTCCGGCAGGTGCTGCAGGAGCGCCAGCACCCGCTCCAGGACGTCCTCCCGCACGAGGCCGCGCACGGCGAGGAGCCCGGCGCGGCTGCCGCCCACCTCGACCTCGCGCCAGAGTAGGTCGAAACTCTGATCCAATCCCAGCCGGTCGCGCAGCCACTCACGGTTCACGTCGAGGCGGCGGTCCACCGGCGTCGGCGCGACGGAACCCGTGGCACATGACCTCCCTCTGCACCGCTTCCCTTCTTCAAACCCGCTCGCCATCTGCGCGCCCGGCGGCGTCCGCCGCGGGCCCGGTGGCTCAGCCGCGCGGGTTGAACAGCACCGCGGCCAGGAACCCGAACAGCACGGCGGCCGTGACGCCCATCGCCGTCGCCGCCAGGCCGCCTGTGAAAAGGCCCACCCAGCCGGTGCGGGCGGACTCCTGAATGATGCCCTGGACGAGCGCGTGGCCGAAGCCGGGCAGCGGCACGCTCGCCCCCGCGCCCGCGAACTGGATCAGGGGCTCGTAGAGGCCGAGGCCGCTCGCCACGGCGCCGAGGACCACGAACAGCACCATGGTGTGGGCCGGCGTGAGAGGCGTGCCGTCCGCCACAATCTGCGCCGCCACACAAAGGAGCCCTCCGACGAGAAACGCCCACACGTAGTCCACGTTGAAAAGACCTCCGTCCGCCCTGCTCCCCTTGCCCGCTCAACGCCCGCTAGCCGCCCGCCGCGCGCGGGGCCTCCAGCACCACGGCATGCGCCACGCACGGGATCGTCTCCCCCTGCTGGTAGGTCGTCGGGCTGTGCAGCGCGCCTGTGGCCACGAGCAGCACGCGGCGGAGGTCGCCCTGCGCGAGGCGCTTCCAGATGTGCGCCGCCACCGTGGCGCCGCTGCAGGCCGCGCCGCTGCCGCCCGCGTGCACGTCCTGGCGCTCGCGGTCATAGAGCAGAAGGCCGCAGTCCTCGTGCACGTCCTCGATGTCGTAGCCGCGCTGCGCGAGGAGTTCGCGGACGAGGGGCGTGCCCACAGCGGCCAGGTCGCCGGTGAGGACCATGTCGTAATCGGACGGGTCGCGGCCCGTATCGCGCAGGTGGGCCGCGATCGTGTCCGCGGCCGCCGGCGCCATGGCGGAGCCCATGTCGAAGGGATCCTTGAGACCGTAGTCGACCACACGCCCGGGCGTGGCCATGGTGATGCGCGGCCCCTCGCCTTCAGCAGCAAGCAGGAAGGCCGCGCCGGCCGTCGCCGTCCATTGCGCGGTCGGCGGCCGCTGGTTGCCGAACTCGGTGGGAAAGCGGTACTGGCGTTCAGCAGTGTCGTGATGGCTGGAGACGGCGGCGAGCGCGCGCCGCGCGTAGCCGCCGTCGACGGCCATCGCCGCCAGGGTGAGCGCCGCCGTGAGCGTGGCGCAGGCGGAGAAGAGCCCGAAGGCCGGGATGTCGAGGTCGCGCGCGGCGAAGCTCGTCGAGACGATCTGGTTGAGCAGGTCGCCGCCGAACATGAAGTCGACGTCGCCGAGGGTCCAGCCGGCCTTGCGCACGGCATGCTCCACCGCGCGCCGCATGAGCTCCCGCTCCGCGCGCTCCCAGGAAGCCTGGCCGAGGAGGCTGTCGGACACCGTCTCATCGAACTCGGCACCCAGCGGTCCCTCGGCCTCCATCCGGCCGGCGATGCTGCCCGTGGCGACGATGCGCGGCTCTGCGGGGAAACGGAAGGTGCGCTCCCCGAGGCGTCGCGGCGCCTCCTTCGTGGCGACGGCCATCAGCGCGTCCCCCCGTGCACGAGGAACCAGACGAGACCCACGGCGAACGAGGCGACGAGCCCGTACACGATCACCGGCCCCGCCACCTGGAACATGCGCGCGCCCACGCCCATCACCCAGCCCTCCCGCTTGAACTCCATCGCCGGCGCCACGATGGAGTTCGCGAAACCGGTGATCGGCAGGGCTGCGCCCATACCGCCCAGGCGCACGAGCTCGTCGTAGACGCCGAGGCCGGTGAGCAGCGAGCCCACCAGGACCATCACGGCGCTCGTCGGCACGGCCGCCTGGTCTGCGCGCAGCCCCTGCGCCATGAAGAACTTCAGCACCGCTTCACCGGCGGTGCAGATGAGGCCGCCCACAAGAAAGGCCCAGAAGAGGTTCCGGGCCCAGGGCACCGGCGGCTTGGCCTTCTTCTGCTGCCGCCGGTACGCCTCCGTTTGCGACTGGCTCGCCTTCGCCATCGGTTACCGCTCCCGGTCGACCGCGTACGCGATCTTCACGTTCGCCTTGTACTCGACCAGCCGGCCGTTCTTCACGTTGGCCGTCAGGTTGTACACCTCGACGCCGGTGATGCCGTCGATGGTCTTGGACGCCTCCTGGACGGCGTTTTCCACCGCCTGCTGCCAGCCCTCCGGGGAATCCCCGACGAGTTCCAGCACCTTCACGACCTCCATCGACCTCACCTCCCGCGAGGCTAGAGTCTCCACCGGCCCGCGGGGATATGCGACGGAGCGGCCGCCGCGGCGGCCGTCACGGCTCGGCGGCGCCGCGCAGCTGCGCGAGAATGCGGCGCTCAAGGCGGGAGACCTGCACCTGCGACACGCCAAGGCGGCGGCCGACCTCTGCTTGGGAGAGGCCGGCCAGGTAGCGCAACGCGATGAGGCGGCGGTCGCGCTCTTCAAGGCGCGCGAGGACTTCGCGGAGCGTATAGCGCTCGATCCACTCGGACTCGAAGGAGGGCTCGGCGGCGGCCGCAGCCGGGGCGGCGTCCTCGTCCTCCTCGGGCGACGCCTCGACGGACGCCGCCGGCTTTTGCGCGTCGAGCAGCTGCGCGAGGTCCGTGGCATCCACATCGAGCGCCGCCGCCAGTTCCCGGAGCGAGGGCTCGCGGCCCAGCGTCTGGGTCAGCTGCGCGGCCGTCGCGCGCGCGCGTTGCGCGAGGCGTGCGGCCGCGCGCCCGACATGGGCGCCCGACTGCTGCCGGTGGAAGCAGGCCCGCACCTCGCCGAGGATGTAGGGCACGGCGAAGCTTGAGAAGCTCGCGCCGCGGTGCGGGTCAAAGCGCGAGAGCGCCTGGATGAGGCCCAGCACGCCGGCCTGGACGAGGTCCTCCGGGTCCGCGGCGCCCGGAAAGCGCCGCACCACGTGATGTACAAGCCCCATGTGGCGCGCCACGAGCTCCTCCCGCGCCGCGGCGTCGCCGCCGGCCAGCCGCGCGAAGAGGTCCTCGTCGGGCGCGCCCGTCACGCCCGCCGCTCCTCCCCGTTCGCTGCCTGCAACGCCGCCGCGCGCGGGCGTTTCGTCATCGTCACCACCGTGCCCGCGCCGGGCTGTGACCACACCTCCACGCGGTCCATGAAGTTCTCCATGAACGTGAAGCCGAGCCCCAGGTGGTCCGGGTCCTGCGAGGACGTGTAGGCGGCCTGCCGCGCCTGCTCCACGTCTTCGATGCCGACGCCCCAGTCCGTGACGCGTACGCCCAGCTCACCCTCGGAGATCCAGGCCTCCACCTTCACCTCGCCCGTGCGTCCGGGATAGGCGTGGAGGACGCAGTTCGTCACCGCCTCGGAGACGGCCACCTTCAGCTCCTCCAGCTCCGCCAACGTGAAGTCCAGCTGGCTCGCGAAGGCTGCCAGGCTCACGCGGGCCACACCCACGTTCTCCGGGCGGCTCGGCATCTCGATCGTCAGATGGTTGTCGCGCCGGCTCATCCCACGGCCACCTCCAGCGCCTCGGCTTCGCTCGCGACGATCGGCATGAGGCCGGGGATGCCGGCCAACTCCAACACAGCCAGGGTGCCGGCCGGCGGCGCCACGAGGACCATGGTCCGGCGCGCGGCCTGCAGCTTGCGGTAGCGCCCGAGAAGCGCCCCGAGGCCGGTGCTGTCGACGAAGCCCGCGGCGGCGAGGTTGACGATCAGGCTGCGCGCGCGAGTGGCTTCCAGCCACTCGTCCACGCTGCGCCGGAAGGCCTCGGCGCTGCGCACGTCCAGGTCTCCCTCCACCCGGACGACGAGGCGGTCGCCGACAAGTTCGCGCTCCAACCGCAACTGCGCCCACCTCCCGAGGACGGGCTCTTCGGCGCACGGCAGCGATATCCTCCCCAAAGCGCGAGCGCGCAGGAGCCCGCGCGCTCGACATGTGGGCCGGAAATTCGCCCGATTTCGCCAATCCCCGCCTCAGGCGGCGTGTCCGCGTGCGTGCCCGGCGGTGCAGGCCGTCACCAGGGCCAGGCCGCCTCCAGGATGCGCCGGAAGAGCAGCCCGTAGCCCGCGCGCGGACTGGCGGCCCCCGCCACAAGGGGCGCTTCGCGCACCACCTTGCCCTCGACCTTCACCGTGATCGTGCCGAGGCGCTGGCCGGCGGCCACAGGTGCGGGCACGCGGGCCGGCAGGTCCACCTCCTGCGTCACGCGCTGCTTCTGGCCCTTGCGTACCGTCACGGCCACCGCGTCCGGCGTGACAGCCGCCACCTGCCGCGCCACGCCTTTGTCGACCGGGATCTCGCGCAGCACCTCACCCGCCTGGGCGACGGGCACCGTCTCGAAGGTGGCGAAGCCCCAGTCGAGGAGCTTGCGCACGTCCGCCCAGCGCTGGTCGGAGGTCGCGGCGCCGATCACCACCGCGATGAGCCGCGTGGCCCCCCGTACCGCCGTGATGCTCACGCTCCAGCCGGCCTGGCTGGTCCAGCCCGTCTTGAGGCCGTCCACGCCGGGATAGCGCTTGAGGAAGGTGTTCGTGTTCACGAGGATGAACTCGCGCGGCGGCGCGCGGAAGGGCCGCATCCACGTGCTCGTCATCTCCAGCACCTCGGGGTGGTGGGTGACGAGGTAGCGGGAGAGGAGCGCGATGTCGTAGGCGCTCATGACGTGCCCGTCGGCGTCCAGCCCATGCGGGTTGCGGAACGACGAGTCCTTCATGCCGATCTTCTCCGCGAGCGCCTGCATGCGCTTCACGAAGGCCTCTTCCGAGCCGGCCACGTGCTCCGCCAGGGCCATCGCGGCGTCGTTGGCGGAGGCCACGGCCACGGCCGCCGTCATGTCCTTGAGGGGAAACGTCTCGCCCGCCGCGAGGAACACCTGGGAGCCGCCCATGCTGGCCGCGTGCTCGCTGGCCGTGACGGGATCGTCCCAGTGGACCTCGCCCGCCGCCACGGCATCATAGAGGACGGCGAGCGTCATGAGCTTCGTCACGCTGGCCGGGTTGCGCTTCTCATGGGGGTTCTTGGCATACAGGATCTCTCCGGAGCCGGCGTCCATCAGCACGGCCGACGGCGAGGCGATCTCCGGCGCGCCCGGGGCCTGCGCCACGACCCCGTTTTCGGCGAGGGCCGCCGGAGGAAACGCGGCGCAGGCCACGGCCACCGCCAGCGCCCACGGCCCGCCGCGCCGCCACCATGGACCAAGACGAGGCACCCTCATCCCTCCCTATGTCTGGAGGGTAGGATGCCCGTCGCGGGCGCGCGTTAGCCGGATGCGCGCGCCTCTTAGCCGGGTGCGCGCGTCGCTGCATCGCCGCCGAGCGCCGCGGCGAACGCGCGCACGAGCGGCTCTTCCTCCGCCGGATCCAGCGTACGAGGATCGACGAGCAGCGCCTCCCCGGCGACGCGCGCCACCACCGGCGGCTCCGCCCGCCGCAGCCGGCGGGCCGCCTCCGCGGCACCGAGGCCGGCGGGCCGCACGCGGACGAGCGTGGTGGCGAGCTCCCGCGCCGGCGCGGAGCCGCCGCCGGCCAGCGAGGCGCCGGGCTGCGTGGCCACGTCCGCCGCCGGGCCGAGGGCGGCGCGCAGGCGTCCGGCCAGCGCCTCCGCCCGTCGCGCGAGCTCCTCCGCCGGCCGCGCCAGCATCCAAAGCGCCGGGATCTCCGCGCGCGCGCGGTCCGGGTGCAGGCACGCGCGCAGCGTGGCGGCGAGCATGGCCAGCGTGACCTTGTCGACGCGCAGCGCGCGGTAGAGCGGGTGGCGGGCGCAGGCGCGCACGACGTCCGCCCGCCCCGCGATGATGCCGCACTGCGGCCCGCCGAGGAGCTTGTCGCCGGAGAACGTGACCGCGTCCACCCCTGCGCCCAGCGCTTCCGAGACCGTGGGCTCTTCCGGCAGGCCCGGGACGAACTCCGGGGCCAAAGCGCCGCTGCCGAGATCGAAGAGCACGCGCAGCCCGCGCGGCCGCGCAAGCGCCACGAGTTCCTCAAGCGTGGCCTCGTGCGTGAAGCCCATGAGCGCGAAATTGCTGCGGTGCACCTTGAGCAGCGCGGCCGTGGCCGCGGTGAGGGCGCGTTCGTAGTCCTGCGCGTACGTGCGGTTCGTCGTCCCCACCTCGCGCAGCACGGCGCCCGACGCCGCCATGACCTCCGGCACGCGGAAGGAACCCCCGATCTCCACAAGTTCCCCGCGCGAGACGACGACCTCCCTCCCCGCCGCCAGGGCGGAGAGCAGGAGGAGCACCGCCGCGGCGTTGTTGTTGACGACAAGGGCCTCCTCCGCGCCCGTCAGGGCGCGCAGGAGGTCCGCGACGAGTTCGCTGCGGTCCCCACGCTCCCCGCTCACCAGGTCGAACTCAAGGCTCCAATACCCGGAGAGCCCTGCGGCGCTTTCCAGCGCGGCCGCCGGCAGGGGGGCGCGCCCGAGGTTCGTGTGCAGGACCACCCCTGTGGCATTGATCACGCGCCGCAGGCCGCCCCGCCAGAGCGCCTCCAGCCGCGAGGCGAGCGCCCGGCCGAGATACTCATGCAGCCCCCCGGCGTCCGCCGCGGGTGAGGGCTCCCCGGAGCGCAGCCGCTGCCGCCATTCCGCGAGAAGCTCCTGCGCGAGCCGCGTGCGCACGGGCGCGGCGACGCGATCCGCCCAGGCCGCCGCCGCCGGGTGCGCGAGCAGCTCGTGCACGGCCGGCAGGTCTCTCAGGCCCGGATCGCTCACGCGCGCGGCGCCTCCCCGGCGGCGCCTCCCGCGCCACCCTTCTCCACACGCGCGTCCAACTCTTCCTCGTCTTCCGGCTGGGCTGGGGCGTCGCCGCCCGCGGCCGCCTCCGCCGCCTCCGCCCCTTGGGACGCCTGCGCCGCCTCCGTCCCGGACCCGCCCGGCGCCCCTAGCGCCTCCGCCGCCGGGTGGCCCGGCTCCGGGCGCCAGTGGAGATTGAGCCTCTTTGCGCGCACCAGCATGTACACGGCGAAGGCGAGGATCGGCAGCGTCACCCACTGGGTGAGCGTCATGAAGCCGACGCCCCACTCCTCGTTGACGTACTGCACTAGGTAGAGCGGATTGTCCCGGAACGTCTCCTCCACTGCGCCGCGCAGCGCGGTGTAGACGGCCACGAACGTCCAGAACCGGTACCCGTCCGGCGTCTCCCGCCGCGACTGGTGGAAGTAGAGGAGGAGAAGCAGGATGCCGATGGCCGAGCCGTACAGCTGGGCCGGGTGGCGGGCGCCTCCCAGGATGGCCGCCGGGTGGCCGAGGATCTCACGGTTGAAGATGTTCCCGATGCGGACGAGCGCGATGCCCACGGCCACGCCCGGCACGGCCCAGTCGAGCAGCGGGCTCACCGGCACGCGATAGCGCCGCGCGTAGGCGGCCACGCCAAGCACACCGCCCAGGAGGGCGCCGTGGATCGACAGGCCGCCGTGGTCGATGCGGATGATTTCGGAAGGAAACTGCTGAAAGTAACCCGGGTTCGTCAGCACGTAGAGCAGGCGCGCACCGACGACGCCGCTCATGATGCCCACAAGGCTCACATTGTAGAGAAAGTCCTCGCTGAGCCCGCGCCGCCGGCCGGCGCGCACGAAAAAGAAGATGGCCACCGCCATGGAGATGGCCATGAAGAATCCGTACCACCGGACGCCCAAGGGCCCGATGTGAAAGATGTACGGATTGATGCCAGGAATATCCACGCTCCCGCCTCCCAGTGGAGTCTAGCACCGGGGGCTGCCAGCGGCAACGAAGCACCCCCGACGCCTAGGCCCTCGGGTGCGCGCGGGAATACACGTCCCTGATGCGGCTCTGCGTCAGGTGCGTGTAGATCTGGGTGGTGGAGATGTCGGCGTGGCCCAGCATCTCCTGCACGGCGCGCAGGTCCGCGCCGTTCTCCAATAGGTGCGTCGCGAAAGAGTGGCGCAGGATGTGCGGCGTGATCGGCTTGTCGATGCCGGCGTCCTTTGCGTACTTCTTGATGAGCTTCCAGAAGCCCTGGCGCGTGAGGCGGCCGCCGTGGTGGTTGACGAAAAGCGCCGTCTGGCGCGGATCCTTCACAAGACCCGGGCGCCCCTCCTCAAGGTACCGGCGGACGGCCTCTACGGCCAGCGAGCCGATGGGGACGATGCGCTCCTTCGCGCCCTTGCCGACGCATCTCAGATAGCCGAGGTCCAGGGAGACGTCGTCGCAGTTGAGGCTCACGAGCTCCGAGACGCGCATCCCCGAGGCGTAGAGAAGCTCCAGCATGGCGGAGTCGCGCAGGCCGGCGGGCGTGGACGGGTCGGGCTGCGCAAGCAAAAGCTCGATCTCCTTCACCGTGAGCACCCGCGGCAGGCGCTTCTTCTGCTTCGGCGACTCCAGCTCCACCGTGGGATCCTGGGCCAGCCGCTGCGACTGCACGAGGAACTGGTAGAAGGACTTGAGCGCCGCCAGGCGGCGCGCGACCGTCGAGGCCGCGCGGCCCTGGCGCGTCAGCGCCACAAGGTAGGCGGCGACCGCCTGACGCGTGGCCGCCGTGGGCGTCTCGTTGCGGCGCGCGAGAAAGCGTGCGTAGTCGCGCAGGTCACGCCGGTATGAGTCCAGGGTGTTGTAGGCGAGCCCCTTCTCCACGCGGAGGTATTCCAGGTACTCGTCGATCAGCGCATCCATCGGTGGTCCCCCTTCGCCGGTGGTAGCGTGACCCACGGCAGGCAACTTTATTCAAGCGCCGGGGGTGTATTCAACATAAAACCAGACGGTCCTGCAACCGTGATCAGGGGGAAGGTTCGGAAAGCGGGCGCCGCGCGGCCGCACGCGGCGCCCCAGGCGTCAGAGGACCTGCTCCAACGGCGTGTACTCCAGCCCGTGCGCCTCGGCCACGGCGCGGTAGACGACGCGGCCCGCCACGATGTTCACGCCGCGCGCCAGGCTCGGGTCCTCGTCCACGGCCCGGCGCCAGCCCTTGTCGGCGATGGCGAGGACGTACGGCAGGGTCACGTTGGTCAGCGCGAAGGTGGAGGTGCGCGGCACGGCGCCCGGCATGTTGGCCACGGCGTAGTGGACGACGCCGTGGCGGACGTAGATGGGATCAGCGTGCGTGGTCACGCGGTCCGAGGTTTCGACCACGCCGCCCTGGTCGATGGCGACATCGACGATCACCGAGCCCGGCCGCATGCTGCGCACCATGTCTTCCGTGACGAGGTGCGGCGCACGCGCGCCCGGAATGAGCACGGCGCCGACGACGAGGTCCGCGTCGGCCACGGCCGCGGCGATGTTGTGCGCGTTGGACATGAGCGTCGTCACGCGTGCGCCGAAGAGATCGTCCAACTGGCGCAGCCGCTCCGCGTTGATGTCGATGATCGTCACGCGCGCGCCGAGGCCCACCGCCATCTTGGCGGCGTTCGTGCCCACGACGCCGCCGCCGATGATCACCACGTGGCCGGGCGCCACGCCGGGCACGCCGCCGAGGAGCACGCCGGAGCCGCCCTGCGGCTTCTCAAGGAAGTGCGCGCCGATCTGCACCGCCATGCGCCCCGCGACCTCGCTCATGGGCGTGAGGAGCGGCAGTGAGCGGTCCGGCAGCTGGACGGTCTCATACGCGATGGCGACGACTTTCTTACGGAGGAGCCCGTGGGTGAGCTCCGCATCCGGCGCCAGGTGCAGGTAGGTGAAGAGGATCTGGTTCTCCCGCAGCCGTTCGACCTCGACCGGCTGCGGCTCCTTGACCTTGACGATCATCTCCGCCTGGGCGAAGAGCGCCTCCGCGGAGTCGACGAGGCGCGCGCCGGCCGCGCGGTATTCCTCGTCCGTGAAGCCGCTGCCGGCCCCCGCCCCCGTCTCCACGAGCACCTCGTGGCCGCGCGCACGCAGCGCATGGACACCCGCGGGCGTCAGGGCCACGCGGTTCTCGTACGCCTTGATCTCCTTCGGAACGCCGACGATCACTCTAGAACCCCCCGCGGCCGGAACCCAAGGGCCGGCCAATTGGGCCGTGCGGCCCTTCCAGGACAAACCCCACGCCAGTATACCGCCCGGAAACTTCGGGTCTCAATGCAAACCTGGGGCGCGGCGCCCGGCCGGGGCCGCTTCAGGGCGCGATGGCGCGCAGCACGGCATGCAGCGCCACCGGGGCGAGGTAGGCGTCGAGAAGGCTCGCCGCCAGCACGCCCAGCCCGGCGGCCGCGGCCCAGGGGACCTGGGCGGCGAGCGCCTCGGGCCACGCGACCCGCCCGGCGCCGGCGCGCTGCCGCGCGTAGCGGAAGGCCAGCCGCCAGGCGGCGCCGGCGAGCCCGATCCAGAGGGGGATGAGCACGGCCTGGGAAGGAAAGAGGGAGGCGGCGACGAGCAGGAAGCCGGGCCAGCCGCCTTCATAGACGAGGAAACCCGCGGCGAAGCCCAGCGAGAAGCCCCGCGCGAAGAGCACGACCGGAACCAGGACGAGACCGAGCGCCGTGAAGGCGGCGCCCCAGAGGAGGGCGGCGGTCGCCGCATGCACCTCCAGCGCCCGGCCGAAGACGGTGGCGGCGGCGGGCAGGGCGGATGAGGACGCGTGGAAGAGGGATTGCAGATCGTCGACGAGCCGCGCGCGGGCCGCCGGCCCGATGCCGCCCACAGCCAGCGCCCCGGCCGCGCTGCCCGCAAGAAGGCAGGCGGCCGCGGCCACGTACTCCAGCGCGTGCCGCCGGAAGGCCGCCGATGTCCGCCTGCCCCATCCCCAACCCCGGCCCACGCGCACGGCCCGTCCCTCCCACCCCTTCCTTATGGCGGGCCGGCCGCCGGTATGACTGGCGGCCGCCGCGCCGGCATAGCCTAGGCCGGGGTGAAGGGCATGTACGGATGGCGGACGCCGAGAGCAGCCTACTTCGCCGGCAGCGTGAGGGAGTTCCGCGCCTGGCTGGCCGTCTGGCGCGCCTGGGAGGCCGGCTCTCAGGCGGTCGGCGCAGCGGGCGCGGCCAGCCCGGCGGCGAGGAGCCCGGCGGCGGCGGCGGCGGCGAACGGAAGCGGATCGGCGGAGAGCGGGCGGCGCATCGTCGACCAGCCGGGCGACGAGGCGGCGAGCGACTCCCAGTAAGGATCGAGGTCGACATGCACCCGGAGGTGGCGCCGCACGGCGGCGGAGCTCCGGAAGGCCGCATCCGCCGCCGCCAGGGCGCCGGCCGGCAGAGCGTGGCCGTGCGGCCAGGCGACCCACACCGGCACTTCCAGGAGGGACTCCAGCACGGCGAGCGTGTGGTGGGAGAGGCCGGTGTGGCGCGCGCGCGGGTCCGCGGCGCTGAGGCGCGGCACCACGATGGGCCGGCCGCCCAGAGCGCGCGCCGCGGCGGCGATCCACGCCTGCTCGGTGCCGCTGTGGCCGAGGCGCGTGCCGGTGCCGGCGATGCCCGGTCCCATGCCGGCGACGATGACGTCCGCGCCGAAGACGAGCGCCGCGGCAAGGAGCGCGCTGGGCAGAGCCACCGTCTCCGCGTCGCCGCCGAAAGCCTGGCCGGTGGCGATGACGGCCGCGAGCAGCCCCTCCTCCCGCAGGGCGGCGACCGTGTCGCTGAAGGCGACCGGAAGCGCGGCGCCGTCCGTGTGCACGTAGACGACGCGCGCCCGGGGCGCAGCGAGGCGGCAGGCGCGCACGACCGGCTCCAGCTGGCTGTGCAGGCCCAGCGCCACCACTGGCTGGCCGGAGACGCACGCCGCGTCTCTCAAAAGGTCATGACCTGAACCACCCTCCTCTTCGACATGGAGGAGGGAGCGCTGCCAGGGCGTATAGCGGAGCTTCATGATGTGGCCGGGCGCCTCCTCGCTCCAGAGGCGGCCCTCCACGGCCATGACGAAGTGCCGCCCGCCGGTGCCGAGTCCCAGGCGGACGGCCGTGGTGTTGAGGAGCACGCGGTCTCCGGGTGCCACCGGACCCGTGAGCGCCGGATAGGCGACGGCCGAGGCCTCCTCACCCCCGGGAAGCCGCACGCGAAGGTCCACGCGCCCCAGCGGCCGCGGTTCGGCTACGATCACTTCCGCCCAGGAGACGGTGAACGTGTCGACCCCTCCGCCCCGCCGGCCTCCCCGGCGGCCGCAGCCTCCCGCTCGGCCTGCGTGGGCTCCCCGGTCCCGGGCGCGCCGGACGACGAGCCGGCGCCGGCCGCACCCGCCGCCTGCGCCGCGCCGGCCGCCCGCGGCAGGGCGCGGCGCATCGCCCGGCCAAAGATGCGGTTGGTCGCGTCCATCGCCGCGCGAATGCCGGCTTGCACGGCGTCGTCTCCCTCCTTGAGAACGACGCTGCCGCAGAGCAGCTGCTGGCGGCCGCGCGGCATGCGATACAGCACGAGCGCCGTGACGACGGGATGCGCCCCCACCTCATGCGTCTCGACGGCCCAGCACTCCAGCCAGTGTCCGTCTTGCAGCGCCTGGTTCAGCGCCGCGAGCAGCGCCTCCGCCCCCACGCGCCGCGCGGCGTCTCCGAGGGATGGCCCCTCCGCCCGGCCGTGCCACGGCCCCTCCGGGATCTCAGGGTCCAGGATGATCCGCCCAAGCCGGTCCCGCTGCGGCTCCGGGGCGATCTCCAGCTCCACGCGCACGCGGCCGGCCACGGTGTCCTGGGACAGTGACAGGCGCGTGACCTTGACGCGGACGAACTTGTCCGCCGGCGGCAGACCGCGCACCTGCGCGACGGAGATCTTTTTCCGGTCGATGCGCAGACCCCAGCGCGCCATGAGCGCACTTTCCACATCCCGCACGATGCCCTTCGCGGGCCGCGTGCGGTCCGCCAGCACGTGGACCTCCTCGACCCCGCCCCACGGGTTCACGACCAGGCGGGCGTCGAGCACCGCCGGCAGCTCCCGGATGAGGTCCTCCACGACGTGCACTGAGACCTTGCGCTTGGGCCTCGCCGCGTGCGATTCAGGCTCCAGTTTCACGCTCTACCCCCTTGCGCCGCCGCGCGCCGGCACGAAGATGCGGTCGAGCTCCCGGATGCGCCGGATGCGCTCCTCCGCCAGCACGTCCGCCGCGCGGTACGTCGGGATGCCCTCCCGCCGTGCGATGGCGAACAGCTCCTTCAGCTTGCCGCCGATGCCGGCGATCTTCCTGTACGCATCATCGCGCCGGTAGCCTCCAGGGTTGAATTCGGAGGCCACGTTGATCACACCGCCGCCGTTGATGACGTAGTCCGGGGCGTAGAGGATGCCCATCTCCTCGAGGCGGTCTCCGTGGCGCGGCTCCGCCAGCTGGTTGTTGGCCGAGCCGGCGATGATGCGGCACTTCAGGCGCGGCAGCGTCTCGTCGTTGATCACCGCTCCCAGCGCGCAGGGAGCGAAGACGTCGCACTCGACATCGTACACGGACTCGGCCGGCACGCTCTCCACGCCCAGGTCCTCGACGGCGCGCCGCACCTTGTCCTCGAAGATGTCGGCGATGACGACGCGTGCGCCCGCTTCCGCGAGCAGTTTCGCCAGGTGGTAGCCCACCTGGCCCGCACCCTGGATGGCCACGGTGCGGCCGGCGGGATCGTCCGAGCCGTAGACCTCTTCCAGGCAGGCGCGGATGCCGCAGTAGACCCCGTAGGCCGTGGCCGGAGACGGGTCGCCGCTCTTCTCGGGCAGGCCCAGCACGTAGTCGGTCTCCTGGCGGACGTAGATGAGGTCGTCGCTGTGGATGCCGACGTCTTCCGCCGTGTAGTAGCGTCCGCCCAGGGACTGCACGAAGCGGCCGAAGGCGCGGAAGAGCTCTTCCGACTTGTCACGGCGGGGATCGGCGATGATCACGCTCTTGCCGCCGCCGAAATTGAGGCCCATGGCCGCGTTCTTGTAGGTCATCCCGCGAGAGAGGCGCAGCACATCGAAGAGCGCCTCCTCCTCCGACGCGTACGGCCACATCCGGCAACCGCCCAGCGCCGGACCCAGCGCCGTGCTGTGGATGGCGATGATCGCGCGCAGGCCCGACGCCTCGTCGCGGCAAAAGACGACCTGTTCATGCCCGTCGTGGGCCGCATTGGAAAATACAGTCACCGGCACGACCTCCTCGAACGGGGCGCCCGTTCGCTCGTCTCCATGCACAAAAAGAGGGCGGCTCCGCCTCCGCCACCCTTCAACCGAGATGCGTGAATGCCTCCGACCGGGCCGGACCGGCGCCCGGCGCCCCCTCGCCATGCCATCCCATGGTGCCGCCGGCGGCCGGAGACGGCATCCGCCAACCCCTTTCGGGCGCACGCTGCCGTGTCAACATTATACGCTGCCGAAACCGGCGCCTCCTTCAGCGCGGGGCGCCCGGACCGGGCGGGGGCGGCGGGGCGGCACCCGCAGCAGGCGGCGCCGGCAGCGGGAGCGCTCCGGGGCGGACACCGAAGCGGCCGTCGGACCCGGCCGCGGCGAGCACGAGGGCCGCCAACCCGGCCGGACGGTCGAGATCGTCGACCGTCGCCACGCCGGGTCCGACCGCCGCCGCGGGGTCGAAGGCCGCGCCGGTCGGTGACGCGACCACGACACGCGCGCCCTCCCGCGCCGCCGCGCGCGCCAGCGCCAGGAGCGGCCGGCCGTCCACGGGTCCCGCGCCCGTGACCAGCACCAGCACGCGGCAGGCCTCCGTGCCCTGCAGCGTCCCGGGCGGCGCGGCGGGCGGTGCGGCGACGAGGCGCACCGCTCCCGCCCCCGCGAGCGCCTCCAGCGTGAGGCGGTCGCCGGCGGCGAGCGCCTCGCCCAGCCGCGTGGCGGCCGCCTCCGGCGTCGGGCGGACGCCGAGCACCCCGGTCAGGCGCGCGTCCGCCGGCCAGCGCGCCGGCACCTCCAACCGCCAGGAGACGACGGCCTCGGCCGCCTGCAGCGCCCCGGCGGCGGCCCCCGCCGGGGCCCCGTCGCCCGCCGCCACGAGCGCCACGCGCACCCCTTCGAGCCGCCCCCGGACCAGCCACGCCGCCGCCGCCTCCTCGAAGGCGCGCGCCGCCTCAAGCTCCTTCTGCAGGCGGACCGCCTCCCGCTGGCGACGCGCCTCCTCCTGCCGCAACTCCCCCAGGCGACCCTCGATGTCCGCCACGAGGCGGCCTTCGTGCGCCGTCCACACCTCGGGGCCGAGGGCGGCGCTGCCCACGACGATCCCCACGGCCAGCGCCGCGAGGATGGCCGTGAGCGTCGCCAGGTACCAGCGGAAGTCGAGCATCGCTCACCAGCCCAGGGCCATACGCAGCTCGAGCCACCAGAGCCGCGCGATGATGCGCGTCACGGGCAGCGCCGCGAAGATCGCCCCCAGCGGCAGGGCCGCGGCCGCGAGGAGGTAGCCTGCGTACACCGGCCGGCGGCCGCCCCGGTAGAGACGGCTCACGCCTTTAGCGTCGATCAGCACGTGCCCGATGAGGAGCCTCGTGAGGAACGTGCTGGCCATCCCGGGGCGGCCCTTTTCCAGAAAGTCGACGATGTTCGTGTGCGCGCCCACGACGACGATCGGCCGCGCCCCACCCTGGTAGGCGAGGAGCAGCGCCAGGTCCTCGCTCGTGCCGGCGGCCGGCACGCGCCGGGCGGGCAGGCCCAGCGCCTTCACGCGCGTCCAGCCGGGCGCGCGCCCGTCCGGGTAGGCGTGCACGATGACGTCGCGCGCGAGGCGCAGCGCGCGGTCGGAGACGCTGTCCATGTCGCCGACGACCATGTCCGGGCGGAAGCCGGCCTGCAGGATGGCGTCGGCGCCGCCGTCGACGCCGATGAGGACGGGCCGCGTGTCGAGGAGGAAGGGGCGCACAGCCGCGAGATCCTCGGTGTAGGCGTGGCCCCGCACGACGACGACGGCCGCGCGGCCCTCAAGGCGCGTGGCGAGGCGCGGCAGCTCCAGGGGCTGGAGGACGAGGTCCTGCTCCTTGCGCGCGTGGTCGATGGTGTTGGCGAGAAAGGCCGCCAGCTCCGCGCGCAGGTGGCTGTGCGCGCGCCGCCAGCGCTCCTCAAGCTCGGGGGCCGCCACTGCGCGGCCGCGCCACTCCCGCCCGGCGGCGCGCACGAGGTCGTCTTCGATCTCGACGGGCACGCCGTCCGGCAGGTCGAGGATGGAGCGCCCGACCTCCTCGACCAATGCCACGCCGGCCGCGGCGAGCAGCCGCGCCCCGCCCGCGGGATACCGTCCGGAGAGGAACGTGTCGGCATTGACGACGGCACGCACGCCGCGGTCGAGGAGCGAGCGCGCCGCCACCTCGTCCAGGTCGCGGTGGTCGATGATCGCCACGTCGCCGCGGCGCAGGCGGGCGGCAAGCCACTTGGTGCGCCGCCCCACCCGCGCCGGACCCGTCGCATGCACAACCTGCACCCCCGGCCTAGTGTGAGCGCCGGCCGGCGGCGCGATTCCCGCGCGGGGCGCGGGACGGGCTCAGCTCCGCTCTTCGAGGCGCAGCCGGTCCGCGAGCATGGCGATGAACTCGGAGTTCGTGGGCTTGCCGCGGTCGGAGCTGACCGTGTGGCCGAAGAGGCGCTGGATGGCCTCGAAGTTGCCGCGGCTCCACGCGACCTCGATGGCGTGGCGGATGGCGCGCTCCACGCGGCTCGGGGTGGTGCCGTTGCGCTTGGCGATCGTCGGGTAGAGTTCCTTCGTGATCGCGCTGAGCAGGTCGACGCGCTCCGTGACCATCGCGATGGCCTCGCGGAGGTAGCGGTAGCCCTTGATGTGCGCGGGGATCCCGATCTCGTGGAGGACCTCCGTGATGCGCCGGTCGACGTTGCGCGCCGGTGCCGGCGGCGGCGCCGAGGGTTGCTGGCGCACGATCTCGCGGATGCGGCTGGCCAGTGTGGCGAGGTCGAACGGCTTGAGAATGTAATAGTCCGCGCCGAGGGCCACGGCGCGTTGCGTGATGTGCTCCTGGCCGAAGGCCGTCAACATGATGACCTTGGGGCGCTGCGCGCCCATCTGGCGCCCAAGGCGCTCCAGCACGCCGATGCCGTCGAGGTGGGGCATGATGATGTCGAGGATGAGGACGTCCGGGCGCTGCTCCACGAGCTCCAGGACCTCGCGCCCGTTCTGCGCGATGCCGATCACCTCGAAGTCGGGCTGTTCCGCCATGTAGGCGCGCAACATATGGCAGAACTCGCGGTTGTCGTCCCCGATCAAAATGCGGATCCGTTCGCTTTTCGGCATGGCGACGGCGGACATGCGTCACTCCCTTTCGACGCTGGCAGAGGGTGCCAACCGCATTTCCATTATGGACCAGAATTTGGACAGGCGGCGGCTCATACCTGTCGAGCACAGCGTAGAATCGAGCGACGAATCTCGACGCCAGCGTTCGTCAAAAAGGGGGCGGGGCCCCGGGGTCAGAACCCCGGGGCGGCCGCCCTCGACGTCGTCAGGAGACCGGCTTCCTCCGCCATCCAGATGGCCAGCACGCCGTAACCGCGTGTGGGATCGTTGACGAACACGTGGGTCACGGCCCCCACGAGCTTGCCGTCCTGAAGGATGGGGCTGCCCGACATCCCCTGGACGATGCCCCCGGCCTCCCGCAGGAGCCGCGGATCGGTGACGCGGACGATGAGCCCCTTGCCCGCGGGCCGGTCCTGCAGGGCGACGCGCTCGATCTCCACATCGAACGTGTCGATCTTCTGCCCGTGCAGCACCGTACGGATCACGGCGGGACCCGTGTGCACCTCCTGCGGCAGCGCGATGGGTACAGGCGCGCCGCCGCCGTCGGGAATGTTCAGGAGCCGCCCGAACACGCCGACCTCCGTGTTCTTCTCCAGGGTCCCCAGCGGCTGCCGCCGCCCCACGAAGACGGCCAGCTTCTCCCCGGGGGAGCCGGCGCTGCCGCGGTCGATGTCGCTAACGATCGCGCCCACGATCTCGCCGTCGCGGATCTCGTACGGCTCTCCCGTCCGGCTGTCGCTCACCACGTGGCCGAGCGCCGCGAAACGGCGCGATTGCGGGTCGTAGAAGGTGAGCGTGCCGACGCCTGAGGCGCCGTCGCGGATCCACACGCCGACGAGATAGCGCCCGGCGCGCACGTCCCACACAGGCTGCACGGAGAGGGTGAGGATGCGGCCGTCGCGCCGCACGGTGAGGGCGATCGGCCGCCCGCTGCGCGCCGCCGCGTCGATCTTGCGCGCGGCGTCCTCCTTGTCGGCCACCTCGGCGCCGTTGACGGCGACGATCACGTCGCCGACGCGCACTCCCGCCTCCTGGGCGGGGTGCCGCACGCGCCCGTCGCGGTCGCGCAACCCGGCTTCGTCGACGACGACCACACCGTCACTGTGGAGGACGACGCCGATCGCCTGCCCGCCGGGCACCACGGTGACCGTGGGACGCACATCCACGGTGACGGTGCGCAGCGGGAGCCAGCCGAAGAGCGCCACCTGGAGATGCGTGACGCCGGTGCCGCGCGCCGTCAGGCGGAGGACGTCGTGCCGCACGGCGCGCCACTCGGTGCCGAGGGGCGTACCGTCGACGACGAGGCCTTGCGGGCGGTCGCCGCGGACGGCCAGGAAGCCGCGGCCGGCCAGATCCAGCGCGGCCTCCGCGCCGGAGGCCAGCTGCAGCTCCGCCGGCAGGCGCTCCAGCGTGCGGTACGGGGGCGTGAAACCCACACCGAGCACGGCGAGCGCCAGGACGAGTCCGACCCAGCGCCGAACGCGTCGATTCAATTGTCATCACGCTCCCGGTCTGGATTCGGCCCCTCGCCTCACCTCCTTTTGGTCCGCAAGGCGGTCTTTGCATGAAAAAACGCCTTGCCGGACCACGGCTAGGCGTAACGTGCCCGAAACGGCGGGCGCATATGCTGGCGACGTCGTGCGCGGCTGCCAATCAGGTCGATTCCAGGTTTTGCAAGAGCTCCTCGGCATGGCGCAGGGCGGCCGGCGAATCGCCGCCGGACAGCATGCGCGCGATTTCGCGCGCGCGCTCGGCGCCGCGCACGCCGGCCACGGCGACGCTCGCGCGCGCGCGCCGCAGCCGCTTGCGGATGGCGAGGTGGTGGTCGGCGCGCGCGGCGATCTGCGCGAGATGCGTCACGCACAGCACCTGCCGGTGACGCCCGAGGGCCGCGAGGCGCTGGGCCACGGCCTGCGCGGTGCGTCCGCCCACGCCGGCGTCGATCTCGTCAAAGACGAGCACCGGCACGTCCAGCGCCGCGGCGGCGCTGGCGCAGACGGCCAGCATGATGCGGGAGAGCTCGCCGCCGGAGGCGACGGCGCGCAGCGGGCGCGGCTCCTCGCCGGGGTTGGCGGCCAGGCGGAACTCGACATCGTCCGCGCCGGAGGCGTCGGCGTCGGGCTCCCGCCCGTCGGGCCCATCCTTCCAACGCGGCCGCACGTCCACGCGGAACGCGGCCTCCGGGAAGGCGAGCGCCTCGAGTTCGCGGCCGACCGCCTCCTGCAGGCGCAGGCCGGCCTCCCGGCGCAGGCGCGAGAGTTCCCGGCAGGCCGCCGCCAGATCCGCCCGCGCGGCCGCTTCTTCCGCGTCCAGCGCGCGCGCGCGCTGCTCCTGGCGCGCATACGCATCTAGGGAGGCGGCCACCTCGTTGCGGTAGGTGAGGATCTCCTCCACCGTCTCGCCGTACTTGCGCTTGAGCCGGCTGATGAGGTCCCAGCGCTCCTCGATCTGTGCGAGCTCCTCCGGCTCGAACTGCAAGCCGTCCCGGTAGGCGCGCAACTCGCGCGCCGCCTCCCGCAGGAGTGTGACGGCGTCCTCCAGGAGGGCGCGGACACCGTCGAGGCGCGGGTCGATGGCGGCGGCGTGGCGCACTGCCTCCGCCACGGCGCTGGCGGCGTCCGCCAGGGCGCCCCCGGGCTGGCCGCCCTCCGCCAGCCGCTGGTGGGCGCCGGCCGCCACCTCAAAGAGCCGCTGCGCGTGCTGCAGGATCCGCCGCCGCGCGGCCAGCTCCTCCTCCTCGCCGGGCCGCAGGCGCGCGGCGTCGATCTCACTCAGCTGGAAGCGCAGGAGATCCTCCTGCCGCGCGCGCTCACGTGGGTCGCCGGCGAGCTGCGCGCGCTCCGCGAGGATCTCCCGCCACCTCTGGAAAGCCTCGCGCACGCGCCGCCGCGCCTCAAGCGCAGCCTCGCCGGCGAAGCCGTCGAGCAGGTCGCGCTGGCGCGCCGGCAGGAAGAGGTGCTGGTGCTCGTGCTGGCCGTGGATCTCCACCCACTGGCTGCCGATCTCCCGCAGAAGACGTGCCGTGGCCAGGCGGCCGTTGACGTGCGCGAGGTGCCGGCCGCTGGCGGAGAGCGTGCGCCCGAGCACGACGAGCCCCTCGCCCGGCTCGTACAGGCCCTCGGCGCGCAGCTGCGCCACCGCGGGGTGGTCCTCCTGGCGGATCTCGAAGACGGCTTCGACCGACGCCTCCTCGGCGCCCTGGCGGATCTGGTCGGCCGCCGCGCGCCCGCCGAGCGCCACGCTCAACGCGTCGATGAGGATCGACTTGCCGGCGCCGGTCTCCCCAGTGAGGACGTTGAACCCGTCGGCGAACGTCACCGCGACCTCGTCGACGATCGCAAAGTCGCGCACGCGCAGCTCCCTCAGGACGACGCCGCTCATGCGCGCGTTCCCTCCGCCCACTTGCGGCGCAGGACCGAGTAGAAGTTCCAGCCGGGCAGGCGCAGGAGCCGCACGCGCGGCTCCACGATGGACACCTCGACCGTCTGGCCGTGCTCCAGGGACCGCGAATCCTGCCCGTCCAGCGTGAGGACGACGTCCCGCGCCGGCCCCGCGAGGCGGACGCGGATGCGCCGCTCGGCCGGCACGACGATCGGCCGCGATCCGAAGGAATAGGCGCAGATCGGCGTGACGACGAGCGCGCGCAGGCTGGGGTCCAGCACGGGCCCGCCGGCGGCCAGCGAGTAGGCCGTCGAGCCGGTGGGTGTGGCCACGATGAGGCCGTCGGCGAGGTAGGTGGCGACGGGGTCGTCGTCGGCGTACACCTCGAGCTGCAGCAGCCGCGAGAACGGCACGCGGCTCACGACCGCGTCGTTCAACGCGAGCCGCGGCGGGCCGGAGCCCTCCTCCAGCACGCGGGCGCCGAGCAGGCTGCGCTCATCCACGAGACAGCGGCCCTCAAGGAATTCCGGCAGGCGAGTGAAGAGCTCCGCCGCCTCGAGCTCCGTGAGGAAGCCGAGGTGGCCGAAGTTGACGCCCAAGAGCGGCACGCCATACGGCGTGAGCTGGCGCGCCGCCTGGAGGAGCGTGCCGTCCCCGCCCAGCACGACGGCGAAGGCGGCATCGCCCCAGCGGGACGGCGGCAGGGCCTCCGCCCCGCGCACGAGGCCCGAGAGCTCCGGGGTGGTCAGCGGCTCCACCCGGCGCTCCCGCAGCCAGGCGCTGAGCCGTTCCGCCACCTCGATGGCGCGGGGCTTCTCCGCGTTGACGAGCACCGCGACGCGCACCGGAGACCTCCTCGCGAACGGGTGTTGCGCGGCGTGTTCGCGCCGCGGAGGGGAAAACCCTTGCGGTTCACGCGACGCTCAGGTTGGCGATGACGGCGTCGGCGAACTCGCTCGTGCGGACCTCGCGCGCGTTCTCCATGAGCCGGGCGAAATCGTACGTGACGACGCCCTGGGAGATCGTGCGTTCCATGGCGCGCACGATGGCCGCGGCCGCCTCCCGCCACCCCAGGTGTTCGAGCATCATCACGCCCGAGAGGATGACGGAGCCGGGGTTGACCTTGTCCTGCCCGGCGTACTTCGGCGCCGTGCCGTGCGTGGCCTCGAAGACGGCGTAGCCGTCGCCGACGTTCGCGCCGGGCGCGATGCCGATGCCGCCCACCTGCGCCGCGGCGGCGTCCGAAAGATAGTCGCCGTTGAGGTTGGGCGCCGCCAGCACGCTGTAATCCTCCGGGCGCAGGAGGAGCTTCTGGAACATGGCGTCGCAGATCTCGTCCTTGATGAGCACGCGCCCCTCGGGCACGCGGCCGCCGTGCTGGGACTGGACCTCGTCCCAGGAGACGGTGACGCCGCCGAACTCCTCCTTGGCCAGCTCGTAGCCCCAGTTGCGGAAGGCGCCTTCCGTGTACTTCATGATGTTGCCCTTGTGGACGAGGGTGACGCTCGGCCGGCCGTGCTCCAACGCGTACTGGATGGCCATGCGGATGAGGCGCTTCGAGCCGAACTCGCTCATCGGCTTGATGCCGATGCCGCTGTCCGGCCGCACACCGAGGCCGAACTCCTGGGCCAGGAAGTCGATCACGCGCCGCGCCTCCGCCGACCGCGCCGGCCACTCGATGCCCGCGTAGATGTCTTCCGTGTTCTCACGAAAGATGACGATGTCGAGCTTCTCCGGGTGGCGCACGGGCGAGGGCACGCCCTCGAACCAGCGCACCGGACGGATGCAGGCGTAGAGGTCGAGCTCCTGGCGCAGGGTGACGTTGAGACTGCGGATGCCCCCGCCCACGGGTGTCGTCAGGGGGCCCTTGATGGCCACGCGGTACGTGCGGATGGCCTCCAGCGTGGCCTCCGGCAGCCAGTCGCCCGTCAGGCGGTGAGCCTTCTCGCCCGCCAGCACCTCCATCCAGGCGAGCCGCCGCCGCCCCCCGTACGCCTTCTCCACGGCGGCGTCGAAGACGCGCACGGCCGCGCGCCAGATGTCCGGCCCGGTGCCGTCGCCCTCGATGAAGGGGATGATCGGCCGCTCGGGCACCACAAGGCGCCCGTTCTCATAGCGGATGGGCTGCCCGTCCGAGGGAGGGTTGTACACTTCGGCCACGTCCTGGACCTCCTGGGAAAAGGATGGGCGGACCGGCAACGCCCGCCGGCACCCATTGTACCGCAGGCGCAAGCGCGGCGCGGGCGGCGGGCATACTGCCGCGGGGGGGACGCGCGTGGCGCAGGAGAGCAAGGTGCGGGCGCTCCTCGTGCGCGGCGCCGACGTCTACGCGCCCGAGCCCCTCGGGCGCAGGGACGTCCTCGCCGTGCACGGGCCCCACGTACTCCGCCCGCGGCCGGATGATGCGGTTGTCGGCGTACTGCTCCAGCACATGCGCCGTCCAGCCCGACATGCGGCTGAAGGCGAAGATCGGCGTGTAGATCTCCATCGGGATGCCGAGCGCGTCGTAGACGGAGCCGGAGTAGAGGTCCACGTTCGGGTACAGGCCCTTCTTCTCGCGCATGAGGTCCTGCAGCCGGACGAGCATCGCGTACCACTTCGTCTCGCCGCGCCGCTCGCCGAGCTCCTTGGAGTAGCGGCGGAGGATCGTCGCGCGCGGGTCCTCGGTCTTGTAGACGCGATGGCCGAATCCCGGCACCTTGACCTTCTTCGCCAGCGCCTCCTCCACCCACGGCTCCACGCGGTCGAGGCTGCCGATCTCATGAAGCATCTTCATGACGTTCTCGTTGGCGCCGCCGTGAAGCGGCCCCTTGAGCGCGCCGATGGCGGAGGTGACGGCGGAATAGATGTCGGCCAGCGTGGCGCAGGTGACGCGCGCCGCGAACGTGGAGGCGTTCAATTCGTGATCGGCGTGCAGGATGAGGCACACGTCAAAGATGCGCGCATCCTGCGGGCTCGGCGCGCGGCCCGTGAGCATGCGAAGGAAGTCGGCGGCCAGCCCCAGACTCGGATCCGGCGCGATCGGCTCCCCGCCCTGGCGCACGCGGCCGATGGCCGCCACCAGCGTCCCCGTCTGCGCCACGAGCCGGACGGCCTTGCGCAGGTTGGCTTCACGAGAATCGTCATCGGCCTCGGGGTCAAGGACGCCGAGCTGCGAGACGGCGGTGCGCAGCACGGCCATCGCGTGCGCCGTGCGCGGCGCGCGCCGGATGAGTTCGAGCACTTCGGCCGGCACCGTGCGGTTTCGGGCGAGGTCGGAGGTGATGCGGTCGAGTTCGGAGCGGTTCGGAAGGTGGCCGTACCAGAGGAGGTAGGCGACCTCTTCGAACGTGGCGTGCTCCGCGAGGTCGACGATGTCGTAACCGCGGTAGAGGAGCCGTCCCTCTTTCCCGTCGATGAAACAGATCTCCGATTGACCGGCGACGACGTCCTCCAGGCCGCCTTTCGCGACCGGCATGCGCGATCATCCCTTCCCTGGTCCGTCACCGCCGGCACGAAGCCCGGCGGTGCGCGTGGCCGTCGATCAGAACGTGCGCGAAGCGAGCCACTTTGATTATAGTGGTACGATTCTTCGCAGGACGAAGGTTTTGTCCAGCCTCTGCCGGTGGTGGTGCGCCTTGCCGGAATGGGTCGTGGCGGCCGACCAGGACGGTCGCCGGCTGATCGCCTTCTTGCGGCGGCTCCTGCCCGGGGTGCCGCTCTCCGGCCTCCACAAGATGCTGCGCACGGGCCGCGTGCGGCTCAACGGCCGCCGCGTGCGGCCGAACGCCGTGCTGCACGCCGGCGACCGCCTCACGCTGGCGATGGCCCCCGCCGACTTCGAGGCCGTCCGCTACCGCCGGCCGCCGTCCGCCGCGCCGGCGGAGGTCGAGGTGCTGCACCGCGCGCCGGATTTCCTCGTGGTCGTCAAGCCGCGCGGGCTTCTCACGCACCCGGGCGCCGGGGGACGCGAGCGCGACACGCTCGTGGACCGCGTCCAGGCCTGGCTGGAGGCCCTCGGCGAGCCGCCGGGCACGTTCCGGCCGGCGCCCGTGCACCGCCTCGACCGCGGCACGTCGGGCCTCGTCGTCTTCGCCCGCAGCGCCTCGGCCGCCAAGGCGCTGGCCGCCGCCTTCCGCGACCGCGCGGCGCGCAAAGTGTACATTGCGGCCGTGCGCGGCCGGCCGGGAGCGCGCGTGATCGACGCGCCGCTCGCGCGGGACGAGCTCCGCCGCGCCACCCTCGCCGCGGATGCGCCGCCGCGCCGCGAGCCGCCCGCTTCGCCGGCGCGCGCGCCGCGCGCGCTCGCCGCCGTCACACGAGTGGCGCCGCTGGCGGAGAGCGCGCGCGCGTCGCTGGTGCGGGCCGAGCCCGCCACCGGCCGCACGCACCAGATCCGCGCTCATCTGGCCCACGCCGGCGCGCCCCTCTGGGGCGATGAAAAGTACGGCGGACCGCCCTTCCGTCGCTTTCGCGGCTATCTTTTGCACGCCTGGCAGCTCGAACTGCCGGGTTACGGCCGCTTCTCCTGCCCGCCGCCGAAAGACTGGCGCGAGCCGCTCGCCGAACTCGGCCTGCCGTGGCCGATCCCGAATATTCACGAGAATTAGTATTCCCACATATTACATTTCCCATTTCGCGCGCATTGAGGTTATAATTCGACCGTAACTTCATCGCGAAAAATGACTGGCGCGCCCATGCGCCGGCGATGAAGGAGGGTTTGCTATGAAAATTGTCAGCATGGCGCTGATCGCCGCGCTGGCGCTGAGCGAAATCGGCATCGGCGCCGGCTTGGCCCGCGCCGCGGAGCGGCCGGCCGCCGTCGTGAGCGCGCCGGGCGCGCCGGCGGAAGCCGCCGCCGCGCCGGAGGCGCCGTCGCCCGCCGCGAAGGCGGCGGCCCAGCGCAGCCGTGCGCAGGGCGCGCCGGCCTCCGGCCGAGGCGGCGCGGCGTCCGGTGGCGAGGCCTCCGCAGCGGCGGAGCGTCGCCCCGTGGTGCCGGTCACACCCGCGGAGCGCGAGCTGCTCGCCCACCTCGTCCACGCGGAGGCGGGCAACCAGCCGCTCTCCGGGCGCATCGCGGTGGCGGCCGTCGTGCTCAACCGCGTGAAGAGCGGCCGCTTCGGGCGCACGGTCGCCGACGTCATCTACGCGCCGGGGGAGTTCGAGTCGGTCGGCAACTACTACTTCACGAGCGACCCGCCGACGGCCGAGGACCGCGAGGCGGTCGCACTGGCGCTCCAGGGCGTGGACCCGTCGCGCGGCGCGCTCTACTTCTTCGAGCCGTCGAAGACGTGGAGCCCGTTCCTTTGGAGCCAGCGGCTGACGGCGCGCATCGGCGCGCACTTCTTCGCGCGCTGATCGGCGGAAGGGGGAGGGGCTGAGCCCCTCCCCCTTCTTCATGGATTCCCGTCACGTCTCCCCCTCGCTGGGCTGCGGCTCGGCCGGCAGGAGCACCACGAAGCGGCTGCCGGGCCCCTCGCGCCCCTCCACCCACACGCGCCCCTCGTGGCGCGCCACGATGTGCTTGACGATCGCCAGGCCCAGCCCTGTGCCCCCCGCCTCCCGGCTGCGGCCGCGGTCGACCCGGTAGAAGCGCTCGAAGATGCGCGTGCGGTGCTCCGGCGGGATGCCGATGCCGGTGTCCTCCACGATGAGCGCCGCCCATCGCCGCCCATCGGCTTCCCGCACCTCCGTCCGCAGGTGGACGGATCCCCCGGGAGGCGTGTAGCGGGCGGCGTTGCTCAAGAGATTGGCCGCCACATGCTGCAGCTGGTCCGCGTCGGCGAAGGCCGGGGCCGGTGCGAGGTTCGCGCTGAAGCGCAAGCCGCGCTCCGCGAAGAGGGGGCGGAACGTCTCGGCCGCGTCCGCCGCCACCTCGGCCAGGTCGAGGCGCGTGCGGCGCAGCGGCGTCTCGAAGCTCTCCACGCGCGCGAGGGTCAGCATGTCGTCGACGATGCGCGCCATCGCGTCGGCGCTGGCCGCGATGCGCTCGAGGTAGCGGCGGCGCGTGTCCTCGTCCAGCAGCCCCTCGCGCAGGGTATCCGCGTAGCCCTGGATGGCCGTGAGCGGCGTGCGCAGCTCATGCGAGGCGTTGGCGACGAATTCGCGGCGCATGCGCTCCACCGCACGGATCTCCGTCATGTCGCGCGTGACGGCGAGAAGCGCCGGCGCCACCGCGTCGCCGCGCGCCAGGGGGCGGATGCGGACCTCGTAGATGCGGGGCGGATCGCCGTGCGCCGTCTCCAGCACGCGCGGCCGGCCGTCGCGGCGCACGTCGGAGAGCGCCCGGTCGACGTCCGCCTGCCCAAAGAGCTCGATCTCCTGCGGACCCCGCACGGTGGGCACGAGCGCGCCCCAGATCTTCCGTGCGGCGGCGTTCGCGAGCATCACGCTCCCGTAGCCGTCGAGCAGCACCACGCCCTCCTCCAGACCGTCGAGCGCGGCGCGCAGGTTCGCCACCTCGGCGGCCGTATGCCGCCGGTAGGCCTGCAGCCCGGACACGACCTCCGAGAGCCGCCGCGCGAGGGCGTGAGGGTCGTCGCCGCCGCCCGTGCCGCGCGTCCCGTCCCCGGCGCGTTCCACGGCCACGCGGGCCGCGCGCTGCAGCGGCCACCAGCGGGCGCGCTCGGCGCGAAGCCCCGCCCAGAAGAGCAGGCAGGCCGCGCCCACGGCGAGAAACGGCGCCAGGAGCCAGAGGGGCCCGTTCACGACGCGTCGTCCCGGAGCCGGTAGCCGACGCCGCGCACGGTGTCGACGAGCCCCGCCGCCCCGAAGGGCTCCAGCTTCGCGCGGATGTGGCGGATGTGCACGTCCACCGTGCGCTCGTCGCCGACGAAGTCGTCGCCCCACACGCGGTCGAGGAGCTGCCGCCGCGTCCAGACGGCCCCGGGGCGCTCCGCCAGAGTGTAGAGCAGCTTGAACTCCATGGCCGTGAGGGGAATCGCGCGGCCGTCGACGGTCGCGACCATGCGCACCGGGTCGATGGACAGCCGCCCCGCGCGCACCACGCCGCCGGCGGGCGCCGCGGAGGCCCGCCGCAGGACGGCCCGCACGCGCGCCACGAGCTCCCGCGGGCGGAAGGGCTTGACGACGTAATCGTCGGCGCCCAGCTCCAGCCCCGCGACCTGGTCGGCCTCCTCTGAGAGCGCCGTGAGCATGACGATGCCCACGCCCTTGTCCTCCTCGCGGAACCTCCTGCAGAGATCGAAGCCGTGCCCGTCCGGGAGGAGAAGGTCGAGCACGACGACATCCGGCGCCCGCTCCCGGAAGCGCTCCCAGCCCTCGGCCGCCGTGGCCGCCACGCGCACGCGGAAGCCGGCGCGCTCCAGGTGGTGGGTCACGAGCTCACGGATGTCCTGATCGTCCTCGATCACGAGGACCTCCGCCGGCATTCAACGCGCCCCCCATTCCCCGACCGGCGCCAGGCGCGGGCCGCGAACCCCTCTCCGCGCCACGGTGAGCGGCCGCCCCGCCAGGTAGCGCTCCGTGCGCGGATCGCGCGGCCGCTCAAACACCTCGGCCGTCGGCCCCACCTCCACGACCTCGCCCGCGAGCATGAACGCGACGCGGTCGGACACGCGCTCCGCCTGGTCCAGGTTGTGCGTCACCAGCACGATGGTGTACGCGCCCGCCAGTTCCTCGATCAATTCCTCAATCTTGGCCGTGGCACCTGGGTCGAGCGCGGAAGTCGGCTCATCCAGGAGGATGACCTGCGGTTCCACAGCCAGCGTGCGCGCGATGCAGAGGCGCTGCTGCTGGCCGCCCGAAAGCGCCGCAGCCGGCGCGGAGAGCTTGTCCTTGACCTCGTCCCAGAGGGCGGCGCGCCGCAGGCTCGTCTCCACGATCTCCTTCAGGCGGCGGCGGTCGCGCACGCCGTGCATGCGCGGCCCGTAGGCCACGTTGTCGAAGATGCTCATCGGGAATGGCGTCGGCCGCTGGAAGACCATGCCCACCTGCCGGCGCAGAGACGTCGGCTCGATGTCGAAGACGGAGCGGCCGCGGAAGCGGACGGAGCCGATCACCCTCACGCCGGGGATGCGGTCGTTCATGCGGTTGAAGGTGCGCAGGAGCGTCGACTTGCCGCAGCCGGACGGGCCGATGATCGCCAGCACCTCGTGCTCGCGCACGTCCAGCGTGACATCGTGCAGCGCCGGGCGGGCGCCGTACATCAGGTGCAGGTGCTCCGCCTCAAGTACGGGGGTCATCTGCGTCAACCCACCTTTCGGCCGTAGGTGTAGGCACGTGCGAAACCGTTGCCGCACGCGACGATCACGATCAGCAAGAGAGCGGCGCCCCAAGCCTTCTGCTGAAGGTCCGCATACGGAGAGACGGCGTCGAGGAAGACCTGCAACGGCAGGGCCGACACCGGCTGCAGCGGGTTGAGCGCCCAGTTCGGGTTGCCGAACGCTGTGAAAAGGAGAGGCGCCGTCTCGCCCGCAATCCGCGCCACGCCGAGGGCGATCCCCGTGAGAATCCCCGGAAAGGCGGCGCGCAGCACAATGGAGGTGATCACCCGCCACTCGGGCACGCCGAGCGCGAGGCCGGCGTCCCGCAGTTCCGGCGGCACCATGCGCAGCATGTCTTCGGTCACCCGGACGACGGTGGGGATGAGGATGAGCGCGAGCGCCACCGATCCGGCGAGCGCGGAGAAATGGCCCATCGGCACGACAACCGCGGC
Source organism: Bacillota bacterium (assembly GCA_014896375.1). Taxonomy (GTDB): domain Bacteria; phylum Bacillota; class Sulfobacillia; order RBS10-35; family Bu92; genus Bu92. The sequence goes on along the minus strand of JADBKN010000009.1, from coordinate 82,259 downwards.
GTAGACGAAGATGCCGAGAACGATCGTAGGAACCCCCATGAGAGCGTCGTTGACGACCCGCACGGCGCGCGGGAACCCTCCCTCCCGGCCGAACTCCGACAGGTAGACGCCGGCCATGAGACCGACCGGTGCGGCGACGAAGAGCGCGAGCATCACGAGCAACGCAGTGCCCGCAATCGCGTTGCCCACGCCTCCACCTGAAGCGCCGACGGCCGCGGGCACCTGCGTGAAGAACGCCCAGTTCCAGGCCGCGATGCCATTGCGCACGGTGACGTACAGCACGCTGGCCACGGGCACGAGGACCACGCCCGTGGCGAGAAGGAGGCAGAGCGTGACGGCTCTCTCCTGGACTCGCCGCCACGCCGTCCAGCGCCCTGCGTCAGGCGGCATCGGCCTGTCCCTCCTCCGGTGCGCCGGCGAAGGGAGGCACCATCATGGCGCGGGCGGCCGTGCGGGCCGCGAGCCAGCGCGCGCCAAGGTTCACGAGCAGCGTCGTCAGGAAGAGGAGGAGGCCGATCTCCATCAGCGCGGCCTGATGCAGACGCTCCGTCGCCTCGGCGAACTGGTTGGCGATCACGCTCGACATCGTGTTGCCGGGTGCAAAGAGGGAGACGGAGACGGCCGCCGCGTTGCCGATCACCATGGTCACGGCCATGGTCTCCCCCATCGCCCGGCCCACGGCCAGCACCACGGCGCCAAGGAGGCCTCCCTTCGCCGCGGGGAGGAGCACCGTGCGCACCATCTCCCAGCGCGTCACGCCCAGGGCGTACGCCGCGTCGCGCAGGGTCTCCGGCACGGACGCGAACACCTCGCGGCTGACGGCGGCAACGGTCGGCACGATCATGACGGCCAGCACAAGACCGGCCGCCAGCATCCCCGGCCCGTAGACGGGGCCGGCCAAAAGCGGGAAGTCCCCCGCCCTCATGGAGAGCGGCACCGCCACATGGTCGCGCAGCCACGGGATCAGGACGTACAGTCCCCAGAGCCCGAAGATGACGCTCGGAATGGCGGCGAGGAACTCGATCGTGAATCCCAGCACGGCTCTGGTCCCTCCGCCGGCGACCTCTGTGAGGTACAGCGCCGTCATCACGCCCGCGGCCACGGCCAGCACCGTCGCGATCGCCGTCGTGTACAGCGTTCCCCACACAAAAGGCAGCGCGCCGAAGGAGAGGCGGATCGGATCCCAATCGGCGCGGACGAGGAACGCCGGGCCAAAGCGCGAGATGGCCGGTGCGGACGCCCTGAGCAGGACAAACGCGATCGCCGCCGCGGCCGCCAGTACGGCGGCCGCGGCGAGCATCGTGGCAAGCCGGAAAGCCCTGTCCCCGCGTGAGCGCAAGGCCGCAGGGGCCCCGCCCGGGTCACTTCCCGAGGAGCGACGTGCCACCGGCGCCGAGCCCGCGGAGCTGCGCTTCGTCAAGCTTCACGACCTCCTCTGGAAGAGGGGCGTAGTGCAGCGGTTCAGCGTGCTTCTGGCCGTCGTGCACCATCCACCAAAGGAGCTTCACAAGCTCGCGGTTCTGCGGCGTGTCCTTGAGATCGCGGCTCACGAGCACCCAGCTGAAGCCGCTGATCGGGTAACTCTTCTCTCCAGGCGCATCGACGATCAGGACCTTGCGCAGGTCGGCCGGCATGCTCTTCGCGGCGCCGGCGGCCGCGGCCGCGGCTCCCTCGGTGGAGGGCTGCACCCACTGGCCGTCGTGATTCTGCAAGGTGGCCTGCGCAATGTGGTTCTCCACGGCGTACGCCATCTCGAAGTAGCCGATGGCGCCCGGCGTCTGCGTGACCTGCCCGGCCACGCCGTTACTGCCCTTGCCGCCGAGGCCCGCCGGCCATTGGACCGAGGTGCCGGCGCCGACCTTCGACGCCCACTCCGGGCTCACGGCCTTGAGGTAGTTCGTGAAGATGAAGCTCGTGCCGCTGCCGTCGGAGCGGTAGACCGGGACGACCGGCAGATCGGGAAGCCGAACACCGGGGTTGATCGCCGCGATGGCAGGATCGTTCCACTTCTTGATCTTGCCCAGGTAGATGTCGGCCAGCACCGGTCCTGTCAGGCGCAGGTTGTCCACGCCGGGGAGGTTGTACCCCACGGAAACGGCGCCGATGGTGATCGGGATGTGGACCACGTCGGGGTGGTCCTTCATCTGCTCGTCCGAGAGGAACGCGTCCGAGGCCGCGAACTGCACCGTCCCGTCAAAGAGAGCCTTCTGGCCGCCGCCGCTGCCGATCGCCTGGTAGTTGACCGTCACGGGGTGACTCTCTTGGTACTCCTTGAACATGGCGTCAAAGAGAGGCCAGTCGAAGGTGGACCCCGCGCCGGTCAGCGCCACAGCAGCGGAACCGCCGTTCGCGCCGGGAGGGTTCCCGTTTGTATCCGTCCCGACGCCGCCGCTCGTTGCGCAACCCGCCGTGGCCAACGCCGCCAATAGGGCCGTCACGACCGCCAATCGACGCAACCGCAAGTCGCTCACCTCGTCTTGGGTCTAGTCAGGCGCCTTCGTGCCCCATGCTAAGACCCGCAGATGAAGCGACTAGAGACATGCGCGTGAAGATTTGTTCATAAAACGAGTCCCCCGCCGGCCGATGGGGGACTCGCATCCGCTCAAGTTTCGCGCCGCCGCCGCGCCACGACGGTCGACGCCTTACACCCGTACGCGCTCGCGCGCCACGCCGAGCGCCTGAAGCTGCAGCTGTCCGCGCCGCAGGGCCTCCTCCTCCGAGCGCGCCAGGCCGGAGATGATGGTCCTTGAGCGGCGCGCCGCGGGCGAGGGCGGCTCATAGGTGATCGCCCACTCCACGCAGTGGCCGGCCGGCCTCACCGTCAGAACGTACTGGCCCTCGCGCACCTCTACGGTCGTCGCCACGGCCCCGTTCCCCCTCTTCCTCCCGCGCTTTGAGATCGGACGGAATGCGGGTCGGCCAGCGCGATTCTAACATTCACTGTGCCCACAGGCGTAGCAGTGCACGCATCCTTCCTCGTGAACGAGCGCCTGCACGCCGCACACGGGGCAGATGTCCGCGTGCCGCAGGCCGTTGCCGTTTCCGTTCGCGTGAGCGCCCGCCGATGCCAGCACGTCTGGAGACACATGGACCTGCGGCCGCGTCTCGGTGCGCGTGGCCGCCTGCTCCTCGCGCGCCGGCCCGCGGCCCGCGCCGGCGAGGGGCGCCGTCTGGCGCATCAGCTCCTCCACGGACGCCGCCGCGAGCATCTCGCTGATGAACTGGCCGATCGCGTCCGGCACGGAGCGCACGCGGTTCGGCCCGTACCCCACGGAACGGCTGCCGCCGATGCCGATGAGCTGGTCCGCCACCTCCTGCGGGTCCACGCCGGACCGCAGCGCCAGGGACACCAGCCGCGCCACCGCCTCCGTGAACGCCGCCACATCGCTGCCCGCCCGGCCGATCTGCGCGAAGAGCTCGACCGGGTGGCCGTTGAGGAGGTTGAGCGTGAGGAAGAGCTTCCCGAGCGGCGTGTCCTTGGCGTCCGTGACGCCCACCAGCCGCTTCGGGCGCGGGATCGGCCGGATGCGCCCCCATGTGCCGTTGACGACCTGCCCGCCCACGCCCGCCGGTGCGGCCGGGGCCGCGGCGGCCTGCGGCGCCCCCTCCTCGCCCTCGCCGGCGTCTTCCTTGGACGCGTCGCGCAGGACCTGCTCGTAGCGCGAGCTGTCCCGGTAGACGGTGACGCCCTTGCAGCCCATGTCGTACGCCTTCATGTACAACTCGGCCGTCTGCTCCACCGTGTAGTCCGCCGGCGCGTTCGCCGTCTTGGAGATGCTGCTGTCCGTCCAGCGCTGGATCGCCGCCTGCATGGCGATGTGCTCCTCCGGCGTGAGGTCCAGCGCCCCCACGAAGTAGTCCGGCAGCGGCTCGCCGGGGTGCGCGTCCAGCCACTCCTGCGCCACGCGCACATATTGCGTGTCGACGCCGAGGCGCGACTGGCGCGTGAACTTGAGGGAGTAGAACGGCTCGATGCCGGTCGATGTGTCGAGCATCGTGCCCACCGTGCCCGTCGGCGCCTGCGTCAGCACCGTGACGTTGCGGATGCCGTGCCGCCGCACGAGCTCCCGCACCTCTTCCGGCATGCGCCGCATGAAGCCGGACTGGAGGAACTTCTCCGCGTCGAAGGCGGGGAACGGCCCCTTCTCCTTGGCGAGGTCGATGGAGGCCTTGTACGCCTCCACGGCGATGAAGCGGTAGAGCTTGTCCGTGAACTCGACCGCCTCGGGCGAACCGTAGCGCAGGCCGAGCCGGATGAGGAGCTCTCCAAGCCCGAGCGTGCCCGCGCCGATGCGCCGCTCCCGCATCTGGTTCTGGCGGTTCTCCTCGATGAAGTAGTGCGTCGCGTCGACGACGTTGTCGAGGAGCCGCACGAGCGTGCGCACCGAGTGGCGCAGTTGCTGCCAATCGACATCATTCTGTGCAGCGTCATACATATGCGCCAGATTCACATGGCCTAATGTGCAGACGCCCCAAGCTGGCAGCGGTTGTTCCGCGCAAGGGTTCGTGCAAATCAAAGGATTGTAGTACCAACTGTTAGAATCCTTCTCATGCCGCGTGGAGAATACGACGCCCGGCTCCGCGCTCGCCCATGCGGCCTGGATGATCTCCTGCCACACCTTTCGCGCGGGCACAGTCTCGTACTCGATCTTGGGCAGGCCGAGCGCCTCCCACTTGTCGAAGTCGCCGTCCCAGATCTCGTTGTATTGAGGGTGCGTGGTGTCCGGGAACCAGAAGGCCCAGTCGCGGTCCTCCTTGACGGCCGTCATGAAATCGTCCGTGATGCGCAGGCTGATGTTCGCGTTCTCGACCTTGCCGGGCACCTTCTTGCAGTCGATGAAGCGCTTCCAGTCCGGATGGCGGATGTCGAGCTGCAGCATCAGCGCCCCGCGGCGCGAGCCGCCCTGCTCCACGAGGCCCGTGGCGAGGCTGTAGAGCTCCATCCACGAGACGGCGCCCGAACTGCGGCCGTTGACGCCGCGGACCACCGCGCGGTACGGCCGCAGGCTGGAGACGTTGATGCCCACGCCGCCCCCGCGCGACATGATCTCGATCATCTGCCCGAGCGTCTCCACGATGCCCTGGCGGCTGTCCTTCGGGTTCGGCAGGACGTAGCAGTTGAAGAGCGTGAGCGGGATGCCCGTACCCGCGCCGGCCCAGACGCGGCCGCCGGGCACCACGCGCAGCGCCGCGATCTCCTCCGCGAAGGTGCGCTCCCAGCGCTTGCGCGCCTTCGCGTCCGTCTCCACGGCGGCGAGGCCGCGCGCGATGCGCTCCGCCACCTGGCGCAGCGACGTCTCCAGCGGGCGATCGCACTCCCGGCGGCGGCGCACGATGCGCTGTCCCTTGTCCGCTCCGGTGAGCAGCTCAAGCTCGATCCGGTCCTCGGCCTCATCGACCCTCAACACGCGTCCGAGCTCCTTGCGGGGCCATTTCGGGTCGTCGTTCGTCTGCACGACGGCCAGCTCTCCCGGCTGGAACTGGCGCGCCTGGTCCTTCACCGTGTAGCGGTCGATGAAGATCTTCCAGGACAGCTCCGTGGGCAGCCCGCCGTACTGCTCCTCCTGCCGTTCTGACAAGGCCCGTCTCCCCCTGCGCCGTCCGCGCCCGCAGGCGCGAACGTGTGTTCGTATTATACGCGGCTCAGGACTGCTCCATCAAGCGCTCGAGCTCTTCCTTGAACCGCTGGATGTCCTTGAACTGCCGGTACACCGAGGCGAAGCGGACGTACGCGACCTCATCCAGCTTCCGCAGGCGCTCCATCACCATCTCGCCGATCTCCTGCGTGCGGACCTCCTTGTCCAGCCGCCCGCGCAGCTCGCGCTCGATCTCCGCCACGATGCGCTCGATCGCTTCATACGGGACCGGCCGCTTCTCACACGCAGTGACGATGCCGGCGAGGATCTTTTGCGGGTCGAAGGCCTCCCGCCGCCCGTCCTTCTTGATCACCATGAGGGGCGCGAACTGGACCTTCTCGTAGGTGGTGAACCGCTGGCCGCACGCCGGGCACTCGCGCCGCCTCCGGATGACGGCGCCCTCCTCCGTGGGACGGGACTCGAGCACCTTGCTGTCGGGGTGGTCGCAAAACGGGCAACGCATGCTCGTCCTCCACACCGGCGACGGCCCGCGGCCGCATGAGCGCCGCTCCGACACGCACCCCCGGCGGTCCGCTCGACCTCCAGATATGCCGGCCCCGTCATGATAAGCCACCTATATCTGGAGTGTCCAGGCGGAGTTTGGACGAATCGGGTCGAATTTCCTGCCGCCGGCCGGGACAACCGTTCGACAAGGCGAGCGCGCGGCGCCGCCCGCTGCGCGCCGGAACGCAATGGCCGCTCCGCGCGCCGCGTGCCGGCCTTCGACACGAAACGGCGGCGCGCGTGCGCGCGCCGCCAGAATGTACGGGCGTCCTCCGCTCGCCGCCGCTAGAGCAAGCCCGGCCTGGCCGGCCGTCAGGGCAGCGGCATGAAGGCTGCGAGCTGCGACCACTCAAGGAACGACTGGGGGAAGATGCCCAAAAGCAGCACCCCTGCCGCCGCCACGGCGAGGCCCGCCGCCAGCCAGGCGTCCGCGCGCACGGGCGCCGCGCTCTTCGCCGGCCGCAGGTACATCTGCCGGATGAGCAGGAAGTAATAGTACGCGGAGATGCCCGTGTTCACCGCGATAAAGAGCGCGAGCCACGTCATGTGGCTAGAGACGGTCGCCTGAAAGAGGAGCAGCTTGCCCATGAACCCGGCCGTCCAGGGGAGGCCGAGGAGCGAGAGCGCGAAGAGCGCGAGGAGCGCCGCCAGCCAGGGCGAGCGGCGCGCCAGTCCGGCGAGGTCCTCAAGGGTCTCCCCCTCACCCTGGCCCGAGAGGGCCATGACGACGCCGAAGGCGCCCAGGTTCATGAAGAGGTAGGCGAGGATGTAGAACAGCACCGCCTGCAGGCCCAGCGCCGTGCCCACGGCGATGCCCGCCAGGACGTAGCCGGCGTGCGCCACCGACGAGTACGCGAGCAGGCGCTTGACGTTCTTCTGCCAGAGCGCGGACACGTTGCCGACGGTCATCGTCAGGGCCGAGAGCACGGCCAGCGCCAGCTGCCAGTCGGCATGCAGCGGGCCCAGGCCCACCGCCACGACGCGCACGATGGCGGCCAAGGCCGCGCCCTTCGAGACGAGTGAGAGGAAGGCCGTGACCGGCGTGGGCGCGCCTTCGTAGACGTCCGGCGCCCAGAGGTGGAAGGGCGCCGCAGCCACCTTGAAGCCGAGGCCGGCGAGCACGAAGACGAGCGCCACGGCGGGCACCGTGCCGGCCGCGCCGCCCCAAGCGCCCCCGGCGAGAGCCGCGGCGATGCCGGCGAGGGACGTCGTGCCGGCGAGCCCGAAGACGAGCGAGAGCCCGAAGAGCAGGAGCGCCGACGCCACCGCGCCGTTGAGGAAGTACTTCAGCGCCGCCTCCATCGAGAAGCGCTCACCCGCGAGGAAGCCGGCGAGGCCGTAGGAGGCCAGGGAGAGCGTCTCCAGGCCGACGTAGAACGAGATCACGTCGCCCGCCACGGCCATGAAATCCGCGCCCGCCACAGCCATGAGGAGCAATGCGTAGAACTCCGGCGCGGCGAGGCCCCGCGCCGCCACGTAGCGCGCGCCCGTCAGCACCACGACGAGCGCGGCGCCGATGAGCACAGCGCGGAAGAAGGTGCCGAAGCCGTCGAGCACCACCATGCCGCCGAGCACCGCGCCGTGCCCGGCATGCGCCGCGGCCGGGAGAAGCGCCAGGGCCGCGGCCAGGGTGAGCGCGGCCGTCGCGGCCGCCGCGCCCGCCCGGCGGCCGCCGGGCGCCACGGCGAGGAGGAGCAGAAGGAGCGAACCCGCGGCCAGCGCCAGCTCCGGCAGGATGCCGGTGAAATCGTACATCGCCTACATGCCCCCCATCCGCTGCACCAGCGCCTGCACGGGCGCGTTGAGCCAGGCCGTGAGGAGGCCGGGCGCGACGCCCAAGAGCAGCACGAAGGCCGCGAGCGGCACGAGCGTCACGATCTCCCGCGCGTGCATTTCCGGCGTGCCGCGCTGCTCCGCGCGCACCGGGCCCATGAGGACGCGCTGCATCATCCAGAGGTTGAAGCCGGCCGTGAGCAAGAGCCCCAGCGCGGCGGCCGTCACGTACTGCGGGAACACCGTCCAGGAGCCGATGAGCGTGTAGAACTCCGCGATGAACCCGGAGAGGAACGGCAGGCCCAGGTTCGCGAAGGCGGCGAAGGCCATGAACGTGGCCGCGAGCGGCATCACGGTGTACATGCCGCTGAAGCGCTCCATGTCCCGCGTGTGGAAGCGGTCGTAGAAGACGCCCACCATGAGGAAGAGCATGGCGGAGATGAGGCCGTGCGAGACCATCTGAAACACGGCCCCGTCCACGGCGGCTGGGGTGGCCGCTGCGAGCCCGATGAGCACGAAGCCCATGTGGTTCACGCTGGAGTACGCCACGAGCTTTTTCAGGTCGCGCTGCGAGAGCGCCGCCAAGGCGCCGTAGATGATGTTGATCACGCCGAGCAGCGCCAGCGTCCCCGCGAAGGCGTGCGCCGCTTGCGGGAAGGCCGGCAGCGGGATGCGCAGGAGGCCGTAGGCCCCGAGCTTCAACAGCACCGCCGCCAGCATGACGCTGCCGGGCGTGGGCGCGTCCACGTGCGCATCCGGCAGCCAGGTGTGGAACGGCCAGACCGGTACCTTGACGGCGAAACCGATGAAGAAGGCGAGGAACAGCCACCACTGCAGGCCCGCCGCCAGCGTGCGGCCGAGCCCCACGAGCTCCGGGATGGCGAAGGTCTTCGCGCCCGTGAGGAAGTAGAGCGCGAGGATGCCGACGAGCATCAGGAGGCTCGCCACCATCGTGTAAAGGATGAACTTGATGGCCGAGTATTCCTTCCGCCCGTGCCCCCAGATCCCGATGATGAAGTACATCGGGATGAGGACGAGCTCCCAGAAGAGGTAGAAGAGGATGAGATCCTCGGCCGCGAACACGCCCAGGACGCCCGTCTGCAGAAGGAGCAGCAGGACGAAGTACTCCTTCACACGCGTGTCGATGCCGTAGCTCGCGATGGTGGCCACGAGCCCCACGACGGCCGAAAGGGCCAGCATCGCGAGGCTGATGCCGTCGGCGCCGAGGAAGTACGAGACGCCGATGCCGGGCATCCAGGTGGCCCGCTCCACGAGCTGCAGGCCGGGGTCTCCGAAGCGGAATTGGGCCGCCCCCCAGGCGACGGCCACGACCGGCACGGCCATGAAGGCAGTGGCCACGGCGCGCAGCGTGCGCCGGTCGTCGGCGCGGACGAGGAGCAGGAGAAGCGCGCCGGCGAGCGGGGCGAAGACGGCGATGCTGAGAATCGGTGCCTCCACGGCTTAGCCTCCCATCCCTAGGTACACGGCCAGCCCGACGAGCACCGCGCCGGCCATCGTGAGCATGTACGCTTGGGCGTCGCCCACGGCCGCGCGCCGCACGAGCTGCCCCACGGCGCCCGTCAGCCAGGCCAGGCCGTTGACGACGCCGTCCACCACATAGCGGTCGAGCGCCCCCACGACCTGCGCGAGGCCGAGCCCCAGCCCGGTGAGGCCGAGGGCCAGGTGGTCGAAATACCACTTCTGCTTAAAGAGCACGTAGAGCGGCCGCAGGGCGCGGATCAGGTCGCGGCGCAGGGCCGGCCGGCCGCCCGCGTAGATCGCCAGCCCCAGCGCCAGGCCGGCGAAGGCCATGGCGATCGTGGCCGCGGCCGCGAAGCGGTCGGCGGCCGGCTCGGCCTCGCCGGGCAAGGCGATGAAGTGCTGTAGCGCATGGCCGAGCTGCGGCGAGCCGAGCCACCCGAAGAACACGGCCGGCACGGCCAGCACGAGAAGCGGCCCCACCATCACGGCCGGCGACTCGTGCGCGTGCGCGTAGAGGTGCGCATCGCGCGGCTCGCCGAAGAAGGTGAGCCAGATGCCGCGCATCACGTAGTAGGCCGTGAGGCCGGCGGTGGCGACGCCGATCCAGAAGAGCGCTGGATTCGCACGGAAGGCCGCGAGCAGCACCTCGTCCTTCGAGAAGTAGCCCGAGAGCGGCGGGATGCCGGCGAGCGCCAGGCCGCCGATGACGAACGTGACCGTCGTCCACGGCAGCTTCCGCCGGAGCCCGCCCATCCTGTGCATGTTCTGCTCGCCGCCCGCCGCATGGATGACGCTGCCGGAGCCGAGGAAGAGCAGCGCCTTGAAGAACGCGTGCGAGAGCAGGTGGAAGAGCGCGGCCGCGTACCCGAAGACGCCGAGCCCGAGCATCATGTAGCCGAGCTGCGACATCGTCGAGTAGGCGAGCATCTTCTTGATGTCGACCTGCACCGTGGCCATGGTGGCGGCGAGGAGCGCCGTGAGCCCACCCACCCAGGCCACGACCTGCAACGCCGTCCCCGAAGCCTCAAACACCGGGTAGGTGCGCGCGACGAGGAACACGCCCGCCGCCACCATGGTGGCCGCGTGGATGAGGGCGCTCACGGGCGTGGGGCCGGCCATCGCGTCGGGGAGCCAGACGTGCAGCGGCACCTGCGCCGACTTGCCCACCGCCCCCGTAAAGATGAGCAGCGCCGCCAGCGTGGCCGCGCCCGCCCCCCACGAGGCGGCCGACTGGTTGATGTCGGCGAAGTTGAGGCTGTGCGCGTGCCAGAAGGTCACAAAGATGCCGATGAGGAGGCCGATGTCGCCCAGGCGCGTGACGAGGAACGACTTCGTCGCCGCGCGCGCGTTGTCCAGGTCCTCGTACCAGTGCCCGATGAGGAGGTAGGAGCAGAGGCCCATGATCTCCCAGCAGGCGAAGAAGAGGAGGAAGTTGTCCGCCAGGACCACGCCCAGCATGCTGGCCACGAAGAGGTTGACGTTCGCGAAGAAGCGGTTGTACTTCGCGTCCCCGTGGAGGTAGCCGATGGAGTAGATCTCCACCATGAGGCTGACGACGGTGACCATGGCCAGCATGGCCGCCTCCAGCGGGCCCACGCGGAAGCCCATGGCGAAGGTCAGGTCCCCGATCTTCAGCCACGGGAAGGATGCGGCCGCCGCCGCGCCCCCGAGGACCTGCGCCAGCACCCCGAGGCTCAGCGCGGCGCCCGCCGCCAAGAGGACGACACCCACCCACGCGGTGTACGCGCCCAGCGCGCGCCCGAAGAAGACCTGGGCCGCGTAGGCGAGAAGGGGCAGGAGCGGGATCAGCCAAGCGTGCTCGACCACGTCGATCAGCCTTTCAGGTCGTGGATCTCCGGAACTTCGATCGTCCGCCGCCGGCGCGCGAGGAGCAGGACGATCGCCAGCCCGATCGCCGCCTCCGCCGCCGCCACCGTGATGACGAACACGGCGAACACCTGGCCGCCCACGAGGGCGCCCTGCAGGTAACGCGCGAAGGCGACCAGGTTGAGGTTGACGGCGTTCAACATGAGCTCGATGCCCATCAGCACCATGATGGCGTTCGTGCGGCGCAAGGCGCCGAAGAGCCCGAGGGCGAAGAGCGCCGCCGCCACGATGAGGAACGCCTGCACGGGAATCACGGCCAAAACTGCGCGCCTCCCCTCTCCTCCGCGGCGCCTTCCACGGCGGGCGCCGCCGCCGCCGCGCCCGCCCCGGCCTTCCCGGCCGCGGCCTTTTCGGCCGCGCCGCGCTCCCGCCTCGTCAGCACGATGGCGCCGACCATCGCCGCGAGGAGGAGCAGCGACGCCACTTCAAAGGGCACGAGGTACGTGGTGAAGAGCGCCCGGCCGATGACGCCGGTGCTGCCCTGCGCGGTCGTGTCGTGCAGGAGCGGGTGCACCGCCTCCGGCGCCCCGCCGAGGGGCGCGGCCGCCCAGCGCACGGAGCCGTAGCCGATGAGCACGAGCGCCAGCACCCCGGCGCTCACGAGCGCCGGGACGGAGCCGAAGCGCCGGGAGAGCAGCCGCGAGACGAGGGTCGCCTGCGGGTCCCCCTGCAGCGCCGGCACGTCCGAGAGCATGATGGCGAAGATGATGACCGTCATGACGGCTCCCACGTACACGAGGACCTGCACGACGGCGAGAAATTCCGACTCCAGCATGAGAAAGAACCCGGCCACGCCGACGAGCGCCGTCGCCAGGTAGAGGGCGGCGTGCGTGATGAGCGGCGAGGTGACGACCTTGTAGCCGGAGTAGAGCACCATGCCGGTGAGCGCCGCGAAGGCCAGCCAGGCGCCGCTCATACCTTCTGCCCCCCGGCGATGCGCACGGAGCGCGACGTCTTCCAGAGCGCCGCCAGCTCGTCCATGGTGAAGTAGAGGTCCTCGATGGTGTACGCGGACAGTTCGGCGTCCTCCGACATCTCCAGGGCGTCGAAGGGGCAGGCCTCCACGCAGAGGTTGCACACCATGCAGCGGGAAAGGTCCAAGTCGAACTTCGCCGGCCACTGCTTGCGCCGGCCGTCCTCGCCGATGAACGACTCGACGAAGATGATGGCCGGCGGGCAGGAGCGCGCGCAGAGGCCGCAGGCCGTGCAGTTGAGCTTCCCTGACTCCTCGTTCACCTTGAGCACGGGGATGCTGCGGAAGCCCACGGGATGCGGCACCGGCTCATCCGGGTAGTGGATCGTCATCGGCTTGCGGAAGAGCTCCCGCAGCGTCACCAGGTGGCCCTTGGCCATCGTCGCCGCCGTGCGCGCCAGCTGCTGGACGAGACTCATTGTGACGTCACCTCACCACGACGAGATACAGGCCCGTGGCCGCGATGTTGACGAGCGAGACCGGCAGGAGGAACTTCCAGCCGAGGTCCATGAGCTGGTCGATGCGCACGCGCGGCAGCGTCCAGCGGATCCACATGCCCACAAAGACCAGAAGGTACGTCTTGATGAGCAGCCACGCCCAGCCCGGCAGCCACGGCCCGTGCCAGCCGCCGAGGAAGAGGATGGCGGCGAGGGCCGAGCTCGTCAAAAGGTTCGTGTACTCGGCAAAGAAGAACATCGACCAGCGGATGCCGGAGTACTCCGTGTGGTAGCCGGCGACGAGCTCCGACTCCGCCTCCGCGAGGTCGAAGGGCGTGCGGTTGAGCTCCGCCACGGAGCTGATGTAGAAGACCAGGAAGGCCAGGATCTGCGGCACGATGAGCCACATGTGCCGCTGCTTCTCCACGATCGCCGTGAGGTTCAGCGTGCCTGTGGCCAGCGCCACGGCCACAAGCGCCATGGCCATCGGGATCTCGTAGCTGAAGAGCTGCGCGCCGGCGCGCATCGCGCCGATCAAGGAGTATTTGTCGTTCGAGCCCCAGCCGGCCATGAAGATCGAGAGCAGCGTGAAAGATGTCACGGCCGTGATGAAGATGAGGCCGACGTTGAAGTCCTCCACCACGAGATGCGGCCCGAAGGGCAGCACCCAGAACACGAGAAACGCCGGCGCGAAGGCCACGGACGGCGCCAGCCACCAGATCCAGCGGTCGCCGCGCTGCGGCACGAAGTCCTCTTTGGCGAGCAGCTTGATGATGTCCGCGACGGATTGCAGAATGCCGGCCGGACCGCCCACGCGCAGCGGCCCCACGCGGTTCTGCATGTGCCCGGAGACCTTGCGTTCAAGCCAGATGAGGACGGCGGCGTTGAGGGAGACGAACGCGATGACGACGATCGTCTTCACGACCGCGAGGATGAGCGTCCAGAGCCAGGGGGCCATCCACTCCGGCTGCATCAGCGGTCGACCTCCCCCAGAATGATGTCGATCGTGCCGAGGGAGGCGATCAGGTCGGCGATCTTCTCCCCGCGCGTCATGTAGTTCAGGAGCTGCAGGTTCACAAAAGAGGGGGCGCGCCACTTCATGCGGTAGGGCTGGAGGCCGCCCGTGCTCACGAGCCAGAGCCCGATCTCGCCGCGCGGGCTCTCCACCCGCACGTACCAGTCGCCCTCCGGCACCTTGATGACGCGCGGCGTCTTGGGCGAGAAGACCTCGCCCTCCGGCAGCATGTCCAGGCACTGCCGGATGATCTTGATCGACTCGATCATCTCCTTCATGCGCACCGTGGCGCGGTCGAGGTTGTCGCCGTTCTTGCCCACGGGGATGTCGAAGTCGCAGCGGTCATAGACCCCGTAACGCTCAACGCGGCGGATGTCGTGCCGCACCCCGGAGGCGCGCAGCATGGGGCCGCTCGCGCCATAGGCGATCGCGACCTCCTTCGGGACGACCCCCACGCCCTCGCTGCGCACGCGGAAGATCTCGTTGTTGTAAAGGAGGTCCATGTACGCCGGGTAGGCCTCGCGCTCGAAGTAATCCAGATAGTCGCGCAGCTCCTGAACCCAGGCGTCCGAGACGTCGTTGCGCAGCCCGCCGATACGGAAGTAGGCGTACAGCTGGCGCGCCCCGGTGGCCTTTTCGAAGAGGTCGTAGGCCCATTCGCGGTCGCGCAGCGCGTAAAGGAACGGCGTGAAGGCGCCGATGTCCATCGCGTACGTGCCGAACCACATCTGGTGGCTGACCAGGCGGTTGAGCTCCGCGAAGACGGTGCGCAACACCTGCGCCCGCTCCGTCAGCTCGATGCCCATGGCCTCCTCCACCGCCCGGCAGACGAGCCACTCGTTGAAGATGGCCGAGAGGTAGTCGTTGCGGTCGGAGAACGGCACGATCTGCGGATAGTGCCAGGACTCGACGATCTTCTCCCAGTTGCGGTGCAGGTAGCCGATGTCCGGGTCGGCCTTCAGCACCGTCTCGCCATCCAGGGTGGTGATCACGCGCAACACCCCGTGCGTGCTGGGATGCTGGGGACCGAGGTTGATCGTGAGGGGCTCGACGGTGCCCTCCCGGGCCGCCTGCGCGGCCTCTTCCGGCGAGTACACGCCTTGCAGCTTCGGATGTTCCGCCACCGCGCCCACCCCCTTCACCGCGGCCGCACGAGCCGCTGCCGCTTCGGCCGGCGATCCACGAACGACTTCCGCAACGGGTGCCCGCCCTGGTACGTCTCCGGCAGGAGGATGCGCCGCAGGTCCGGGTGGCCGCGGAAGCGCACGCCGAGGAGATCGTAGGCCTCCCGCTCGTGCCAGTTGGCCGTCGGCCAGATGTCGGTGACGCTGTCGACCTCCGGTTCCTCGTCGCCCTGGTAGGGCAGCCTCACCTTGACGACGATGCGCACCGACGGGTCGTCGAGGTTGAAAAGGTGGTACGCCACCTCGATGGCGTCTTTCCAGTCGACGGCCGCGAGGTTGGAGAGGTAGTTGCAGCGCACGCCGTCCATGTCACGCAGGGCGGCCAGCACCGCGTGCGCGCGCTCGGGCGCGACGCGCAGGCCAAGCGCGCCGTGGACGCGTTCATCGCGCTCCACGTCCGGCAGCTGCTCCTTGACGCGGTCGAAGAGCCTCTGCAGCTCGGGCGGCAGGGCCGGCGGCGCCGCGGGCGCCGCCGCGGCCGCCCCGCCGCGCGCAGCCCCGGCCGTGCCGGGCGCTGCAGCGGACCCGGACGCGGGCCGGGGCCGCGCACCTTCCGGCGGCCGGGCAGCATTTGCGCCGCCCTCGGCGGCGCCTTGCGTTTCCTCGTCCATGGCCAATCCCTCGCACTCGCCAAAAGATCAAACCCGCCCGCGCGGGGCGGCCGCCGCTCAGCGGGCCTGCGTCAAGGCGGCGCGCCGGATCTTCTCCTGAAGGAGCAGCACGCCGTGCAGGAGCGCCTCCGGCGACGGCGGGCAGCCGGGCACGTACACGTCGACCGGCACGATCTTGTCGACCCCGTCGACGACGTTATAGCCGGTGTGGTACGGCCCGCCGTTCGACGCGCAGCCGCCCATGGCGACAACCCAGCGCGGCTCGGCCATCTGCTCATACAGCTGGCGGATGACGGGCGCCATCTTCTCCGTCACGGTGCCGGCGACGAACATGAGGTCCGACTGCCGGGGCGAGGCGCGCGGGATCATGCCGAAGCGGTCGAAGTCGAAGCGCGGCCCGCCCGTGTGCATCATCTCGATGGCGCAGCAGGCGATGCCGAACGTCATGTACCAGACGGAGTTCGCCCGGCTCCAGTTGATGAGCGCCTGGGCGTTCGTGGTGAAGACGCCGGGCAGGTGCTGCCAGACAGGCGGCAGGCGTTCGGAGTCGCGGCCCTCGATGGCCGGCGCCACACCTCCGGGAGCGCTCCGGACCGCCGGCTGGAACCATTCCGCGGGATGGAGGCGGCGCTTCAGATCCATGTCAATACCTTCTTCTTCCACGCGTAGACGAGACCGACGACCAGCATCGCGATGAAGACGACGGCTTCCCCGAAGGCGACGGCCGGATTCAGCTGCTTGAACACGACGGCCCAGGGGAAAAGGAAAAGACCCTCGACGTCGAACACGAGGAAGACGAGGGCGAAGATGTAATAGTGAATGTGATACCGTACACGAGCGTCGCCGATCGGGACGATGCCGCTCTCATACGAGACCTCCTTGAGCGGGTCCGGGTAGTCCCGCCGGACGAGCTTCGACAAGAGGACGTTGACGAGCGGGAAGGTGAACCCGGCCAAAAGGAAGACGACAAGGTCGACGTACAGCGGCATGCAGCGTCCCCCGTTCGATCGCCGGCGCCATTATATCGGACGCCCAAATGAGCGTCAATTTAAGGCTCGGGCCGCTCACGCGCCCCACCGTGGCGCGCCGGCGGCCGGCCGCGCGGCCCGTCAGCACCTGCCGTGCGCCCCCAAATTTCAAGGAAAAAGGAGGAAGGCGGCGGCAGGGCGCCGTATTTTCCCATGTCAACGGCGAAAAGGGCAAACCCGTCGAAAGGCGGGGACGCAAAGCCAGGAGTCTACGGCCTTCGGGCTAGGATCGTCCGGCTGCCGCCGCGTCGCGCGCTCGCCTTCTTCCGGCGCCCGTGCGGCGTCCGGCCCCCCGGACGGCGCTCCCCCAAGGCCTCTCCCCGCCGGCGGTCCGAGGACGGGAGGCGAGGCGCGTGACACCCACCACCATCGGGGACAAGCGCGCGCTGGGCGCGGCGTACCTGCGGCGGGGCCTGCCCATCGCGGCGTTGGACGCCTTCTCCGCGTGGCGCCGCGAGGCCCGCGCCGCCGGCGACGCGGCCGGCTTTGTGAAGGCCAGCAATGCCCTGAGCGCCGCGTACGCCTCCATCCGGGACTACGAGAATGCGCGCGCGCAATTGGAGGCCGCCCTGGCGGCCGCCGCCGACGCCGCCGTCCCTCCGGAAGACCGCGTCAAGGCCCGCCTCAACCTCGCCCTCACGCTCTACCAGACCGGCCAGCTCGATGCGGCCCTGGGCGCTGCCCTCGAGGCTTGGGAGACGTGCGGCCTGGGCGCCACGCCCACGCTGGCCGCGCAGGTGCAGGTCACCCTGGCCGGCATCCGCATCGCCCGGGAGGAGTGGGGCGCGGCCGAGGCGCCGGCGCGCGCCGCCTGCGCGCTGGCGGAGGCCACGGGCTCCGCGCCGCTGCGCTCCCGCGCGCTGCACAACCTCGCCATGGTCCACCTGCAGAACGGCCGCACGGAGGACGCCGAGGACGCGCTCCTCGAGGCGCTGCGTCTCACGGGTGCGGCCGGCCGCGCCGCCGACACGGCCTCGCACCTCACGGAGCTCGCGCACGTGCGGCTGCGCCGCGGCGAGGCGCAGGCGGCCCTGGAGCTGGGCACGCGCGCGCTGGACGCGCTCTGGGGGAGCGTGGCCGTGCTCGACGAGGCCGAGGTGGCGCGCCTCAGCCGGCTCTTCGGCCTCGTCGCCTCCGCCGCCGACGACCGCGAGGAGGCCATCGTCTGGCTCAACCGCGCCGCCGCTTACTACGCGCAGTCCGGGCGCATGGCGGCGTGGAAGGAGGTCGGGGAACTGCTGGGCGAGGTCCTCGGCCGCCGCCACGCGCCCCGCGCCGGCCGGCTGCACATCCCCGCCGGGACCCGCGACCGCCTTCACTACCTCACGACGCTCCTCTCCCTCTCCGACTCCATCAGCAGCGTGCAACCGCGCCTCGGGCTGCACGCCTCGCTCGTGACGCACTACGCGCTGCGCCTGGGGGAGGCCCTGGGCCTGCCTCCGGACGAGCTCCTGGCCCTGAGCCACGGCGGGCGCTTCCACGACATCGGCAAGATCGTCGTGGCCCTGCCGCCCCTCCCGCGCCGCGAGGACGCCCTGCGCCGGCCGGACGACGAGCGCGTGCTGCTCCACCCGCGCACCGGCCACGAGATGCTCGCGATGTTCCCCCTGCCGGCCGGCGTGCTCGCCACGGTGCGCGCGCACCACGAGCGCTGGGACGGCGCCGGCTACCCCGACGGTCTCGCCGGCGAGGCCATCCCGCGCACGGCACGCGTGCTGGCCGTGGCCAACGTCTACATCGTCCTGACCTACGACATCCACCCGAACCCGGCTTATCCGCACGAGGAGGCCCTGCGCCTCATCGCCCGGGAGGCCGGGACGGGGCTGGATCCCGTCGCGGCGGGCGCCTTCCTGCGCCTGCACGACGTCGAGACCGACGTGGAAGGGAGGGATTGAGATGAAGCGACTCCTCGCTTCCGCCGCGCTCGCCTTCGCACTCTGGCTGGGCGCCGGCGCTTCCGTCGCCTGGGCCGCGCCGGCTCACCTCAAGGCGCACACCATTCACCCCAACGGACCCATGGTGTCGGATTTCGTCTTCTGAGCGGCGCCGCTGCGGACGCCCGGCCCCCGGCCGGGCGTCCGCGCGCCCGCCGCGCGCCCGCCTCCTGGTAGAATGGGCGCATGGGCGCCTTCGAGCTCCTCGACCACTTCATGTCGGCCTACGGCTACTGGGCGCTCTTCCTCGCGCTGGCCCTGGAGACGATGGCCGTGCCCGTCTTCAGCGAGATCATCCTCGCCTACACCGGCTACCTCGTCGCCCTCGGCCACCTCTCCTTCTGGCCCGCGCTGGCGGCGGCGGTGCTGGGCACGCTGGCCGGCGCGGCGGCGGCCTACGCGATCGGGCTGCGCGGCGGGCGGCCGCTCCTTGAGCGTTTCGGCCGCCGCTGGCTCCCGCCGGAGCGCGTGGCGTCGTTCGAGGCGCGGCTCAACCGCTCCCTCGGCGCGGCCGTCTTCGCCGGTCGCCTGCTCTCGGGCGCGCGCTCCGTCTCCGCCTATCTGGGAGGCGTCTTCCGCCTGCCCTTCGGCCCGTTCCTCTTCTACTCCGCACTGGGGGCTCTCGTCTGGTCGGCGGGGGTGCTGCTCGCCGGCATGGCGCTGGGCGAGCGCTGGCACGAGCTCGTCTCGGCCCTGCACGCCTGGCTCCTGCCGGCCACTCTGGCGCTTGCGGCCCTCGGCGCGGCCGTGTGGTGGGTGCGCCGGCGGCGCGCGACGCGCTGAGGGAGCGCCGCCGGCGGCCCCCGCGCGGCCGCCCGGCGCCTGCAGCGTCCCTAGAAGAGGCGCACGCTCACCCGCATCCCCGCGCTCTCCTCGATGTCGACCAGCGTGAACGGCCCTTCTTGACGCAGCGCGCGCAGGATCTGACGGGCAAGGCGCAGGGCGGCGGAGAGCGGCCCCCCGCCGGCCTCGCGGAAGAACGCCGCGGCCGTCGCGCCGAGCTGCGGCCGCATGCGGGAGAGCCAGCGGTCCGCGAGCCACGCCCAGAGGTCCAGGTCCTCAAGAAGATGGTCGACGACCTGGATGGGCACCGGCACGCGCAGCGCGCGGCCGCCGTGACCGCGCACCTCCACCACGAGGAGCCAGGTCGGGCGGCGCCACGGCCGGCTCATCCGCCGCGCCTCCCCCCCGCCTCGCCGGCCGCATACCACTCCGGATGGCGCAGCGGCGCGGCCGCGAGCGCCACGGCGGCGCGCCACAGGTCCGCCCGCTCGACCGCCCCTTCCGTGAGCAGGTGCACTACCCCCAGCTCCGGCGAAAAGGCCGCGCCGCTCCAGGAGCGTGCCGCCTCCGCCAGCGTGAGCCCCGCCCGCAGCGCGCCCGAGACGGCGGGCGGCAGCGGGAAGCGCGGCCCCTCCGCCCAGGCCGTGCGCCCGGCGGAATCGCAGGCGCAGACGACATTCACCGCCCACGCGCTGCGCCCGCGCCAGACGACGCCGCTTTCCAGCCCGAAACCGAAGGCGGCGCCCGCCGCGCGCCGGGCGGCCCTGGCCCGGGCGGCCGCGCCGCGCCGGGTCTCGGCGAGGCCCACGGGCTGCTCCCGCACGCCGGAGGGCACGTCGACGGCCACGATCTCCGCCCCCGGCCAGAGGCGCGCCACGGCGCCGGCGACCGCCTCCACCTTTGCGCGCCGCCGGCTGCCCACGGCGACACGCACGCCTTCTGATGGCTCCCCCGCACCCGTCATCGTCGCAAAAGGCTCCTCTCTGCCATACATTGCTAGCCCGCGGCGGCCAGGAATCTGGCGGCGCTGGCGAATTTCACCCAGTAAAGGAGGTCGTGCCATGCGCCGCTACGCCTGGAGAGCCGGGCTGGGCGCGCTCGCCGCCGCCCTCGCCCTCTCGGCCGCGCTGCCGGCCGCGGGCGCGCGCCTCGCCGCACCCGACGCCGCGCCGCCCGCCGGCGCCGCGCCGTTGCGCGCGGGTGTCGGCTTCGACCTGGCCGCCGACCCTCCCCCACAGGTCGCTCCGTCGTTCCACGGCGCCTCCGGATCGACCCCTCCCGCACCGTCCCCCTCCGATGACTCCGGATGGCCGTTCCGCGACCTCGCCCCCGACGCGCCCGGCGCTGAGGCGGTGCTCGACCTCTACCGGCGCGGCATCGTCCGCGGCACCGGGGAGGGCCGCTTTGAGCCGGAGCGGCCGGTCACGCGCGCGGAATTCGCCAAGCTCGTGCTGAATTCCCTGGGCATCCGGCCGGGACCGGGCTTCCCTGAACCGTTCGACGACGTGCGCGACGACGCCTGGTGCGCCCCGTACGTGTCCGCCGCCTGGCGGCTCGGCATCGTGCGCGGCGACGGCGACGGCCGCTTCCGGCCGGACGATCCCTTGACCGTCGAGGAGATGGCCGTCATCGCCTGGCGCGCGCGCAATGAGAACGCCGGCGGCGCGCGGCCGGCGGGCCTCGCGGACGCGGCGGAGGTCGACGACTGGGCCGCCCCTGCGGTGGCGGCCGCATGGAAGCGCGGGCTCCTGCAGCCGGACAGCGGCGGGCGGCTACACCCGCGCGCGGCCGCGACGCGCCTTGAGGCGGCCGTCTTCGCGCAGCGGCTGGCCGCGGACGCCGCGGCCGCCGGCATTGCCCGCGAGGCGACGGTCGACGGCCAGACGTTTCCCTACGTGAAGAGCTGGACGATGCGCACCACCGCCTACAGCGACGCCGAACCGGGCGTGGGCGGGCGCACGGCCACGGGCCTCGCCGTGCGCGAGGGCATCGTGGCCGTCGACCCGAAAGTGATCCCGCTCGGCTCTTACGTGTACGTCGAGGGATACGGCTTCGCCCTCGCGGCCGACACCGGCGGCTCCATCAAGGGTGAGCGCATCGACGTGTATATGGACGCGCCGGCGCGCGTGGTGCAGCGCTTCGGCGTGCGCACGCGCAAGGTCTACCTCATCGCGCCGCCGCGCTGAGGCGCGCCGGCGGCGGCGTCCCCGGCGGCGGCGTCCCCGGCAGCGCAGGCTGCCAGCGCCTCCTCCAACGCCGCCCGCACGCCGGGGTCCGCCTCCACCGCGCAACGCTCCTCAAGCGCCGCGCGCGCGGCGGCCGCGTCCGGCCACTGGGCCACGGCCCACGCCGCGTGGCGGCGCAGTTCCGGCCGCGGCGCGAAAAGGCCGCGAAGGAGCGCCTGCCACACGGCGCGGCGCACCTCCGGCGGCGCGCCCGCGGCGCGAGTGCGGCTCCAGTTGCCGAGGGCCACGAGGGCGTTGCGCTGCAGGACCGGCCGGCCGCGCCAGGCGGCGGCGCTGCTGCCCCAGCGGCGCCGGAAGGCGCCCTTCCCAAGGCGCAAGAGCCCGATGAGGTCCGGCCGCTCGCCGGGGCCGCAGGCCGCGCCGAGCGCGCGGGAGGGCTGCAGGGCGGCGCCGGCGGGCGCGCGGTTGTGTGGGCAGACGTCCTGGCAGACGTCGCACCCCCAGATCCAGAGGCCCAGCGCGCGGCGCTGGTCGAGGGGGATGTCGTCGCGCCGCTGGGTGGCGTAGGAGATGCAGCGCGTCGTGTCCACGGCGCCGCCCGTGCCGAGGGCGTCCGCGGGGCAGGCGCGCACGCAGAGGTCGCAGCCGCGGCAGGGGTCAAAGGGCGCGGGGCGGCTCCGCCGGAGGGGCGCGTCCGTGACCACGAGGCCGAGGAAGACCTGCGTGCCCAGGCCCGGCATGATGAGGAGCCCGTTGCGCCCCACGGCGCCCAGCCCGGCCGCGGCGGCGAAGGCGCGCTCCGCCAGCGGGCCGGTGTCGACCTGCCACACGGCGCGGTAGCCGTGGGCGGTGAGGAAGGCGGCGACGGCCGCGGCGCGCCAGCCCATCAGGCGGTGATAGTCCCAGCCGGCGGCGTAGCGCGAGACGCGGCCGCGCGGGAAGGGCGCGGGTGCCGGCGCCGTGGGAGCCGCGCGCTCGGCGGCGGCCGCGCGCGCCCTGCGCCCCGCGGCGGCCGCGGGCCGGCCGGCCGTGGGGGCCGCCGCGCGCGCGCCGGCGCCGCCGTACGGGAGCGCCAGCGCGACCACGCTCGTCGCGCCGGGGAGCACCGCCTGCGGATTCCAGCGGCGCTCGTCCTCCGGCGGCTCGAACTCCGCCCGCCAGCCCAGCACGGCGCGCCGGCGCAGGGCGCGGCGCAGCCCGGGAGGCGGCACGGCCGGTGCCACGGCCGCGTAGAGGCCCAGCCCGGCGGCGAAGTCGACCACCTTGCGCGTCAGCGCGGCATCGGGCGCGTCCTCACGCGCGGCCATCGCCCACCGGCCCCCGCCCTGGGAGCGGGCGCGGGCGCGCGGGCGGGGCGCTCCCCGCGTCCTCCCTTGAGATGCGGAGGTAGCGGAAGCGGCCGTCGCCCTCCGGCCAGCCCGCCAGGAAGAACTCGCCCGCGGCGTCGAGGCCCATGAATGCCTGCGCCACCGGCACGCGCACCTCGCGGGCCTCGCCCGGCCCGTGCGTGCCGCGCGCCCGCCCCTCCCCAAGCGGGCGCAGCGCCTCTCCCGCGCCGCCCCCGCCGGCCGCCGCGCGCACGACGAGCTCATCGCCTTCGGCCGCGATCTCGCCGACGGTCCAGAGCGCCTCCACCTCGATCTCGACCGCCTCCAGGCCGGTCCACACGTCGGGCGCCGTGCGTCCCACGGACAGTCGCGCCGTGTATCCCAGAAGCGGCTGCAGGCGTTCGGCCCAGCCGGCGACCGTCGCTTCCTCCATGGCCCGCACCCCTCACATGAGCAGGATGTCCCGCGATCCTTCCAACAGCACCCGCCGCAGCGGCTCGAACGCCCGCGGCAAGGGAGCCGCCGCAAGCTCCGCACGCCCCAGCCAGAGAAGTCCCGCCTCCGATGCGCCCGCCTCCGACGCGCCCGCCCCCGCCGCGCGCTTGCGTTGTGTCCGCCCCGCCCCGGTGCCCGCCTCCGCCCCGCCTGCCTCGGCCCAAAGGAAGGGGCGCACCGTCCAGGCGCGGTGGGTGAAGACGTGACGGTAGGGCGGCCACGCCGCCAGCGCCGCCGGCGGCGCGCCCCAGGCGTCCGAGAGCGCCCGTCGCGCCGCCGCCTCGCCCGCGCCCGCCGGCAGGTCCTCGCCTGGGAAGCCGTAGAGCCCGCCGAGGAGACCGCCGGGCGGCCGCCGCTCCAGCGCCACGCGCCCGTCGCGCACGCGCACCAGGGTGGCGCGCTCCACCTCCGCCGGCGCCGCCCGCCGACGCGCCGCCGGGCGCTGCTTCACGCGGCCGCGCCGGTGAGCGCGGCACCAGGCGGCGAGCGGGCAGGCCGCGCAGCGCGGCGCGCGCGGGCGGCAGACCGTGGCGCCGAGTTCCATCAGGGCCTGGTTCCAGTCCCCCGGGCGGCGCGGGTCCAGAAGCCGCGCCGCCAGGCGCTCGAGCCGCGCCGGCGACGGCGTGTCAAGGTCGAAGAGCCGTCCGAGCACGCGGCGCACGTTGCCGTCGACGGCCGCCTCCCGCCGCCCGAAGGCGATGCTCGCCACGGCGCCGGCCAGGTACGGCCCCACGCCGGGGAGCTCGCGCAGGCGCGCGGCGTCCTCCGGCAGCTCGCCGCCCCAGCGCTCGCGCACCACCTGCGCCAGGGCGCGCAGGCGCCGCGCGCGGCCGTAGTACCCCAGGCCCTGCCAGGCGCGCAGCACGTCGTCTTCCGAGGCCGCCGCCAGCGCGTGGAGATCCGGGAAGGCGGCGAGAAAGCCGTCGTAGTAGCGCAGCACCGTCTCCACGCGCGTCTGCTGCAGCATGAACTCGCTGACGAGCACGGCGTACGGGTCCCGCCGCGCGCGCCACGGCAGCTCGCGCCGGTGGGCGTCGTACCAGCTGAGGAGAGCCCGGCGCAGCCGCGGGATCAGAGCCAGGCCACCTCCATGCGGGTGGGGTCGGCTTCATCGGAGACGATCTCCACAAGGCGGGGCGCACCCTCCTGGAGAAGGAGGTGGCGCAGCATCCAGACGTCGCTCGCCGCCACGTCGTCGCGCCGCCAGATCTCTTCCGGACGGAACCAGGCGAGCTCGCCCTCGGGTCCCCGGGCCGCGTCTGGGAAGTCCTCTCCCGGCGGGCCGCCGGCCGCCAGCTGCAGGCGGAACACGTGCAGGATGAAGTGCGCCGTCCCCTCCGGGGAGCGCACGATCTCGCTGACGAGGCCGCAGAAGCGCGCCACGCGCGCGGGAAGGCCGGTCTCCTCCAGGTACTCGCGCTCCATCGCGGCGCGCGGCTGCTCGGCGGGCTCGATCTTGCCCCCGGGCATCGTCCAGAGGCCCGCGAAGGGCGCGCGCGCCCGCCGCAGGAGGAGCACGCGGCCGGACGCGTCCACGGCCGTGCCCACGGAACTCGGGGTGATGCGGCCGACATAACGGGCGAGCGACATCCTTGTCCTCCCTTGCGCCTCAGCCCTCCCGCACGATCTGCGCGCAGAGCTCCACGTGCGCCGTCTGCGGGAACATGTCCACGGGAGTCACTTCGACCAGCCGGTAGCCGCAGCCTCTTAAGTAGGCGGCGTCGCGCGCGAACGTCGCGGGGTTGCAGGAGACGTAGACGATGCGCGGCACCCCGGCCGCCGCCAGGGCGGCCAGCGCCTCCGGGTGCGCGCCGGCGCGGGGCGGGTCGAGCACGGCCACGTCCGGTCGCCAGCCCGCCGCCAGGAGCTGCGGCAGGCGCTCCTCCACCGCGGCCGCTTCGAAGCGGGCGTTCTCCACGCCGTTGAGCCGCGCGTTTTCCCGCGCGTCGGCGACAGCCTCCGGCACGATCTCCAGGCCCAGCACCTCCTCCGCCTTTGCGGCGAGGAGAAGGGCGATCGTGCCGATGCCGCTGTACGCGTCCAGCGCGCGCCGCGCCGTGCCGTCCACGTACTCAAGTGCCCGCCGGTAGAGGGCCTCCGTCTGCGCCGGGTTCACCTGGTAGAACGAGGCGAGCGACACGTGGAAGCGCAGGCCGAGGAGCTTGTCGCGCACGTACGGCCGGCCCCAGACCGTGCGCGTGCGCGGGCCCAGGATGCGGTTGCCGCGCGCGCGCTGCACGTTGAGGACGAAGCCGGCGAGGCCGGGCACGGCCGCGCGCAGCTCGCGGGCGAAGGCGTCCTCGCCGTCGAAGCCCTCGCCGTTGAGCACGAGCCCCAAGAGCAGCTCCCCCGTGGCCACGGCCACGCGTCCCACCACGTGGCGCACCAGGCCCGCGTGTCGGGCCTCGTCGTACGGCTGCAGGCGCCAGCGCTCGATGAGGCGCCGCATCGCCCGCAGCGCCGCCACCAGCCGCTCGTCCTCGAGGTGGCAGTCGTCCCAGTCGACGACCTCATGGCTGCCGCGTGCGTAATAGCCGAGGCGCACGCGCCCGTCGGGCCCCGCCGCCACCGGCACGGCCGCCTTGTTGCGATAGTGCCAGGGCCGCGCCATGCCGAGGATCTCGCGCACGCGCACGGCACCGGGGGCGTCGCCGGTCGTGAATCCGCCGATGCGCTCCAGCGCGTCGGTGACGATCTTGCGCTTCGCCGCCAGCTGGGCCTCATAGGCCACGTGCTGCCAGGCGCAGCCGCCGCAGCGGCCGAAGACGGGACAGGGCGGCGCCACGCGCGCCGGCGCCGGCGCCTCCACGCTCTCGATGGCGGCGCGCGCATAGCGCGGGTGCACCTCCAGCACGCGCGCGCGGACGCGGTCGCCCACGGCGCCGTAGGGCAGGAAGACGGCGAAACCGTCGTGGTGGGCCACGGCGTCGCCGCCCGCGGCCAGGTCGTCGACCTCGAGGAGGAGCACGTCGCCCGGACGCGGCCGGCCGGCCGCCTCGCTCATTCCTCGAGCACCCGGCGCACCAGCTCGTTCGCGAGGCCGGGGTTGGCGCGGCCGCGCGTGGCCTTCATCACCTGGCCCACAAGGAAGCCCAGCGCGTTCGTCTTGCCCTTGCGGTAGTCCTCCACGGCCGCCGGGTGCTGGGCGAGGACCTCCCGTACCACGCGCAAAAGCTCCTCGCGGTCGGCGATCTGCGAGAGCCCGCGCGCCTCCACGAGCGAGCGGGGATCGGCGCCGCTCTCGACCATCTCGGGGAAGATCTCCTTCGCGATGCGGCCGGTGATCGTCCCCTCCTCGATGAGCCGCAGGAGCGCCACGAGGCCCTCCGGTGTGAGGCGCGTGGCCGAGAGCTCCCGCCCCTTCTCGTTGAGGAGGCCCTGGAGCTCCACCATGAGCCAGTTGGCGGCCTGTTTCGCGTCGGCGCCCAGCGCCAGGCAGGCGTCGAAGAAGTCGGCCAGGGGGCGCTCATCCACGAGCACGGCGGCGTCGTACGCGGAGAGGCCGAGCCCCTCGTAGCGGGCGCGCCGCTGCGCCGGGAGCTCGGGCAGGCTGCGGCGGATGGACTCCACCCACTCGGCGTCGATGCGCAAAGGGACCAGGTCCGGGTCCGGGAAGTAGCGGTAGTCGTGCGCCTCCTCCTTGCTGCGCGAAGGCGTCGTGCGGCCGGCGCGCTCGTTCCAGTGGCGCGTCTCCCGCTCCACGCGCTCCCCGGAGAGGACGAGCGCGCGCTGGCGCTCGGCCTCGTACTCCAGCGCCTGCTTGACCGAGCGGAAGGAGTTCATGTTCTTGATCTCCACGAGCGCCCCGAACTCGCGGCTGCCCGCCGGGCGGATGGAGATGTTGGCGTCGCAGCGCAGGCTGCCTTCCTCCATCTTCACGTCGGAGACGCCGGCGTAGAGCATCACGTTGCGCAGCTCCTGAAGGTAGGCGCGCGCCTCCTCAGGTGAACGCAGGTCGGGCTCGGAGACGATCTCGATGAGCGGCACGCCCGCCCGGTTCAGGTCGACGAGCGTGCCGAGGCGCGGGTCGTGCAGCGACTTGCCGGCGTCCTCCTCGAGGTGCAGGCGGCGGATGCGCACGCGCCGCACGCCGCCCTCCGGCAGCGGCACGTCCAGGTACCCGCCGGTGCCCAGGGGCCGGTCATACTGGGAGATCTGGTAGCCCTTGGGAAGGTCGGGGTAGTGGTAGTTCTTGCGGTCGAACTTCGTCACCGGCGCGATCTCGCAGTGGAGCGCCAGCGCCGCGCGCACGGCGAACTCCACCGCGCGCCGGTTGGGCACGGGCAGCGCCCCCGGCAGCCCCAGGCAGACGGGGCAGACGTGCGTGTTCGGCGGCTCCCCGAAGGTGACGCGGCAGGCGCAGAACATCTTCGTCTCCGTGGAGAGCTCCACGTGCACCTCGAGGCCGATGACCGTCTCAAACTGCGTCGTCGCTTCCGTGCGGCTCATGCCCCGCCCTCCCCTGCCGACGCGATCAGACCGAGCGGCGGGCGCCGCCGGTGCCAGCCGGTGGCGCGCTCATACGCGGCCGCGGCGGCGAGCAGCCGCTCCTCCTGGAAGGGCGGCGCCATGAGCTGCAGGCCCGCCGGCAGGCCGCCCTCGAAGCCGCAGGGCAGCGAGATGGCCGGGATGCCGGCGAGGTTCGCCGTGACCGTGCAGATGTCGCTCGCGTACATGGCGAGCGGGTCGGCCGTGCGCTCTCCCAACGGGAAGGCCACCGTAGGCGAGGTGGGCGAGGCGAGGAGGTCGAAGCGCTCGAACGCCTCCTCGAACTCGCGCCGGATGCGCGCGCGCACCTGCTGCGCGCGCCGGTAGTAGGCGTCGTAGTAGCCCGCGGAGAGCGCGAAGGTGCCGAGCATGATGCGCCGCCGCACCTCGGGGCCGAAACCGCGGCCGCGCGTGCGCTCGAACATCTCCACGATGTCCGCGCCGGGCACGCGCAGGCCGTAGCGCACGCCGTCGTAGCGGGCGAGGTTGGAGCTGGCCTCGGCCGGCGCCACGATGTAGTAGGCGTCGAGGCCGGCCGTGGCCGTAGGCAGGCGGCACTCCTCCACCGCCGCGCCGAGCTCCGCCAGGGTCTCGAGGGCCGCGACCGTCAGGTCGCGCACGGCCGGATCGACGCCCTCGGCCTCGAACATCTCCCGCGGCGCGCCGATGCGCAGGCCGCGCACGCCGCGCTCCAGCGCCGCGAGGTAGTCGCCGGGGGGCTCAGGGGCGCTCGTGGCGTCAAGCGGGTCACGTCCCGCGATGACGGCCAGGGCCAGGGCGGCGTCCGTCACGTCGCGCGCGAGGGGGCCGATCTGGTCGAGCGAGGAGGCGAAGGCCACCAGCCCGTAGCGCGACACGCGGCCGTAGGTGGGCTTGAGACCGACGACGCCGCAGAGGGCGGCGGGCTGGCGGATGCTGCCGCCGGTGTCGCTGCCCAGCGCCAGGGCCGCCGCGCCCGCGGCCACGGCCGCCGCCGAGCCGCCGGAGGAGCCGCCCGGCACGCGGCGCGGATCCCAAGGGTTGCGCGTGGGGAAGAAGGCGGAGTTCTCCGTGGAGGAGCCCATGGCGAACTCGTCCATGTTCGTCTTGCCCACGATCACGGCCCCGGCGCGCCGCAGGCGGCGGACGACGGTCGCGTCATAGGGCGGGACCCAGTCGGCGAGCAGGCGCGAGGCGCACGTGGTGCGCAGCCCGGCGGTGCAGATGTTGTCCTTCACCGCGACCGGCACGCCGCAGAGGAGCCCCGCCGACTCCCCCCGCGCGAGGGCCTCGTCCACGGCGCGCGCCTGCGACAGCACCGCCTCCGCGTCCAGCGGCGTGATGAAGGCCTGCAGGCGCTCCTCCACGGCGTCGCGCCGCTCAAGGAAGGCGCGCGCCACCTCCTCCGCGCTCACCTCCCGCCGCGCGACGCGGTTGCGCACCTCGTGCGCCGTGAGCTCGTGAAGGTTCACGCTTCCTCCTCCTCCTCGTGCGCCACGACGCGCGGCACGCGGAAGTACCCCTCGTGGGCGTCCGGCGCGCCGGCGAGCGCCGCCTCACGCGCGAGGCCCGGCCGGGGCACGTCCTCCCGCCACACCGTGTGCAGGCCGCCGACATGCGCGAGCGGTTCGACGCCCTCGACGTCGATGGCGCGCAGCCGTTCCACGCGTTCCAGGATGCCGTTCAGTTCCGCCGTGAGAGCGCTGAACTCCGCGGGCTCCAGCCCCAGCCGGGCGAGCCTCGCGATGCGGCGCACCTCGTCTTCAGAGATCGGCACGATCGTTTCCCCCGTTTCCTTCCCCCGCGGCGCCCGGCGCGCCGGCCGGCCGTGCCGCGCCGGCCCCGACGGCATCGCCGCCGCCGGCCGTGCGGCCGGCCCGCGCCTCCTCAAGAAGCGCCACGAAAGCCGCCTCGTCCAGCACCGGCACGCCGAGCTCCCGCGCCCGCTCCAGCTTCGACCCGGGATTCTCCCCGGCCACCACGTAGTCCGTGCGGCGGCTGACGCTGCCGCTGACGCGCCCGCCCAGCGCCGCGATACGCTCCTCCGCCTCGCGCCGGGGCATGGAGAGCGTCCCCGTGAGGACAAAGGTCTTGCCTGAGAGCGGCCCCTCGCCCGCCGGCGCGCGGCCGGGCTCCGCCGTGCGCACGCCGGCCTCCTTCAGCCGCGCGATGAACGCCGCCGTCTCCGGCTGGGCGAAGTAGGTGACGATGCTGCGCGCGATCGTCTCCCCGATCTCCGGCACGGCGGTCAGTTCTTCCACCGTGGCGCGCGCCAGGCGGTCGAGGTCGCCGAAGTGGGCCGCCAAAAGCTCCGCCGCGCGCTCGCCCACGTGGCGGATGCCGAGCGCGAAGATGAGGCGCGCGAGCGGCCGCTCGAGGCTCTCCCGGATGCGCGCCACGAGGTTCTCCGCCGACTTCGGCCCCATGCGCTCCAGGGACGCCAGGTCCTCGGCGCGCAGCCGGTAGAGGTCAGCGACGTCGCGCACGAGGCCGGCCGCCAGCAGCCGGTCCACAACCGCCGGGCCGAGCCCGTCGATGTCCATGGCGGCGCGCCCGGCCCAGTGCAGGATGCGCTCCCGCACCTGCGCCGGGCAGGCCGTGTTCACGCAGCGCCGCACGGCCTCGCCCTCCTCGCGCACGGCGGCCGCGCCGCACACCGGACAGCGGTCCGGCATGACAAACGGCCGCGCCTCCGCCGTGCGCGCGGCGGCGTCGACCGCCACCACCTGCGGGATCACGTCGCCGGCCTTCTGGATGACGACCCAGTCCCCCACGCGCAGGTCCTTCTCCCGGATGTAGTCCTCGTTGTGGAGGCTCGCCCGCGACACCGTGGAGCCGGCGAGCCGCACCGGCTCCAGGATGGCGAGCGGCGTCAGCGCGCCGGTGCGCCCGACGGAGACGACGATGTCCAAGACGCGCGTGCGCGCCTGTTCCGCCGGGAACTTGTAGGCCACGGCCCAGCGCGGGCTGTGGCTGGTGCTGCCGAGCTCCTCCTGCTGGCGCAGCGCGTCCACCTTCACGACGACGCCGTCGATGGCGTAGGGCAGCTCGGCGCGGCGCGCGGCCCACTCGCGGCAGGCGGCGACGACCTCTTCGATGGTGGCGCAGCGCCGGTTGTCCGGGTTCACGTGGAAGCCCCAGGAGCGCAGCGCCGCGAGCGCCTCCCACTGGGTGGCGGGCGGCTGCGCCCCCTCCGGGAAGCCCTCCGCCGCGAGGATGGCGTAGACGAAGCAGTCGAGCGAGCGCTGCGCCGTGACGGACGGGTCGAGCTGGCGCACGGAGCCGGCCGCCGCGTTGCGCGGGTTGGCGAAAGGCGGCTCGCCGGCGGCGCGGCGCGCCTCGTTGAGGCGCTCGAAGGCGGCGACGGGCATGAAGACCTCGCCCCGCACAACGAGCCGCGCCGGCGCCCCCGGGGCGAGGGCCGCGGGGATGGTGGCGATCGTGCGCAGGTTCGGCGTCACGTCCTCGCCCACCTCACCGTCGCCGCGCGTGGAGCCGCGCACGAAGCGCCCCCCTTCGTAGGTGAGCGCCACGGACAGGCCGTCGATCTTCGGCTCCACGACGTACGCCGGCGCCTCGCCCTCGAGCCGGCGCCGCACGCGCGCGTCGAACTCCCGCAGCGCCTCGTCGCTCATGGCGTTGTCGAGGCTCAGGAGCGGCACCGGGTGCCGCACGGGCGCGAAGGCCGGCGAGGGCTGGCCCGCCACGCGCTGCGTGGGCGAATCGGGCGTGACGAGCTCCGGAAAGCGTTCCTCGATCGCGCGCAGCTCCCGCATGAGCGCGTCGTACTCGGCGTCCGTAATTTCCGGATCGTCCAGCACGTAGTAGCGGTAGTCGTGGCGGCGGATCAGCTCCCGCAGCTCGGCCGCGCGCGCGGCCGCCGCCTCCTTCGTCTCCACGGCCAGGGACCCTCCTCCTCGATCGTCTTCCCTGCCCGGGGGCGCGCCTACGCGAGTTCCAGCCCGGCGTAGCGCACGAGAAGCCGGCGCACGCCGGCGCCAGGGAAGGCCACCGTGACCTCCGCGTCCTCGCCCTCACCTGTCACGGCCACGACGGTGCCCGCTCCCCAGGTGCGGTGGCGCACGCGCACGCCCGGCGCCAGCGCCGCGGCCGGCGCGGCCGGCCCTGGCGGCGCGCCCGCGCCCGCGTCCCCGCGCGCGCCGCCGCGGGCGCCGCCGCCCGCGCCGCCGGCCCACGCCCGGGCGCGGCCGGCCCACGCCCCCGCTCCCGCGCGGCCGGCCGCCGCCGGCCCCCAGCCCGCCGCCGGCCCCCAGCCCGCCGGCGCCGGCGCGCCCCCCGCCTCCGCCAGCCCGCCCAAAGGCGGGCTGCCGCCCACCGGCTGAAGGGCGTCCTCGCCCGCCTCATGGAGAAAGCGCGAGGGCTCCTGCAGCTGCACATCCCCGAACACGCTGCGCCGCCGCGCGCAGGTGAGGTAGAGCCGCTCCCGCGCGCGCGTCATGCCCACGTAGCAGAGCCGGCGCTCCTCCTCCACGTTGTCCTCGTCGATCGAGCGGCCGTGCGGGAAGATGCGCTCCTCCATGCCGACGAGGAACACCACCGGGAACTCGAGGCCCTTGGCCGCATGCAGCGTCATCAGCGCCACGGCCGGCCGCTCGGGATCATAGGCGTCGGCCTCGGAGACGAGCGCCGCCTCGGCGAGGAACTCCTCCAGCTGCGCCTCCGGCGCGCTGCCGGCGAAGGAATGGGCCACCGTGAGGAGCTCGTCCAGGTTCTCCACGCGCGCCAGCGCCTGCGGGGAGCCGTCGGCGAGGAGCTCCTGCCGGTAGCCGCTCTCCTCGATGGCCGCGCGCAGGAGCTCCGCCACCGGGACCCGGCCCGCGCGCGCCCTCAGATCCCGCAGGAGCGCCCCGAGCTTCACCAGCTCCGCCGCGGCGCGCGCCTGGATGCCGGGGATGGACGCGGCCTCCTCCAAAAGCTCGTCGATCGGCCGCGCGCCGGCGGCCAGCCGCAGCCGTTCCAGGGTGGCCGGGCCGACGCCGCGGCGCGGCACGTTGACGATGCGCTCAAAGCTGAGCCAGTCGTGCGGGTTGGCGACGAGCCGCAGGTAGGCCAGCGCGTCCTTGACCTCCTTGCGCTCGTAGAACTTGAGCCCGCCCACGATGTGGTAGGGGACGCCGTGCCGCAGGCAGGCCTCCTCCAGGATGCGCGACTGCGCGTGCGTCCGGTAGAGCACGGCGAAGTCGGAGAACGGGCGCCCCTCGCGCGCGGCGAGGCGCTGGATCTCCCCCACGACGAAGTCCGCCTCCGCCATCTCGTCCCAGGCACAGTGGAAGGCGACCGGCTCCCCCGGGCCGCGGTCGCTCCAGAGCCGCTTCTCCCGGCGCTGGCGGTTGTGGGCGATGACGCGCCCGGCCGCGTCCAGGATGCGCTGCGTGGAGCGGTAGTTCTGCTCCAGGCGGAGGACGGCCGCGTCCGGAAAGTCGCGTTCGAAGTCGAGGATGTTGCGGATGTCGGCCCCGCGCCAGCCGTAGATCGACTGGTCGGCGTCGCCGACCGCGAAGACGTTGCGGTGCACGGCGGAGAGCGCGCGCACGATGCGGTACTGGGTGCGGTTCGTGTCCTGGTACTCGTCGACGAGCACGTGCCGGAAGCGCTCCGCGTACGCCCGCGCCACGTCCGGGTGCTCCTCGAAGAGCCGCACGGTGAGCATGAGGAGGTCGTCGAAGTCGACGGCGTCGGCCTCCCGCAGCCGCGCCTGGTAGCGCGCATACACGCGCGCCGCCTCGTGGCGGAAGAAGTCCGGCGCGCCGCGCAGGGCCTCCTCCGGCCCGGCGAGCTCCGCCTTCCACAGGCTGATGGCGGCGAGCACCGCCCCCGGCGGGAAGCGTCGGTCACTGAGGTCGAGGTCCTTGAGACAGGCGCGCACCAGGGCGCGCTGGTCGTCGCCGTCGATGACGGTGAACGAGCGGCCGTAACCCAAGAGCTCCGCGTGCGGGCGCAGGATGCGGACGCAGGCGGAGTGGAACGTGGACACCCAGAGCTCGGCCGCCTGCGTGCCCGCCCAGCGGCGGACGCGCTCTTTCATCTCATTCGCGGCCTTGTTCGTGAACGTGAGGGCGATGATGGCCGAGGGCGGCACGCCGTGCTGGAGGAGCCAGGCGATGCGCCGCGTGAGAACGTTCGTCTTGCCGGAGCCGGCTCCGGCCAGAATCAAAAGCGGGCCGTCCCCGTGCGTGACGGCCGCGCGCTGAGCCTCATTCAGCCCGGCGACGATGTCCATGCCCTACATTATACCGTCCCCGGCGCGGCGGCGGCGCGCGGCCCGCCCTCCCCACCCGCCTTGGGCCAGACCACGCGGAAGCGCGCCCCGCCCTCCGGGCGGTTGGCCGCTTCGATGCGCCCGCCCAGGGATTGGACGATGCTCGCGCACACCGCCAGGCCGAGCCCCGTGCCGGACGGCTTCGTCGTCTGGAAGGGCTCGAAGAGGCGGTCGAGGATCTCGGCCGGCAGGCCCGGGCCGCTATCGGACACGGAGAGGACGTACTCGCCGCCCGCTTCCTCGAGCTCCAGCGCGAGGCGCCCGCCGCCGGGCATGGCCTCCAGCGCGTTCCTCACGAGGTTCAGCACCACCTGCCGCACACGCGGCCCCTCGCCGCGCACCCGCGCCGGGCCGTCGAGGCCCGCCCGGCGCAGCTCCACGCCGCCCGCCTCGATCTCCCCGCCCAAGAGCTGCAGCACCGCCGCGACTTCCTCCGCAAGGTCGCAGGCGGCGCGTGGATCGGCCGGGGGACGAGCGAGCAGCAGCATGTCGCTCGTGAGCCGCTCGATGCGCCCGAGCTCCGAGAGCACGAGGGGCAGGATGCGCGGCAGGTCCTCGCCGCGGGGATCGCGCTTGAGAAGCTCCAGGAAACCCTTGACCGCCGTGAGCGGGTTGCGGATCTCGTGCGCCGCGGCGGCTGCCATGCGGCCCACGGCCGCCAGCCGTTCCGCGTCCCGGAGGGCCTCGATCTCCGCAAGACGCGCCTCGAGCTCCTGGAAGAGCCGCGCGTTGCCGAAGGCCAGGGCGGCCTGCGCGGCGACAATCTCCGCCACCTCGCGCTCCGCCTCGCCGAAGCCCCAGCTGCGGCCGACGACGATCAGCGCCACCGTGCGCTCGTTCCAGCGCGCCGGCAGGACCAGAATCTGATGGAGTCCCTCGGCGGCGAAGGGCGCGGCCCACGCGCCGGCGCGGCGCGCGTCGCAGAGCCGCACCGCGCCCTCCTGCCCGGCTGCGGCGAGGTCGG
The DNA here is from genome assembly GCA_014896375.1 of Bacillota bacterium. Taxonomy (GTDB): domain Bacteria; phylum Bacillota; class Sulfobacillia; order RBS10-35; family Bu92; genus Bu92. Next base: position 47,292 of record JADBKN010000009.1, on the reverse strand, counting down.
CCGCCTCTAGGTCCAGCCGCCGGCCGATGAGCCCCGCCGGCAGGCGGCGGACGCTGCGCACGGTCCACCCCTCGACGTCGGCCACGGCCACGAGCCCACCTCCGGTGAAAAGCCGCGCCATGACGCCCAGGGTGACGTCCGCCACCTCCGTGACGGAGCGCGAACCAGCGACGAGGCGGCCGAGCTCGTAGAGCGCCCGCCAGTGCTCGGGCGTGACGGGCGCGCCGCCCGCAAAGCGCTGGCGCACGGCGCGCTGCCGGCGGATGGAGGCGACGAGGTGGTCGAGGGCCGCCTTCACGACCTGTTCGCGCTCTGCCGTGGCGGCGAGGAGGTTCTGCGCCGCCTCGCGCGCGAGGATGCGCCGCAGCGCCTCTACGGCCGGGGGCCAGAACTGGCGCCCGCTCTCCTCAAGCAGCACCCCCAGCGCCTCTTCCGGGCCCAGCGGGGTGCCGCGGTAGGGGTAGGGCTGCGTGAGGGCCAGGTAGGCGTCCACCACGGCCAGGATGCGCGCCGGCACGGGGATGGCCTCGCCGGCGAGGCCGTCGGGGTAGCCGCCGCCATCCCAGCGCTCGTGGTGATGGCGCACGGCGCGCGCCACATCCGCGAGTTCCGCGAACTGCCCCACTGCCTCGGCACCGGCCGCCGGGTGGCGCTCCAAGAGCGCGCGCTCCTCCGGCGCCAGCGGCCCGGAGCGGGCGCGCAGGCCGGGGAGGAGGCTCTCCACGGCGATGTCGCAGAGGAGCACGGCCTCGCGCAGCGTGGCCTGCTCCGCCGAGTCGAGACCCAGTTCTTCCGCAATGGCGGTGGCGTAGTGCAAGGCGCGCCGCACGCGCGGGTCCGCCGCGTGGGCGCCCGCGTTCCAGCGCGCGATCAGCCGGTGCACGATGCGCCCGCGCAGCGTGCGGCCGTAGGCCTGGAGAGCCGCCTGGGAGGCCGTGAGTACGGCGACGGCGACGCCGATGCCGGCCACGCCCCACGCCTCAGCGGCGGCTGTCATCAGCACGGCCACCAGGAAGCCGCCGGCGAAGGGCACGAGCGTCTCCCGCGCGTACTGGCGGACCACCACGCCATACGGCTGCCTCCGATAGAGCGCGAGACCGCCCACCAAGAGACCCGAGGCGATCGCGTAGAACGTGAGGTAGGAGCCCGCCATGGAGAACAGCGGATCCGGCCTGGAGAGCGGCTGGAACCACGACGCCGCCCAGAGCGCGATGCACCAGGAACCGGCGTTGTAGAGGGCCACGTGCGGGTTCGCCTGGCGCAGCACGGCCGTGGCGGCCGCGCCGAGGACGAGCGCGAGCAGCGTGGGCGCCGGGCCGAACAGCCAGAGAAAGGCCATCATCGGCGCGATCGAGCTGGAGAAGCCGGCCCCCGAGGGGAGCACGAGCTGCACCGTCTCCGCCGCGACGTACACGGCCGCGGCGGCGAGCGCGACTGGCAGGAAGACGTAGGGGCGGGCCGCCGCGCTGCTGGCGAAGACGGTGAGGCCGGCCAGGGCCACAAGCGTGAAGTACCGCTTGAGATGGGGCGCGAGCGATGTCAACCGTCGGATCCTCGCTTACCAGGGCCAGTTCGGGCCGTAGGCGCTGGCACCGATAGCCAGAGCGACAAGGGCGGTGAGGATCCATGCGATCCTAAGCGTCTTTGTCATCTGGATCACCTCCCTCCTATTCGGGGAGCCTGCACGGCTTCCTTCATGGCTCAACGCGCTGCCTGCCCGCAGCCCCGGCCGGCCTCGCGGCACCCGCGCCTCCGTTCGAGGGTATTCGACATCATCTGCTAAAATACTGCCTGAACGTAGGAGGAAACTCGAAGCTCATTCGACAACCCGCGACAAGACTCAAGCGAAAAATAGGACCTTCGTCCCAATTCCACCGGACGAAGGTCGCTTAGACTAGCCGCCACCTCCACTGCCGGAAGACGCGCCGCCCCCGCCGCCCGACCCGCCGCCTCCGCCGCCCGACCCGCCGCTACCGCCGCCGGCGCCCCCTCCGGCCGCCCCGCCCCCGCCCGAGGCCAGCTGCATGAGCGCCGTCCGCACGCTTTGCAGGATCGCCGCCTGCATGCGCGTCGATTGAATGAGCGTCGACATCTCCTTCTCAAGGGCTTTCTGGAACTCGGGAGAGGCCATGATCTTCGTCATCTGGTCCAGGATCAGCTTCTGGCTCTCCGGGGAGCTGAGGGTGCGCTGGATCTCCGGCGCCACCGCCTCCTGGCGCACGGCGTTCTGGATCTCGGCGCGGACCTCGGCGGATTGCAGCTCGTCCTTGACGATGGAGCGGATCTCCATGCGGTCGGGCGCCGGCGACTGGCGCGGCTGCCCGCCGCCCGCCTGGGTGCAGGCGGGGGCGGCGGCCGCCGCCGCCATCACCACCGCGAGGAGCGCGACGCGGACGCCCCGCCGACGCATGGCCCGACCTCCGTCAGGCCGAGTGTTCCACAGCCGGAGCGCGCCTATGCGCCCGCGCGCCGCGGCGCCTTCACTCCCACTCGATGGTGCCCGGGGGCTTCGAGGTGATGTCGTACACGACCCGCGTGCAGCCGGGCACCTCCGCCGTGATGCGGTCGGCGATGCGCTTCAGCACCTCGTGCGGCAGCTCGGCCCAGTCGGCCGTCATGGCGTCCTCGCTCGTCACGGCGCGCACGGCGACCGTCTCGCCGTATGCGCGCCGGTCGCCCTTCACGCCCACCGTGTGCGCGCCCGTGAGCACGGCGAAGTACTGCCAGAGACCCCGGGCGAGGCCCGCCCGCTCGACCTCCGCGCGCACGATGGCGTCGGCGGCGCGCAGCACGCGCAAGCGCTCCGCCGTGACCTCCCCCACGATGCGCACGGCCAGGCCCGGTCCGGGGAAGGGCTGGCGCATCACGGCGGCTTCCGGCAGGCCCAGCTGGCGGCCCACGGCCCGCACCTCGTCCTTGAAGAGCTCCCGCAGCGGCTCCACGAGGCGCAGCCGCATGCGCTCCGGCAGCCCGCCCACGTTGTGGTGCGTCTTGATCACGTCGGCGGCGCCGCGGCCGCTCTCCACCACGTCCGGGTAGAGCGTGCCCTGCACAAGGAACTCCGCGCCGCCGAGCTCCGTCGTGGCCGCCTCGAAGAGCTCGATGAACGTGCGGCCGATGCGCCGGCGCTTCTCTTCCGGGTCGACGACGCCGCGCAGCTCGTCGAGAAAGCGCTGCCGCGCGTCGACCACCTTGAGGGGCATGCCGAGCGTGCCGCCGACGAGGCGGCGCACCTCCTCCGCCTCGCCCTCGCGCAGGAGGCCGTGGTCGACGAACACGGCGGTGAGCCGCTCGCCGATCGCGCGGTGCACGAGCGCCGCCGCCACCATGGAGTCGACGCCCCCGGAGAGCGCGGCGATGGCGCGTCCCTCGCCCACCTGCTGCCGGATGCGCTCCACGGCCTCGTCGATGAACGAGGCGGGCGTCCACTCGGCGCGCAGGCCCGCGACGCGGAAGAGGAAGTTGCGGATGAGGGCGGTGCCGCCGGGCGTGTGCGTCACCTCGGGGTGGAACTGCACGCCGTACCAGCGCCGCTCCGGGTCCCCGACGGCGGCGATGACGCCCGCCTCCGAGCGCGCCAGCACGCGGAAACCGGGCGGCGGCTCCACGACGTGGTCGCCGTGGCTCATCCACACGTCCATGGAGGGCGGCAGCCCGTGGAAAAGGTCGAGCGGCTCCTCCACCGTGAGGCGCGCGCGGCCGTACTCGCCCACCGCCCCGGGGACCACGCGCCCGCCGAGCAGGTGCGCCAAAAGCTGCATGCCGTAGCAGATGCCGAGCACCGGGCGTCCCACGAAGGCCGCCGTGTCGACACGCGGCGCGCCCTCCGCGTACACGCTCTCCGGGCCGCCGGAGAGGATGATGGCGGCCACGTCCGAACCCTCCCAGCGCGCGCCGGGCGCGTCGTGCGGCCAGAGCTCCGCGTAGACGCCCGCCTCGCGCACGCGGCGGCAGATCAGCTGCGCGTACTGCGCGCCGAAATCGAGCACGACCACCTTGCGGCGTCGGGCGGCGCCGCTCATGAGTACACCTCCGGCTTCAGCGTGGCCACGTAGGGCAGGTTGCGGTAGCGGCCGGCGTAATCGATGCCGTAGCCGACGACGAACACGTCCGGGATCTCGAAGCCGATGTAGTCCACAGGCACCTCCACCTGGCGGCGGCTGCGCTTGTCGAGGAGGACCGCGATGCGCAGGGAGCGCGGCCGCCGGGCGAGGAGGTTCTCGCGCAGGTACTGAAGCGTGAGCCCCGTGTCGACGATGTCCTCCACCACGAGCACATCGCGGCCCTCAAGCGGGATGTCGAGGTCCTTATTGAGCCGCACGACGCCGCTTGTCGTCGTCGACTGGCCGTAGCTGGAGACGGCGATGAAGTCGAGCAGCATGGGCATGTCGAGGCGCCGGATGAGGTCGGCGGTGAAGGCGCAGGCGCCGGTGAGCACCCCCACCACGGTGAGCTCCCGCCCGTCCTGGGCGGCGTTGACGGCTGCGGCGATCTCCTCCACGCGGCGGGCGATGGCCGCCTCGTCGAAGAGGATGGCGTCGACATCCGCATGCGGGCGCGGCGGCCGGTTCATGGCGCCTCCTCATACACCGACGGCTTCAGCACGCCCACGTAGGGCAGGTTGCGGTAGAAGCCGGCGTAGTCGAGCCCGTAGCCCACCACGAAGCGGTCCGGGATGCGGAAGCCGACGTATTCCACCTCGACGTCCACAAGCCGGCGCTCGCGCTTGTCGAGGAGCACCGCCACGCGCAGGCTGCGCGGGCCGCGGGCGCTGAGGTTCTCCCGCAGGTACTTGAGGGTCAGGCCGGTGTCCACGATGTCCTCCACGATGAGCACGTCCTGGCCCTCGATGCTCTCGTCCAGGTCATTGAGGAGGCGGACGACGCCGGAGGACTTCGTGGAGGCGCCGTAACTGGAGACGGCCATGAAGTCCAGCGCCACCGGGTGGTTCATGGCGCGCATGAGGTCCGCGGCGAAGGGCACGGCGCCCTTGAGGATGCAGACCATCTTCAGCGGGCGGCCGGCGTAGTCCCGTTCCAGCGTGCGCGCCAGCTCCTCCGTGCGCCGGGCGATCTCCTCCGCCGTGACGAGGACCTCGGCCACGTCTTCGTGAGGGTTCATGTTCATGGAGTTTAGTGTACCAGGAAGCGGTACTGGGACTCCAGAAGCCGGTGGTACACTCCGCGCTTGGCCACGAGCGTGGCGTGGTCGCCGCGCTCCACGATGCGGCCGTGGTCGAGCACGAGGATGAGGTCGGCGCGGCGGATGGTCGACAGCCGGTGCGCCACGACGAAGGACGTGCGCCCCTTCAGGAGGCGCGCCAGCGCGTCCTGGATGAGGAGCTCCGTCTGCGTGTCGATGGCGGAGGTGGCCTCGTCGAGGATGAGGATGCGCGGGTCCGCGAGCACCGCGCGCGCGAAGGAGAGCAGCTGGCGCTGGCCGGCGGAGAGCCGGCTGCCGCGCTCCCGCACCTCGGTGTCGTATCCCTGGGGCAGCTGCATGATGAAGTCGTGCGCGTGCACGGCGCGCGCCGCCGCCTCCACCTCCTCGTCCGTGGCGTCAAGGCGCCCGTAGCGGATGTTGTCGCGGATCGTGCCGGCGAAGACGAAGGTGTCCTGCAGCACGAAGGCGATCTGGCGCCGCAGGGTGGCGAGGTCGTAGTCGCGCACGTCCCGGCCGTCGAGCAGCACCCGGCCGGAGGTCACGTCGTAAAAGCGCGCGATGAGGTTGACGATCGACGTCTTGCCCGCGCCCGTGTGCCCGACGAGCGCCACCGTGGTCCCCGGCGGCACGTCGAAGCTGACGTCGCGCAGCGCCTCGCCGCGCTCCTTCTCATAGGCGAAGTGCACGTGTTCGAACGTCACGCGTCCCTCGAGGCGCGGCGCCGGCAGCGCCCCCGGCCGGTTGGTGATTCTCGCCGGCGTGTCGAGGATCTCGAAGATCCGCTCCGAGGACGCCATGGCCACGAGCAGGGTGCTGTAGACCTGCCCGATGCGGGAGATCGGCTCCCAGAAGTTCCCCGTGTAGTTGACGAAGGCCACGAGGTTTCCCAGGGAGATCGCGCCCTGCCGCCAGAGGAGCACGCCGTAGATGAAGACGGCGGCCGTGCCCACGGCGCCCGTGAGCTCCACGAGCGGCCCGAACTGCGAGTTCTGGTGCACGGCGCGCATGTAAGCGCGGTAGTTGGCGAAGTTGAGGTTGCTGAAGAACACGTGGTTCTCCCGCTCTTGGGTGAACGCCTGCGTGACGCGCATGCCCTGCAGCGCCTCGTTGAGGTGGGCGTTGATGGTGGCGAGGCGGATGCGCACGGCCTGCCAGGCGCGGCGGATGCGCACGCGCAGCCGCGTGGAGATGAGGAACATCACAGGCACGACGACCACCGAGACGAGCGCCAGGCGCGGCTCCAGGTAGAAGAGCATGGCGAGGATGCCCAAAAGCGTGAACGCATCGCCCAGGGTGTTGACGACTCCGTTCGACATCAGGTCGTTTAAGGCGTTGACGTCATTGATGACGCGCACGAGCACCTTGCCGGCCGGGCGGCCGTCGAAGAACTCGAAGGACAGCGCCTGGATGTGCCGGAAGAGCTGCTCCCGCAGGTCGCGCAGCACGTCCTGGCCCATGCGGTTCGTCAGGCGGATGCGCACGTAAGAGGCCGCCCAGTAGACGAGCTGCAGGGCCAGATAGCCCGCGGCGTAGCGGTCGAGCGCGCCCATGTCCCCGGGCGCGAGGGCGCGGTCGATGGCCAATCCCAGGATGAACGGCAGCGCGAGGCGCGTGGCCGAGGCCACTAGGGTGAAGGCCAGCGCCCACGCGACCCGTGCCCGGTAGGGCGCCACGTAGGAGAGCAGCCGCCACAACTGGCGCGCGTCGAACGGCTTCTCGACGGCCTCCTCGTCGCGGTAGGAGAAGCGCTCGCTCTTCCGTTCCGGCAGCGGAATCTGCCCGAGAAAGCGCGACCACCCCTTCAGCGCGGCACTCACGCGCCCTCGCCCCCTTCCCCGACCCTCGCCCTGCGCGCCTTCTCCTCCTCGTAGTCGCGGAACTGGACGTCGTACACCTGGCGGTAGATGCCGCCCCGCAGGAGGAGTTCCTCGTGCCGGCCCCGCTCCACGATGCGGCCGCGGTCGAGCACGAGGATCTCGTCGGCGCGGCGCAGGCTGGACAGGCGGTGCGCGATGATGAACGTGGTGCGTCCCTCCATGAGTTCCTCCAACGCCTGCTGGATGAGGTACTCCGTCTCCATGTCCACGCTGGAGGTGGCGTCGTCGAGCACGAGGATGCGCGGGTCGGCGAGGATCGCGCGCGCGATGGCGATGCGCTGCTTCTGGCCGCCGGAAAGTCCGAGGCCCCGCTCCCCCACCACCGTGTCGTAGCCGTGCGGCAGCTCGCGGATGAACTCGTGGGCCTGCGCCAGGCGCGCCGCGCGCTCGATCTCCGCCTGGCTGGCGCCCGGCCGGCCGTAGGCGATGTTCTCGCGGATGGAGGCGGAGAAGAGGAAGGTGTCGGAGAGCACGAAGCCCACCTGGGAGCGCAGGGCATGCAGGTCCCAGCGGCGCACGTCCACCCCGTCCACGCACACGCGCCCGCGCGTCACGTCGTAGAAGCGCGGGATGAGGGAGACCAGCGTGGTCTTGCCGGAGCCTGTGGCGCCGAGGAGCGCGACCGTCTTGCCGGCCGGCGCGTCGAGCTCGATGTCCTCGAGCACCACGGGACCGTCGGAATAGCGGAAGGCGACGCCCTCGAAGCGCACGGCGCCGCGCGGCCGCCGCACGACGACCGGCCGCGGCGGCGAGGCCACGTGCGGCGGCGCCTCAAGGATCTCCAGGAGCCGCACGCCGGCCGCCTGTGCCTGCTCCACGAGGTTCACGAGGAAGCCCAGCTCACGCAGCGGCCAGATGAGGTAGCCGATGAGGCTGAAGAAAGCGACGAGCTCGCCCAGCGTGAGCTCGTGCCGGATCACGAGGCGCCCCCCGTACCAGAGGAGCAGGGTGGCGGAGAGGTTGCCGATCGCCTCCATGATGGGGATGTAGGTGGCGATGAGGTCCGTCGCCACGACGTTCTTCAGGGCGAAGTCGCGGTTCTGCTCGTGGAAGCGGTCGACCTCGTGCTCCTCCCGCGCGAACGACTTCACCGTGCGGATGCCGGTGATGTTCTCCTGGACGACGGTCGTCAGGCGCGAGAGTGACTCACGGATGGCGGCGTAGGCCGGGCGGATGCGCCGGTCGAAGCGCAGGACGGCGACGGCGAGGAAGGGCATGAGCGCGAAGGTGACGAGCGTCAGCCGCGGCGACATCAGCCACATGGCGATCATGCCGAAGCCCACCATGAAGAAGAAGTCCATGATGAAGACGAAGCCCTGCGCGAAGAGCATGCGGAAGGCGTCGAGGTCCATGGTGAGGCGGGACATGAGGTCGCCGGTCTTGGCGTGGTCGTAGAAGGTGAAGGAGAGCTGCTGCAGCTTCTCATAGAGCGCGGCGCGCAGGACGTACACCGTCTTCTGCCCCGCCCACTCCCCCAGGTACTGGCGCCCGTAGTTGAAGATCCCGCGCACCAGCGCCACGGCCACCACGGCGAGCCCGATGGGCCAGAGAAGGTCCATGCGCCCGCCGCGGATGACGTCGTCGATCAGCCACTTCGTGAGGTAGGGGCGGATGATGCCGATGGCGGTGAGGAGACCCATCGAGGCCACGGCCAGCAGCAGCGTCCAGCGGTACGGCCAGTAAAAGCGCCGAAGCCGGGCGAAGACCCACATGACGCGGCACGACCTCCCGTCGGGTACTCCGGCATTCTACCACGGGGCCGCGCGGCTGAACATCGGTTCGGGACACGAAGGACAGGCGCCCAGCCGCCGGGCCCCCGCATGGCGGCGGGGGGAGGGGCGGCGCTCCCTCCCCTCCCCCCGCGGCGATGTCCGTGGACCTTGGGCTAGGCGAAGTGGCAGGCGACGAAGTGGCCCGGCGCCGCCTCCCGGAATGCCGGCGTCTCCTCCGCGCAGCGCTGCTGCGCGATGGGGCAGCGTGTGCGGAAGGGGCAGCCGCTCGGCGGGTTGACCGGGCTCGGCACGTCTCCCTGGAGGACGATGCGCTCCCGGGAGTGCTCGACGTCCGGGTCCGGGATGGGGATGGCGGAGAGCAGCGCCTGCGTGTACGGGTGCAGCGGGTGGCGGTGCAGCTCCTCGCTCGTGGCCATCTCCATCATGCGGCCGAGGTACATCACGCCGATGCGGTCGCTCAGGTACTTCACCATGGCGAGGTCGTGGGCGATGAAGAGGTAGGTCAGGCCCCGCTCCTCCTGAAGCTTGCGCATGAGGTTGACGACCTGCGCCTGCACGGAGACGTCGAGCGCGGAGATCGGCTCGTCCGCGACGATGAATTCCGGGTCGACGGCGAGGGCGCGCGCGATGCCGATGCGCTGCCGCTGGCCGCCCGAGAACTCGTGCGGGAAGCGGTTCACGTGATCCTTGTTGAGCCCCACCGTCTGCAGGAGCTCCTGCACGCGCTCCGCGCGCGCCTTGCGGGAGGGCGCGAGCCCGTGGATGTCCAGCGCCTCGCCGATGATGTCGCCGACCGTCATGCGCGGGTTCAGCGAGGCGTACGGGTCCTGGAAGATCATCTGCATGCGGCGGTGGAGCGCGCGCCGCTGGGCCGCCGGGGCGCGGTGCACGTCGATGCCGTCGTAGATCACGGAGCCGCTCGTCGGCCGGTACAGGCGCACGATCGTCCGGCCCACGGTGGTCTTGCCGCAGCCGGACTCGCCCACGAGGCCGAAGACCTCGCCGCGCCGGATCTCGAACGAGACGCCGTCGATCGCCTTGACCCAGGCGCCGCGTCCGGCGGGGAAGTACTTGCGCAGGTCCTTCACTTCAAGGAGCGGTTGCGTGGCCGCGCCCGCCTGGGCGACGGCGCGTTCAGCGACGGCCATGGGTGACGCCTCCTTCTGCAGCGGCGCGGCGTTGCGCCTGCGCCTCGGCCATCGGGTGGTGCAGCCAGCAGGCCGAGAGGTGGCCCGGCTCGGCCACGAAGAACTCCGGCTCGGCGCGCGAGCAGATCTTCATCGTCCACTGGCAGCGCGGCGCGAACGGGCACCCCGGCGGCGGGTTGAAGAGGTCCGGCGGCGTGCCGGGGATGCTCGCCAGGTCCGTCGAGGTGTCGGCGTCCAGGCGCGGCACCGAGCGCAGGAGCGCGGCCGTGTACGGATGCTGCGGCCGGTAGAAGACGTCGCGCGCGCTGCCGGACTCCACCACCTTGCCGCCGTACATGACGACGATGCGGTCGGCCAGCTTGGCGACGACGCCGAGGTTGTGCGTGATCATGATGATCGCCATGCCGAGCTCCTCCTGGAGCTTCTTCATGAGCTCCAGGATCTGCGCCTGGATCGTCACGTCGAGCGCGGTCGTCGGCTCGTCGGCGATGAGCAGGCGCGGCCGGCTGGCGAGCGCGATGGCGATCATCGCGCGCTGCCGCATGCCGCCCGAGAACTGGTGCGGGTACTGCAGCGCCCGCTCCCGCGGGTTGGGGATGCCGACAAGGCGCAGCATCTCGACCGCGCGGTCGAACGCCTCGCGCCGGCTCACGCGGTTGTGCTTGAGGATGTTCTCCGCGATCTGCCGGCCGATCGTCATTGTCGGGTTTAAGGACGTCATCGGGTCCTGGAAGATGAGGCCGATGTCGCCGCCGCGCACCTTCTGCATCTCCGGTTCCGGGAGCTTGAGAAGGTCGCGCCCGTCGAAGATCACCTGGCCCCGCCGCACGATGGCCGGCGGCATGGGCAAAAGGCGCGTCACGGCCTGCATCGTCACCGACTTGCCCGACCCGGACTCGCCGACGATCGCCAGCGTCTCGCCGGGCGCGACGTCGAACGAGACGCCCCGGACGGCTTGCACTTCGCCGCCGTACGTCGCGAAGGACACGTGCAGATCCCGCACCGACAAGAGGGGTTGCGCCAACGGGGACGCCTCCTTTCTACTGCCGCAGTTTCGGGTCGAGCGCGTCGCGGAGGCCGTCCCCCACGACGTTGAAGGCGAAGAGGATGATCGCGAGGATCATCCCCGGGATGAACCATTGATACGGGTAGAGCCGGTACACCTGGTACCCCTCGCTGATCATCGTGCCGAGCGAGGCGAGCGGCGGCTGGATGCCGAGGCCGATGAAGGAGAGGAAGGCCTCGCCGAAAATGGCGCCGGGGATCGTGAGCGTCATGTTCACGAGGAGGAACCCCAGCACGTTCGGCACGAGGTGGCGCAGCATGATGCGCCAGCTGTTGGCGCCGAGGGTGCGCGCCGCGAGCACGAACTCCTGCTCCTTCAGCTGCAGCACCTGGCCGCGGATGAGGCGCGCCGCGCCGATCCACCCGGAGATGCCCATCGCCAGGATGATCGTCCAAAGCCCCGCCCCCACGACGACGAGCAGGAGGATCACAAGGAGCAGGTACGGCACGCCATACATGATGTCGATGAAGCGCATCATGACATCGTCCACGACGCCGCCGGAAAAGCCGGAGATCACGCCGTAGAGCGTGCCGATCGTCACGTCGAGGAGCGCGGCCGTGATGCCGATGAAGAGCGAGATGCGGGTGCCGATCCACGCCCGCGTGAAGATGTCGCGGCCGAGCTGGTCGGTGCCGAACCAGTGCTCGTGGCTCGGGCCCTTGTTGCCGATCGCCCAGTTGTTGGCCGAGGCGTCGTACGGCGTCAAAAGCGGCCCCACAGCCGCCATCAGGAGCATCAGGGCGAGGAGCACGAGCCCGAACATCGCGAGCCGGTTCTTGCGGAAGCGGCGCCAGACATCGCTCCAGAAGGTCACCGGCGGCCGCTCGATCGCCTCCATGGCGGAGGCGTCGAGCGCCTCCGGCTCAAAGAGCTCAGGGCGAAGCTCGACGGCCACCGTCAGCCCTCCTTCCCGCCGACGACGCGGATGCGCGGATCGATCACGCCGTACAGCACGTCGACGACGAAGTTCATGAAGATCAGGATCACCGCGTAAAAGAGCGTCGTGCCCATGATCAGCGGGTAGTCGCGGTTGTAGATCGAGTTCACGAAGTACTTGCCCAGGCCCGGGATGCCGAAGATCTGCTCCACGACGAACGTGCCCGTCGTGATGCCGGCGATGAGCGGGCCGAGGATGGTGACGATGGGCAGGAGCGAGTTGCGGATGACGTGCCGCCAGACCGTCTCAAAGGCGGAGAGCCCCTTCGACTTGGCCGTGCGGATGTAATCCTGCGTGATCACGTCGAGCACCGAGGTGCGCATGAAGCGCGCCATGCCGCCGACGACGCCGAAGCCGAGGGACACCGCGGGGAGGATCTGGTACTCGATGCCGCCCCAGCGGGCGATGGGCAGGACCTCGAGCTTCACGCCGAGGAGCCACTGCAGGGCGCCCGCGATGACGAAGTTGGGCACGGAGATGGCGATGATGGCGATCGCCATCGTGACCATGTCGAGCACGCGGTTGCGGTTGAGGGCCGCCACGAGACCGAGGAGGAGGCCCAGGGACACGGACCAGGCGAGCGCCTCCACGCCCAAGAGCGCCGATACCGGGAAGCCCTGCGCGATCATCTTGTTCACCGACTGCTCCCGGAAGCGCAGGCTGTCGCCCAGGTCGCCGTGGAGGAGGTTGTTCAGGTAGATCAGGTACTGCTCATAGAGCGGTTTGTCCAGCCCGTACTTGTGCAAAAGGAGCTGGTGGATGTGCTCCGGCAGCTTGGGATCCGTGAACGGATCGCCGGGGATGGAGTGCATGAGGATGAATGTCAGGGTCGCGATCGCCCAGAGCGCGAGGACGCTCAGCATGAAGCGACGGGCGATGTAACGGAACACGCCATCCGCCTCCCCTCTTCGCAAAAGAAGAGCAGAAAATCCGCATGTCGTCCATGGAGCCGCTTCCCAGCGCAATCGCCGGGTGAACGTGGTGAGACCCCGGAGCCCGGGGTCTCACCGCTTGCGACGGCGCACGCGGCGTGGCGGGTCACGCCGCGCGGCGACCGTCCCTCGTTTCACCCTGGTTCACGCTGGCGCTGAACGTCAGCTGTTCGGGCGACCCTGCGTGTAGGCCCACTTGAACTCGGTGTCCGCGCCCGTGGAGCGGCGCACGATGCCCTTCACCCACGGCTGCTCGACGTAGTTGCGAGCCGGCCAGTACATCGGGGCGATCGGCACCTCGTCGCGGAGGATCTGCTCCATCTGCGCGAACGCCTGCATGCGGGCCGTGTTGTCGTTCGTCGTCTGCGTCGACTTGTCCAGGCTCGTGTACTGGTCGTTGCACCAGTGCGGGTCGTTGAACGCCCAGTCGCCGGGCGTCACCTTGTCGGTGTAGAGGTCCGGGCTGCTGGACGTGTACCCCGCCGGGCAGTCGAAGAGATTCATGAAGGTCTCAGGATCGTCGTAGTCCGCGCCCCAGCCGGCGTAGACCATGTCGAACTGGCCCTTCTTCATCATGTCGAGCCGGGTCTTGAAGTCGACGTTGACGAGCTTGAACTGGATGCCCAGGTTCTGCGAGATGTTCGCGGTGATGGCCTGCGAGTACTTCTTGGCCGTCTCGCTGTCACCCGCGAGGAACGTCACCTGGGGCATCTGCTTCAGGCCGAGGTCCTTGAGACCCTCCTGCAGAAGCTGCTTCGCCTGCTCGACGTCCGCCGTCTTCGGGAAGAGGTCCTTGCCGACCCACTTCTCGTTGAAGGAGTTGCCCTCCTGGTCGTGGATCGAAGGCGGCGTGAGCGCCGTCGCCGGCAGCGAGCCGTTCTTCAGCACGTTGTCGACGAAGCCCTGACGGTCGAAGGCGATCGCGATCGCCTGGCGGATCTTCTTGCTCTGGAACGCCTTGTTCGGGTTCCGCGGGTCGATGTTGAACTCCAGGTACCAGGTGACCGCATCCGCCTCGGTCTTCAGGATGCCTTTGTCCTTGTACGTCTGGATGTAGTCGCTCGGCACGCCGATCGTGTCGAGCTGGCCGGCGTCAAACATGTTCACCGGCGTCGTGATGTCCTTGATCATGTCGAAGTGGATCTTCTGCAGCTTGACGTTCGCCGCGTCCCAATACGAGTCGTTCTTGACGAGGACGAGCTCGGACTGGTGCGTCCAGCTGTCGATCTTGAACGGCCCGTTGTAGACCATCTTGTCGGGCTCCGTGGCGAACTGGTCGCCGTACTTCTCCACGATGTCCTGGCGCACCGGCAGGTAGGTGATGAAGGAGGTGAGGCCGAGCCAGTACACCGTGGGCTGCGCCAGGTGGACGACGAGCGTCTTGTCGTCCGGCGTCTCGATGCCGACCTTCGAGAGCGCCTCGTCGGCCTGCTGGTTGAAGGCGGCGAGATCCTGCTGGTACTTCGGATCCTTGTCACCCTGCGGATACTTCTTCGTATCCTTCGGGTCCGGCGGGGTCAGGCCGTTGGCCTCCGCAGCGCCCTGGATGTACGCGAGCTGGTAGGCGTACTGCGAGCCGGTGCGCGGGTCGATGGCGCGCTTCCACGCGTACGCGAAGTCCTTCGAGGTGACGGGCTGGCCGTCCGACCACTTCGCGTCACGAAGGTGGAAGGTGTAGGTCTTGCCGTCGTCGCTCACATCCCAGCTCTGCGCGATCTCCGGCTGGATCTTGCCGTCCGGGCCGTAGCGCGTGAGGCCGGCGAGGATGTCGTTCAGGATGATGAACGAGACCGCGTCCGTGGACACGCCGGGATCCAGGGACGGCGGCTCATCGCCCAGGTTGACGTTGAGGAACTGGTCCTTGTCGATGGCCGTCTCGCTGCCCGTCTTCTCAGACTCGCTGCTGCTGGCGGGCGTCTTCGCGCCGCCGCCGCAGGCGCTGATCAGGAAGGCCGCGAGCAAGAGGAACGTAACGAGCGACAGCAGCCGCTTGTTCCGTTTCCGCAAATCGATTCCTCCCCAACGAAAGATGTGCCGTCGCCGGTTTCCCGGAACCGCTCCCCCGCGCACGCACGACGGTTCCGGACCGCGACCAACGGAATGGGATTCGCGGGACAAGTCGCGATTCCTCCCGCAAGGAACGAACTTCTCGATCAGGTTCGAGCGTTAAGTTCTGGTTTGCATGGAAAAGCCGAAGCGCCCGGCGCGGACGCCGGGCGCTTCGGGGCGGCTCCCGGGACTAGAAGTCCATGTCGGGCATGTTGTTGCCGCCGGCCGCTTCCTTCTTCTCCGGAATGTCGGCCACGAGCGACTCCGTGGTGAGCACCATGGCCGCGATGCTGGCCGCGTTCTGCAGCGCCGAGCGCGTGACCTTCGCCGGGTCGATGACGCCGCGGCTGAAGAGGTCGACGTACTCCATGGTGGTGACGTCGAAGCCGTGGCCGAACGGCAGCGTCTTGACCTTCTCGACCACGACGGAGCCCTCGAGACCGGCGTTCTGCACGATCTGGCGGAGCGGCTCCTCCAGCGCGCGGCGGACGATGTCGATGCCCGTCTGCTCGTCGCGGTCCTCGGCCTTGAGGTTCTCCAGCACCTTGATGCAGTGCACGTACGTGGCGCCGCCGCCGGGAACCATGCCCTCCTCGACGCCCGCGCGGGTCGCGTTGAGGGCGTCCTCGATGCGGTACTTCTTCTCCTTCATCTCGACCTCGGTGGCCGCGCCGACGTTGATCACCGCCACGCCGCCGGCCAGCTTGGCGAGGCGCTCCTGCAGCTTCTCGCGGTCGAAGTCCGAGGTGGTCTCCTCGATCTGCCGCTTGATCGCCGCGATGCGCTTCTGGATCTCCTCCTTGGAGCCCTTGCCGCCGACGATCGTCGTGTTCTCCTTGTCGATCGTGACGCGCTCCGCCTGGCCGAACATGTCGTAGGTGACGTTCTCGAGCTTCAGGCCGAGGTCTTCGCTCACGACCTTGCCGCCCGTGAGGATGGCGATGTCCTCGAGCATCGCCTTGCGGCGGTCGCCGAAGCCGGGCGCCTTCACGGCCGCCGCCTGCAGGGTGCCGCGGATCTTGTTCACGACGAGCGTCGCCAGCGCCTCGCCTTCGACGTCCTCGGCGATGAGGAGGAACGGCTTGCCGCGCTGCACGACCTTCTCAAGGACAGGGAGCAGGTCGTTGATCGAGCTGACCTTCTTGTCCGTGATGAGGATGTACGGCTCCTCGAGGACGACCTCCATCTTCTCGGTGTCCGTCACCATGTAGGCCGAGAGGTAGCCGCGGTCGAACTGCATGCCCTCGACGACGTCGACCGTCGTCTCCGTCGTCTTCGACTCCTCGACCGTGATGACACCCTCCTTGCCGACCCGCTCCATCGCGTCGGCGATGAGGTTCCCGATCTCACGGTCGTTGGCCGAGACGGAGGCGATCTCCGCGATGCGGTCGCGCGTCTCGACCGGCTTGGCGTTCTTCTTGATCTCCTCCACCACGGCCTTGACGGCCTTCTCGATGCCGCGCTTGACGCTCAGCGGGTTCGCCCCGGCCGCCACGACCTTCATGCCCTCGCGCACGAGCGCCTGGCCGAGGACGATCGCGGTCGTGGTGCCGTCACCGGCCACGTCGTTCGTCTTCGTGGCGATCTCCTTCAAAAGCTGCGCGCCCATGTTCTCGAAAGGATCCTTCAGTTCGATGTCGCGCGCGATGGTGACGCCGTCGTTCGTGATGGTGGGCGCGCCGAACTTCTTCTCAAGCACGACGTTGCGGCCCTTGGGACCGAGCGTCACCTTGACGGTGTTGGCCACCGCGTTGACGCCGCGCTCAAGGGCGCGCCGTGCCTGCTCGTCGAAAATGATCTGCTTGGCCATCCGAGACCCCCCTTTGGACGTGGCTCTTCGCTGGCGCTTAACCCTCGACGATCGCGAGGATGTCGCGCTCGCTGAGGATGAGGTACTCCTCGCCGCCGAGCTTCACTTCCGTGCCGGCGTACTTGGAGAAGATGACGGTGTCGCCGACCTTGACGTCCAGCGGCCGGCGCTCCTTCGAATTCTCGATGTAGGCGCCGTTGCCCACGGCCAGGACCTTGCCCTGCTGCGGCTTCTCCTTGGCCGTGTCGGGCAGGACGATGCCGCTGGCCGTGCGCTCCTCCTGCTCCAGAACCTTGACGACGACACGGTCGCCCAGCGGGCGGATGTTGAGCTTGGTCTCGGCGCTGGTTGCCGGACTGACGCTCATGGATGCGTCCCTCCTCTGCAGTCTGGGGTCCGTCCCCGCCCTCCGGCGGGGTGCCGCCCCGTCTATTGTTAGCACTCCCATTGACCGAGTGCTAACAAGTTCCGCCACGTATCCTAGAAAACCCCATGGCGGCCGTCAATCGGGTCTTGCACGGGGTCTTGCGGCACGCGCGCCGGAAACGCCGGCGCGGCGCCGCGCGGCGCGGCGGCGCGCGCTCTCTTGGCACGTTTTGCGGCGCGCCGCGGCGGGCGTCAATCGCCGGCGCCGGATGGCGCCGCGCCGCGGCGGTAGTCGCCGCCGCGGCCGCCCGATTTCTCGTCGAGGCGCACCTCGCCGAGGACCAGGTCGCGGTCGAGGGCCTTGAGCATGTCGTAGAGGGCGAGGCCGGCGACGGTCACGGCCACGAGCGCCTCCATCTCCACGCCCGTGCGCGCTTCCGCCCGCGCCACGGCCTCGATCTCCACGGCGGCCGTGCTCTGCGGAGCACAGGCGGGCGGTTCGGCCTCGGGGCGCGGGTGCAGCCGGACCTCCACCGATGTGAGCGGGAGCGGGTGGCAGAGGGGGATGAGGCGGCTCGTCTCCTTGGCGGCCTGGATGCCGGCGAGGCGTGCCACGGGGAAGGCGTCGCCCTTGGGCAGGCGGCCGGAAAGGAGTGCGGCCAGGGTCTCGGGCCGCATGGAGAGGCGGCCGCGCGCGAGGGCCGCACGCGCGGTGACCGGCTTTTCACCGACTTCGACCATGCGCGCGGCGCCGGAGGCGTCGAGGTGCGTGAAGGGCGATTCGTCCACGGCGCAGACCTCCTTCGGATGTCCCCGCTGGCGCGATTCAGAAGGCCGGCGGTCGGAGGAGCTCGACCTCCACCACCGAGCCGGGCTCGAGGCTCCGGTGCGGCGGCAGGCGGAGGATGCCGTCCGCGCGCGCGAGGCTCGTGAGGATGGCGGAGTCTCCAGGCACCGGCCACGCCTCCCAGGCGACGGGCCCGCCCTCGCCGGTGGGGCGCAGTTCCACGCGCGCCACGAACTCCAGCGCGCCGTTGGAGAGCGGCCGCGCGAGGCGCGCACGCACCGAGGGCGGCGGGCCGCCGGCCGCGCCCAGGAGGCGCCGCAGGGCGGGACGCACGAGCGTGTCGTAGACGACCAGGCAGGACACCGGATGGCCCGGCAGCCCGAACACGGGGCGCGGCCGGCGGCCGTCCGCGTGGACCAGGGCGACGAGCGTGGGCCGTCCGGGCCGCATGGCCACGCCGTGGACGAGCACGCCCGGCCCCGGCAGGCGCCGCACGGCGGCGGCCGTCCAGTCGCGCGCGCCCACGGAGCTGCCGCCGATGACGGCGACCGCCTCGTGCTCCCGCGCCGCCTCCGCGAGCGCGGCGGCGAGCGCATCCGCGTCGTCCGGCACCGCCGCCTGCACGCGCGCCTCGGCGCCGTCGCGCCGCGCGGCGGCCGCGAGCCCCCAGGAGTTGAACTCGCGGATCTGCCCCGGCGCCGGGGCGCGCTCCGCCGGCACGAGCTCGTCGCCGGTAGGCAGGATGAGAAGGCGCGGCCGCCGCCGCACGGGCACTCGCAGCCGGCCGACGGCGGCCAGCGCGGCGATGTCGTAGGGCCGCAGGCGGCGGCCCGACGGCAGGAGCCGCTCGCCGGCGCGCGCGTCCGCGCCGGCCGGCGTCACGTGCTGGCCCGGCGCCACCGGGGCGAAGATGGCGACCGCGTCGCCCGCCGCCTCCGCCTCCTCCACCGGCACGACGGCGTCCGCCCCCGCCGGCAGCATCCCGCCCGTGGCGATGGGCGCCGCCGTCCCGGGCGCCAGCTCCCCCGCCGCGCGGCCCATGGCCACGGCCGGCGCGAGGCGCAGGCGCACCGGCCGCTCGGCCGAGGCGCCGGCACAATCGGCGGCGCGCACGGCGAAGCCGTCCATGTGGGCGCGCGGGAAGGGCGGCATGTCCTCCGGGGCCGCGATGTCGCACGCCAGCACGCGGCCGAGCGCCTCCTCCAGAGGCACGTCTTCCGGCTCCTCGGCCGCCAGCGCCGCGGCGGCCGCGGCGAAGTCCGGATGCTCCAGAAGGCGCCGCAGCGCCTCCTCCGGGCCCGGAAGATCCGCCGCTGCCGCGCCGGCCGGCGAGCCCGCCGCCGCGCGCGGCTCACGCCCCGTATTCATAGAACCCCCGCCCCGACTTGCGCCCCAAGAGCCCGGCCTGCACCATGCGGCGCAGGAGCGGGCAGGGCCGGTATTTCGGGTCCCCGAAGCCCTCGTAGAGCACCTCCATGATGGCGAGGCAGGTGTCGAGGCCGATGAAGTCGGCCAGCTCCAGCGGCCCCATGGGGTGGTTCATGCCGAGCTTCATCACGGTGTCGATCTCCTCGCGCCCGGCCACGCCCTCCATGAGCGCGTACGCGGCCTCGTTGATCATCGGCATGAGGAGCCGGTTGCTGACGAAGCCGGGGTAGTCCTGGACGGTGACGCACGTCTTCCCCATGCGCGCGCCTGCCTCCAGCGCCGCCCGGTGCGTGGCGTCGCTCGTGAGCTGGCCGCGGATGACCTCGAGGAGCTTCATCACCGGCACCGGGTTCATGAAGTGCATGCCGATGAAGCGGTCCGGGCGGCGCGTGGCGGCGGCGAGGCGCGTGATGGAGATGGACGAGGTGTTGCTGGCGAAGATCGTCTCCGGAGGGCAGACGGCGTCGAGGTCACGGAAGAGCTGCGCCTTGACCTCCGCGTGCTCCACCACGGCCTCCACCACGAGGGCGGCCGCGGCGGCGTCCTTCAGCTCCAGCGTGCCCGAGATGCGCGCCAGCACCGCCTCCCGCTCCTCCGCTCTCTTTCGGCCGCGCTCCACGTCGCGGTCCAGGTTGCGGCGGATCGTGCCCAGGCCGCGCTCCAGGAAGCGCGGCTCGACGTCGTAGAGGATCACCTCATAGCCGGCCTGCGCGGCCACCTGGGCGATGCCGCTGCCCATCTGGCCGGCGCCGGCCACGAACACCGTCTCTCCTGCCATGCCGGACCTCCTTTGGCGTCCGCTTCGGAACGTCCCCATCCCGCTATCGCGTCTGTGGCGTCGCTCCCGCAGACGCGTCCCGTCACACGTCCACGCGGACGACGGTCGCCTCGCCCTGGCCGCCGCCGGAGCAGATGGCCGCCACGCCGTAGCCGCCGCCGCGGCGGCGCAGCTCCATCACGAGCGTGCCGAGGATGCGGGCGCCGCTCGCGCCGATCGGGTGGCCCAGGGCCACCGCGCCGCCGTTGACGTTGATCCGTTCCGGATCGAGGCCGCCGAGCTTGGCGCTGGTCAGCGTGACGGCGGCGAAGGCCTCGTTGATCTCCCAGAGCGCGATGTCGTCTTTCGTGAGGCCCGCCTTGCGCAGCGCCGCCTGCGCGGCCAGCCAGGGCACCGTGTGCAGGTATGGCGGGTCCTGCGAGGCGTGGCCGTGCGCCACGATCCTCGCCCAAGGCCGCAGGCCCAGCTCCGCCACGGCGCGCTCCGAGGCCACCACGAGGGCCGCCGCGCCGTCGTTGAGGCCGGGCGCGTTGCCGGCGGTGATCGTGCCGTCCGGCTGGAAGGCCGGCTTGAGGGCCGCGAGCTTTTCGAGGGTCGTGTCGGGTCGGATGGCCTCGTCGTGCTCCACGCGCACTGAGGAGCCCTTCGGCCCCGGCGCGTCCACGGGCTCGATCTCCTCTGCCAGGCGGCCGGCGCGCTGGGCCTCGGCCGCGCGCATGTGGCTGCGGTAGGCCCACTCGTCCTGAGCTTCGCGCGAGATGCCGTACTCCTTGGCGACGGTGCTGCCGTAGACGCCCATGTGGCAGTTCCCGAACGAGCACCAGAGGCCGTCGTGGACGACGGCGTCGACCAGCGTTCCGTCGCCCATGCGCAACCCCCAGCGGGCGCCGGGCAAGAGGTACGGCGCCTGGCTCATGCTCTCCATGCCGCCCGCCACGACGACGTCCGCCTCGCCGGCGCGGATCATCATGTCGGCGTAGTTGGCGGCGCGGAGCCCAGAGGCGCAGACCTTGTTGATCGTGTCTGAGGGCACCTCGGCCGGCAGGCCGGCCTTGATCGTGGCCTGGCGCGACGGGATCTGGCCGGCGCCGGCCTGCACGACCATGCCCATGAGGACGTAGTCGACGCGCGCGGCCGGGACGCCCGCGCGCAGCAGGGCGTGACGGATCGCGTGCGCGCCCAGGTCCATGGCCGGGACATCTTTCAGCGCGCCGCCGAAGCGGCCGAACGGCGTGCGGACATAGCTCACGATGTAACTCATGGCGGCGGAACCTCCCATCCCCTCCTGCATCATAGCGCCTCCGGCCGCCGATACTACGCGCGGCACATCGACCAGTGGAGGTGGCTCGCCTTGGCGGCAGGTCCGCCGGACGGCTTCGACAACGCGCGGCGAGCGGCGCAGGACGCCTGGCGGGCGGCGCAGCGCGCCGGGCGCGCGGCGACGGACTGGCTCAGCCGGCAGCCCTGGCTGAAACGCGTCGCCGGCTGGTTGGGCAGCGACGATTGGCGCGTGGGCGCCGGCGCGGTGGCGGCGGGCCTCGTGCTCGTCCTCGGGCTCGTCTCGGCGCTGCGGCCGGGGCCGGCGCGCACGCCGCTCATGCCCGGCGTGACGCGCGTCTCGATCATCGGCTACTTCGAGAACGGCTGGAGCGCCGAGTTCGGCGACTCCTTCCCCTCGGTGCAGCAGCACTACCGTCTCCTCGACGAGGTGCTGGCCTTCTGGTACAGCGTCGACGGCACGGGCGACATCGTGCAGGACGTCTCCCGGGAGACGGTGATCCGCTTCGTTAAGAGCCACGGGTTGAAGATGGGCTTCCTCATCAATAACCGCCAGGGCGACGGCGCGACGAACTACAGCATGCTCACCGACCCCGCCGCCCGCGACCGCGCCATCGCCAATATCGCGGGCATCGTGCGCAACCGCGGCTACGACGCCGTGGACGTCGACTTCGAGCTCATCCCGCCGGAGACGAACGTCGACATGACGAAGTTCGTCTGCCTCCTGCGCCGCGCGCTGCCGGCGCGCACAGAGCTCTCGGCCGCCGTCTTCCCGCCCCTCGACGTCGACGTCTCCGTCAACGGCGCCTACGACTACAAGGCGCTCTCGGACTGCACCGACTACCTCGTGATCATGCTCTACGACTTCCACTACGCCGGCGGGCCGCCCGGTCCGCTCTCGCCCGACCGCTGGACGCGCCGCAACGTGGAGTGGCTCCTCGGGCACGGCGTGCCGGCGAAGAAGATCGTCGTGGCCGCCGGCCTCTACGGCCTCGACTGGAACCTCGACGCCGGCAACCTGGCGCAGGAGCGCGCGCTCGACGGCATCCTGGGACTGGCCTCGGATGAGGGCGTGACGCCGAAGCGGGACCCGCAGTCGGGCAACCCCTACTTCGAGTACGTCGACGACAACGGCAACCGCCACATCGTCTGGTACATGGACGCCGGCACCCTGCGCACCCGCATCGCGCTCGTGAAGGAGAAGGGGCTGCGCGGCATCGCCCTCTGGCGGCTGGGCTACGAGGTGCCGCACGTCTGGACGACGATCCGCGAGACGGCCCGCTGAGGCCGGGAGGGACGGCGCCCCCGCCGGTCGAACCCTGGTGCAACCTGGGAACGACCGGAGGTGGGCGCCGTGATCTGGAACCCGGAGATGGAGACGATGCCGCGGGCCGCCCTGCGCGCCTTGCAGCTGGAGCGCCTGCGGCAGGCGGTGGCGCGCGCGATGCGCGTGCCCTTTTACCAGCGCCGCTTCGCCGAAGCCGGCGTGGGCCCGGAGGACCTCCGCGACCTGGACGACCTCTCCCGCTTCCCCTTCACGCGCAAGACCGACCTGCGCGACCACTACCCCTTCGGGATGCTCGCCGTGCCGAGGGAGGCGTGCGTGCGCCTGCACGCCTCTTCCGGAACGCGCGGCAAGCCCACGGTGGCCGCCTACACGCGGGGGGACATCGAGGTGTGGGCGGAGGTGGTGGCGCGCAGCATCGCCTGCGCCGGCGGGCGGCCGGGGGACGTGCTGCACAACGCCTACGGCTACGGCCTTTTCACCGGCGGGCTGGGGCTGCACTACGGCGCGGAGCGCATGGGGCAGACGGTGGTGCCGGCCTCCGGCGGGTTCACGACCCGCCAGGTGGAGCTGATCGTCGACTTCCAGGCCCACGGCCTCTGCTGCACGCCCAGCTACGCCCTGCAGATCGCGGAGACGATGCGGGAGATGGGCGTCGGCCGCTCCAGGCTCGCCTTGCGCTACGCCATCCTCGGGGCGGAGCCGTGGACGGAGGAGATGCGGCGCGCCATCGAAGCGGAGCTGGGCGTCGACGCGGTCGACATCTACGGCCTTTCGGAGATCGTGGGTCCGGGCGTGGCCTGCGAGTGCGCGGAAGCCAAGGCCGGCGCGCACATCTTCGAGGACCATTTCCTCGCGGAGATCGTGGACCCGGACACCGGGGAGGTGCTGCCGCCCGGCGCCATGGGGGAGCTGGTCCTCACGACGCTCACCAAGGAGGCGATGCCCCTCATCCGCTACCGCACCGGCGACATCTGCTCCCTGGACGCGGAACCGTGCGCCTGCGGGCGGACGTTCGCGCGCATGTCGCGCGTCGTCGGCCGGGCGGACGACATGCTCATCATCCGCGGCGTCAACGTCTATCCCTCGGAGGTCGAGGCGGTGTTGCTCGGAGCGCCGGAGCTCTCCGGCCACTACCGCATCCTGCTCACGCGGGAGGGGCCGCTCGACCGCATGACGGTCGAGGTGGAGGCGGCGGAGGAGTTCGCCTTTCGGCTGGGCACCTTCAGCGAGGACCATCCGGCCGTGCGCGAGCTATCGGCGCGCGTGCGCCGCGCGCTCGCGGACCGCCTCCGCGTCTCGGCGGAGCTGCGCGTGCTCGCCCCGCGCGCGCTGCCGCGGCCGCAGGGCAAGGCCGTGCGCGTCGTCGACCAGCGCCAGGCCCCGGCCCAGGGGGCGAACGCATGACGGAGCCCTTCGCGGAGCTCGCCGGCGTGGAGCTTTTGGAGGTCGCGCCGGGGTACGCGCGCACGGCGATGACCGTCGACGGCCGCCATCTGAACCTGCACGGGACGGCGCACGGCGGCGCCGTCTTCGCGCTGGCGGACGCCGCCTTCGCGGCGGCGAGCAACGCCGGCGACCACGTCTCTGTGGCGCTGACGATGTCCGTCGCGTACCTCTCTCCCGCGCGGGAGGGCGAGCGCCTCTTCTGCGAGGCACGGGAAGTGCACGCCACGAGGCGCACGGCGCTCTACGAGATCCGTGTCTGGTCCGCCGGGGGCGGGGCCGGCGACGGCGCCCCGCCGCGCGACGTGGCGCGGCTGCAGGCCATGGTCTACCGCAAGGGGTTGAAAGACGGCGGTCCGCCCCGGGCGACCTCTTAGGGGGCCGCCCCCCCGATGGATCTCAGAGTTCCACCCGGTAGTTCGGCGGCTCCTTGGTGATGAGCACGTCGTGCGGGTGGCTCTCCCGCAGGCCGCCGGGCGTGATGCGGATGAAGCGCGCGTTCCGGCGCAGGGACTCGATGTCCTTCGCCCCCGCGTAACCCATGCCCGCGCGCAGGCCGCCGACGAGCTGGTAGACGGTGTCGCTGAGCGGCCCCCGGTAGGGTACGCGCCCCTCGACGCCCTCCGGCACGAACTTCTCCGCGCGCTCCTGGAAGTAGCGGTCCCCGGAGCCCTCCTGCATGGCGCCGAGAGAGCCCATGCCGCGATAGGTCTTGTAGCTGCGGCCCTGGTAGATCTCCAGCTCCCCCGGGCTCTCCTCCGTGCCCGCGAAGAGGCTGCCGATCATGACGCTGTGCGCGCCCGCGGCGATCGCCTTGACGATGTCTCCGGAGTACTTGATGCCGCCGTCGGCGATGACCGGCACGCCGCGCTCCTCGCCCGCCCGCGCCGTCTCCATGATCGCCGTCAGCTGGGGCACGCCGATGCCCGCGACGACGCGCGTGGTGCAGATCGTCCCCGGGCCCACGCCCGTCTTGACGGCGTCGACGCCCGCCTCGATGAGCGCCATGGCCCCCTCATAGGTGGCCACGTTGCCGGCGATGAGCTGCTGGTCCGGCCACGTGCGCTTGACGCGGCGGGCGAACTCGATGACGTTGCGGGAGTGGCCGTGCGCCGAATCGACGACGATGACGTCCACGCCCGCGGCGATGAGCGCCTCCACGCGCTCCATGTTCCCCGGCCCCGCGCCCACGGCCGCGCCCACGAGCAGGCGCCCGCGCGCGTCCTTCGCCGAGTTCGGGTACTTCTGGGCCTTCTCGATGTCCTTGATCGTGATGAGGCCGCGCAGGCGGCCGTGCTCATCCACCAGCGGCAGCTTCTCGATCTTGTGGCGGGCGAGGATCGTCTTGGCCTCTTCCAAAGTGGTGCCCACCGGCGCCGTGACGAGCCGCTCGCGCGTCATCACCTCGCGGATGGGCCGGCTCATATCCTCCTCGAACCGCAGGTCGCGGTTCGTGATGATGCCCACGAGGCGCCGCGAGGACTCGCCGTCGACGATGGGCACACCGGAGATGTGGTAGTGGGCCATGAGATCCAGGGCGTCGCGGATGGGACGTTCGGGGGTGAGGAAGAAGGGGTCGGTGATGACGCCGTGCTCGCTGCGCTTGACCTTGTCCACCTCGGCCGCCTGGCGCTCGATCGGCATGTTCTTGTGGATGATGCCGATGCCGCCCTCCCGGGCGAGCGCGATGGCCAGGCGCGCCTCCGTGACGGTGTCCATGGCTGCGCTCACGAGGGGGATGTGGATCGTGATCTCACGCGTCAGCTTCGTGCGCACATCGACGTCCCGGGGGACGACTTCCGACTCTCCGGGGACGACGAGGACGTCGTCAAAGGTGAGCCCCAACGGCAGATCCGTGCCGCCGGCCGTCTCTTCCCACCGCACGGGAAAACCTCCAGCCCGGCGCCGCGCGCCGGTTTTCCCCAAGATAGCACGGCCCGTCCCCGGGGGACAACGCCTCACTCCGGATAGCCCAGCTCTTCGAGCGCCCCCGCGCGGTTGCGCCAGTCCGGCTTCACCTTCACGTGCAGCTCCAGGTACACGCGCGTCCCGAGGAGGGCTTCGATGGCCTGACGCGCCCCCTGGCCGATGGCCTTCAGCATGCGCCCCCCGCGGCCGATGAGGATGCCCTTCTGCGACTCCCGCTCCACGTAGATCGTGGCCCCGATGTAGAGCACGCCGTTCGGCCGCGGCGCGAAGGCCTCCACGGCCACCGCCACGCTGTGCGGCACCTCGTCGCGCGTGAGGTGCAGCACCTGCTCCCGGATGAGCTCGGCGGCCACGCGCTGCTCCGGCTGGTCCGTCACTTGGTCTTCGGGGAAGTACTCCGGACCCTCGGGGAGATGGGCGCGCAGCGCTTCCAGAATCTCCGGCAGCCCCTCGCCCGTGAGCGCCGAGACGGCCACCGCGCCGGCGAAGGAGCCCAGCGCGCGGTAGGCCCAGAGGCGCGTCTCCACGTCCTTGCGCGGCACGCGGTCCACCTTGTTGCCGACGAGCAGCACGGGCGCCGGCGCGCGCAGGACGGCCTCGGCCGCGGCGCGGTCGCCCTCCCCAGGCGACGGCTCCGAGAGGTCGACGACGAGGCAGGCCACGTCGATCCCCTCCAGCGCCCCAAGAGCCGCGCGCACCATGCGCTCGCCGAGGAGATGGCGCGGGCGGTGGAGGCCCGGCGTGTCGACGAAGACGACCTGCCCGCCGGGAAAGTGGCGCACGCCCAGGATGCGGTTGCGCGTCGTCTGCGGCTTGTCCGAGACGATGGCGACCTTGTGGCCGACAAGCGCGTTCAGGAGGGTCGACTTGCCGACGTTCGGCCGGCCGATGAGCGCCGCGAAGCCGGAGCGGTAGGGACCTGTCGTCTCAGCGGGCGGCGGGCTTGCCGTCACCGGCCGCCACCTCCTCCGCGCTGCGGGCCTTTTCCGCGATTTCGGGGTTGACGATGCCGCCGGAGATCACGAGCCGCATGCCGGCCTCGACCGACATGTCGAGCAGGCGCAGCTCCGACCGCGGCACCATGAGGAGCACGCCGGAGGCCGGGTTCGGCGTCGTCGGCAGGTAGACGTTGACGAGGTCGTCCTCCCCGGTGGCGCGCTCGATGGCCTCGGCCGTGTCGCCCGTGATGAGCGCCACGCGCCAGAGGCCCTTGCGCGGGTACTCGACGAGCGCTACGCGCTTGAAAGACGGTTGCCCCGGCCGGCCGAAGGAGTCGATGAACTGCTTCACCGTGCCGTAGATGCTGGAGACGATGGGCATGCGCCGGAAGAGCCAGTCGACGAGCGCGAAGAGGCGGCTGCCCACGTAGTTCGAGACGAGCAAGCCCACGAGGAACACGAGCACCGTCGTGACGACGGCGCCCAGCCCCGTGATGTAGGCCCCCTCCGGCACGAAGGGCAGGATGAGCGGCCGCAGGAGCCCGTCCACCCAGCGGAAGAGCGCCAGCACCACATACACGGCCGACACGATCGGCAGGAGCGCCGCCACGCCGGCGAAAAGCACGGCGCGCAGGCGCGCGCCCAGACGCTTGCGCATCATCGCCTCTTCCTCTCACGCGGGTCGACGCGCCGCCGTGGGCCGAGGAGCCAGCTCAGGCCCAGCGCCGCCCAGGCGGCCGCGCCGAGCCCGAAGCCCCATGGCGCGCTGCGCGCCGCGCGCACCAGGGTGCCCGGCAGCTCTCCCAGGTGCGGGCCGAAGATCACGAGTCCCACGGCGAGCGCCAAAAGGCTCGCCAACAGCACGCCGGCCGCGGCGAAATCCTTCGCGAGCCCGGCCGCCGGCCGCCACTCTCCCGTGACGAGGTCGACCGTCGCCTCGACGGCCGTGTTGAGCAGCTCGGCCGTCCACACGAGCCCGACGACGGCGATCACCCAAAGTGTGTCCGCGCGCGGCAGCGGCACGAGCGCGGCCCACGCCAGCGCGGTGTAGCCGGCCCAGACCTCGAAGCGCAGGTTGGGCTCCCCCTGCCACGCGACCACGAGGCCGCGCAGCGCCGCCACGAACGGCCGCGGGCGCCTCACCTCGAGAGTCCCAGCGGCCCGAGCACCGCCTCCGCCGCCGCCTGCATGGCCGCCTCCTCCTCCGGCGTGCGGTGGTCGTAGCCCAGGAGGTGCAGCACGCCGTGCACGGCCAGGAAGGCCATCTCCCGCTCCACCGAGTGGCCGTAGGCGCGCGCCTGCTCCTGAGCGCGCGGCACCGAGACGACGACCTCTCCCAGGAGGGGCGCCGGCTCCGCGCGCGCCCCCGCCAGCTCCGCCGGATCGTAGCAGGGAAAGGAGAGCACGTCCGTGGGCCGGTCGACGCCGCGGTACTCGCGGTTGAGCTCCTGAAGGTAGGCGTCGTCGGCGAACGTGAGGTCCACGTGCGCGTGCCCGAGCCCGTGGCCGGCCAGGGCGGCCTGGGCGGCCCGCGCGGCCAGCTCTTTAGCGGCGGTCAGTTCCGGTGCGGAGGAATCCCTTTCGCTCACGACGACGCTCATGCCGCTCGCCGCTCCTCCTCAGCTCTTCCGCAATCTGTTCCGGATACGGGATGCGCTGGTGGTGGAAGCCCATCAGCACGTGGGTGAAGGTGCGCGCGATGGTGTCGAGGTCCCGCAAGGTGACGTCGGCCTGCTCCAGCTGGCCGGCGTCGAGGCGCTCGCGGATGATCTTGCGCACCTGCGCCTCGATGCGGTCCGGCGTGGGGTCCTTGAGCGCCCGCACGGACGCCTCCGCGCCGTCCGCCAGCATCATGATGGCCGCTTCCTTGGATTGCGGCAAGGGACCGGGATAGCGGAACTGGGCCTCATCGACCGGCCCGTCGCTCGTCTCCACGGCCTTGTGGTAGAAGTAGGAAACCAGCATTGTGCCGTGGTGCTCGGGGATGAAGCGCGCGATCTCTTCCGGGAGCTTGTACTCCCGGGCGAGTTCCAGCCCGTCCTTGACGTGGCTGATGACGATGAGCGCGGAGAGGCTGGGTGAGAGGCGGTCGTGCGGGTTCTCGCCGCCGAACTGGTTGTCGACGAAGAAGTAGGGCCGTTTGAGCTTGCCGATGTCGTGGTAGTAGGCGCCCACGCGCGCGAGGAGCGGGTTGGCGTGCACGGCCTCGGCCGCCGCCTCGCAGAGGTTGGCGACCATCAGGCTGTGGTGGTAGGTCCCCGGCGCCTCCCGGAGCATGCGCCGCAAGAGCGGATGGTTCGGGTTCGAGAGCTCGAGGAGCCGTATGCTGGTGAGGATGCCGAAGGCCTGCTCCAGGTACGGCAGGGAGCCGATCGTGAGGATGCCGGCGAGCATGCCGTTGACGGCGCCGAACGCCGCGTCGAACCAGACGGCCGGGTCCCGGCCCACGTCCCCCGTGAGCAGGCCGGCGGCCAGCACGGCCGCGAGGTTGGCGCCGGCCGCGAGGAAGCCGCCGCGCATCACCTCGCCCCGCTGGTCCACGCGCCGCACGCTGAACACGGCCGCCGAGCCGCCGGCCAGCGCGGCGAAGGCGTAGCGCAGGTCGTGCTCCGCCATGAAGCCCAGCGCCAAAGCCTCAAAGAGCACGCCCATGAGCGCGACTTCCGCGTCGACGAGGATGGCGAGCAGCATCGCCGCCCACGCCACCGGCGCGAGGTACGGGGAAACGGGCACGAGCACCCGGTCGACGACGAGCCCCACCGCGAGCACCAGGCCGACGAGCAGAAGGCGCCGCTCGTCGCGCCAGACGCGCGGCCGCAGGTGCCAGAGGTGGAGGGCGAGGAGCGCCTCCAGGACCGCGGCCACGACGAGCGCTGCGCCCACGAGCGCGTAGTCCTGCCCGGAACGCAGGAGCCCCGCGTCGCGCAGGCGTTCCAGGTCGTCCGCCGTCACGACGGCGCCGTCGGGGACGATCGTCTGCCCCTTGAGGACGACGACCGGCTGGACGGCGGCCCGCGCCTGCGCGCGCGCCTCCTGGGTCTTCGCGGCGTCGAAGAGCACGTTCGGCCGCAGCGCCGCCTGCACGGCCGAGACCGCGAAGGAGAGCGCGGGCCGGTCGTAGTTCCACGCCATCACGGCCGAGGCGGCGTCCCGCCGGAACGTCTCCAGGGACTCCTGCCGGATGCCCTGGTTCATCTCCGAAAGGAGGAGTTCCCGCATCTGGCGCTTCAGCGCCTGCCAGTCGGCGTCCGGCAGGCGCAGCACGGCCAGCGCCACGCGCTCGTCCAGGGGGAAGCCGGCCACGTTGCGCAGCGCCGCGGCGCGGCGGTCGTCGGCCTCGGTGCTCGCGCGCAGCCCTTCGACGGCCGCGAAGAGCGCGTCCAGCTGCGCGGCCGCGTCCTGGGTGACGCGCGGGTCCAGCGTGTAGACGTCGGCCACGCGCGCCGCGGCCTCCGCCTGCAGGCGGCGCGTCGTCGGCCAGTCGATGAACTCCCGCGGCGCTTTGATCGCGCCGCGCGCCGGCTGGTTGAGGCGCACGTCGACGCGCTCCGGCACGAAGGCGCTCGCCAGCGTGCCGGCCGTGACAAGGAGGAAGGCCAGCGCCAGGGCCGCGCGGCGCGCCCCCGCATGCCCGAAGCGCTGCACCCGGCGGCGGATCCACGCCGCGGCGGCGGGCTCTCTTCTCATCGCCTTACTCCTTCAGGCTCTCGAGGGCGCGCTGCTGCTCATAGGCGTCGTAGGCGCGGATGATGGCCTGCACAAGGGGGTGGCGGACGATGTCCTGCTCCGTGAGCTGGACGAACTCGATGCCGCGGATGCCCTTCAGCACGCGCTGCACTTCCGCGAGGCCCGAATCCTGCTCCCGCGGGAGGTCCACCTGCGTGATGTCGCCGGTGACGACGGCGCGCGAGCCGAAGCCGAGCCGCGTGAGGAACATCTTCATCTGCTCCGGCGTGGTGTTCTGCGCCTCGTCGAGGATCACGAAGGAATCGTCCAGCGTGCGGCCGCGCATGTAGGCGAGCGGCGCCACCTCGATCATGCCGCGGCTCATGTATTTCTCGAACGTCTCCACGCCCAGGATGTCGTAGAGCGCGTCGTAGAGGGGGCGCAGGTAGGGGTCGACCTTTTCTTGGAGATCGCCGGGGAGGAAGCCGAGCTTCTCCCCCGCCTCCACGGCCGGCCGCGTGAGTACGATGCGGTTGACCTGGCGGTTGCGGAAGGCGTCGACGGCGAGCGCCATCGCCAGGTAGGTCTTGCCGGTGCCGGCCGGCCCGATGCCGAAGACGATGGGGTTCTCGCGGATGGCCTCCACGTACCGCTTCTGGCCGAGGGTCTTCGCCTTGATGGGCTTGCCGCGCGCCGTGACGAGGATCACGTCCCGGTAGACGTCGGCCAGCTGGTCGAGCTTGCCCTCACGGGCGAGGCGGATGGCGTAGCGGATGTCCTGCGCCGCCAGAGGCTGTCCCTGGGAGGCGAGGTCGGTCAGCGTGTGGAGGAGCTCGACGGTGCGCGCCACCTGCTCCGCCGGCCCGTCGACGTGCAGCTCGTTGCCGCGCGCGAGGATCTGCACCTGCATCGCTTCCTCCATCGCGCGCAGGTGCTCTTCCTGGTGGCCCATGATCTGCAGCGCCTGGTAGTTGTCCGGGATCGTGAACTTGCGCTTGTCGACGGCCATGCCGGCCAAGCGGCGGACGCCCCCTCCACGCAGCGAGGTCGCGGCGGCGGGCCTCAGCGGGAGCCGCCGCCCGGCGGCGCCTCCGAGCCCGGCGAGGCCCGTTCGGCCGCCGTCCCGATGTCCTCTTCCGTCTCCAGGCGCACGCGCACGCCGAAGCGCGTGGGCGTGCTGAGCACGATCTCGGCGGATTCATCGAGGATGCGGGCGTCCGGCGGCACCTCCGCCAGCACCTGCGCCAGCGCCTGGCGCCGCGCCAGCTCCCGCGCCCGGCCGGGATCCAGGCCGGCCGCCGCGCGCTGCACCTCCACGAAGCGCTCAACGCGCCACTCCACCGGCAGGGTGACGCCGCGCCAGGAGAGGGCGTGACGCTCCACTTCCGTGCGGAAGTGGCGGAACGGCACCGGCGACCATCCCCAGAGGGTGACGGACGCGCCGGCGACGGTGAGGCGGTAGCGCGCGTAGGTGCGGCCCGTCGGCGCTTCCTTGAGCATCTCCGCCGGAACTTCTAGATAACGATCATACCACACCCGCGCGCGCACCGTGCCGCGCGCGCGCACGAGCATGCGCACGCGCGGCGCGGCCGGGTCATCCGGGTTCAGGCCGGGCGGCACGGCCTCCACCTCCGCGCGGATCAGCACCTGGCCGCGCGAGACCGTGTCGCCGGGCTTCACGAGCGGCTGGCCGGCGAGCGCCAGGACCGACGTGACGACGCCGTCCTTCTTGGCCACGATGTCCGCCGGCGCTGAACTCGGCTGCATCTCCGGCGGCACGCGCCGCTCCTCGGCGACGACGATCGTCGCGCGGGTACCGGAGAGGCGCACGTTCGCCCAGTTCACCTGCGGAACGAGCAGCGGCAGGCGGCGCGCCACGCGGTCCGCGTCGACGGAGGGGCGGAAGGCGCCGGGATAGAGCCCCAGTTGCGCCGCGGCACGCAGGATCTCTCCGGACGGCACCTGGGACGTCCCCTCGACATCGACGATCCAGATGAAGGAGGCGCCGAGGTAACCGAGCGCCGCCGTGGCGACGACCCCGGCCACGAGCACGCGCCGCCGCAGGAACCGCTTCCAAAGAAACGGCCAGCCGGCCTGGCGCACGACGGCCAGCGCCAGCCCGTGCTCACCCGCCAGCGCCTGCAGGCCGGCGGCGTGCGCGGCGGCGACGTACATGAGCCAGGCGCCGCCGGCGCGGCGCACGCGCCAGAGTTCGATGCCGCGGCGCAGGGCGGCGTTGACGAAGCCCTCGACGCCCGCGCCCTCGGCGCGCATCAGCGTCCATCCGCGGAGCCAGGCCAGGAGGCGCCGGGCCACGCCGCTCCCCCCTCGCGTGTCAGTCGGCGAGGAACGCCACGCCGGCCACGCGTCCCGTCACCGTCACCTCGTGCGCCTGCACGACCCCGATCTCCAGCTCCGCGCCCGTGATGCGCACGACGCCGCCGGCCACCGCGATCGACACCTCGTCGGGCCGGTAGGCGGCGAGCCCGCGGTGGTTCTCCACCGTCACCTGGAGCGCGCCGATGATCGTGACGCGCGGTACATCGATGAGGAGGTCCGAGGGGAGCTCCAGGGCGTCGACGAGACGCCCCAGCAGGCGGCGGTCGAGGGGCGGCCTCCGGCTGCGCCGGCTCTGCGCCACAGGCGTTCCCACCTCATGAATGACACCTATGCGCGCGCCGGAGAGGGTTATGAGGGAGGGGAGAGGAAACGGGCCGCCCCCCGCCGGGGACGGCCCTCGGATGCTCTGCCGCGCGGCCCGCCGCGGGCCGCTCAGCGGCCCTTGCGCTTGCGCGCCGCGGCCGCCGACTTCTTCTTGCGCCGCACGCTGGGCTTCTCGTAGAACTCGTGGCGGCGCGCTTCCTTCAGAGTTCCGCTGCGCTGCACCTGGCGCTTGAACCGACGGAGGGCGTTGTCGAGCGACTCGTTCTCGCCGACGCGGACTTCGGACATGCCGTTCACCCCCTCCGTGCGGTTCCAGTGTACCAGTCTAGCCCGGAGGCCACTGCATGGCGCGACCGCCGAGCACGTGGAGGTGCAGGTGGCCGACGCTCTGCCCGCCGTGGCGGCCCTGGTTCACGACGACGCGGTACCCTTCCGCCAGCCCCTCCGCTTCCGCCACGCGGCGCGCCGCGTCCAGCAGGCGGCCGAGGAGCGGCGCATCCTCCGCGCCCGCGGCCGCAAGCCCGTCCAGGTGGCGCTTGGGCACCACGAGGACATGGACCGGCGCCACGGGCTGGATGTCTCGGAAGGCCAGGACCTCCTCGTCCTCATACACCTTGCGCGCCGGCAGTTCCCCGGCGACGATGCGGCAGAAGAGGCAGTCCGCCATCCTCGAACCTCCAAATCCTCCGGGACAGGTGTGCATTCGCGCTGCGCCCGCCGGTTTCCTCTCTCAACAGCCGCCGGAGTTCGGGCGGTAGTCCGTGCGCAGGGCGGCGCGCGCGCGGTGGCGCTCGAAGGCCAGCTCGATGAGCTGCGTGAGGAGCTCGGTGTAGGGCAGGCCGCTCGCCTCCCAGAGCTTAGGGTACATGCTGATGCGCGTGAAGCCCGGCATCGTGTTCACCTCGTTGACGAGCACGCGGCCCGTCCGCCGCTCAAGGAAGAAGTCCACGCGCGCCAGGCCGCTCGCGTCGAGGGCGAGGAAGCTTTGCACGGCCAGCTCCTGGATGCGCGCCGTCGTGGCCGCGTCGAGCTCCGCGGGGATGATGAGGCGCGAGGAGTCGTCGATGTACTTGGCCTCGTAGTCGTAGAACTCGTGGCCCGGCACGACCTCTCCCGGCAGCGAGGCGACCGGCTCCTCGTTGCCGAGCACGCTGCACTCGATCTCGCGCCCGTCGATGGCCTCCTCCACCACGAGGCGCCGGTCGTACTGGGCCGCGAGGCGCAGGCCGGCGGCGAGCTCGGCGCGGTCGTGCGCCTTCGTGATGCCCACGCTGGAGCCCAGGTTGGCCGGCTTCACGAACATCGGGTAGGCGAAGCCTTCCTCCAGGCGGCGCACGACGCCTTCGAAGTCCGTCTCCAGCTCCCGGGCGCGGACCAGCGTGTAGTCGGGGACGGGGATCCCCTTCTGGCGGAAGAGGTCCTTCTGCATCGCCTTGTCCATGGCCAGGGCGCTCGCCAGCACGCCGGAGCCCACGTAGGGGATGCCGGCGAGCTCAAGGAGCCCCTGCACGGTGCCGTCCTCCCCGTAGGTGCCGTGCAGGACGGGGAAGACGACGTCCACGTCGACAAGGCCCGGCCCGCCGGCCGCCCCGCCGTCCGGTCCGTCGACGGCGATCAGCCCGCCGCGGGCGCCCGGCTCGGGCCGGAAGGCCAGGTAGCGCCCCTCCATGGAGGCGAGGCCCTCCTCCAGCGCTCTCGCCGCGTCGGCCGGCAGGAGCCAGCGGCCCTCTTTCGTGATGCCGATGGGCACGGGCTCGAAGCGCTCGCGGTCCAGCGCCCGCAGGATGGACGCGGCGGACTGCAGGCTCACCTCGTGCTCGCCGGAACGACCGCCGAACAGCACCGCCACCCGGATCCGTCGCGTCATGGCGATCCCCCCCGCGTTACGTTATGCGCCGTCCTTCGTGAGCACGAGCGAGAGCCAGCCGTCCGCCGCCCGGGCGCGGCGGGCCAAAAGGCCCGCGCGCGCGAAGGCCGCGCGCGCCTCCGCCTCCTGATCTTCCACGATCCCGGAGGCGACGACAACGCCGCCCGGCGCGGCCGCGCGGGCGAGTTCGCCGGCGACGGCGCGGTGGATGTCCAGGGTGAGGTTGGCGAGGATGAGGTCGAAGGCGTACGGCGGGAGGACCTCCGGCCCGCCGAGGCGCGCGTCCAGCTCCACCTCGTTCAGCTGCGCGTTGGCCCGCGTGGCCCGCACGGCCACCGGGTCGATGTCGACGGCCGTCACGCGCGCCGCCCCGCAGCTGAGGACCGCCGCGGCCACGGCGAGCACTCCGGAACCGCTGCCGACGTCCGCCACGCGCGGCGCAGCGGGAAGCCGCGGCCAGAGGTCCTGCATCTCAAGAAGGCAGAGGCGCGTGCTGGCGTGCTCCCCCGTGCCGAAGGCCATGCCCGGGTCCAGGCGCACGACCGGCCCGTCCGCCGCCGGCGGCGCCGCCTCCCACGCCGGCACGAGCCACAGCCGGCCCACGCGCAGGGGACGGTAATACCGCTTCCACGCCTCGGCCCAGTCCTCCTCGCGCACCGGGGCGCGCCGCACGAGGATCTCCCCGGCGCCGAACTCCGCCGCCCAGCGGCGCGCCTCGCGTTCCAAGGCGAAGAGGCGCGCGCGGCCGTCCTCGTCGTCGGGCGCATAGACGGCGAGGTGGCGGTCACCGTACTCGGCGCCGCCCAGCCCGGCCTCCGCGGCCAGCGCCGCGAGACCCTCCGCCAGCGCGGGCGCCTCCCGTTCCCAGCTGAGCACGAGGCGCACGTGGCTCATCCGTTGCCCAGCGCGTCGCGCACGCGCTCAAAGAAGCCCTTCGCGCCCTGGCCGGCCGGCTGGCCGCGCAGTTCGGCGAGACGCTGCAGGAGCTGGATCTCTTCCCGGGAGAGGTCGGTGGGCACCTCGACCTGCACGCGCACGACGAGGTCGCCGCGGCCGTGGCCGCGCACATCGGGCACGCCGCGGCCGCGCAGGCGGAACTCGTGGCCGGGCTGGGTGCCGGGGGGGATGCGCAGCTTCTCCAGGCCGTCGGGCGTCTCCACCTCGACCTCGGTGCCGAGCGCGAGCTGCGGGTAACCCAGGCGCAGGTCGGCGAAGAGCGTCGTGCCCTCGCGGCGGAAGCGCGGGTGCGGCCGCACGCGCACCACGACGTAGAGGTCGCCGCTCGGGCCGCCGCGCGCGCCGGCCTCGCCCTGGCCGGCGAGCCGCAGGCGCATGCCGTCCTCGACGCCCTTCGGGATGCGCACCTCGATCTCCCGGCGCCGCCGCACGGCACCGCGCCCCTGGCAGGCGCGGCAGGGCCGCTCGATCACGCGGCCGCTGCCCTGGCAGCGCGGGCAGGTCTGCACCGTGACGAAGGAGCCGAAGGCCGTGCTGCGGGCCGTGCGCACCTGCCCGCGGCCGCCGCAGACGGGGCAGCGCTCCGGCGCCGTGCCGGGCTCCGCCCCGGAGCCGCCGCAGCGCTCGCAGCGCTCCGTGCGCGCCACCACGACGGTGCGCCGGCCGCCGTGCAAAACCTCCTCGAGGCCGATCTCGACCTCCGTCTGCAGGTCGGCGCCGCGCTCCGGCCCGGCCCGCCGGGCGCCGCCGAAGCCGCCGAAGAACGTCTCGAAGAGATCTCCGAAGCCGAACGGGTCCGTGCCCTCAAACGGCTGGAAGGGCCCGCCGAACGGCCCGCCGCCGAAGGGCCCGCCCGCGGCGGGCTCCGGGCCCTGGGCGCCCGCATGCCCGAAGCGGTCGTAGCGGGCGCGCTTTTCCGGGTCGCTGAGAACCTCGTACGCCTCGTTGATCTCCTTGAACTTGGCCTCGGCGTCCGGGTCGCCCGGGTTGGCGTCGGGGTGGTACTGCCGCGCCAGCTTGCGGAAGGCCTTGCGGATCGTCTCGGCGTCGGCGTCCCGCGGGACGCCGAGGATCTCGTAGTAGTCGCGCGGCATGCCTCAGCCCCCTCTCGCCGCGGGGGACGGCTCCGCTAGGCGCCGCCCTCGCCCTGGACCTTGAAGTCGGTGTCGATGTCGCCCTTGCCGGTCTCCGCGGAACCCGCGGCGCCGCCGCCCCCCGCGCCGTCGGCCGCCGTGCCGGCGGCCCCGGCCGCCTGGTAGATGGCGCTCGTCATCTCGAACACGGCCTGGCTCAGCCGCTCCGCCGCCTGGTGGAGACGGTCCCGGTCCTCGCTGCCCAGCGCCTCGCGCGCCTCCGCGAGCGCCTTCTCCACGGCCTCCTTCTTCGCCGCGGGCGCCTTGTCGCCGACGTCCTTCAGCGCCTTCTGGGCCGCGTAGACGGCCGCGTCCAGGCGGTTCCGCGCCTCCACCGTCTCCTTCCTCCGGCGGTCCTCCTCCGCGTGCTCCTGGGCCTCGCGGATCATGCGCTGGATCTCTTCTTCTGAAAGGCCCGTCGAGCTCTTGATCGTGATGTGCTGCTCGCGGCCCGTGCCGCGGTCCTTCGCCGAGACGTGCACGATGCCGTTGACGTCGATGTCGAAGGTGACCTCGATCTGCGGCACGCCGCGCGGCGCCGGCGGGATGCCGTCGAGGATGAAGCGCCCGAGGGTCTTGTTGTCCTTCGCCAGCGGCCGCTCGCCCTGCAGCACGTGGATCTCCACCTGCGTCTGGCCGTCGGCCGCGGTGGAGAAGATCTGCGTCTTCCTCGTCGGGATCGTCGTGTTGCGCTCGATCATCTTCGTGAAGATGCCGCCCTCGGTCTCGATGCCCAGGGAGAGCGGCGTCACGTCGAGCAGCAGCACGTCCTTGACCTCGCCGGCGAGCACGCCGCCCTGGATGGCGGCGCCCAGCGCCACCACCTCGTCGGGGTTGATGCCCTTGAACGGCTCCTTGCCGAAGAGCCGCCGCACCGCCTCCTGCACGGCGGGGATGCGCGTGGAGCCGCCGACGAGAAGCACCCGGTCGATGTCCGAGGGCTCGAGCCCGGCGTCCTTCAGCGCCTGGCGCGTGGGACCCATCGTGGCTTCGACCAGGTCGGCCGTCAGTTCCTCGAACTTCGCGCGCGTCAGCGTGATGTCGAGGTGCTTCGGGCCGGTCTGGTCGGCCGTGATGAACGGCAGGTTGATGTCCGTCGAGGTCGTGCTGGAGAGTTCGATCTTCGCGCGCTCCGCGGCCTCCTTGAGGCGCTGCAGGGCCATGCGGTCCTTGCGGAGGTCGATGCCGTGCTCGGCGCGGAACTGCTCCGCCACCCAGTCGATGATGCGCTGGTCGAAGTCGTCGCCGCCCAGGTGGTTGTTGCCGCTCGTGGCGCGCACCTGGAAGACGCCCTCGCCGAGCTCGAGGATGGAGACGTCGAACGTGCCGCCGCCCAGGTCGAAGACGAGGATCTTCTGCTCCTCGCCCTTGTCGAGGCCGTAGGCGAGCGCCGCGGCCGTGGGCTCGTTGATGATGCGCAGCACCTCGAGGCCGGCGATGCGCCCGGCGTCCTTCGTGGCCTGGCGCTGCGCGTCCGTGAAGTAGGCCGGCACGGTGATGACGGCCTTGTCGACCTTCTCGCCGAGGTACGCCTCGGCGTCGGCCTTCAGCTTCTGGAGAATCATGGCGGAAATCTCCTGCGGCGTGTAGGCGCGCCCGCCGATCTCCACGCGCACGCCGCCGCTGTCGTCGCGCACGACCTTGTACGGCACGCGCGCGATCTCCTCGCCGACCTCGTCGTAGCGGCGGCCCATGAAGCGCTTGATGGAGAAGACGGTGTTCTGCGGGTTGGTGACCGCCTGGCGCTTCGCCACCTGCCCCACGAGCCGCTCCCCGTCCTTGGTGAAGGCCACGACGGACGGCGTCAGGCGGCTGCCCTCCGCGTTCGGGATGACGATCGGCTCCCCGCCTTCCATCACGGCCACGACGGAGTTGGTGGTGCCCAAGTCGATGCCGATGACCCTACCCATTCCGCTCAGCCTCCTCGCTGCCCGTCACGGCGACGCGCGCCGGACGCAGAAGATGCGGTCCCATGCGGTAGCCGCGCTCGAAGACCTGCGCCACGTGCCCCGGCGGGCGCCCCTGCGCGGGCACCTCCATGAGCGCCTCGTGCTCCTGCGGATCGAACGGCCGGCCTTCCGCCTCGATGGGCTCCACGCCGTGGCGGGAGAGCACCCCCTGGAGCTGCTTCATCGTCATCTCCAGGCCCGTGCGCAGGGCCGGGCCCTCACCGCCCGAGGCCAGCGCGCGCTCCAGGTTGTCGACGACCGGCAGAAGCTCGCGGATGAAGGCGGCGGCGCCCTCCTCCCGGGCGCGGGCGAGATCCGCGGCCGCGCGGCGCCGGAAGTTGTCGAAGTCGGCCTTCAGCCGCTGCAGCAAGGCAAGATATTCGTCCCGCTCCTGCCGCGCCTGCGCCAGTTCCTCCTCCAGGGCGGCCAGGCGCTCCGCCTCCGTGGGTGCAACGCCCGCGTCCGCCGCGCCCTGGGCGGAACTCTCGGGGGCAGGCTCGCCCGCAGTCTCCCCGGGCGCCGCGCCCGCGGCCGCACCCGCGCCGGCGGCCTGGCCTTCAGCGGCGGGCGCGCCCTCCTCCGCCGGCGCCCCCTGCCCGGCCTCGTCTTCCGCCATCATCGCCATCCACTCCTCCACATTCCCCATCCGCGCCGGCGGCACGCACGAGCCCGCGCCACCGCGGGCGCGGGCCCGTGCTCTGCGACCGCCGCCCCGGCCGGCCGCGTCAGCGGCGCGGCAGGCTCTCGCTCAGCGCGCGGGCGACGGCCTCCACCAGCGAGATGATCTTCGCGTAGTCCATGCGCCGGGGACCGAGCACGCCCACCTGGCCCCACGAGTCGCCGCCGATGCGGTAGCTGGCCGTGACCAGGCTGCAGTCCTGCATCTCGGCGACGCGGATCTCGTGACCGATGACGACGCGCGCCCGCGTCCGCGGCTGCGGCTCCCCCAGGAGCTCCAGCACCGTCTCCTCCTGCTCCAGGGAACCGAGCAGCATCTGCGCCTTGTCGATGTCCCGGAACTCCGGCTGCCGCAAGATGTTCGTCGCGCCGCCGACGACGAGCCGCTCCTCGCCGTCCGCCGCCGGGCGGTCGAGGACCTCGAGCGTCTGCTCCACGAGGTCGCCGTACTGGCGCAGCTCCATCGCCAGGTCCTTCATCACCGCGAGCGCCGCGCGGCCCATCGTCTGCCCGCAGACCCGCTCCTCGAAGAGCCGGTTGATGCGCTCCACCTCCGCCGGGTTGAGCGGCTGCCCCAGCTCCAGGAGGCGGTTCTCCACGATGCCCGTGTCCGTGACGACGACGAAGAGCGCGCGCTGGCCGCCGACCGGCACGATGCGCAGCGCGTCGATGCGCGCGCTCTCCAGGTGCGGCCCGCTCACCAGCGCGAGGAAGTTGCTCGCCTCGCTGAGCATGCGGGCCGCGGCGCGCACGGCCGCGCCGATCTCCCGCGCCCGCAGCGCGAGGCGGTCGCGCATGAACTGCCACAGGCGATGATCCGCCGGCACCGCGCGCACGAAGTGGTCGACGTAGTACCGGTATCCGAGGTCCGAGGGCACGCGCCCGGCCGAGGTGTGCGGCTGCTCAAGGAAACCGAGTTCCTCGAGGTCCGCCATCTCGTTGCGGATGGTGGCCGGGCTGACGTTGAACCCGTGCTTGCGGGCGATGGTGCGGCTGCCCACCGGCTCCCCGGTGGAGATGTAGTCCTCGATGACGGCGCGCAGGATGCGCTGTTTGCGTTCGTCGATCATCGCGCCATCGCCTCATGTTGGCAGATTCTATCGGTATGTTAGCACTCTGGGCGTGCGAGTGCTAGCCGCGGCGGCGCCCGGCGCCGCGCCGGCGCGGCCGCGCGGGGCGGCCGCCGCCGGCTTGGGGGAAGGCGCGGGGGTTGCGGCGCGGCGGATCAGAGCGCGATCGGCTCCTCCGCCAGCGCCTTGACGAGGTCGACGCATGCGCGCATGTCGTCCTTCGACACCATCTCCGCGGGCGTGTGCAGGTAGCGCGTGGGGATCGAGATGCAGCCGCTCGGCACGCCGGCGCGCGTGAGGTGGATGGCGCCGGCGTCCGTGCCGCCCATCGCCAGGACCTCGATCTGGTAGGGGATGCCGCGCCGCTCGGCCCGCTCCACCATGAGGTCGCGGATCTCCGGGGGCGTGACGAGCGACATGTCCATCGCCTTGACGGCCGCGCCGCCGCCCAGCTTTACGGCCATCGGACGCGCCTTGGGCGTGTCGCCCGTGCCGGTCACGTCGATGGCGAAGCCGATCTGCGGATCGACCCCGTACGCGGACGTGCGCGCGCCGCGCAGGCCGACCTCCTCCTGCACGGTGAAGACGGCGTACACCTCGTTGCCGACCTCGTCCATCTCCAAAAGAGCCTGGGCGAGGACGGCGCAGCCGGCGCGGTCGTCGAGCGCCTTGCCGATGAAGACGTGCTCGTTGGCCTCGAGCGGCCGGTGGAAGACGGCCATGGCGCCGTACCCCACAAGCTTCTCCGCCTCCTCACGGCTGCGGGCGCCCACGTCCACCCAGAGCTTGTGGAACTGCAGCTCGTTCGACTCCCCGCGGGAGAAGTCGACGCCCGGCGCCGGCTCGTGGCTCACGGAGCCCACGAGGCCGTTCTCAAAGAGCACCCGCTGCCCCACCGCGATCTGCGGGCTCACGCCGCCGACCATGCCGATGCGCAGGAAGCCGCGCTCGTCGATGTCGGTGACGATCACGCCGATCTCATCCATGTGCGCCGCGAACATCACGCGCCGGCCGCGCGCGGCGCCCTTCGGCCGCTTCACGCAGATCAGGTTGCCGAGCGCGTCGACGCGCATTTCATCGACCCGGCCCGCCAGCACCTCCTGCAGAAGCGCGCGCACGCGCGCCTCGCGGCCCGACGGGCCCCAGGTCTCGGTCAGCCGCTTCAGAAGCTCTTCCACGCGATCACGCCCTTCTCTGGCTCGCGAGTTCCGCGACCACGGCCTGCACCAGCCGGATCGTGTTCCGCAGGTCTTCCTTGTGCAGCACGGCGCAGGGGGTGTGGATGTAGCGGCAGGGCACGGAGATCGAGGCCGTGCGCACGCCGGCCTTGGAGAGGTGGATCGCGCCGGCGTCGTTGCCGCCTCCCTGGGTGCGCCGCCACTGCCAGGGGATGCCCTCGCGCTCCGCGACCCGGATGATCGTCTGCACGAGTTCCCGGTCGGCGATGGAGCTGCCGTCCATAAAGCTCAGCGCCGGCCCCCGGCCGAGGACCGTCGACGACGTCTCGCCCTCTTCCAGCGGGATGTCCGCGGCGGGCGTCCCCTCGAGCACGAGCGCCACGTCGGGCTCCACGGCGTATGCCGCCACGCGCGCGCCGCGCAGGCCGATCTCCTCCTGCACGGTGAAGACGCCGTAGACGGGGGCGTCGTACTCGCCCGCCAGCGCCTCCAGCAGCACAGTGCAGCCCGCGCGGTCGTCGAAGGCCTTGCCCTTGACCATGCCCTCGCCGAACTCGCCGAAGCTCGTGGCGAACGTGACGGCGTCGCCCGGCTCCACGAGGCGCTGCGCCTCCGCCTTGTCCTTGGCGCCGATGTCGATGTACATCTCGTCCGCAGGGACCACCTTGGTGCGCTCCCCCGGCGACTGCAGATGGATCGGCTTTGAGCCGATCACGCCGGGCACGCGCTTCTGGCCCACATGCACGGCCTTCGCGAGCAGCACGCGGTCGTCGATGCCGCCCACCTTGCGGAAGCGCACAAAACCGTCGTCGTCGACGCTCGTGACGATGAGGCCGATCTCATCCATGTGCGCCGCCAGGAGGATGCGCGGCCCGGGCTTGCCCGCACCCTTGACGGCGAAGAGGTTGCCGAGGGCGTCCGTGCGCAGCTCGTCCGCGCGCGCGGCCGCCCGTTCCCGGAGGTAGGCGCGCACGGCTCCCTCCTGGCCGGAGATGCCGGGCAGCTCGCTCAGGGCGGCA
The DNA here is from genome assembly GCA_014896375.1 of Bacillota bacterium. GTDB lineage: Bacteria > Bacillota > Sulfobacillia > RBS10-35 > Bu92 > Bu92. The sequence goes on along the minus strand of JADBKN010000009.1, from coordinate 4,161 downwards.
AGCGTCTCCAGCGCGTCACTCGCCATGGGACCACCCCCGCGCCGCGGCGGCGGAGCAGGCCGCGGTGAAGTGCGCCAGCAGCCGGCCGGTCTCCCGGATGTCTCTCATGTCCACCGTCTCCACCGTGCTGTGCATGTACCGCAAGGGCACGCTGAGGAGGCCTGTGGGCACGCCCGCCTGCGTGACCTGGATCGCCCAGGCGTCGGTGCCCGTCTGCGCCGGCGCCACGGAGACCTGGTGCGGGATGCCGTGCGCTTCGGCCGTCTGCTTGAGGAGGGCGAAGACGCCCGGGTGGATGTTCGCTCCCCGCGTGATGTCCGGTCCGCCGCCGAGGTCGGCGGCATCGTCCTTCTTGACGCCCGGCTGGTCCCCGAACGTGACGTCGATGGCGATGCCGACGTCCGGCTGGATGCCGAACGTGGCCGTGACGGCGCCGCGCAGGCCGACCTCCTCCTGCACGGTGGCCACCGCGTAGACGTCCGCCTCGTGGCGAAGCCCTTGCAGGAACTTCAACCCCTCCCACATGGCGGCCACGCAGGCGCGGTCGTCGAGGGCCTTGCCGCTGAAGCGCTGCCCGTGCAGGCGCAGCGGTTCCCGGTGCAGCGTGATCACGTCCCCGGGGCGCACGAGCTCCGCGGCGCGGGTGCCGTCGAGGCCGACGTCGACGAACAGCTCATGGAGGGGCATGACCTTGTCCCGCTGGTCCGCCGTTAAAAGGTGCGGCGGCTTCGTGCCGATGATGCCCGGCAGGTCCCGCCGCCCGTGCACGACGACTTCCTGGGCGACGATGTTGCGCGCGTCCATGCCGCCGATCGGCGCCACGCGCAAAAACCCGTCCGGCCGGACCTCGCGCACGATGAGCCCGATCTCGTCCATGTGGGCGGCCCACATCACCTTGGGACCGCCTCCGGTGCCGCGCTTCCACGCGATCACGTTCCCGAGCGCATCCCGGCGGATCTCGTCGCAATAGGGCGCGAAGAGCTCCGCGATGCGGTCCGCCACGGCCCGCTCGTGACCGGACGGTCCGGGCGTGACCGAGAGCAGGTGCAAGACGCTTTGCGTGTCGATGACCCGATCCCCCTTCGCCGGGCCGCTCGGATGGCGGCCCGCGGCCGTCTCGTGACGAACAGCCTTTCGATTCACGAAATTCGTGTTCCTGCCGCGAGGGTGGGCCTACCGCCGCCTCACACAAAGGCGGCGAAGACGAGGTTGCCCAGCAAAAGGCCTTCATCCGTGAGGCGCAGGCGCCCGCCCTCCATTCTCAGGAGGCCCCGGCCGGCCAGCTCCGCCAGCTCCGCGCGCCACACCTCTCTCGGGTCCTCGCCGTAGCGGGCCGCGAGCTCGTCGCAGTCCACCCCTCGGAGGCGCCTCAGACCGAGGATCATCGCATCTCCCAGCGCCTCGCGTCCCCGCACGGGGCGCGCGCCGTCCTCGTCGGTCGCCGGCCGCCCGGAGGCCACGGCCTCGCGATACGCCCTCAGGTTCTTCGTGTGGCCCCAGCGCCAGCCGTGCCAGTGCGAGTGGGCACCCACGCCCAACCCCAGGTAGTCGCCGTTCTCCCAGTAGAGCCCGTTGTGCCGCGAGGCGAACCCCGGCCGTGCGAAGTTCGAGATCTCGTACTGCTCGTACCCCGCGAGGGCGAGGCGCTCCCGGGCGCGGCGGTACATGTGTGCAGCCAGCTCATCGTCCGGCTGCGGGAGGCGGCCGCTCTGGATCCAGTGGTGGAAGGGCGTGCGCTCCTCCACCTCGAGGCCGTAGACGGAGACGTGCTCCGGTGAGAGCTCCTCCACGAAGTCGAGCGTGGCCTCCCACTCCGCGGCCGTCTGGCCGGGCAGGCCGAACATCACGTCGAGGTTGAGGTTCGTGAAGCCCGCCAGCCGGGCGGCGGCCAAAGCGCGCCGCACCGCGGCCGCGTCGTGGCGCCGGCCCAGCCGGCGGAGGAGGTCGTCGCCAGCCGCCTGCGCCCCGAAGCTCAGGCGGTTGGCGCCCAAAGCGCGCAGCGCCTCAAGGTACGCCGCGTCCACCGTCTCCGGGTTCGCCTCCACGGTGACTTCCGCCCCGGGCTCCAGCCCGAAGAGCGCGAGCAGCTCGCGGTGGAGGCGGGCGAAGGCGTCGATGGGCGTGAGGGTGGGCGTGCCGCCGCCGTAGTAGAGCGTGGCGGGCGGCGCGGCCGGCGGCGGCAGGCGTAAGGGATCCGGCGCCGCCCCCGCCGGCCGCACGAGCGGACCGCGCTCGCGCACCTCCCGCGCCTCGCGGAGCAGGATCTCCACGTACGCCTCGGGGCGCCCCGGCCGCCAGAGCGCGACCGCGAAGTTGCAATAGTAGCATTTCGACAGGCAGAACGGCAGGTGGACGTAGAGCCCCCACCTCACTCCTCGTCCCCCGTGCGCAGCACGGCGAGGAAGGCCTCTTGCGGGATCTCCACCTGCCCGATCTGCTTCATCCGCTTCTTGCCTTCCTTCTGTTTCTCAAGGAGCTTGCGCTTGCGCGTCACGTCGCCGCCGTAGCACTTGGCCAGCACGTCCTTGCGCAGCGCGCGCACCGTCTCCCGGGCGATGATCTTGCCCCCCACGGCCGCCTGGATGGGCACCTCGAACTGCTGGCGCGGGATGATCTCGCGCAGCCGCTCCACCAGCCGGCGGCCGCGCGTCGCCGCCTGGCTGCGGTGGACGATCACGCTGAGCGCGTCGACCGGCGTGCCGTTGACGAGGATGTCGAGCTTGACGAGGTCGGATTCGACGTAGCCCTCCAGGCGGTAGTCGAGCGTCGCGTACCCGCGGGTGCGGCTCTTCAACTGGTCGAAGAAGTCGAACATGATCTCCGCGAGCGGCAGGTGGTAGCTGAGTTTCGCGCGGTCGGGGCTCGGGTACTCCATGTCGATGAACGTGCCGCGGCGGTCCTGGCAGAGCTCCATGACGGCGCCGACATACTCCCCGGGTGTCATGATGACGGCCTTGACGACCGGCTCTTCGATCGCGGCGATCGTCGAACGGTCGGGAAGCTTGGCGGGGTTGTCCACGTAGAGCGTCTCGCCGTTCGTCTTGCGGACGCGGTACACGACGCTCGGCGCCGTCGTGATGAGGTTGAGGCCGTACTCCCGCTCCAGCCGCTCCTGGACGACGTCGAGGTGCAGAAGGCCGAGAAAGCCGCAGCGGAAGCCGAAGCCCAGCGCCGCCGACGTCTCCGGCTCGAAGACGAGCGCCGCATCGTTGAGCTGCAGCTTCTCCAGCGCCTCGCGCAGGTCGGTGTAGTCCTGGCTGTCGACCGGATAGACGCCGGCGTACACCATCGGCGTCACGGGCCGGTAGCCGGGCAGCGCGGCGGCGGCCGGCCGTTCCGCATGCGTGATCGTGTCGCCCACGCGGCAGTCGCGGATCGTCTTGATCCCGGCGGCGACATAGCCGACCTCGCCCGCCGCAAGCGCCTCCACGGGCGCGGCGTACGGCCGGAAGACGCCCACTTCCGTGACCTCGTACGCCTTCCCCGCCTGCATCAGCACGATCCGGTCCCCGGGCCGCACCGCGCCGTCGAAGAGTCGCACGTACGCGATCACGCCCTTATAGGGGTCGAAGCGAGAATCGAAGATCAGCGCCTTCAGCGGTGCTTGCGGATCGCCCGCCGGCGGCGGAATGCGCTCGACGATCGCCGCGAGGACGTCGTCGATGCCGATCCCCTCCTTGGCGGACACGGGGATGCACTCTTCCGGCAGGAAACCGAGCTCGCCCAGCTCTCTGCGGGCGCGGTCCACATCGGCCGCCGGCAGGTCGATCTTGTTGATGACAGGGACCATCGTCAACCCGTGGTCCAGCGCGAGGTGAAAGTTCGCGAGCGTTTGCGCCTCCACGCCCTGCGTGGCGTCGACGACGAGCAGCGCCCCCTCGCAGGCGGCGAGCGCCCGCGAGACCTCGTAGCCGAAGTCGACATGGCCCGGCGTGTCGATGAGGTTGAGGATGTACTCCCGCCCGGCCGGGTCGCGGTGCACCATGCGCACCGCCTGGGCCTTGATCGTGATGCCGCGCTCGCGCTCCAGCTCCATGGTGTCCAGCACCTGCTCCGCCATCTCGCGCGCGGTGAGCGTGCCGGTGCGCTCGATGAGGCGGTCGGCCAGGGTGGACTTGCCGTGGTCGATGTGCGCGATGATGCAGAAGTTGCGGATGTCCG
>JADBKN010000008.1 GCA_014896375.1 Bacillota bacterium | reverse complement strand
TCCAGCCGGCCCGCGACGCCGGCGCCGGACGTGCACCGCGCGCGCAAGGAAGAGCCCCCGCACGACGACGCCGAAGAGCGGAAGGACTGACGGTCCGCGCGCTCCAGGCCGGCGGGAGCGGGGGCGCGGGCCGGCGGGAGCGGGGGCGCGGGCTGGCGGGCGCGGGCCGGCGGTCGCGGGCCGGAGGGCCGGGGGCGCGGGCCGGCAGGCGCGGGCAGCCGCGCCCGCGCCAGCGGGCGTGAGCTTTGCCCTCGCCCCTTGGGTGGCTGGCCGCCGACCGCCGGACCATCGCACTCCCCCTTGGCCAGGCGCGCGGCCACGGCGCCGGTGCATCGGCGCGCCCACCTCGTGCTTGGATCCGCCATCGACCGGCATGGCTCCTTCGCAGCGACCCGTCCGTGGAGCCGATTCCTACTCCACGAAGATCTCCACGTGCTCTCCGTCCTCGCCTTCGACCTCGACCAGCTTGCCCTCCGCACCCTCCCTAATGAGCGCGAGGATCTCGTCGAAGTCGATCGCCTGTCCGTTGAAGTTCAGCATGCCGGAGGGGATGAAGCGCTTCGCCACGTCGAGAAGTTTCAGGGGGACATTGACGTGGACCTTGTTGCGGCCGCCGGGGTCGACCACGCGCACGCGCAACCAGCGCGGCGATGCGCCCGTCGGCCGCGGAGCGGCCGTCTCCTCGGCAGATCCCAGCGCCTCAAGGAGCTTGGCGCCGTCCTCCGCCGAGATCGTGCCGGCTTCGATCATTTTCAGGATCCGCATGCGTTCTTCGTTCACCGCGATCCCTCCCCGCCGCGATCTTCTTCGTCCATACCCGATGTGTCCGATGACGGGCGGCCGGACGCCTCCACGGCTCCCGCAGCGCGCGACGCGCCGCCTGCCTGCCGTTCCGTACGGGGAGTCGCGTCGTCCGAGGGCGAAGGCGGCGCCGGCGTTCCGCCGGGCTCCTCCGTGCCGTCCTCCGGCTCGCCGCGCAGTGCGGAGAGCAGCCGCTCCGCCTCGGCGGCGCTCAGGGTGCCGGCCTCCACCATCCGCAGGACGAAGAGTTCGGCCTCGTCGAGCCCCGGGGCGCCATTGTCCGCGACCGATCCGCCGGCCGCATGAGTGCGCACCACGGACGCCGCCGCCTCGGCCACGACCTCGCCGGGCGACGGGCGGCCGGCCCGCGCCGCGGCCTCCGGAGCCCCCGCCGGCCCGGTCGCACGCCCCGTGCCGCCCCCCGACCCGGCCTCCGGCTCCTCACCGCCCCGCGCCCGCTCCGCCGTGCGCAGCGTCACCGCGCCCAGCTCCGCCTCCACGCGGATGAGCCGCCCGCCGCCGCCCAGGCGCCCGCGGTAGATGCCGCGGCCGCGCTCGATCGTCTCCGCGTGCAGGTGCTCGTCGACGGTGACGGTGCCTCGTCGGCTGCGCAGGTCCACATCGGCGGCCGCGCCGGGCGGCAGCTCCAGCGTGACGCCGCCAGTGCCGGCGTCCACCTCCACATCGCCCTGCGGCGCGCGCGCGAAGCGCAGCCGCACATGACCGGCGCCCGCGTCCACGAAGATGCGCCCGCCGCCCACGCCGTCGAGCTCCACGGCGCCGGCGCCGGAGTCCACCACGACTTCGCCGCGCAAGTCGAGCCCGCTCACCGGGCCGGCTCCGCTGTCGACGGCCACGCGCCCGGTGACGGCCTCCAGGCGCACCGGTCCGGCCCCGGCGTCCACCTCCACGCTGCCGCGCACGCGCACCACGCGCACGGGGCCGAGCCCGGCATCGACGCGCACGTCGCCCTCGACGTCCTCGATCTCGACGCCGCCCAGGCCGCAGTCCGCCTCGACCTCGCCGCGCAGCCCACGCACACGCAGGGCGGCGTTGCCGTCGAAGCTCACGCTCGCCGCGCGCGGCACGCGCACCCGCAGGCGGCCGGCCGGGCGCGCCACGAGCCGCACGGAGCCCGCGCCGGGCTGCCCTGCACCCTGCAGCTCGACGCGCCCGTCGACCGTCTCGAACGTCACCGCCTGAAGCGTCTCGTCGCCGCTGATCTCCACCTCGCCGCGGTCGGCCTCCACGACGAGCCGCCCGCCCGGCGCCAGTTCCATCACGCCGCTGCCGCTACCGCGCGGACTCATGGGCGTCCTCCTCCGCACCGGCCGCGCGCACGGAAAGCGAGCCGTTGTGCGTCACCGCCTGCAGGCGCAGGTGCGGCTGTCCCTCGCGCCGGCCGCGCACGCGGCGGCGTCCGCCTTCGCGCACCGCCTCCAACCCCGGCGCCGTGACCTCCACGTGGCCGGAGTACGTTTCTCCCTCAACCTCGTATCCGCAGTTCGGCAGCTCCACGCGCATGGAGCCGTTGTGCGTGCCCAACTGCACCTCGCGATCGGCCGTGACGCGTGCAGCGCGCCAATCGACCCGGCCGTTGTGCGTGCGGGCGGAGAGGGAGGCGTCGACGTCGCGGAAGGCGAGGTGGCCGTTGTGCGTCAACACCGTCCAGCGGCCGCCGGCCAGGTCCTCCGCCTCGATGTGGCCGTTGGACGACTCCGCCGCGAAGGCCGCGCCTTCTGCGCTCAGGCCGTGCAGGGCGATGCGCCCGTTGTGCGTGCGCACGCGGCCGCTGAGCCACGCTCCGCGGGGCACCTCGATGCGCACGTGCATTGTCCAGCCGCCTGCGGTGGTGACGGGCCCCGGGTGCACACGAAGGCGGGCGCCCTCCATCTCCACACGGCCGATGGCCCTCGCGCGCTCTGCAGCGCGTTCGGCGTCGGCTGCGCGAGCGCGCTTGACGAGCTGCACGCGCACGTCCGCGCGCTCCGCGGCCGCGATCTCCACGCGGCCGTTCGCTGTCTCCACGTCCAGCTCCAGCGTGCCGCCGGCCGGCAGCGGCAGCACGCGCTCCTCGGTCTCCTCCGCCTCCGGACCGAGGAAGCCGAAGCCCAAATGGTCGAGGAGGACGAAGCCGCGCGCCCCGCGCCCGACCTGCTTCTCGATGCGCTCGGCGAGACGCTCCGCCCAGCGCTCGCTGTGCTGCGCGAGGCGCTCGCCCCACTCGCCGATCCGCTCGCCGTGCTCCGCGATCCGCTCCGCGGCGCGGGAGATCGCCTCCTCCAGATCCAGGGCGTCTTCCTCCCGGTCGCGCGGCGCGTGCGGCTCGCGTGTCTCGCGTGGCTCCCGCATCCGCGGGCCGCGGGCCGCCCCCGCGGCCCACGCCGCGCCGCCAGCGTGCGATCCGCCGCCGCTCCACGCCGCGCCACCCGCGGGCTCCCCGCCGGCGTCGCCCGCCCCCGCGCCGCCGGCCGTCTCGCCCTCCGCCAGCGCGCGCAGGAGCGCCGCGGCCTGGTCGGCGTTGATCTTCCCTTCCTCCAGCATCTTCAGCACCAGCCGGCGCTCCTCGTTCACCGCTGCTTCCCCCTCAAGAGGCGCAACGCTTCATCGGCGTCGATCTCCCCGCGGCTCAGCCGCTCAAGGATGTCGACGCGCTCCTCCCGCGTGCGGGTTGCCTCGCGGCGCGTCTCACGATTGTCGGCGCTGTAGCCCAGCGCCTCGATGAGCGCGTCCAAGCGGCTGCGCACGGCCGGGTAGGACAGGCCCAGGTCCCGCTCGACCTCCCGGATGTTGCCGCGGTTGCGCACGAACACCTCAAGGAAGTCCCACTGCTCCGGCGTGAGCGCGGCAAACTTCCCAAGAAGAAAACGCCCCTGGATGGTCGTGTCGCAGGCGCGGCAGTGGAGCTGGGTGACTTCCAACGGCTCCCCGCACACGGGACAGCGCCCCAGAAGGCTGCGTTTGGCCACGGCCGACCCTCCCCCGCCCGCGCGCCGGTCCCGGCCGTGCGCGGGATGCTCCTGAGGGTAGGGTAAGACCGAATGTGGAAAGTGTCAATGTCAACATTAACGTTTTTAATCCTCGGCTTGATCTCTGTTCGCCCGGCGCGGGGCGCGGCTCTCGGCGGCGCGGCCGCCCGCGGTAGGACGGATCGGGCGCGTCTCCGCGACGCGCTCTGCCGCCGGTGGCGACAACCGGCCCGCCGCCCGCCCGGCGCCGCCGCCCTCCGCCGCCGGTGGCGGGATGCGGCCGTCCGCCAGCGCGGCGCAGACCGCCTCGGCCAGCTTGCGGTGGAAGCCGGGCAGCGCCGCCACGGCCTCCGGGCCGGCGGCGAGGATGGCCTCGGGCGTGCCGAAGGCCTTCATCAGCGCGCGCCGCCGTTTGGGGCCGATGCCCGGGATGTCGTCGAGGCGCGAGCGCAAGGCGCTGCCGGACCGCAGCCGCCGGTGGTACTCCAGCCCGAAGCGGTGCGCCTCGTCGCGGATGTGCTGGAGGAGGTGCAAGGCCGCGGAGTGGCGCGGCAGCTCGATCGGCTCGCCGCGGCCGGGCGCGAAGAGGAGCTCCTCCTCCTTCGCGAGGGCGAAGGCGGGGATGTCGTCAAAGCCCAGCGCCCGCAGCGCCTCCATCGCCGCCGAGAGCTGCCCTTTGCCGCCGTCGATGATGACCAGGTCCGGCAGGCGCGACCACTTTCCGGACGCGTCCTCCCTGGCGCGACGGAAGCGCCGGAAGATGACCTCCTGCATGGAGGCGAAGTCGTCCGGGCGGCCGCTGACGGTCTGGATGCGGAAGCGGCGGTATTCCGAGGGCCGCGGGCGCCCGTCCTCGAAGACGGTCATCGCCGCGACGATGTGGCTCCCCTGGATGTTGGAGATGTCGAAGCACTCGATGCGCAGCGGCGGCTCCGGGAGACCGAGCGCCTCCTGAAGCTCCTCCAACGCCGCCTGGGCGTCGTCGCGGGCGCGCTCGCGCCGCCAGAGCTCCTCCTTGAGCCGCTCCTCGGCGTTCTCCCGTACGAGGTCCATGAGGCGGCGGGCCTCGCCGCGCAGCGGGCGCCGGATGACGACGCGCCGCCCGCGCTGCCTGGAAAGATAGGCCTCCAGGGTGGCGCGGCCCTCGGGCTCGACATCGACCAGCACCTCGCCCGGCACGGCCGCCCCGTCCGTATAGTATTGCTCCAGGAACGCGGCCATGGCTGCCGTCGGGGACTCGTCCACGCCCGCCTGCAGGAGGAACGACTCCCTTCCCTCCACGCGGCCCTCGCGCACGAAGAAGACCTGCGCTGCGATCAGGTCGCCGCGGCGCGCCAGGGCGACGACGTCGCGGTCGGCCACGCGGCGCAGCACCACCTTCTGCGACTCGCCCACCTCCCGCAGCGCGCGGATGCGGTCGCGCAGGTCGGCAGCGCGCTCGAATTCCAGCGCCTCCGCGGCCGCCTCCATCTCCTCCTCAAGGGAGCGTAGGAGCGAGGCGTCGCGCCCCTCGAGGAACTCGACCAGGCGCCGCATCTCCCGCATGTACGCCTCTTCCGTGACGTAGCCCACGCAGGGCGCCGGGCAGCGCCGGATGTGGTAGTAGAGGCATGGACGGCCGCCCTGGGCGAGGCGCCGGTCGCTGCAGGTGCGGTAGGGGAAGACGCGGCGCAGGACTGCGACGGTCGCCTTGAGCGCTCCGGCGTCGGCGTAGGGTCCGAAGTAGCGGGCGCCGTCGTCGCGCCGCTGGCGGACGATGAGGAGGCGCGGCCACTTCTCGGCGAGGTCGATGCGCAGCCAGGGGTACTGCTTGTCGTCCCGCAGGCGCACGTTGTACCGGGGCCGGTGCTTCTTGATGAGGTTCGATTCGAGCACCAGCGCCTCGACCTCGTTGTCGCAGACGATCGTTTCCAGGTCGGCGACGCGCCGCAGCATGAGCTGCACGCGCCCCTCACGCGCGCGGGAGGCGTGCCAGTAGGAGCGCACGCGCGAGCGCAGGGAGGCCGCCTTGCCCACGTAGATCACGTCGCCGCGCGCGTCCTTGTATACGTAGACGCCCGGCCGGTCCGGCAGGCGCGCGAGCTTCTCCTTCACGGCAGGCGGCGGCGCGAGCGGCTCGGGCCCGTCCGCGTCCGTCTCAGGATGGCCGGTCCAGCGTTCTTCGTCGCTCATGCCTTCAGTATCGCACGGCCCGGCGCGCGGACAGACTCCCGTCAGGAGGACTGCCGCCCGTTCATGACCACGGATCCCGTCGTGGCGATCATCTTCGGCCTGGCCGTGGGCCTCCTGGAGCGCTTCTACTTCCTCTGGGCGGACGTGCGCCAGTACCCGACCTACCCCCATAACCGCATCATCCACATCTTCCTGGGGCTCATTGCCTCGCTCGTCGGGGCGCTGGCCGTGCCGGCCATCCTCACGAAGAACTTCATCGCCGGCGTGTTCCTCGTCGCCGGCGCGCAGCAGTTCCACCAGGTGCGCATGATCGAGCGCGACATGTTACAGTCGCTCGACAAGGCGGAGATCGTGCCGCGCGGCCCGGCGTACGTGGAGGCGATCGCGATGGGCTTCGAGGCGCGCAACTACATGGTCCTGGCGGCGGCGCTCGTCACGAGTTTCAGCACCTCGCTCTGGGGCTGGGAAGTGGGGTTGACGATCGGGCTCTGGTCGATCGTGCTCACGCGCTACGTGCTGCGGGCGCAGAAGATCGAGTCGGTGGCGCGGGTGGAGCGCGTGCCGCTCGAGGCCACGCCCGAGGGCCTGCAGGCCGGTCCTATCCGTCTCAAGCTCCCGGAGGGCACGGCGCTCGACCCGCAGTGCGTGCGCGCGCTGCGGCTCACAGCGCGGCGGCCGCAGGACCGGCTGGTGCTCTCGAGCCCCGCGCAGATCCAGGCGCTCGTCTACGAGGTGGCCTCGTCCTCCGGAGTGCTCAGCCCGGACCTGGAGATCGCGCGGCCCCAGGCCAAGTACGACCACTCGACGGGCTCGCTCTACATCACCTACGTGCCGGCGGACCCGGACTTCGACGACGCCGAGGACGCCGCACGCCACACGCTGGTGCTGGAGGTGGCGGGCCACCGGCGGCGCATGGCCCGCCGCCGCCTGGCGCGAGCGCGCGGTGCGCCGCGCTGACGGGCGCGCGAGTGCGGCGCAGCCCCCGCGCGCGGCGCCGGCGGCGCGGCGCGGCACCGTCGGCACCCTGCGCCGGCGGCGCTCAGCGGAACCAGCCGCGCCACCAGAGGTACGCGAAGAGCGCCATGTTGAGCGCCAGCATCAGCCCCAGCGCGTAGATGTAGCCGTGCGGCCACTGGTACTCCGGCATTCGGAAGTTCATGCCGTAGATGCTGGCCACGAGCGTGGTGGGCAGGGTGAAGGTGGAGATCACCGTCAGGACCTGCATGAAGTTGTTCTGACGCTCGTTGTGGATGCTCACGTGGGACTCCAGCGTCTCCCGCAGCGCGAGGCGCGTGTCCTCGACATCGTCCACGAGCTGGCGCACGCGCTCCGCGAGGTCGTCGAAGTACGGGCGCCAGCGGTCCTCCACGAGGCGGAAGTCGCGCGCGCGCAGAAGCTCCACCACCGCCCGCGCGGGGCCCAGGGCCACGCGCAGGCGCAGCGCCTCGCGGCGCACGTCGAGCAGGTCGAAGTAGAACTTGTCCCGTGTGCCGCGGCGCAGCGCCGCGGCCGCCTCCTCCGCCACCTGCGCGAGGTCGAGGGCCAGCCGTTCGAAGTCGCCCACCGCCCGCTCCAGGAGAGCGTAGACGGCGCCGTCCACACCGTCCGCGCGCGCCCCCGCGGAGGCCATGATCTCCTGCACGGGCGGCGCCGCGCCGGGGTGGATCGTCACGAGCCAGCCGGGCGCGAGAAGAAGCCCGAAGGGCGCGCGCCGCACCTCGAAGGCGGGCGGCACGGTCGTGCGCAGGACGCGCGCCGGATCCGGGACCCCGGCGAGCGGCCACCAGAACGCGAAGAAGACGGCGTCCCCGAGCGCCGTCACGCGCGGCCGGCGGAAGGGCTCCTCCAGCCGCCGGCGGATGAGGTCGGGCAGCGACGTCGCGAACCCCTCCGCCTCGAGCGCCCGGGCGATCTCCGCGGGCGCCCCTTCCACGTCCAGCCAGCGCCCGCCGCCGGCCAGCGCGCAGTAGCGCGCCGCCGCGCTCAACTCGGCGTCCCGGGGCGCGTCACCGGTCCCGAGGAGGCCATGTCCGAGGTGACGGGAGAGACGATGAAGATCGACTTGAACGCCGACCAGTTGAAGGGCACGAGCGGCCACAGGTAGGGCACTCCCAGGGAGCGCGTGGCCAGGGCCAGCACGAAGAAGGCCAGGGTGGCGAGGATGAGGCCCGGCAGCTTGAAGAACGCCACCGAGAGCAGCAGGGAGAGCCGGAAGAGGCGCGCCACGATCATCATCTCCACGGAGGAGATGGCGAAGGTGAAGACGGTCGCCACGCCCAGGTAGATGATCACCTCCGGCAGGAAGAGCCCTGTCTTGAAGAGCGCGTCCCCCAGGATCACGGCGCCGAAGATCGACATGGCGGAGGCCACTGAGGAGGGCGTGTTGAGGATGGCGCGCCGCACGACCTCGATGCCGAGTTCGGCCACGATGAACTGCGTGGCGAGCGACATGCCCGTGGGCGGCTGGCGCGGACCCACGAACTTCAGGCTCTTCGGCAGGAGGCTGGGCTCCGTCGCGGCCAGGAGCCACAGCGCCGGCAGGAAGACGGACATCACCGTCGCCATGAGGATGATCCAGCGGAGGTAGGTGCCGGCCGGCGCGCCGATGTGGAAGTCCTCCGGGTGCGGCACGTGCGCGAAGAACGGCGCCGGCACGATGATCGCCTGCGGCGTCGTGTCCACGACGACGAGGATGCGCCCCTCCGCCACCTGCGCCGCCGCCATGTCGGCGCGCTCGGTGAAGCGCACGGTGGGCAGGGGGTTCCAGGGGTGGTCGCTGAGGAGCGTCGCCACGGAGCGCTCCGACATGGAGATGTTGCGCACCGTCGCGTTCTGCAGCCGGCGCCGCACGTCCTCCACCATGCGCGGGTCGGCGACGCCTTCCAGGTAACAGATGGCGACGTCCGTATGCGAGTGCCGGCCCACGTGCACGATCTCGCAGCGCAGGCGCGGATCGCGCAGCCGGCGGCGGAGGAGGGTCGTGTTGTAAAGAAGCGTCTCGACGAAGCCGTCGTGCGGGCCCAGCACCACCTTCTCCGTCTCCGGCACGTTGGGCAGCCGGGCCGGGTAGACGCGCGCGTCGATGACGAGGCCCCGGCTCACGCCCTCGATGAGGATGCCGACCGTGCCGGACAGCACCATGGTCACGAACTCGTCCAGCGTGCGGACGACGGTGATCGACGGCAGCGTGATGCGCTGGTGCGTGATCTTGTCGAGCGCGTCCTCGTCCAGGGCGCCCTCGTTGAGCACGGCCAGCTCGGCCAGCATCTGCATCACCGTGCGGGCGTCGAAGAAGCCGTTGACGACGTAGACGTGCATGCGCCGCCCCCCGAAGGTGTACGGCTGGCTCAGCACGTCGAACGTCTTCCCCACGCCGAGCAGCTCGTCCAGGTAGCGGACGTTCGTCTCCAGCTCCGTTGTGATGTAACGCGTATAGTTGTCGATGGAGGCGGCGGACGTGATCCTGTGACCGTCGACGAACGGCGTCGTGGTGTTCGGCATGGCGCGTCCCTCCGCGCCGAAGTCTTCCCCTTGGGAGTCCGTGCCATACTGTGCTCATGGACGAGCCCCTTTACGGCATCGAGGAGGAGGTCTTCCTCACCTACCCGGTGCGCCCGGCGCTGGACGCGCTCTGGCCGCTCGCGCGCCTTCTCTGGGAGGACCCCCGCTACTACTACACGCGCAGCGCCTCCAACTTCGCCCGCGGCGCCGACCTGCGCCGCGCCGTGATGAGCGGCGTGGAGCTCTCCACGCCCCCGCGCCGCGGCGCGGAAGCGGCCGTGGCGGCGCTCCTTGAGCAGCGGCGCCGGCTGGCGGCCGTGGCCGACGCGTACATCGTGCCCATGGGCAGCCTCATGGGCCTTGAGGCGCGGACGAACACCTGCGGCCTGCACGTGCACATCGGCGGCGTGGACGACCTCGCGGCCGCGTACGCGGCCGTCGCCCACTTCCTGCCGCTCTTCGCCTGCGCCTTCCTCAACGCGCCGTACGAGGAGGGCGGGCGCCCGCGCCCGTCCTTCCGCTTCGCGCGCTCCTACGCCATCGGGCCGCTGCGGGAGGACCCGCGCTTCCGCTTCCAGGACCTCATCCTCCCTTACCGGCTGCCGACCGTCGAAATCCGCTGCTTCGACCCGGTCTGGGACACGGAGCGGCTCGCGCTGGTGCTCAAGGCCGTCTCGGCCGTGCTCGGCAGCGGCCGCCGCTGGCCGCTCGACCGCGACCGCTATAATCGATTGCGGGCCGCCGTGGCGGCCGAGGGCTACGGGACGCACGTGCGGCCGCTCTTCCTGGAGCTCTCGGAGATCGTGACCCTGCCGGAGGCGCTCTTCGCCGCGCCGCCGGCGGACGCGGTGCGCCGCTGGGCGGCCGAGGGCGGCGTGGAAGCGGCCTACCGCCGCATCGACGCGGCCTATCGCGGCGCGCCGGCGGGAGACGCGCGGCCGGCGCCGCGGCCGCGCGCCTGGCGCGCGGCGGCCGGCTTCTTTGGCTATTACGTGCCGCGCCTGCCCTATACTGTCTGGAAGGCGCTCGTGGAGCGGCCGCGCTCGGGAGGGGGGCACGGATGACGTTCGCCGGGTGGCTTCTGGTTCTACTGGTCCTCGCCGCGGCCGTGGCGGCGGGCGTCTGGTTCCTGCGCAACGTCTGGTTCTTCCGGGACCCCGTCCGCGTGTCCCCCCGGGAGCCGGGGCTCGTGCTCTCCCCGGCCGACGGCAAGGTCGTGTACGTGCGGCGCGTGCAGGGCGGCATGGTGGAGAGCCGCAAGCTGGGCCGCGCCATCCGCGTGGAGGAGATCACGCGCGGGCGCGCGGAGGGGGAGCTGGACGGCTGGCTCGTGGGCGTCTACATGTCCCCGCTGGACGTCCACTTCAACTACGCGCCCGTCGACGGCCGCGTGGAGGCCGTGGTGCACACGCCGGCCGCGCGCAACTGGCCGATGGTCGACCTGTGGGAGTACGTCAACCTCACCTACCTGCGGCGCGCCATGGACCTCTTTGGGAAGCGCTACCACCTGGAGAACGAGCGCAACACGATCTTCCTGCGCACGGAGGCCGGCGGCCGCGCGGTGCGCCTCGCCGTGGTGGAGATCGCGGACCGCTTCGTCAACAAGATCGACTGCTTTGTGAAGCCGGGCGACGACGTCCGCGCGGGCCAGAAGCTGTCCTTCATCCGCCGCGGCAGCCAGGTCGACGTGTTCCTTGAGACGACCGACGTCGATATCCTCGTCCGCGTCGGCGACCAGGTCTACGGCGCCCTCACACCCCTCGCGAGACTTCGGTGAGCGCCGTGCTGCACTGGCTGGAGCAGCTGCCCGAGCCTGCCTTGTACGCCGTGCAGTTCCTGGCGCTGTTCCTTGAGGGCACCGGGCTGCCCGGCATCTTCGTGGAACCGTTCTTCCTCGCCACGGGCGTCTTGGTCGGCCGCGGGCGCATGCCCTTCCTCGGCGCCTGGCTGGCGGCGGCGGCCGGCAACTTCGCGGGCAACCTGGCGGGCTACGCGCTGGGGCGGGCATCGCTGGAGCCGCTCCTGCGGCGCGTGGGCCCGCGGCTGGGCTTGACGCCGGAGCGGCTGGAGGAGGCGCGCGGCTGGTTCCAGCGCTACGGCGCGTGGACAGTCTTCATCGGGCGCTGGTTCGGCCCCATCCGCACACCGGCCATCCTCTTCGCCGGCGACGCGCGCGTGCCGCTGCCGCGCTATGCGCTGGCCTCGGCGGCGGCGGCGCTCAGTTGGACGGCGGTCTACCAGCTGGCCTTCACCTGGCTCGGCCGCACGGCCGTCGACCTCTGGCAGCGGCGCGCCGGCTGGCTCGCGGCGGCGCTCCTGGGTGCGGCCGCGCTCGCGTGGGCGGCGTGGCAGCTGCGTCGCCGCCGCCGGCGGCGCGGGCGCCGCGGAGCGGGCGGCGCGGGGGGCGGCGGCGCGCGAGCCGCGGCGGGCGGCGCGGGAGGCGCGGCCGCCGGCGGTGTCACGGGCGGCGCGGGGGGCGCCGCCGCGCGCCTCCGCCGCTGGCGCCGTCCCGCGCGCAAGACCCTGGCCGCGCTCGTCGTCGGTGGCGTCTCCCTCGCCGCGCCGGCCTCCTTCCTCCTCTTCCACGCGGAGGCGGGCGGCCGCGCGCCGGTGCCGCCGGACCAGCTGCCCGTGCCCAACGCCGCCACGCGGCTCCTGGTCATTGCGCCGCACCCGGACGACGAGACGCTCGGCGCCGGCGGCCTCATCCAACGCACGCTGGCGGCCGGCGGCCAGGTGCACGTCGTCGTCGTCACGGCGGGCGACTCCTTCAGCCGCGCCACCATCCTCTGGACGGGCCACCTCAAGCCGGGCCCGGCCGACTACCGCGCGCTCGGGGTGGAGCGCCTGCATGAGAGCCAGCGCGCCACGGCCATCCTCGGCCTGCGCCCCGACCAGCTGACGGAGCTCGGTTTCCCGGACAAGGGCCTCGAGCGCCTCTGGTACGACTACTGGGGTGCGCCGGAGCCGTACCTGAGCCCCTTCTCCCGAGCCTCCTCCGTGCCGTACCGCCTCGCGGACCGGGGCCTGCCGTACGACGCCGACTCCCTCGCGGCGGCGCTGCGGTCGGTCATCGAGACCTTCGACCCGACCGTCGTGATCGCGCCCTACCCGCTCGACGGCCACCCCGACCACCGCGCCGCGTACGACTTCACGATGTATGCCCTGGCAGCGGCGCAGCGCTCCTCGACCTCCGTCTACACCTACCTCGTCCACCACGGAGACTGGCCCGCCGGCTGGGGCGTGGAACCGTTCACGCCGCTCGTGCCGCCGCGGGACCTGCGCCACGTGGGGCACTGGGTGCACGTCGCCCTCTCCCGCGGGGAGATCGAGCGCAAGCTGGACGCCATCGAGGCCTACATCTCCCAGATGCGCGTGATGGGGGGTTGGCTGCGCACCTTCGCGCGCTCCGACGAACTCTTTCAGCCGGCGCCGCAGGCGGTGCTGGCGCCTCACGAGGCCGTGCCGGCGATGCGGTCCCGCGACGAGCTGGCGCGCGACGTGGCGAGCGGCGGCGAGGCGCTGCCCGTCCTGCCGCCGCCTTTGAAGACGCGGCTCGACCCCGGTTCGGCGCTGCGCGCGGTGCGCGTGGAGCGCGTCGGCCCGGAGCTGGTCGCGGCCGTGGAGACGCTGGCCCCGCCCAACCCGCTCACGGACTATCGCCTGCGCTTCTGGGCGTTTTCGCACGGCGCCGCGCGCGGCTACGTCATCACGCTGGACCGCGGTGCGGCCGACGTCCGCCCCCTCGCCGCCGGCGGCCCCGCCTGGCCGGCCGGCCAGGCCGTGCGCGTCACGCTGCGCACGGACGGGTTTCTCGTCGAGATCCCGTGGGAAGCGCTCACCGGCACGACGGACCTCCTCATGGAATGCGAATCCGGCGTGGGACGCATCGTCCTCGACCGCACGGGCTGGGCGCTCTTCCGCGTGACGCGCTAGCCGCAGCGCTAGAGTGGGCGCAGGCCCGGCGCGGGCCCGGGAAGAAGGGCGTGCGCATCTTCTGGATGCAGGCGGGCGTCGTGAGCCCAGAGGCGGCGCGGCTCGCCTCGGAGGCGGGGATGGACGTCGTCATGAACCGCTGCATCTATAAGGAGACGCAGCGCATCCGCGGCGCCATGGCCACGTTCCGGCCGGCGTGAGCGAACGAGCGATGGGTAGGGACGGCGCACGGCAGCGGCGAATGGCAGACGTGTGTGCGCGGCAGTGGCCCCGGGTCCCGCCCGGCATCGGCGTCCACCGATAAGCCAAAAACGTTGGTCTATTTTCGCGTACCGGCTTCCCCGGGCCCAAATAAGCCAAACTCGTTGGCCTAATTTCTTATTTCCCGGCCTTACGCGCCATTTCCCAAGAATGAGGCCAACGTTTTTGGCTTATCGAGGCCGATGCCAGCGGTTTTTTGGAAATAGGCCAACGATCTTGGCTAAAGGGGCCGCGCCTAGCACCGAGCCACACCGAGCCCCACCCGGCGACACGGTCCCCGCTTACCCCGGTCCCGGGCTACCCGGGGTGCCGGCCGGCCGCGGTCCCCGGCCTACCGCGATCGATGACGCGCCCCTCGAAGGTCATCGGCTGGCCGAAGCAGGTGCGGGGGCGCATCGCGCCGCCGTGACCGCAGGACGGCCGTGACCGCAGCGCGGCCTTCACCGCAGCACGGGCCGTCACCGCAGGACGGCCGTTACCGTAGGACGGCCAGCGCCGCCAGCGCCGCCGCCAGCACCGGCGGCGTCAGAAGGAGGCCCATCGCCAGGTACTCCTTCCCCGTGACGCGGTAACCGCGCCGCTCCAGGATCCCCAGCCAAAGCAACGTGGCCAAAGAGCCGATCGGCGTCAACTTGGGACCGATGTCGTTGCCCAGGACGTTGGCGAGGACGAGGCCCTCCCGCAGATCCGGAGGCACATGCGCGGCGCCGATGCCCAGAAGGCCGAGCATGGTGGCCGGTAGGTTGTTGCCCACCGAGGCGAGGGCCCCCGCCACTGCGCCCTGAACGGCGATGGCCCCCTACGGGTGAGCGGCCCAGATCTCCAGGTTGCGTGCCCAGAGCTGCGCCCATCCGGCGCGGCCGAGCCCATCGACGACGAGAAACATCCCCGCGGCGAAGAAGATTACCTGCCAGGGCGCACGTAGAAGCGCCCCGCGTACGCTGACCCCCGGGCGCCAAGCGGCGAGGAGGGCGAGGAGCAGGGCACCGCCGCCGACGATCGCCGCCGTCGGCACGCGGTGGCGCGACGCCCAGAAGAGGCACACCATCTCAAGGATCAGCACCACCGCGCCTGCCGCCACCAGCACGCGGTCGCGCACCGCTGCGCCCGGCGCCGGTAACGGGGGGAGCGGGACGCCGGCGCCCGGCGCAAATGGGCGCGCGTGCCCCGACCTCCCGCCGAAGCGCCACCAGAGCACCGCCAGCGAAACCGCGAGGCTCACGGCGCTCGGCACGGCCATCGCCCGCGCATACGCTCCGAACGGCAGTCTGGCGGCGTCCGCGCTCATGATGTTCACAAGGTTGCTCGTCGTGAACGGCAGGCTGAACGTGTCCGCCACGAACCCCACGGCGAAGAGGAGCGGCAGCGCCTGGGCCGCGCTCCACCCGAAAGCCGCCGCCAGCTCGCAGGCGATCGGCGTGAGGATCAGCACGGCCGCATCGTTGGTGAAAAACGCCGCCACCGCCGCCGTGAGAAGCGTGAGCCCGAAAAACAACGCCGCCGGCCGCCCGCGCGCGGCGCGCGCCACAAAGAGCGCGCCCGC
The DNA here is from genome assembly GCA_014896375.1 of Bacillota bacterium. Lineage (GTDB taxonomy): Bacteria > Bacillota > Sulfobacillia > RBS10-35 > Bu92 > Bu92. The sequence continues at coordinate 53,704 of JADBKN010000008.1, read as the reverse complement.
GCGGAAGAAGCGGGCTTGATCGAGGATCTCCGCCGTCAGAACCATGCCGATGAGCGCGAGCGTGGCGTCCCACGTGAGACGGAACACCGCGACGACGTCCGCCGGCCGCACGAGCCCCAGCGAGAGCATGAGCGCCGCGCCCAGCCAGGCCACGGCCCCCGGCCCCAGCCCACGTGGGCGGCGCAGCACACCCCAGACGGTCCCCGACGTGACGATCACCGCCGCCACCACAGCCTAGCGCGTCTCCACCCTCGCCAGCGGGCGGCGCTCCAGGACCGCGCGCAGGAAGCGCCCCGTGTGGGAACCCGGGGCCCGCGCCACGTCTTCCGGCGTGCCCTCGGCCACGACCCGGCCGCCGCCGTCGCCTCCCTCGGGGCCGAGGTCGATGATCCAGTCGGCCGTCTTGATCACGTCGAGGTTGTGCTCGATGACGACGACCGTGTCGCCTTCGTCGACGAAGCGGTGCAACACGTGGAGAAGCTTCTCGATGTCCGCCGTGTGCAGGCCGGTGGTCGGCTCGTCGAGGATGTAGAGCGTGCCGCCGTCGCTGCGCCGGGAGAGCTCCGTCGCCAGCTTCACGCGCTGCGCCTCGCCGCCGGAGAGCGTCGTCGCCGGCTGCCCAAGGCGGATGTAGCCGAGGCCCACGTCCTGCAGCGTCTTCAGCTTGCGGCGCACGGCCGGTACGGCGTCGAAGAAGGCGAGCGCCTCGTCGACGGACATGTCGAGCACGTCCGCGATCGTCTTCCCCTTGTACTTCACCTCGAGCGTCTCGCGGTTGTAGCGCCGGCCCTTGCACACCTCGCACGGGACGTAGACGTCCGGCAGGAAGTGCATCTCGATGCGGAGGATGCCGTCGCCCTTGCAGGCCTCGCAGCGTCCGCCCTTGACGTTGAAGCTGAAGCGCCCCTTCGCGTACCCGCGCATGCGCGCTTCCGGGGTGAGCGCGAACACCTCCCGGATGAGGTCGAAGACGCCCGTGTAGGTGGCCGGGTTGGAGCGCGGCGTGCGCCCGATCGGCGACTGGTCGATGTCGACGACCTTCCGCAGGTGTTCCAGGCCGAGGATGGCGTCGTGCGCGCCCGGGTGCAGCCGCGCGCCGTTCAACTCGGCGGCCAGCGCCTTGTAGAGGATCTCGTTCACGAGGGTGCTCTTGCCGGAACCGGACACGCCCGTCACGCAGATGAAGAGGCCGAGCGGGAAGGCGACGGTGATGTTCTTCAGGTTGTGCTCCCGCGCGCCGACGACGACGACGCGCCGCTCCCCCGGCGCCCGCCGCCGCACCGGCACCGGGATCGCGCGGCGGCCGCTGAGGTACGCACCCGTGAGCGACTCCGGATGGCGGGCGATGGCCTCCGGCGGCCCTTCCGCGACGATGCGGCCGCCGTGCTCGCCGGCGCCGGGTCCGACGTCGACGACCCAGTCGGCGGCGCGGATCGTGTCCTCGTCGTGCTCGACCACGATGAGCGTGTTGCCCATGTCGCGCAGCCGCTTCAGGGTGGCGATCAGCCGCTCGTTGTCCCGCTGGTGCAGCCCGATGCTCGGCTCGTCGAGGATGTAGAGCACGCCCACGAGCCCCGAGCCGATCTGCGTGGCCAGGCGGATGCGCTGCGCCTCCCCGCCGGACAGCGTCGCCGCCATGCGGTCCAGGGTGAGGTAGTCGAGGCCGACATCGACGAGAAAGCCCAGGCGCGCCTGGATCTCCTTGACGACGAGGCGCGCGATGGCCCACTCCCGCGGCTCGAGCTCCTCTTCCAGCCGCGCGAAGAAGGCCGCGGCGGAGCGGATGTCGAGCGCAGTCACCTCCGCGATGTTGCGCCCCGCGACCGTCACCGCGAGCGACTCGCGCCGCAGGCGGCGGCCGCCGCAGGCCGGGCAGGGGCGCTGCGCCATGAACTGCTCCAGCTCCTGGCGCTCGGCGTCCGTGGTGGCCTCGCGGTAGCGGCGCGCGAGGTTCTGCAGCACGCCCTCGAACTGCACGTACCGCTCCCGCGTGCGGCCGAAGCGGTTGCGGTAGCGGAAGCGGATGGGCTCGTCCCCGGCGCCGTAGAGGAGGATGCGCACGAAGGCCGGGTCCTGCTCCGAGAGCGGGCGGTCGGTGCGGAAGCCGAAGTGCGCCGCCACGGCCGCCAGGAGCTGCGGGTAGTAGGTGCTGCCGTTGCGCGACCACGGCACCACCGCGCCCTCTTCGATCGACCGGTCGAGGTCCGGGATGACGAGGTCCGGGTCGAGCTCCATCCGGTACCCGAGCCCCGTGCACTCCGGGCAGGCGCCGTAGGGGCTGTTGAAGGAGAACATGCGCGGGGAGAGCTCTTCCAGCGTGGTGCCGCAATCCGGGCAGGCGAAGCGCTGGCTGAAGAGGACCGTCTCGCCCTCCCCCTCCCCCTCGCCCTCGCCTGCGCGCGGCACGACGGCCACGGCCGCCAGCCCGTCCGCATGCGCCAGCGCCGTCTCCAGCGACTCCGCCAGGCGGCTCTCCACGCCCGGCCGCAGCACGATGCGGTCGACGACCGCCTCGATGTCGTGCTTGCGGTTTTTGTCGAGGCGGGGCACGTCATCGAGCTCGTACGCGCGCCCGTCCACGCGCACGCGGACGAAGCCGGCGCGGCGCAGGTCCTCGAACACCTTCGCGTGCTCGCCCTTGCGCCCGCGCACGACCGGGCTCAGCACCTGGATGCGCGTCCCCTCCGGCCACTCCATGACCCGGTCGACCATCTGGTCGACGGTCTGCTGCTGGATCGGCCGGCCGCACTCAGGGCAGTGCGGCCGCCCCACGCGCGCAAAGAGCAGGCGGAGGTAGTCGTAGATCTCCGTCACCGTGCCCACCGTGGAGCGCGGGTTGCGGCTCGTCGTCTTCTGGTCGATGGAGATGGCCGGGGACAGCCCCTGGATGTCGTCCACATCCGGCTTGTCCATCTGTCCGAGGAACTGGCGCGCGTACGCCGAGAGGGACTCCACGTAGCGCCGCTGGCCTTCGGCGTAGATCGTGTCGAAGGCGAGGCTCGACTTGCCGGACCCGCTGATGCCGGTGAAGACGATCAGCTGGTTGCGCGGGAGCTCCAGGTGGATGTTCTTGAGGTTGTGCTGCCGGGCGCCGCGGATGACGATCTTGTCCTGCGACAACGGATCTTGCACGCGTCTCCAGCTCGATGATCATGTCCCGTAAGAGCGCGGCCCGCTCGAACTCCAGCGCCTTCGCCGCCTCCTTCATCTCCTTGCGAAGCTTCTCGACGAGCTTCGGGATCTGGCGCGGCGGCACGTCCTTGAGGCTGCGGCCCTCCCAGTATCCCTCGCCCTTCGCCAGCACGCGGGTGTTCTCGATCACGTCGCGCACAGGCTTCTCGATGGTCCGCGGCGTGATGCCGTGCCGGCGGTTGTACTCCGTCTGGATGCGGCGGCGGCGCTCCGTCTCCCGGATGGCGGCCGCCATGGAGTCGGTGACGCGGTCGGCGTACATGATGACCTTGCCCTCGGCGTTGCGCGCCGCGCGGCCGATCGTCTGGATGAGGCTGCGCTCGGAGCGGAGGTAGCCCTCCTTGTCCGCGTCCAGGATGGCGACGAGGCTCACTTCGGGCAGGTCCAGCCCCTCGCGCAGGAGGTTGATGCCGACGAGCACGTCGAAGACGCCGAGGCGCAGGTCGCGCACGATCTCCATGCGCTCCAGCGTCTCGACGTCCGAGTGCATGTAGCGCACCTTGACGCCGACCTCGCGCAGGTAGTCCGTCAGCTCCTCGGCCATCTTCTTCGTGAGCGTCGTCACGAGCACGCGCTGCCCTTTGGCCACCCGCTTGCGGATCTCGCCGAGGAGGTCGTCGATCTGGCCGCGCGTGGGGCGCACCTCGACCTCCGGGTCGACGAGCCCCGTCGGCCGCACGATCATCTCCACGACGCGCTGGCTGCGCTGCAGCTCGTACGGGCCGGGCGTGGCCGAGACGTAGAGCGTCTGCCCGATGCGCCGCTCGAACTCCTCAAACGTGAGCGGGCGGTTGTCGAGCGCGGAGGGCAGGCGGAAGCCGTATTCCACGAGCTCCAGCTTGCGGGAGCGGTCACCTTCATACATGCCGCGGATTTGCGGGATCGTCTGGTGCGACTCGTCGATGAAGCAGAGGAAGTCCTTCGGGAAGAAGTCGAGCAGCGTGTAGGGCGGCTCCCCGGGCCGCCGTCCCGTCAGATGGCGGCTGTAGTTCTCGATGCCGCTACAGTAGCCGACCTCGCGCAGCATTTCCAGGTCGTAGCGCGTGCGCTGCTCCAGCCGCTGCGCCTCCAGAAGGCGGCCGGCCGCCCGCAGCTCCTTCAGCCGCTCCTCCAGCTCCGCCTCGATGGACGCGATGGCGCGCTCCATCTTCTCCGGCGACGTGAGGTAGTGGCTGGCGGGATAGATCGCCACATGGCGGTTCTCCGCGAGGATCTCGCCCGTCAGGGTGTCGAACTCGACCAGCCGCTCGATCTCGTCTCCAAAGAGCTCCACGCGGATGGCGCGGTCCGTGGAGCCCACGGGGCAGATCTCGATCACGTCGCCGCGCACGCGGAAGCGGCCGCGCTCCAGCTGCATGTCGTTGCGCTGGTATTGGAGGTCGACGAGCTTCCTCACGATCTCGTGGCGCGGCTTCTCCATCCCCACGCGCAGGGAGAGCACGAGGGAGCTGTAGTCCTCAGGAGAGCCCAAGCCGTAGATGCAGGAGACGCTCGCCACGATGATCACGTCGCGCCGCTCGAAGAGCGCCATGGTCGCCGAGTGGCGGAGCTTGTCGATCTCGTTGTTGCGCAGCGCGTCCTTCTCAATGTAGGTGTCGGTGGCGGCGATGTACGCCTCCGGCTGGTAGTAGTCGTAGTAGGAGACGAAGTACTCCACGGCGTTGTCCGGGAAGAACTCCTTCATCTCCGCGCAGAGCTGCGCCGCGAGGGTCTTGTTCGGCGCGATGACCAGCGTGGGGCGCTGCAGGCGCTCGATGACCCAGGACATGAGCGCCGTCTTGCCGGAACCCGTCACGCCGAGCAGCGTGACATCCTTGGCGCCCGCCTCGAACGCCTCGACGACCTCTTCGATGGCCTTGGGCTGATCGCCGCTCGGTTGGAACGGCGCGCGGACCTTGAACGGTGGCATGGCTCCATTATAGAGCCCCGCTGCTGGCGGAAGCACGGCGCCCCGGCTACTATGAGGGAGTGTGAGGCGGCGCAAGCATCGGAAGGCGGCGGGTGGTGGCATGCGTGGAAGCGACGGATCGCGAAGAGCTCCTGGAGACGATCCGCGGGCATCTCAACGCCCCGGGCGGCCCGGCGGCCGGCGGGACGGCCTGGCTGGAGCGCGTGCGCTCGCTGCAGCCCTACGACTTCGCCGAACTCCTACGTGAGCTGCACCCGTACGAGCAGCTCGCGCTGATCCCTCTCCTGCCGCGGGACTACGCCGCGGCGGCCCTAGAGTACCTGGAGCCGGTCGAGCAGTACCAGCTCCTCCACCAGCTCAGCCCGGACGTCGGCTCGGAGCTGCTCCTTGAGATGTCGAGCGACGTCGTCGTCGACCTGCTCCTCGCCGTGCACCCGAACCAGGCGGCGAAGCTCCTCGGCTGGCTGCCGTCCGAGTACCGGGAGCAGATCGACCGCCTCATGACCTTCCCGCCGAACACCGCGGGCAGCCTCGCGGCCGTCGACTACGTCGCCGCACGGGAGAACTGGACCGTCGACCAGACCCTGCGCCACATCCGCAAGGTGGCCCGGGAGGCGGAGACGCTCTCCTACGTGTACGTGCTGGACGCGCGCGGCCGCTTGACGGGCGTCGTGTCGCTGCGGGAGATCTTCCTCGCGGACCCGAATGCGCGCCTGGCGGACGTCGCGAACCGCGACGTGATCGCGGCCTACGCGCTGGACGACCAGGAAGAGGCCGCGCGGCTCCTGTCCAAGTACGACTTCGTGGCGCTGCCCGTCGTCGACGACGAGGACCGGCTCGTCGGCATCATCACCGTCGACGACGTCGTCGACGTCATCCGCGACGAGGCGTCGGAAGACATTCAGAAGCTGGGCGGCAGCCAGCCACTGACGGAGTCGTACTTCCGGACGCCGGTGCAGGACCTCTTCCGGAAGCGCGTGGGTTGGCTTTTGGTGCTCTTTGTGGCTGAAGCCTACACGACGACGGTGCTCAAGCACTTCGAGACGACGCTCTCCGCCGACGTGGCGCTCGCGTTCTTCGTCCCCTTGCTCGTCGGGACGGGCGGCAACACCGGCTCGCAGACGGTCGCCACGCTCGTACGCGCTTTGGCCGTGCACGAGGTCACGTTCCGCGACCTCTTCCGCGTGATCCTGCGGGAAGCGGCCACCGGCATCCTGCTCGGCCTGGCGATGGGCGCGGCCGGCTTCGTCCGCGCGCTCATCGTCGGCGTCGGACCCCATCTCGGCGTCGTCGTCGCCACAAGCGCCCTCTTCATCGTGATCTGGGCCTCGCTCGTCGGGGCGTTCCTGCCGCTCGTGCTGCATCGCCTGGGCGTCGACCCGGCGGTCGTGTCGGGCCCGCTCATCGCCACGCTGGTCGACGGCACGGGGCTGTTCATCTACTTCACGGTCGCGCGGATGATGCTCGGCCTTCATTGACAGCAGGTCGTTCTGCTTGGCGATGTCGCTCGACACGCGGCCGGCCACTGGAAGGGTTTGGCCACCCAATGGTCGAACATGTGTTTGAAGAACGCGTGTTCGGGAAGGATGTCGCCCATGCCCGCGGACTATGACGGATACACTTGGGCGGAACTGTACCGCTTTCAGACGCAGACCGTCCCCGATGCGGTTGACCCCACCTACTGGCAGCGTTTCCGCCGCATGCCGTTGGAAGTCCGCCTGCTGGACATCGCCGGCATGCTCACCCGGGACGTCGGCCACTTCGCCATCCGCGCGGTGCAGCTTCAGCATGCGTCCCAGGGGCTCCCCTTCGGAACGGAAGACCGTGAGCGCACCCTTGCGGAAATGCGGTGTGCCCTCGGCTGGCTCCTCGGCCACCTGATCGACGCCGCGGCGCAACTGGAGGCCGACGTGGTCGGCGAGTTCGCGGCCTGGTCGGCGGAGATCGGGGTGCAACTCCCACCCCGGCCCGCGGACTGAACGTTCCGAGCACCCCTTCGGCTCGAGGAGGATCAGCTCTTCAATGATATCCTGCCCGCCGCGGTTGAAGCCCGGGGACCTGATCGCGATCGTCGCACCGTCGAACCAGGTCGCGACGTGCCAGGAAGACCTGTTGCAGGGTGCGCGTCGCCTTGAGGCGCTGGGTTTCCGCACCCGGATGGGCCGCACCTGCTTCCTGCAGGACGGGCCCCTGGCTGGAAGCGCGGAGGAACGGCTGCGCGATTTGCACTCCGCCTGGGCCGATCCGGACGTCCGCGCCATCGTGGCCGCCACCGGAGGCTTCGGGTGCGCGGCGCTGGTCGACCGCCTGGACTACGACCTTGTCCGCCGCAACCCCAAGGTGTTCATGGGCATGAGCGACGTCAGCACCCTGCTCGTCGCCATCCACGCGCGCACCGGTCTCGTGACGTTCCACGGCACGCACGTCCTCGAAGGCTTTGCCACGGAGGACGCGCAGCTTGAGGCGCCGCACTTCCTCGCGGTGACGGGGCGCGCGGCCCCGGCGGGTCCGCTTCCCGACTGGGCGGGGCCCGTCCGGGTCCTGCGTCCGGGCTCGGCGCGGGGCCGGCTGATCGCGGGTAACCTCCCGTGCATCGGGCACCTTGTCGGCACGCCGTACTGGCCCGACCCCACCGGCGCCATCGTGTGTCTCGAGGCGGTCGGGCTCTCGTCGGTGGCCCTGATGCGCTGGCTCGTCCACCTGCGCTTGGCAGGCGGCATCGAACGTGCCGCGGCGCTCGTGTTCGGGCACTTGGAACGGTGCTGCGCCGACTGGCCCTCGCCCGAGGAGGGGCTGGCGTGGGCGGTGGACAACGCCCTCCCGCGGTCCGGCCTCCCAGTGTTCCGAATGGAAGGCTTCGGGCACATGGTTCCCAACGTGACGCTGCCCATCGGCTGCGTCGCCTCCGTAGACGCGTCGGGGCTCCGCATCGAGGACCGGGCGGTGTCCTGACGCTTCCGGCGGCCGGCTAGTCGAGCGCGCGCACCTCGCGACCGGTCAGCGTGGCCAGGGCCCGCGGCGGCGGAGGTTGCGCATCGACCCCAGCGTCATCGTGGCCAGCAGCCCGCCGAGGGAGAAGCAGATCCATGTCGCGGAGAGGACGGCCGGGCTTCCGTGCAGGTGAACGGTGGCCACCCACGGGACGAGGACGACGTTCGCCGCCTCGCCCGTGACGCTGAACATGGCCATGACCGCCAGGCTGATGGCGAGCACGCGATGTCGAGTCAGATAGCCGGTCGGGTCGCGTGGCGCGCGCCAGATGCGCGGCCACGAACAGCTCGCGGGCTTCATCGGGGGCGAAGTACAGGGGCGCGGCCGTGAAGTCGTCGGCCAGCCGGTAGCCCCCGCCGGGCCCCGGTTCGGCGATCACCGGGACGCCGGCCATGCTGAGCGACTGGATGTCCCGGTACACGGTCCGCACGTCGACTTCCAGCGCCCCGGCAAGCTCGCGCGCCGTCAGCTTCCGCCGAACGTGCAGTAGCCACAGGACGGCCAGCAGCCGGTCCGACTTGGCCATGGCGCTCCGCCGGCTAGCCGGCGCCCGACGCCGCGTCGATCACGGCGCGCGCCATCTCGGCGATCGCGCGCCGCGCGCGCCCGGCGTCCGGCACGCCCTCGCTCAGGAAGGCCATCGCGAAGCTCCGCCCCGGGAGAAACACGAAGCCCGTGTCGTGCACGATCCCCGTCACGGACCCGCTCTTCGTGGCGATCTCGCAGGGCGGCAGCGCCCCCACGGGCTCGTCGCCGGCCTCCGGCAGGAGCCCACCGATCCCGTGGGTCAGCTGCTGCCGCTTCAGCGTCTCCACCATGCGCCGGCACGCGTCCCAGGACACGACCTCGCCGCGCGCGATGGCGCGGTAGAGCGCGACCACGTCCGCGGCCGTGATCGTGTTGCGGCCCTCGAGCTCCGCCGGGATGACCTGGAGCTTGTTGTAGAAGCGGCTTCGCACCATGCCGTGGCGCGCCATGGTCTCGCGGATGAGGTCCGCGCCCACGAGGTCGATGATCATGTTCGTCGCGGTGTTGTCGCTGACGATGATCATCAGTGTGACGAGGTCCGCCACGGTCCACTCCGTGCCCGGGGTGAGCGCGTGGAGCACGCCGCTGCCCAGCACCTGATCCTCCGGCCGCAGGATGACGCGGTCGCTGAAGCGGAAGCGGCCGCGGTCCGCCGCCACGTACGCCGCCGCCATGATCGGGACCTTGATCACCGAGGCGGCGTAGAACGTGTCGTGCTCGTTCAGCGCGTAGCGGAAGGCGCCGCCGGCGGCCGTCCCGCCGCCCGGCGCGCCCAGCTCCTCGATCACGATGCCCCATCGTCCGCCGGCCTCGGCGACGATGCGCTCGATGGCGCGCACCGCCTCCTCCACGTCGATCCCTCCCGCGTAGGCGTCGTCCGTGCCCGGCCTCACTGCGACGGCTTGGGCGAGGCCGGCGGCGCCGGGAAGGCCGGCGCCGCCTCGCCGAGCTTCGCTGCCAGCGTGCGCACCGCCTGCTGTAGTTGCGGGTCGCGGGCCAGGTCGCCCTGGATCGCGTCGGACGGCTCCTTCACCTCGACGTCCGGCGTGAGCCCGGTCTTGTTGAAGCTGCGCTTCTTGGGGGTGAGCCACTGCGCCACCGTCAGCTTGACGCCGGTGTTGTCGTCATAGGTGTACGTGCGCTGCACGACGGCCTTGCCGAAGGTGCGCTCGCCGATGATCGTGCCCGCGCCGTAGTCCTGGATGGCGCCGGCGAGGATCTCCGCCGCGCTCGCCGTGTAGCCGTTGACGAGCACCGCCATCGGCAGGCCGAGGCCGCCGCTTTCGCCCTTCGTCTCCCACACCTGGGTCTTGCCGCTGCGGTCGACGACATACGCCAGCGGGCCCGGCGGCAGGAGCTGGCCGGCGATGGACGAGGCCACGTCCAGGAGGCCCCCCGGGTTGTTGCGCAGGTCGAGCACGATGGCCTTCGCGCCCTGGTCGCGGAGCTTCTGAAGCCCCTGGCGAAACTCGTCCACGGCCACCTCGTCGAACTCGCTGAGCCCGATGTAGCCGATGGAGCCCGTGAGCATCTTCGTCTCCACGAGCGGCACCTCGATGGTGGCGCGGCGGAAGACGAAGTCGAGCTTCTCATCGCCGTCCGGCGTGGCGCGCAGAACCGTGATGCGCACCTCCGTGCCGGGCTGGCCCTTGATGGCCGCGGCCACGTCGGCCACGTCCTGGTCCACCACGTTCTTGCCGTCCACGGCGACGATGCGGTCCCCGGGTTGCAGCCCCTTCGGCGCTCCGGGCGGCGCGCCCTCATAGGGCGTCTCCGCCGCGGGCGTGCCCGGGAATGGCCGCAGCACGATGGTGTAGCCCTCCTTCTGCTCCACCAGCACGCCGATGCCCGCGTAGCGGCCGCTCGTCTCCGTCTTGAAGTCCTTGAGCGCGGAGGCGTCGAAGTACATGGAGTACGGGTCGTGCAGGGCCGCCACGGCGCCGGCCACGGCGCCCTCCATCAGCGTGTCCAGAGGCGGCGGCCCCGAGCGCCCGTGGGCCTCGGGATCCTTGGGGTTCTGGTAGTAGTTCTCCTCGATGAGGTTGAGGACGTCCAAAAGCTTGCCGAAATTCGGCGTGTTGACGATCTTCTCGGCCACGCCCAGGCGCTTCATGCGCTGCGTGTAGATGTAGCCGTTGACGGCGTCCGTCACCGCGTAGGTGACTACAGCCGTGGCCACGACGAGCGCCGCCGGGGCCAAGAACCGCCGCCAGCGCGGCCGCGGCGCGCCTTCGAAGCCGGACCCTGCGGCCATCGGCGCACTTCCCTTCTCCGTGTGCAAAGCCGCCCCCGGATCCCCGAGGGCGGGCGCGGTCCGAATGCAATTATACGTACGTCAACGCAGGTTCACATATCCGGCCGGATCGACCGGCACGCCGTTGACGCGCACCTCGAAGTGCAAGTGCGGGCCCGTCGACTGCCCCGTGCTGCCGACCGCGCCGATCGCATCCCCGCGGTGCACGATCTGCCCGGCATGGACGTAGATCGCGCTCTGGTGGCCGTAGAGCGTGGCGATCGACTTCCCGTTGACGACGCCGTGGTCGATGACGGTCGCGTTGCCGTAGCCGGCCATCCACCCTGCGTAGACGACGCGGCCGTCCTCCGCGGCGAGGATCTTCGTGCCGTACGGCGCGGCCAGGTCGACGCCGTCGTGCATGCGGTACTCGTGGAGAATCGGGTGCCAGCGCCGCCCGAAGGGACTCGTCACACGGTACGGCCCCCCTTCCAGCGGGTAGGCCATGCCGAAACCGGTCCGCTGCCGCTGGAACTCGCTCTGGAGGTGCTGCAGGAGTTGCGTCACCTGCTTGGAGCTGGCCTCAAGCTCATCCAGCGCCTGGCGGTAGGCCTCGGCGTCGCGGTTGAGCTGCGCCACCTTGGACTGGCGCGCCGCCACCTGGGACTGGAGCGTCGCTTTCGTCGCCGCCACCTGCGCCTTGAGCGCGGCGATCTGGTTCTTCTGCTCCGTGATTCGCTCTTTCTTGGCCGCGATGGCGTCCCTCAAAGCCTGCGTCTGGCGCATGAGCCGCGCGTCGTTTTCCGCGATCCGCCGGAGCAGCTCCCAGCGCTCGACGAAGTCGCTGAAGCTCTTCGAACTCAGGAGCACCTCGATGTAGCTCACGCTGCCGGCCTTGTACATGGCCACGAGACGGTCGTTGACGAGCCCCTGCCGGCGCTGCAGCTCCGCCTCGGCCTGTTGCAGGTCGCGCGTGGTCTTTTGCAGCTCCGCCTCCGTCTGCTGAAGCTGGCGGTTGAGGTCGTCGAGCTTCTTCTGCGTCGCCGTGAGCTGCTGGTCGAGCTGGTCGATCTCCCTTAGGAGGCTCTTCGCCTGGTTGCGGTTCTGCTGGAGCTGGCGCTGCTTCTCCTGGATCTGCCGCTTCAGCTCCTCCAGCCGCTGCTGCGCCTGGCGGATCTGGTCGAGGAGCGACCCGCCCGCGTGCGCCGGCGCCGCCGGCGCCCCCATGACGAGGACCAGCGCCAGAAGCACGCCCAGCCACGCACGCCCGCGCTTGCCCCGCACGCCGCGCCCTCCCTCCCGCCGGCTCAAACCCTCAGGAACCTCCGCAACGACAGCGCGCTGCCCGCCGCGCCGAGCAGCATGCCCAGAAGCAGCAGCACCTCGCTGAGCCGGGCGAGGAACGGCTGCGCGCGGATGATGGGCACGAACGGCAGGCCCTGGGTGACGCGCTGCACGAACCACTCGTAGCCGAACCAGGCGGCGGCGGCCGCGGCGAGCGCGCCGGCGAGGCCCAGGATGGCCCCCTCCAGGAGGAACGGCCAGCGGATGAAGCCGTTCGTCGCGCCCACGAGCTTCATGATCGCCACCTCGCGCCGCCGCGCGAAGACGGTGAGGCGGATGGTGTTGGAGATGATGAAGAGCGTGGCCGCGGAGAGCATCGCCACAAGGGCCAGGCCCAGCGTGCGCACGCCGTCCGAGAGCGTCGTCAGGCGCTGCACCACATCCTGCTTGTAGTCGACGGCGTCGACGCTTTCGATGCTCCGCAGCGCCTGGACGACGCCCGGGATGTGGCTCGGGTCATCCACCCACACGTCCAGCGCGTCCGGCAGCGGGTTGCCCACCTCGTCCGCGGCGGCCAAGAGTTCCGCGTCGCTGCCCAGCTGCTCCCGCAGCCGCGCCAAGCCCTCCTCCTTGGTGACGAAGGCGACGCGCTCCACATGCGGGATGGCGCGCGCCTTCGCGATGAGCTCGTCCTTCCACTGCCGATCGAAGTCCGGCTGGAGATAGGCCACGATCTGCACCTGGCTCTCCAGCACGTCCGTCATGTGCTGCAGGTTGACGGCCAGGATGAGCGTCAAGGCCAGCACCAGAAGGGAGATGGCCACAGTGCTCGCGGAGGCGAGGCTCATCAGCCCGTTCACGCGGATGCCCTTCCACGCCTCCCGCAGGTAATACCCCCACGTCCTAAGCCTCATGGCGGTACCTCCCGGGATCCTCGTCGCTGACGACGCGCCCCGCGTGCAGGTGCACGACGCGCCGCCGCATGCGGTTGACGATGGTCTCGGCATGCGTGGCGACGACGACCGTCGTCCCCATACGGTTGATCTCTTCCATGAGGTCCATGATGGCGTTGGCGTTCGCCGGGTCGAGATTGCCCGTCGGCTCGTCGGCTAGGAGGATGCTTGGATTGAGCGCGATGGCGCGCGCGAGGGCGGCGCGCTGCTGCTCCCCGCCGGAGAGCTCCCGCGGCAGGGACTGCGCGTGGTCCCTCAGGCCCACGAGCTCCAGCACGGCCGGCACGCGCCGTTCGATCTCCCGGCGGGACCACTCCGTGACCACGAGCGGGAAGGCGACGTTCTCCCAGATGGTGCGCTCCGGCAGGAGCCGGTAATCCTGGAACACGACCCCGATCTGCCGCCTGAGATATGGGATGTGGCGCGGGCGGATGCGGTTGAGGTCGCGCCCGTTGACGATGATCTGGCCTTCCGTGGCGCGCTCCTCGCAATAGAGAAGCCGCATGAACGTCGTCTTGCCGGCGCCCGAGGAACCGGTGAGGAACACGAACTCGCCCTTATCGATGTGGACGTTGACGTCCACCAGCGCCGGCCGGCGCGACGGGTACACCTTGGAAACGCCGATCAGCGTGATCGTACCGGCCACCTCGCTCTCAGGGCACGGCCGACGGCCGCGGCGTCGCGGCCGGGCCGGCACCGCACGGTCAAGAGCGCGCCGCGGGCGCGCGGGGCTTGTCCGGCCGGGCCGCACCCTCCGCAGTTCGACAGAATTTCGGCTGTTCCTGCGCGGTGGCGCCCCTGTAAGAAAAATGTAAACTTGTGCTGCGCCTTGTCCGGTGCCGGTTCCTGCGTGATCATAGAACGGAATGGCGCCGCCCGCGCGCTGGACATGCGCATCACGGGCGGCGCGGGCCCGCGGCGGGAGCGGTGAGGCGTCGGTGGCGCGCAAGGTGATGCTCTTGGCCATGGCGCTCGATCTCGGCGGCGCGGAGACGCACGTCGTCACCCTGGCCGAAGGCCTCCTGCGGCACGGCTGGACGCCGGTCGTCGTCTCCGCCGGCGGGCGCCTCGTGGCGCGCCTGGAGGCGGCCGGCATCCGCCACCTGCGCGCGCCGCTCGCCAGCCGTTCGCCGCTGGACGTGCTGCGCGCGCTGGGCCGCGTGCGGCGCGCGCTGCGCGAGGAAGCGCCGGACGTGCTGCACGCGCACGCGCGCATTCCGGCGTGGGTGAGCGAGACGGCGCGGCGCGGCTTGGGCCTGCCGCTCGTCACGACCTACCACGGCGTGTACCAGGCCGGCTGGTTCTGGCGGCGCGTGAGCCGCTGGGGCGACGTCACGATCGCCGTCAGCGCCGAGGTGAAGGAGCATCTCGTCGAGCGCCTGGGCGCGCCCGAGGAGCGCGTGCGCGTGATCCCGAACGGCGTCGACACGGAGCACTTCGCGCCGGCCGCGGCGCCGCCGCCGGTGGAGGGAGCCGCGCCGGACGACGGCCCGGTGATCGTGCATGTGAGCCGGCTCGACGAGGTCCTGGAGCCCGCCCTGGCGCTCTGCGACGCGGCCGCGGCCCTTGCGCCGCGCTGGCCGCGCCTGCGCGCGCTCATCGTGGGCGGCGGCCGCGGCGAAGCGGCCGTGGCCGCGCGCGCGCGGGAGGCCAACGCGCGCGCCGGCCGCGAGGTCGTGCGCCTCGTGGGCGCGCGGCCGGACCCGCTCCCCTACCTGCAGCGCGCGGACGCCGTCGTGGCCGCCGGCCGCGCCGCCCTCGAGGCCATGGCCTGCGGCCGGCCGCTCATCGTGGCCGGCGCCGGCGGCCTCGCCGGCTGGGCCGCGCCGGAGACCTGGGAGGCGCTCGCGCGCACGAACCTCTCCGGGCGCGGCGGCGGCGTGCCGGCCACGGGCGAGGCGCTCGCGGCGCTGCTCGCGGCGGGCCTCGAGCGCCCGGAGGAACTCCGCCGGCTGGGGTCCTTCGGGCGGGACGTGGTCGTCGCGCGATATTCCATCGAGTCCATGGTGCGGGCGGTGGTGGCCGCGTATGAGGACGCGCTCCGCCTGCGGCGGACGGATCGAACGGCAACGGAGGTGACGGCATGATCGACCGTCAAGGGCGGCTCTTCGGCCGCATCAACGTGCTCGACTTCCTCGTGGTGTTGCTGGTCGTGGCCCTGGCCGCGCGCCTCGCCTACAGCTGGCTGGGACCGGGGCGCACGGTGGCCGCGGAGAGCGACGTCCCCATCACGTTCACGGCGCTCGTCGCCGCCGTGCGCGGCCCCACGGCGGACGCCATCCACGTGGGAGACGCCGTCTACGAGACGCGCACGAACAGCTATCTCGGCAAGGTGACGGCCGTCAAGGTGGAGCCCTCGCTGGTCCTCGTGCAGAACCCGGACGGCACGCAGACCCAGGAGCGCTCCACCGTCTACAAGGACGTCTACGTCACGATCAGCGGGCGGGGCAAGGCCACACCGACCTCCGTGATGGTGGGCACGCAGCAGATCCACATCGGCACGGCGCTGCAGTTCCAGACGCGCATCTGGGGCGTCACCGGGACCGTGTGGAACATCGAGGTGGGAGGCGAGGGCAAGTAAACGCGGGGACGATCATCCGCGGCAGCGCCGTCGCGCGCGCGGCGGCGTCATTCTGGGAGGCGGCCGGGCTCGTGGTGCGCGAAAGCCGCACGGCCGGCGCGCTCGGGGCCCTCTGGCGCCTCGCGGCCATCGTCTGGGAGGGCAGCCTCTTCGGCCGGCTCTCCCGGGAAGCGGCGCGCGCGGGCGCCGCCTGGCCCTCAAGCCTCGCCGGGACGGCCGCGCGGCGCGCGGCCCGGCGGCTGGAGGCGCTGCGGCCGTGGGCGGCCGGCAGCGCGCTCCTGCGCGCCGCGCCGCTGGACCGGCTGCCGGCCTACCTGGCCATGGCCTTCCCGCTGCTCCCCACGTCATTGGACGTGGCCCTGATCTGGGCGGCGGCCGTGGCGCTTCTCCTGCGCCGCTGGGCGCGCGGGCAGGCGCTCCTGCGCCGCCCGGCGGCCGCCTGGCCGCTCGGTCTCTTCGCGGCGGCCGTGGCCATCTCCGCGCTCGCGAGCGTCACGCCCCTGCCCAGCCTCGTGAGCCTCGTCCTTTGGCTCAGCCAATTCCTGCTCTTCCTCTTCATGTTCGAGGCCGTCACCTCGCCGGCGGCGGTGCGCGGCGTGCAGTGGAGCCTCGCGCTCGGCGCCGCCCTCACCTCCGTCATCGGGCTCGCGCAGGCCTACGCCGGCATCCAGACGCCCCGCTGGATCGACGAGCAGGCCAACCCGGGCCTCAGCACGCGGGTGTTCTCCGTCTTTGACGACCCGAACGCGCTGGCGTCCTATTTCACCGCCACGCTGCCCTTCATCGCGGCGCTCGTGCTCTCGGAGCGGCGCTGGCTGCTGAAGCTCGGGGCGCTGACGCTCCTCGGCGTGACGCTCGCGGGCGACCTGTACACGTTCTCCCGCGGCGGCTGGCTGGCGGCCGTGCTGGCCTTCGCCATCCTCGGCAGCCTCTGGCGGCCGCGCTACTTCCCGCTCGCCTGGGCGGCCATGGCGGCCGCCCTCGCCGCGCTTGTCGCCGCCGGGCCGCACGCCATCCAGGTGCGGCTGGAGTCCCTGGCCAGCGGTCAGGACACGTCGATTCAGTACCGCTTCGCCATCTGGACGGGCGTGCTGCACATGGTGCGCGCCTACCTCTGGACGGGCGTGGGCCTCGGCCAGTCGGCCTTCGCGGCCGTGTACCCGCACTTCATGATCGCCGGCACGGAAGCCGCCCACGCGCACGACATCTACCTTGAGCTTCTGGCGGAGACCGGCCTGCCGGGGCTCCTGCTCTTCCTCTGGCTGGCCGCCGCCCTGGCGTTCACGTTCCTGCGCGCGGCCCTGCGGCGCGTGGCGTCGGGAGCGGAAGGCACACGCCTCGCGGCTGCGGCGGCGCTGGCGGCCTGCGTGGCGCTGCTCTTCGAGGGGCTGACGGACAACGTCTGGTTCAGCCCGCGCGCCGCCATGGGCCTCTGGCTGGGGGCGGGCCTGGGCGCGGCCTGCGCGCGCCTCCTGCGCGCCGCGGGCGCGCCGGGCGAGGCGCCGGCGGAGGCACAGAAGGAGGCGGCGGAGGGGGGCGCGGCATGCGCATCGTCCACGTGATCAGCGACCGTGGCCTGGGAGGCGCCGGCCGCTACCTCTGGACGCTCTTGGAACAGCCCGCCTGGGCCGGCGACGAGCTGACGGTGATCGCGCCGCGCGGGGAGCTGGCCGCGCGCCTGGAGGCGGCCGCGCGCGGGCGCTGGCGCGTGGAGGCGCCCGACCTGCCCGCGCGCTCCCTCGACGCGCGCTCCGTCTGGCACCTCGCGCGGCGCCTGCGCCGGCTGCGCCCGAACGTGGTCCACGCCCACGCCAGCCTCAGCGCGCGCCTTGCGGCCGCCTGCACCGGCGTGCCGCTCGTCGTCTACACGCGCCACGGCTCGAGCCGCCGTGAGAGCGCCCAGTGGCAGGGCGGGCGCTGGTCGTTCCTCCGGCGGCGCGCCGAGGCCGCCCTTCCTCATGTGGCGGTGGCCGTCTCCCGCGCCGTGGCGGAGGAGTTGCTGCAGGACGGCGTCCCGCCCGCGCGCGTGCACGTCATCCCTTCGGGCGTCGACCCGGCGCCGTTCCTCGAGGCCGGTGCGCGGCGCCCGCTGTGGCGCGCGCGCCTGGGGCTTGAGGAGGACGATGTCCTCATCCTCGGCACGGGGCGCCTCGTGCCGGAGAAAGGCTGGGACACGTGGCTCGCGGCGGCCGGCCGGCTGCTGGCCGGTGAGGGGATGGCCGCGGACGCGGGGGCGCGGGCGGACGCGCCCGCACCCGGGGCTGCGGCCGGGCGCACGCCGGCGGACGGGCCCGCGCCCGCAGCGGCCGGGGCGCGCCCGCCCCGCCTGCGCTTCGCCATCGCCGGCGACGGGCCCCTGGCGGCGGAACTGCGCGCCGCGGCGGCGCGCGCGCGCCTGCCAGGCGAGGTCTTGCTCGGCTTTGTCGAGGACGTCCCGGGCCTCCTGGCCGCGGCCGACGTCTTCATGCTCCTCTCCCGCACGGAGGCGCTGCCTCTCGCGGCCGTGGAGGCGTGCATGGCGGGTCGGCCGTGCGTCGTCACGGGGGTGGGCGGGCTTCCGGAGGCGGTGCCGGACGGCGTGGCGGGCTTCGTCGTGCCGCCGGGGGACGCGGAGGCCGCCGCCCGCGCCGCCGCGCGCCTCGCGGCCGACGCCGCGCTGCGCGCGCGCATGGGCGAGGCCGCCAGACGCCACGCGCTCGCGCACCACAGCGCGCCGCAGATGGCGCAGGCGCTGCGGGACCTCTACCTGCGCCTCCTGGGGGGCCGCGCCGCATGACGGCCGCCCGGCCGCCGCGCGCAGCGCTCCTCGGGTACTACGGCTTCGGCAACGCCGGCGACGAGGCGCTCCTGCGCGCTGTGATCGGCGACCTTCGCGCCGCCTGTCCCGGCATCGACCTCACCGTGCTCTCCGCGGACCCGGCGGCCACCGCGCGCCACTTCGGTGTGCGCGCCGTCCACCGCCTGCGGCCGGCGGCGGCCCTCGCCCTGCGCCGCGCCGACGCGCTCATCCTCGGCGGCGGCACGCTCCTCCAGGATGTCACGAGCCTGCGCTCCCTCGTCTACTACGCCGGCATGATCCTTCTCGCGCGGCGGCTGGGCGCGCGCGTGATCTTCTACGCGAACGGCCTCGGGCCCGTCCGCAGCCCGCTGGGCCGGCGGCTCGCGCTGCGCGCCCTCGCTGCGGCCGACCTCGTCACCCTGCGCGACCACGATTCCCTTGAGACGCTGCGCGAATGGGCGGGCGACGCGATCCCCGCCGAGGTGACGGCCGACGCCGCCTTCGCGCTGGAATACCGCCCGGCCGCGGCCGCCGGCATGTTGGCGCGCTGGCGTCTGGCGCGCGGCTCGTACGCGCTCTACGCCCTGCGGCCGTGGCCGGGCGTGGCCGCGCGCCTCGACGACCTCGTCATCCTGGCGCGGCAGGTGGCCGAGCGCCACGGCCTGCGGCCCGTCTTCCTGGCCATGCACCCGCGCGTGGACCTCGGGCTCGCGAGGGAACTCGTGGCGCGCACCGGCGCCGGTGCCCTGGTGCCGGACCTCGACCCGGCGGACACGGCGGGCCTTTTGGCGCTCCTCGGGCAGGCGGGGGCCGTCGTCACCATGCGCCTGCACGCCCTGGTGCTGGCGGCCGTGGCGGCGCAACCGGCCATCGCCATCTCCTATGACCCCAAAGTGGACGGCGTGGCGCGGGAACTCGGGCTGCCGATCCTCGGCCGCATCGAGTCCCTGCCGGACCTCGACACCCTCCTGCGCCGCATGGACGCCGCCCTGCGGGAGCAGCCACGGCGCGCGGAGGAGCTGGCGCGCCGGCGCCCGGAGCTGCAGGCGGGCGCCCGGCGCAACGCGGCGCTGGCGGCGGCGCTCCTGCAGGCGCCCGCGCCGCCGGGCGCATCAGGCGCCGGCGCGCCGCCCCCGGCCCCCGCGGCCGCGCCGGGCGCGCGCCGCGGCCGCGAGCACGCGTAGGGCGAACGCCGGCAGCGCCAGCTGCCGGCGCCAGCGGCGCGGCTCCGTCACAAGCCGGTAGAGCCACTCCAGGTTCCGCCGGCGCATCCAGGCCGGCGCGCGCCGCGCCGTGCCGCTCCACACGTCGAAGCTGCCGCCCACCCCCATCGCCGCCACGCCGCCCAAAAGGGCGCGCTGGCGCAGCCAGAAGTGCTGCTCCCGCGGCACGCCCATGCCCATGAGGAGCAGCTGCGCGCCGCTCTCCGCCACAGAGCGCGCCACCGCGGGCGCCTCCTCCGGGCGGAAGTAGCCGTCGCGCGCGCCGGCCACGCGCAGGCGCGGATGGCGCTCCTTGAGGCGCGCCACTGCCGCCCTCACCACCTCCGGCCGCGCACCGAGGAAGTAGACGCTCCAGCCGCGCGCCTCGGCCCGGGCGAGCAACCCCTCCGCCAGCTCGATGCCCGGCACGCGCTCCGGCAGCGGGTCCCCCAGGCGCCGCGCGGCCCACACCACCCCGGCGCCGTCGGCCACGGCCAGTTCCGCCCGGCGCAGCGCCTCCGCGAGCGCCGCGTCGTTCGCGGACGCCATGATCATCTCCGGGTTGACGGTGACGATCAGCCCGCCCGCGCCGGACTCCACGATCTCGCTGGCGCGCTCCAGCGCCGCCGCCGCGTCCACGCGGTCCACGGCGACGCCCAGCACGAGCACGCGGCCGCCGGTCACAGCACCGCACGCCCCAAAGGCGCCGCCGCCGTCGCCCCCGACGGCGCCGCCCACGCGCCGCCGGCCGCCGTGACGGTGGCCCAGCCGCTGGAGAGCTCCACGCCCGTGACCTGAAGCGGCAGGCTCCCCAGGTTGAACTGCACGCGCGCGCCGCCGCCGAGCAGCTGGAAGACGGCGTTGGCCAGCGCCGCGGGCACGGCCCGGCCGCCCACTGTGAGCTCGTCGAAGCGGAAGGCCAGGGCGCTCTCCTGCGCTTCGGCCACGATCCGCCCGCGCGCCGCCACGGGGAGGGCGGCGCCCAGATAGTGCGCGGTGCCGCGCACCTCGATCCAGCCGTCGCCGATCGTCACGGAGGGCGCCTCGAACCAGCCGTCCTGCCCCGCCGCGCGCGCGCGGGCGCCCCGTTCGGCGAGCCAGCGGGCGATGTCGCCTTGGGAGATGCGGAAGGTGGCGCGGCTGCGCGTCACCGCGCGCAGCGCCGGCCGGCCGCCGCGCCAGGGGGAGAGCGGGTCGAGGCGCACGCCGTAGAGCGAGCCGCTGAGCTGCGAGACCGGCAGGCCGCCCACCACGGCGCGGCGCGCCTCCACGCGCACCTCCTCGGCGCGCCCTTCAAGGAGGCGGAAGCCCGAGCCGCGCACGTCCACGCGCACCTCCGCGCCCGGCCCGAAGCTCGGCGCCAGCGCGGCCGCGGCCACGCTGCCGGCGAGCGGCGGCACGAGGAATTCCACGCCCAGCGCCAGGCAGGCGGCGAAAAGCGCCGCGCCCGCGAGCCGCGACCGCGCCCCCGGCGCCGTCATGCCCGCGACCCGCTTCGCTCCGCGCCGGCCGCCGCCATCTGCTGCCTCAGGTAGGCGAAGATGAAGGGGTCGATCTCGCCGTCCATCACCGCCTTGATGTTGCCGACGGCGAGGTCCGTGCGGTGGTCCTTGACGAGCGTGTACGGTTCGAAGACGTAGGAGCGGATCTGGTTGCCCCAGGCGATCTCGCCGACCTGCCCGCGCTCCGCCTGCAGCTCTTTCTCCCGCTCCTCCATCATGCGCTGGGCCAGGCGCGCGCGCAGCATCGTCATGGCCGATTCGCGGTTGGCGTGCTGGGAGCGCTCGTTCTGGCAGGTGACCACGATGCCCGTGGGCAGGTGCGTGATGCGCACCGCCGACTCGGTCTTGTTCACGTGCTGGCCGCCGGCGCCGCTCGCGCGGTACGTGTCGATGCGCAGGTCCTCCGGGCGGATCTCCACCTCGGCCTCCTCCAGGACCGGCAGCACGTCGACGGACGCGAAGGACGTGTGCCGCCGCCCCGAGGCGTCGAAGGGAGAGTGGCGCACGAGCCGGTGCACGCCCCGCTCCGGGCGCAAGAAACCGTAGGCGTTCGGCCCGCGGATGGCGAGCGTCACGCTCTTGATGCCGGCCTCCTCGCCCTCGAGGTAGTCGAGCGTCTCCACCTTGTAGCCGTGGTCCTCCGCCCAGCGCGTGTACATGCGCATGAGCATGGCGGCCCAGTCCTGGGACTCCGTGCCGCCCGCGCCGGGGTGGATGGAGAGGAGCGCGTCCTTCTGGTCGTACGGCCCGGTGAGGAGAAGCTCCACCTCGAACCGTTCCAGGGACTGCTCAAGGGACGCGAGCCGGCTGCGCAGCTCGCGCTCCAGGGCGGCATCGCCCGGCTCGGCCTCCAGAAGGTCGCAGAGGACCGTCAGTTCCTCGTGCTCGTGCCGCAGTTCCTCGTAGCGCTCCAGCCGGTTCTGGCGCACGCGGTGCTGGCGGATGAAGGCCTGCGCCGCGTCCGGATCGTCCCAGAAGGACGGCTCCGCCATGCGGCGCTCCCCCTCCGCCACCGCCGCCTTCAGGCCGGCGTGGTCAAAGAGACCTCCCGAGTTCGTCGAGCCGCGCCGCCAGCGCGCCCAGGTTCCGCCGTTCCTCTTCGTACATGGTCCACATTCCCCTTGCCGTTCTCACATTCTCTTTCTCTGCCGCCGGCCGTCTAGCGGCCGCAGCAGTGCTTATACTTCTTGCCGCTGCCGCAGGGGCAGGGATCGTTGCGCCCCACCTTCTGCACGCGCACGGGCTGCGGGCGCTCCGCCGGCGCCGCGGCCGCGGCCCCGCCGCGCGCCGTCCCGCGCGCGATCACCGGCGGCGCCCCGCCGGCCGCGCCGCCCGCCGCCGCCCCCGCCGCGCCCGCGCCCGCGGCCGCGACCGCGCCGCCCGCGCCGTCCGCGGCCCAGGCCAGCCCGCTCACGCTGGCGTGGCTCGTGCGCAGGCCGCGCACCACGCTCTGCCGCTCCACGTGGCGCACGACCTCCAACCGGAAGACGAGCTTGACGATGTCCTCCTGGATGCGCTCGCGTAGTTCGTTGAACATCTCGAACGCTTCCATCTTGTACTCAATCAGCGGGTCCCGCTGGCCGTAGGCGCGCAGGCCGATGCCCTCGCGCAGGTCGTCCATGGCGTCGAGGTGGTCGATCCATTTGGCGTCGACGGTGCGCAGCGCGATCACGCGGCAGAGCTCCTGGAACGTCTCCGTGCCGAGCTCGGCCTCCTTGGCGTCGAGGCGCGCCCTCGCCGCCTGGAGCAGCCGCTCCTCGATCTCCTCGCGCTCAAGGTCCGAAAGGGCCTCGGGGGAGATCTCCCCGTGGCGCAGGAAGTGCTGCTCGGCCTGCTCCAGAAGCCCCTTGAGGTCCCACTCCTCGGGGTGCGCGCCGGCCGGGCAGTAGGTCTCGATCCAGCGCTCCACGACCGCCTCGGTCATGCCGAGCACGATGGGCTTCATGTCCTGCTCCTCAAGGAGCTGGCGCCGCTGGCCGTAGATGACCTCCCGCTGCTGGTTCATCACGTCGTCGTATTCCAGGAGGTGCTTGCGGATCTCGAAGTTGCGCGCCTCCACGCGGCGCTGCGCGTTCTCGATGGCGCGCGTGACGAGCGGGTGCTCGATCGGCTCGTCCTCCTCCACGCCGAGCCGGTCCATCAATCCCTTGAGGCTCTCGGAGCCGAAGAGGCGCATGAGGTCGTCCTCAAGGGAGATGTAGAAGCGGCTGGAGCCCGGGTCGCCCTGACGCCCGGCGCGGCCGCGCAGCTGGTTGTCGATGCGGCGCGCCT
This sequence comes from Bacillota bacterium, assembly GCA_014896375.1. Taxonomy (GTDB): domain Bacteria; phylum Bacillota; class Sulfobacillia; order RBS10-35; family Bu92; genus Bu92. The sequence goes on along the minus strand of JADBKN010000008.1, from coordinate 30,279 downwards.
CGTGCCGCTCCGAGCCGATGACGTGCAGGCCGCCGAGGCGCACGACCTCCTCGTGTTCCCGGTCCGTCTCCCGCTTGGCCTCCGCGAGCGCCTCGCGGTAGAGCCGGCGCGCCTCCAGGACGGCCGGGTCGTCGCTCGGGGCGTGCTCCACGGCCACGGCGATGACCTCGTCCGGCACCTGCGCGCGCTTCAAGGCCTGGCGCGCCTTGAACTCCGGGTTGCCGCCGAGGAGGATGTCCGTGCCGCGCCCGGCCATGTTCGTGGAGATCGTCACGGCGCCGAGGCGCCCGGCCTGGGCGATGATCTCCGCCTCCTGCTCGTGGTTCTTGGCGTTGAGGACCTGGTGCTTGATGCCCTCGCGCTTGAGCATCGCGCTGAGGCGCTCCGACTTCTCGATGGACGCCGTGCCCACGAGGATCGGCTGGCCCTTCGCGTGCCGCTCCTTGATCTCGCGCACGATGGCGCGGAACTTGGCGGCCTCGGTCTTGTAGACGACATCCGGCAGGTCCTTGCGGATCATCGGCTTGTTCGTCGGGATGACGACGACGCTCAACTTGTAGATCTTGTCGAACTCGTCGGCCTCGGTGGCCGCCGTGCCCGTCATGCCGGCGAGCTTCTCGTACATGCGGAAGTAGTTCTGGAAGGTGATCGTGGCCAGCGTCTGGCTCTCCTGGGCGATGCGCACGTTCTCTTTGGCCTCGATCGCCTGGTGCAGGCCGTCGGAGTAGCGGCGCCCGAACATCAGCCGGCCCGTGAACTCGTCGACGATGATGACCTCGCCGTCCTTGACGACGTAGTCGCGGTCCCGCTTCATGAGCGCCTTGGCCTTCAAGGCGTTCTCAAGGTAGTGGGCGAGGTCCATGTTGTCGTTGGCGTAGAGGTTGTCGACGCCGAGAGCCTTCTCGACGCGCGCGATGCCCTCTTCCGTGGGCGCCACGGTGCGCGCCTTCTCGTCGACCGTGTAGTCGCGCCCCTCTTCCAGCCCCTCGACGATGCGCGCGAAGCGGAAGTAGAGCTCGGTGGGCTTGTCGCTGAGGCCGGAGATGATGAGCGGCGTGCGCGCCTCATCGATCAGGATGCTGTCGACCTCGTCGACGATCGCGTAGTGCAGCCCGCGCTGGACGCGGTCCTGCGGGTACATGACCATGTTGTCGCGCAGGTAGTCGAAGCCGAACTCGTTGTTCGTGCCATACGTGATGTCGGCTGCGTACGCCGCCCGCCGCTGGGCCGGATCGAGGCCGTGCACGATGAGCCCCACGGAGAGGCCGAGGAACTTGTAGAGCTGGCCCATCCATTCGCTGTCGCGCTTCGCGAGGTAGTCGTTGACGGTGACGACGTGCACGCCCTTGCCGGTGAGGCCGTTGAGCACGGCGGGCAGCGTGGCCACGAGCGTCTTGCCTTCGCCCGTCGCCATCTCGGCGATCTTTCCCTCGTGCAGGACGATGCCGCCGAGGATCTGCACGTCGAAGTGGCGCAGGCCGAGCACCCGCTTCGAAGCCTCGCGCACGACGGCGAAGACTTCGGGGAGCAGGTCGTCGAGCGGCTCGCCGGCCGCGTGCCGGCGGCGGAACTCGGCCGTGCGCGCCGCCAACTCCGCATCCGGAAGCGCGGCCACGGACGGTTCGAGCTCGTTGACGCGCTGCACGATGGGCTGCAGCCGGCGCAGCTCGCGCTCGTTGTAGTTGAGGAGCCGCTTCAGCACGCCGAGCAAGTGGATGCCCCCCAGTGCGGTGAAAAAAGGCGCGTCCGTGTCCGGCGCCCGCGCCTTGCACCAGTGTAGCACGGCGGAAAAACGGGGGGCAACGAACTCAGCCGGCGCGCTCGAGCCGCCACCGGCCGGCCTCGGCGCCCGTCATCACGCGCTGGACGAAGAGAAAGAGGCCGAGCGCCACGAGCGCGTCCCCGGGGCTGAAGGCTGTCGGGCGCGGAAAGGGCGGCGGCAGGTAGAGCCAGTCGCCCAGCCACCAGAGCCGTGTGGCGGGCGCCATGAGGGTGTGCATGTAGTCCCCGGCGCCCTGCAGGAAGGCGGCCTGCGCGCCCTGGCCGGTGGCCTCGAGCGCCTGGCGCGCGACGGGCATGCGCGCCCCGTTGAGCGCGATGACGGCGAAGTTCGCCAGCGTGCCCAGCCACACGAGGGAGAAGTACGGCAGGCGGAGGTTGGCGCCAAGGGCGTAGAGAAGGCAGAGGTACGAGGCGGCGTGGATCCAGGCCGCCCACGGCGCCACCCAGCCCCAACCGGCGTAGCCCGCCCAGTGGAGGAAGAAGCGGCCCGCGAAGCCCAGGAGGATGAGCCCCCAGTGGCGCACGTCCAGGTCGGCGAAGCGGCCCACGCGCCCGCCGCGCAGGAGGCCGACGAGCACCGCGGCGAGAAGGGCCCAGACGAAGATCATGCGCGCTCGGAGCCTTCCGGCGCCCCGCCGTCCGCGGGCGCGGAGTCCCGCGGCCGCGCCGCGGCCGCCTCGCGGCGTGCCGCCGCCATCTCCGGTAGAGCGATGAGCTCCCCCAGCTCCGCCGCGGAGATCGGCGCCGGCTGGCGCAGGATCTCCTTGGCGAAGCGCTCGTCGGCGCAGAGCTCGAAGAAGCGGCGCAGGACGGTCGGGTCGTACTGCTCGCCGCTCGCGCGCGCGAGCTGGCGGCAGGCCTCGATGAGCCGCATGGCGCGGCGGTAGGGCCGGTCGGAGAGCATCGCGTCCGCGGCGTCGGCGATGGAGAGCACGCGCGCGCCCAGCGGGATCGCCTCCCCGGCCAGGCCGTCCGGGTAGCCGCGGCCGTCCCAGTGCTCGTGGTGGTGCAGCACCCACTCCTGGCCCTTCCCCAGGAAGTGGATGTTGCGGACGATCTCATGCCCCGTCACCGGGTGCTTCTTCATGAGTGCGTACTCTTCCGGCGTGAGCCGGCCGCGCTTGTTGAGGATGGAGTCCGGCACGGCGATCTTGCCGATGTCGTGCAGGAGCCCGACGATCTCCAGGATCTCGAGGTCCTCCTCCGGCATCTCCATGACCTTGCCCAGGTGCACGGCGATGCCGCTCACGCGCTCCGCGTGGCCGGCCGTGTACGGGTCCTTGGCCTCCAGCGCCCGCGTGAGCGCGACGATCATCTCCCGGTAGGACTGGCGCATCTCCGAATAGAGCTTGAACGACTGGCGCGCCACAAGGAGCGGCAGGAAGAAGACGGCGAGCGCGGCCACGCCCAGCGACTGGTACACGGAGGCCATCACGTAGGAGATCGGGATGAGGGCGAGGTAGTTGGGTACCGTGCCCAATACGCTGGACTTGAAATAGTGTAGGACCGACATCCGATGGTACAGCGACACCATCAAAGATACGCTCCCGGCGTTGACGATGAAGTAGAGCAATCCTCCCGCCAGGAGCCCTGTCCACACGCCCAATGGGGAGCCCCAGAGCCGCTCCAAAGACACGTACGCGAGCCCGGAGACGGCGCCCGCCAGCGCCAGCTGCAGGTGGTTCAGCGCCATGCGCAGCCAGGGGACGCGGCCGCGGAGCTCGTCCGCCGTAAGCGTGCCGAGCAGGCCGACGACGAAGCCGGCGAATGGACCGAGCACCATCGACGAGGTGAAGATCAGCGGGAAGCTCACAGACACCGAACCGCGGCCCTGCGGCAGCTCCACCGGCAGCGCCTCCGCCACGGCCGTGAGGGCCACGAGCGCCCAGAGCGGCCAGGCGAGGAGCACCGAGGGGTCCCAGAGCCAGGCGGCCGCGGCGGCGTCCGCCAGCACCAGCGCCACAAGTAGCGTGTAATGATGACGGTGGATCGAGGGTTGCAAAGCGCGCCTCCTATCCTTTTCCGGTCTCGGCCCGCACGGGGTCTAATGCATGCGTCTTGCGATCACGCTCTTACCAGCGGTAGCTCGCACCGGCCGCAACGGCCAGCAGCGCCAACGTCGCAAGAACCTTCAGCACACGCACCATCTGAGAAACAACCCCTCGACCCACATTAGCCCGGCGAAACTCCGCTATAGGGTGCACGGGCCCTTCGCTCGGGCGCGAGACCGGAAACCCGAAAAAGCGGAAATCCTCTTGAAGCCTGTCCACGCGTCTCATCGGAAGGCGCGGTTGGCCGCGTCCAGGACGGCGCGGGCGGCCGCGGTGCGGTCGTCCTCCTGCACGGCGGCCACTCCCAAAAGCGTGCGCGTCTCCCCGTCCATCTCCAGCAGCAGGGCGGCCACGTACGCCGGCTGCCCGACCAGCCGCAGGCGTTGCAGGTCCCCCAACACCAGCGCCACCCCCTCGCCCAGCGCCGCCTCCAGCGCCTCCACCGCGGCCAGCGCCGTCAGCCGCACTTCCCGCTCCGCCGCCCCCCGCACGAGCCCGGTTGTGGCGCGCTCCCCCTCCGTGAGGCGCACCGTCACCTCGATCCGCTCGTCCTCGTCACGCACCACGCCGATCTCCGCCAGACGCCAGCGCCCGTACTCGTCCCAGCCGCCGCTCTCCCCGATGGGCGTGACGACGATCGCGTCCGCGGGCAGGCGCCGCCCGGTGAGTGTGTAGATCAGGGTGTGCGCGTCGCTGACCGCCGCGGCCGGGTCCCCGGTGATGAGCAGGTGCACGCGCTGCACGCCGCCGTCTCCCTGCAGGACGCGCGCGGAGCGGACACCCGGCAGGCTGCTCAACCACCGTTCGAGCTGCAGCGTGTCCCTCGACAGAAAAAGTGACCTCCGCCGGAAACATTCGAGCGCAATTTCGGCAATCCTTCCATGGAATTCCGCTCAACGCGAATTGGGGGCCGCTTGGGCAAGCGCGTCCGACAGCGTCCACAGGGCGCCGTTGACAAGCGTGTGGCCGCCGAGGAGCACCGGCAGGGGCGCGCCGTGCGCGGCCGCGGCGAAGCGGGCCAAGGGCGGGTCGGTGACGCGGTCCAGGTCGCCCGCATCGGCCGCGAAGCGCTCCTCCTCGCCGGCGCGGCAGCCCCAGGCGGCGAGGAGCACCCGCGTGTCGAAGAGCGCGGCGTCGGCCACGCGCGCGAGGGCCGCGAAGAACGCCTCAGGGCCGGCGCGCGCGACGAACTCGGCCACAAGGGAGCGGACGGCGCCCGCCGCCTCCCTCCCTAGCGCCTTCATGCCGCGCTCTTCGGAGAAGACGCGCACGCGGCACTTCCAACGTTCGTTGAGGCGCAGCACGGTCGTCGGCGCGACGCGCCCGAGGAGCGCGAGTTCCCCGCCCTCCTGCAGCACGCGCGCCACGGCCTCCAGCCGCGCGCCCATGCCGCCCGCCGCCGGCACGGCCGCCAGCGCGCGCCGCAGGTCCGCGTCCGCGCTCACCGGCCCCGGCGCGAGACCGCGCTCCGCCAGCCAGCGCAGCACGTACGCGTCCGCCGGCGTGTCCAGGTCGAGGTTCAGGGCGGCGCGGTTCGGCCAGAGCGCCCGCCGCAGCCCGGCGCGCGCGAGGAACTCGCCCGCCGCGTTGTCGCGCGAGGGCCAGGCGCCGCGCGCTCCCGCGAGCGCGGCGGCCGGCGCGGCAAACACGTCCGGGGACTGGGGATTGTTGAGCCAGGCGACGTCCGGCTCCCTTAGGTGCGCGATCAGTTCCCGTAAGCCGTCGAGGTCCAGCGTGGCCGCGGCGCCCCCGCCGAAGTAGAGGAGCCATGTGCCCGGCCCGGCCGCCGCGGCCCGCCGCGCCGCGCGCGCCAGCTCCCGGCCGAAGCGGAAGGGCCGGACGCTCGGCAGCGCCTCCGCGCCGGCCGCGCGCGCCGCCTCCAAGAGCGCCGGCCGGTCGCTGACCACGTAGACGGCTTCGGCGCCGGCGGCGCGGAGCAGGCGCACGCGCAGGAGCGTCACGGCCTCCCGCGCGCGCGCCATGGCGGCCGTCCACGGGCCCGCGGCGCGCCCTCCCTCGAAGATGACCGCGTGCACGCGCGGCGCGTGTCCCGCTGGCATGCAGGGCCCTTCAGCGGGCGGGCTCGATCAGGCCGTAGCCGCCCTCGCGGCGGCGGTACAGCACGTTGACCACGCCCGTCTCCGCGTTCTGGAACACGTAAAAGTCGTGGCCGAGGAGGTCCATCTGCAGCACGGCCTCATCGACGTGCATCGGCTTGAGGTGGAAGCGCTTAACGCGCACGATCTGCGGCGCCTCCCCGGCCTCCGCCTCCTCGTGCTCCGCGCGGGCCGGCTCAGCCTTGCGCGGCACGCCGTCCTGGCGGGCCTTGCGGTTGAGGCGCGTCTTGTACTTGTGGATCTGGCGCTCGAGCTTGTCCCAGACGCGGTCCAGGGAGGCGTACATGTCCGCCGTCGCCTCCTCGCCGCGCAGGATGTAGCCCGCCACGGGCGCCGTCACCTCGACGATGTGCCGTCCTCGCTCCACCTCGAAGCTCACCTGCACGTGGAGCGGCTCCTCGAAGTAGCGGCCGAGCCGCGAGAGCTTCTTTTCCGCGTACTCTCGCAGCGCGGGCGTGACCTCGATGTTCTTGCCGTGCAGTTGCAGGTTCACCGGCATGGGCGCGCCCCCCTTACCCGACCTCTCAAGACCATTCTAGCCCGCCCGCCCGCGCCCCTCCGGCGTGTCGCATCCTGTCGCCGCCGACGTCCGGACGGGGCTCGTAACAGAATGCCGTCGACCGGAAAAGCTGTGGATAATGTGGACAACCCTGTTCACAAGCCGGAAATCCGGGGGGCGGGTTGTGGATAACCCTGTGCTGAACGGGAAAGCGGCACGAATTATGTCGAATGCCGTCATCGCTCGCGGTACGCCCAGCGGCTGAGCAGGATACCGGCCTCATAGAGCACGAAGAGCGGCAGGCTCACGAGCATCTGCGAGGTCACGTCCGGCGGCGTCACGGCCCCCGCCACGATGAGGATCAGCAGGTAGGCAAGGCGCCGGCCGGAGCGCAGCGCGCGGGGCGAGACGAGCCCCAGGCGCGCGAGGGCGAGCACGACGAGCGGCCACTCGAAGACGAGCCCCACCGGCACCACGAGCCCCAGGAGAAAGCTCAGAAAGGCCGAGACGGTGATGAACGGCTGCACGTCCGGGGTGGCGAAGCCCAGGAGGAAGCGCCAGGCGAAGGGCACGAGGTACACGTAGGCGAAGGCCGCGCCGCAGAAGAAGAGCACGGCGGCCGCCGGCAGCGCCGCATAGAGGAGGCGTCGTTCCCGGGGCGTCAGCCCCGGCACCACGAAGGCCACGAGCTGGTAGAGCACCACCGGCGAGGCCAGCGCCAGGCCGGCCACGATGGCGATGTTGAGCACGGCCGAGAAAGCCTCGCCCGGCTGCACGAAGACGAGGCGCGAATCGAGCCGCCGGACCACCTCGTGAAGGAGCCAGGGCGCGCGGAACCAGGCTGCCGCCACGCCGGCCGCCACGGCGACCAGCGACACGATCAGGCGGTAGCGCAGTTCCTCCAGGTGGCTCTCCAGCGGCGCCAGCTTGCTCACGTCAGTCGCCGCGTTCAGCTAGGGCGCGGCCCGCCTCCAGCACCCGGTCGAGGGTTTCGTCGTCGTCGAGCTCGGCGTACACGCGCACCACCGGCTCCGTGCCGGAGGCGCGGAAGAGGATCCAGCCGCGCTCTTCCAGGCGCAGCTTGAACCCGTCGAGCGGATCGACGCCCGTCACCGCGAGTCCCCCCACGCTCCGCGGCGGAGCGGTGCGCAGCCGCTCCATGAGGCGGCTCTTGGCCTCCTCCGTCAGGTGCAGGTCCACGCGCCGGTACACGTGATAGCCCAGAGACGCCATGAGGTCCTCCACCAGCGCCCCCAGGGTCTTCCCCCGCGCGCCGCACATCTCCACAAGGAGAAGCGCGCAGAGGATGCCGTCCCGCTCCGGCAGGTGCCCCCGCACGCCCAGCCCGCCGCTCTCCTCGCCGCCGAGGAGCAGATCCCCCTGGAGCGCGTACTCCGTGACGTACTTGAAGCCCACGGGGCGCTGGAGCACCTCAAGCCCGTAGCGGCGCGCCAGCTGATCGACCATGTCCGTGACGGCGAAGGTTTTCACCACCGTGCCGCGCCAGCCGCGGTCCTCGACGAGATGCTGCAGGAGGAGGGCGAAGATGCGCTGCGAGTCGACGATGCGCCCGGCTTCGTCGACGGCGCCGACGCGGTCCGCGTCGCCGTCCGTGACGAGGCCGCCGCGCGCCCCCCGCGCCGCGACCGCCTCCTGCAGCGCCCTGAGGTTGGCCGCCACCGGCTCCGGGTTGACGCCGCCGAAGGAGGGGTTGATGTCCCCGCGGATCTCCTCCACGGCCAGGCCGGCCTCCCGCAGGAGCCCGGCCAGGATGCCGCGCCCCGCCCCGTGCATGGCGTCGCTGATCCACGGGCCGGCGGCGCGCGCCACGAGGTCGAAGCGCACGAGGCGCCGCACCTGCTCCAGGTACGAAGGCAGCGCGTCGAAGGTGCGCACAAGGGCGCCGTCCTCCCGCGGCTCGCGCCCGGCGGCGGCGTTCTCCGCCAGGCGCCGCTCCACGGCGGCCGTGAACTCCGGCAGCGCCGGCCCGCCGAACGGTCCCTTGATCTTAAAGCCGTTGTAGACGGGCGGATTGTGGCTGGCCGTGATCATCACGCCGGCGGCCGCGCCGCGCTCCCGCGTGGCCCAGGCCACGGCCGGCGTGGGCGTAGGGGCCTGGGTGAGCCAGGCCTCGAAGCCGTTCGCCGAGGCCACCCGCGCCACGGCCAGCGCAAAGCGGTCGGAGAGGAAGCGCGTGTCGTAACCGACGACGATCGCCCGCGGTCCGCCTTCCTCCGCGAGCACGTCGCACAGCGCCTGGGCCACGCGGCGGACGTTCGCGAACGTGTAGCGCTCCGCGATGACGTCGCGCCAGCCGTCGGTGCCGAAACGGATGCCGAGCGTCTCCGCGAGGGACATGCCCCCACCCACCCCCGCGGATGAGCATACCACTCGCCGCGGCGGCGTCGGAGGGGCTAGCGCAGGAAGTCGAGCAGCGTGGGCTGGAGGAGGCGCGCGCCCACCTGGAGCGCCATGCGATACGCGTTCTCGCTCTGCAGGGCGTCCATCACCGTCTTCGTCACATCCGCGTCCTCGGTGTCGCTCAAGAGCTTCTGCAGCTCGAAGCCGGCCGCGCCCAGCCGGTCGATGGCCATCTGCATGCGCGCGGAGAGCGCCCCCACGACCGCGCGGTGCTGCAGGAAGGCGTCCTGCAGGCGCGAGATCTCGGTGAGGTCCGCTCCGGAGACGGAGGTCACGTCCTGCGCGTCGAGGTCCTGCGCCAGCTTGTCGAGCGCGGTGTAGAGGTCCTGAATGTCTTTGGAGGCGTCGACGTTCACCGGCACGCGCACGCCGGGCCCGATCTCCCGCACGATCGTCTGCGGGTAGGCGGCGTTGGCGTACTGGAGGAGGCCGGTGACCGGGTCCACGCTCCAGGGCTTCGTGTCGTCGCGGGCCCCGGCAAAAAGGTAGTGGCCGGCCATCTCCGTGTTCGCCGTGTCGACGAGCTGGTCCCGCAGCTGGCGCACCTCCGCCGCCAGCGCGCGGTGGGCGGAGAGGGGGAGGGAGCTGTCGCTTCCCTGGATGGCCAGCTGGCGCGCCCGCGTGATGAGGTCGCCGATGCTGGAGAGCGCCTGGTCCGTCGTGTCGAGCCGGTCCTGGGCGGCCTGCGCGTTGGCGAGGTAGCGCTCGTTCTGCGCCACACCATGGGAGAGGTCCAGCGTGTACTGGACGCCGGACGGATCGTCCGACGGGCGGTTGATGCGCCGCCCCGAGGCCATCTGCTCCTGGAGCTGCGCCAGCCGGGTCTGCGCGCGGCGAAGGTCGCCGAGCACCTGCTGGTACACCATGCTGGATGTGACGCGCACGAGGTCTCCTCCCCACCCGCTGCGGCCGGCCGCTTACAGGCCCGCGCGGCCCAGCCGCTCCACCACGGTGCCGATCATGTCGTCGATGGCGGTCAGCGTGCGCGCCGCCGCCTGGTAGGCCTGCTGGTACTGCACGAGGCGCGCCATCTCCTCGTCGAGCGACACGCCCTCCGCCGACTGGCGCTGGACCTCGAGGTTCTGCAAGAGCGCCTGGGCGTTCTCCGCGCGCGTGCCGGCCTCCAGGCGGTCCGCGCCGACCTGCCCCACAAGCCCGCGGTACGCCTCGTGGATGCTGGCCGCGCCCACCGTCCCCGGCTGGTCCACGGCGGCGGCGATGTCAAGCGCCACCGTGCCGTCGCCGTTCGCGCCCGGCTGCGCCGCGGCCGCGACCCGCTCCGGACGCCCCACGAGCGCTGGGTTCAGCTGAAGGAGCACCGGCTGCGCCGGGCCGCCGGCGGTGTAGTTGAACACGTCCAGACCGGGATTGCCGTTGAGGTCGTAGCCCGTGCGGTGCAGCGCGTTCGTGGCGTTCGCCACCGCCTGCGCGATGGCGTCCAGCTGCGCGCGGTAGCCGGGGATGACGGCCTCGCGCAGGTCGAGCAGCCCGCCCAGGGAGCCGGCGGATCCCCGCGGGAGCGCCAGCGTGGCGCCCGTGGACTGCCAGGCGAGCGACAGCGAGCCGCCGCCCACCGTGACCGTGACCGCATCCGCGCGCGCGCCGCTGACCAGCGCGTAGCCCTGCACCCACACGTCGACCGTGTCGTCGTCGTTCAGGCGCGTCTGCAGCGGGGCGATCTGCCCCATCTGGCTGAGTAGGTCGTCGCGCTGGTCGATGAGGTCGTTCGGGTTCTGGCCCATGGCCTTGACGCCGGCGATGTCGCGGTTGAGTTCCGCCACCTGCTGCGCCAGGCGGTTGAGCTGCGCCACCTGGTCCTGGATCTGGCGGTCGACGTCGTCGCGCACGGAGATCCACTGCTGGTCGAGGTGAGTGAAGTCCTCGCCCAGCGCCGCGGCCGTCTGCAAGAGCACCTGGCGCGCGGCCAGGTTGGAGGGATCGTCGCCCACCGCCTGCCAGGCCTTCCAGTAGGCGTCCAGAGAGGATCCGAGGCCGGTGGAGCTGGGCTCGTTCAGCGTGGCCTCGATCTCCCCCAGCGCCTTGTCCATCGCGTCGTAGCGGCCCTGCCAGGCGGACTGGGCGCGCACCTGGCGGTCGAGGAAGGCGTCCCTCGCGCTGGAGATGTCGACGATCGCCACCCCGGTGCCCCAGGAGCCGGCGCCGGTGGGGCCGTCCATGTCGGCCGGGCGGTAGGGCGGCGTGGCCTGCAGCCGCGCCACCTGCCGCCGGTAGCCCGGGGTGCTCGCGTTGGCGACGTTGTGCGCCGTGACGTCCACCGCGCCCCGTTGGGCTTCCAGCGCGCGCAGCGCCGTCTCCAGCCCGAAGAACGTGCTGCGCATCGTCAGGCCCTCCGCTGCCAGCGCGCCGGCGCCGGCGCGACGGCCGGCTGCGCGCGGCCCGCGGCGTCGTAGGCCGTGCCGGCGGCGCGGCGGAGAAGGTTGAGGGAGAAGTCCACGTAGGCGAGCGATTGCGAAAGAAGCGACTCGTTCGTGGCGTTGAGGCGCGCCACTTCATCCATCACCGTGAGGAGGGCGAGGCGGCGCTCCGTGAGCGCGCGGGCCGGCTCCGGGGGCAGGTGGCGCGTGAGCTCCTGCAGCGTGGCGCGCGGTTCCAAGTCGAGGTCGGCGGCCACCGCGGCCGTGGCCGCGAGGCGCCGGCTCTCCCAACGGTCGAGCTGCGCGAGCAGTTCGAGCTCCCGTTCGACGGTCCCCCGCAGCCCCGGCCAGTCGCCCTGCAGGATCTGCTGGCGCTTCTCGCGCGTGAGGCGGTGGAGCTCCCGGTAGACGGACAGCTCCTCGTCCAGCGCCGCCTGCAGCGCTTCCAGGGCCGTCATGCGCGACCGCCCGCCAGGCGGTCCGCAAGGGAGCGCGCCAGGATCTGGTCGGCGATGGCGGATGCGTCCGGGGCGTACGTGCCGTCCGCGACGCGCTGTTTCAAATCGGCCAGGCGCGACGGGTCGAGGTCCGGCAGGGCGGCCAGCCGGTCCAGCCAGCGCCGCGCCTCCTTGGCATCACGGCTGAGCACCACGCCGTCCTGCGGCGGCGCCCCAGCCGGTGCCGGGCCTCCCTCGCGGCGCGCGGCCCGCTGCAGTTCCCGCAAGTACGCCTGAGCGGCCTCATGCACTTGCCCGTGCGACACCTTCACGACGCACGCCTCCCATGGCGGTCGGGCCTTCGCGGCCTGCTACACCGTGTTTCGAACACGGCCGCGAATTCTTGACCGACGTGAGAGGCCGTTTCCGACGTGAAAGGGCGGAAAGTCGCCCTTCTGCTTCACTTTTCTCCTCCGCGCGACTCGCGAGGCGGTGCATCGCGGCGCCTGGAAACGCTTAGGGGCGTGGGCGGCGGCGCGGCGCGCCGTAGAACGTCGACCGCGGCCCGGTGTGGTCGCCGAGCCCGCTGCGCAGTGCGGCCACGCACGCGGAGCAGAAGCGGCCCTCGCTGATCGGCCGGCCGCAGCTCTCGCAGGTCAGCTCCGCGCGCACGCCGATCAGCCGGCCTTGCTTCAGAAAACGCAGGATCACGGCCGGCTCGACGGCCACGGCCTCCGCCACCTCTTCCACGCTGGCGTCCGGATGGTCGACGACGTACGCGCGAACGGAGCGGAAGACCTCCTCCTCGCGCGCGAGGCACTCCGGGCAGACGTCCGACCCGCTGGAAGCGAAGAGCGCCCCGCACTGCCGGCAGTTCCGAAGCATCCCCATCCCTCCTTCCGCACCCGCCGCCTCGCCGGCACCCGCCTGCCGGACGCCGCCGCGCGCCGCCTCCGGCCTCGCGGCGCGGCCTCAAAGGTCCCGGCAGAGGACGGCGGCCGTGACCGAGCGGGCGCCCGCGCGCAAGAGGGCGTCCGCGCAGGCCGTCATCGTCACGCCTGTGGTGAAGACGTCGTCCACGAGAAGAATGCGCCTGCCGGCGACAGTTTCCTGCCGGACGCAGGCGAGTTGCGGACGGTTGGCGCGGCGCTCGGCGCGGTCCCGGGCCAGGGACTGGCGGGCGCCGCCCGGCGCGCGGCGCAAGGCCTCCACCACCGGCACGCGCCCCCGCACCATGGCCTCCGCCAAGAGTTGGGCCTGGTTGAAGCCGCGCTCCCGCAGGCGCGCCGCGGACAGCGGCACCGGCACGGCCACCTCCGCGCCCTCCCAGCGCCCCGCCAGGCGCTCCGCGAGAAACTCGCCGAGAGGCCGCGCGAGGTGGCGCTCCCGGCGGAACTTCAGGCAGTGCAGCAGGCCCCGCAGGGGCTCCCGGTAGGGGGCCGCCGCGAGGAGCCGCGTGAAGGGCCAGAGCTGCGCGGCGCAGACGTCGCAGAGGCCGGAGGGCCGCGCCGCGACCGGCGCCGGCAGCCCGCAGCGCGGGCAGGACGGCACGGGCGGGAAGCCCAGCTGGCGCCGGCACGCCTCGCAGAAGCGTCCCCCGCGCGACGCGCGGCCGCAGGCCGGGCACCCTTGGGGCAGCGGCCAGAGAAGGTCGACGACGCCGCCGGCGACCTCCCTCAGGAGCCCGCCGCGCATCACCCGGCTCCGAAGCGGCGCTTTTGCCGGTACATGGCCTCATCTGCGGTGCGGATGAGGTGGTCGGCGTCCCGCCCGTCCTCCGGGTACACGGCGAAGCCGGCGCTCACCGCCAGGGTGGGCGACACGTTGGAGCCGACGTTGATCCGCAGCCGGTGCACGCGCTGCAGGATGCGGTCCACGACGGCCGCGGCCTCCTCGGGGCCGGCGCCGGGGAGCACGATGACGAACTCGTCCCCGCCGTAGCGGGCGACGAGATCGCCCTGACGGACGGAGTCGAGGAGGATGCGGGCGAACGAGCGCAGAACCTCGTCGCCCACCTGGTGCCCGAAACGGTTGTTGAAGTCCCGGAAATTGTCGAGGTCGAGGTAGACGAGCGCCAGCGGCTGCCCCGCCTGCGAGGCCGCCTCCAGCTTGCGCGGCAGCTCCGTGGAGAAGCGCCGGAAGTTGGCGAGCCCGGTCATGGGGTCTGTCTGCGCCTGCTGCTCCGTCTCCCGGTACTGCATGACGTTGCGCAGGGCGCTCGCCACCTGGGGCGAGAGGATGGAGAGGAGACGGCGGTGGTCGTCGCTGAAGGGTTGGCGTGCCTCGAGCTCCAGCACGCCGAGGCGCGTCTCCCCGTGCACGAGCGGCACGGCCAGGATGTGGCGCGCGTGCCCGTCCGGGCCGCGGAGCCGCTCGAGGCCGGACTCCCCTCTCACGAAGGCTTGTCCGACCACGCCTTCCCCGGCGGCGATCTGCGTGCCCAGCGCCGCCGCTTCGCCCGGGCCGAAGACGGCCGCGCTCATCAGCCACTTCCCGTCCTCGCTGGCCACCCAGAGCTCCGCACGGCTCGCGCTCGCGAGGCGCGCCGAGGAGCGCACGACGACCTCGCACACCGTGTCCCAGTTGAGGGAGCCGGCGAGCGACTGGGAGGCGTCATAGAGCGCCTCCAGCTCCCGGTTGCGCGTGTCCAGGCGGTGCTGGACGTTCAGGAGATACGAGAGCGCCAGGGCCGGCACCACGGCGAGTAGCGCCGTGAGCGTGCCGCTGGTGCGCTCCACGACGATGAACATCGTCCCCAACACGGCCGTGACCAGGTGGGCGAACGCCTCCCAGTGCAGGTGCGCCGTGACCGAGCGCAGCGGCAGCCCATGTTCCAGGGACACCATGCACGCCACGAGGGAATTGTTGACGACGAAGAAAACCGCCACAAAGGCGACGTAGGGCGCCACGAGGGCCGCAGGCCCCGTCTGCACGAGACGCGCCACGCCTTCCTGCGCCAGCCAGCCGCAGAAGACGCTGAGGGTGAACTGCGCCGCGTTGAAGGCGCCGATGCGCGCCGGGCGGCGCAGGGGAATGGTGTTGCCGGCGATGTTGCCGAGCGCGCAGACGAGCGCCGCGGTGCTCGGGCCGTAGAGCACCTCCGCCGGCAGCGTGAGGGCGAAACTGAACGACACGTAGCCGAAGGGCGTGCGGAAGTTCCAGTAGTCCGCCGCCGCGGCGAGCGCGGCGAAGAGGACGAACCACGGAGACGGCGGCATGGCGAAGACGAGCCCCGCGAGCAGCGCCAGGCCCGTGACGTTGACGGTCGTCTCATAAAGATGAGCGACGGATCGATCCCTGAACAACCGCGCAACCCCGCCCGCTCGTCCAAGTCTCCGGAGTTAATTCGCCCCCCGTCCGCGCTTTCCTGTTCCTTCCTCTCTCGCCTTCGCCGTCGCCCGCAAGAGCCGCCGCGCGTCCCGGAGCCAGGCGGGCAGCGTCTGGCGGCCGTCGAAGCTCAGGACCACGTCGACGCGCCCACCGGCCGCCGCCAGGCCGCTCACAAGGAGGTCGGCGCCGTGGGGCGCGGCGTGGAGCCGCACGCCTGGCAGCGCGCGCCCCAGCGCGCGCAGCATGGCGGCCCACTCCGGCGAAGGGTGCGCCGGGCGCTCCACCACCGCCACGAGACGCCCCCCGCTCACGCCGCCCACCAGGGCCGCCGCCGCGCGCAGCACGCCTTCGAGCGCGTCCTCTGTCCCCGCCCCCACCAAGAGGAGCACGCGGACCTGGCGGCGGCGGCGCCAGCGCAGCCACAGGTCCGCCGCCGCGTACACCAGGATGGCCGCGGCCAGCGCGATCCAGACCAAAGCAAAACCCCCCGCCGGGGTTCGGCGCCCCGGTCGGAGGGTATGCGCAGGCAGGCGACCGTTACGACTTCGCCGGCTCCAGCTGCGCCCCATACCGCACGGCCGCGCGGCGTACGTCCGCCACGCGGTCGAGGCGCTCCCAAGGAAGGTCGAGGTCCGGCCGGCCGAAGTGGCCGTAGGCTGCCAGCTGGCGGTAGATGGGCCGGCGCAGGTCGAAGGCCTGGATGATGGCCGCCGGGCGCAGGTCGAAGACCTCCTGCACGATGCGCGCGAGCACGTCGTCCGGCAGCGCTCCTGTGCCGTGGGAGTCGACCATGATGCTCACCGGCCGCGCCACGCCGATGGCGTAGGCCACCTGCACCTCGCAACGGCGCGCGAGGCCCGCCGCCACGAGGTTCTTCGCCACGTGGCGCGCCGCGTAGGCGGCGGAGCGGTCCACCTTGGTGGGATCCTTTCCGGAGAAGGCACCGCCGCCGTGGCGCGCGAAGCCGCCGTACGTGTCCACCACGATCTTCCGACCGGTGAGGCCGGAGTCCCCGTGCGGCCCGCCGACGACGAAGCGGCCGCTCGGGTTGACGAGCAGGCGGGTGCGCTCGTCCCAGAGGTGCGAGGGCACGACGGCCTCGACGACCTCGCGGCGCACGTCGCGCTCGATCTGCTCCCGCGTGACGTCCGGCGCGTGCTGCGTGGAGACGACCACCGTGTCCACGCGCACCGGCCGGTCGCCCTCGTACTCGATCGTCACCTGGGTCTTGCCGTCCGGCAGGAGGTAGGGCACGATGCCCTCCTTGCGCACGACGGCGAGGCGCCGCGCCAGCGCATGCGCGAGAGCGATGGGCATCGGCATGTACGTCTCCGTCTCGTCCGTGGCGTAGCCGAACATGAGGCCCTGGTCCCCCGCGCCGATCGCCGAGAACGGGTCGCCGGCCTCCTTGCCCTCCCGCAGCTCCCACGCGCGCGTCACGCCCTGCGCGATGTCCGGCGACTGCTCGTCGATGGCGGTGAGCACGGCGCACGTGTCGGCGTCGAAGCCGTACTTCGCCCGGGTGTAGCCGATGTCGCGGATGACCTGGCGCACGACGGCGGGAATGTCCACGTAGCAGTTGCACGTCAGCTCGCCGAAGACGAGGATGAGCCCCGTGGTGAGCGACGCCTCGATGGCGACCCGCGCCTCGGGGTCGAGCTCGATCACCGCGTCCAGGATGGCGTCCGCGACCTGGTCGGCCATCTTGTCCGGATGGCCCTCGGTGACGGATTCCGACGTGAACAGCCGGCGGCTCTTCTGGGCTTCGGTCATGGGCGCACCTCCAAAAAAAGACCCCTTCCAATTTGAAGGGGTCCTGATCCGTCCGGTCATCCTTCAGATTGGAGCTTGAACGCGTCCCATCTGCTGGGTTTGGCACCGTGTGTCCACCGGTTGCCGGGGCTTCCTTGGGCCAGTCCCCTCCGCCCGCTCTCGATGAACGTCCTGTTGAAATGTCAAGCTCCAAGCCGTAGATCGGCTGTCAATGTACCATGCCAGTATAACCTCGTCAAGGCGCCCGCGTGCGCCCAAATGCCCGCCAATTTAGGCCATTGCGGCCGTTCTCGCGGGAAAGGTGTAGCGGGAGAACTCCCGGAAGCCGAGGCGTTTGAGCATCGGCTCTGAGTGCCCGACGCGCGCCACGGTTTCGGCAACGATCCAGCCCCGACCCCCGCCCTCAGTGACCGGGCTCGTACGGGATGCCGTCGGCCGCAGGCGGCGTCGTGCGCCGCACGATGCCCGCCAGCGCGAGGATCGTCAGCGCGTACGGGATCATGAGCACGAAGTCCTTGGAGACGTGCCAGCCCTCCAGCCCCTGCAGGTTGATGGCCAGGGCGTTCGCCAGCCCGAAGAGCGCAGCCGCGAGGAAGGCGCCCACCGGCTTCCAGTTGCCGAAGATCATCGCCGCCAGCGCGATGTAGCCGCGCCCGTTCGTCATGTTGACGTTGAAGGCGTTGAGCACGCCGATGGAGATGTACGCGCCGGCCATCCCGGAAAGCGCACCGGAGATGAGCACGCCCAGGAAACGCAGCCGGTTCACGTCGATGCCGGCCGTGTCGGCCGCCTGCGGGTGCTCGCCCACCGCACGCATGCGCAGGCCCAGCGGCGTGCGGAAGAGGAAGTAATGCGAGAGCGGCACAAGAAGGAGCATCACGTAGACCAAAAGATCCGCCCGGCCGAGCACCGCGCCGATGCCCGGCATCTGTGCGAGCCCCGGGATCGTCACGTCAGGAAGGCGCGGCGTGTCCGGCGGCGTGCCGGTGAAGCCGTAGATGGCGTTGAGAAGGTACCCGGTGAGGCCCGCCGCAAGCACATTGATCGCCATGCCCACGACGACCTGGTCCGCCTTGTACCGGATCGTCCCCCAGGCGAAGAGGACCGCCATGAGCATGCCGGAGAGGATGGCCGCCGCCAGACCCAGGAAGGCGCTGTGCAGCGTGGCCGAGGCCAGCACGGCCACGAAGGCGCCCGTGAGCATCATGCCTTCCATGGCGATGTTCACGACCCCCGTGCGCTCGCTGAACGTGCCGCCCAGCGCGGCCAGTGCGAGCGGCGTGGCGGAGGAGAGCGCCGTCATCCAGAGCTGGGCGTTGAAGATCTCCGACCCGTTCACGCTTGTGCCGCCTCCTTCCGCGTCCTCCGGAGAACGCTGCGGATGATGCCGTCGACGGCGATGAAGAAGATGATCATGCCCTGCACGACGTCCACGAGGTGGGCCGGCACACCGGCCTGCATCTGCATCGCCGAGGCGCCGGCGTTCAGGGCGCCGAAGAGCACGGCGGCCGCCAGGACGCCCCAGGGATTGTTCTTGCCGAGGAGCGCGACCACGATGGCCGTGTAGCCGTACCCGGCGTTGAAGGCGTCAAACAGGCGATGGTTGACGCCCAGCGTCTGCACGGCGCCGGCCAGACCCGCCAGGGCGCCGCTCACGAACATCGCGAGCACGATGATGCGCGCCACGTTCATGCCGGCGTAGCGCGCCGCGCGTCCGTTGAGCCCGGCGGCGCGCACCTCGAAGCCGAACGTCGTGCGGTAGAGCACGAACCACACGGCGACGGCCGCCAGCACGGCCAGCACCAGGCCCCAGCTGAGCTGCGTGCCGGGCACGAGCGCCGGCAGCGTGGCCGTCGGCAGCACGGCCGGGGACTGCGGCGTGTACCCCGGCGCCATCATCGGGCCGCCCTCGATGAGGTAGCGCGCCAGGTTGATGGCGATGTAGGACATCATCATCGTCGTGATGACTTCATGGGCGCCCGTCCAGGCCTTCAGCACGCCCGGGATGAGCGCCGCCCACAGCGCCCCGGCCAGCGTGCCGGCGAGAAGCGCCAGCGGCAGGTGCACCCAGACCGGCAGCCCGTGTACGGCATAGCCCACCCACGCCGCGGCGATGCTGCCGAGCCAATACTGGCCTTCCGCGCCGATGTTGAAGAGGCCCGCCCGGAAGGTGAAGGCGACGCCCAGGCCGGCCAGCATGAGGGGCACCGCGACCGTCAACGTGTTGGCGAGGTTGAAGACGCTGCCGAAGGCGCCCTGAAGGAGAGCGACATAGGCAGCCAGCGGATCGTGGCCGCTGATGACGACGATCACGCCGCCCACAAGGAAGGAGAGCAGCACCGAGAGGACGGGCACCAGCACAGCCGTCGCACGCGTGGATGTCACGGCCGGCGCACCTCCTCCGCGCCGGCGCCCGCCGCAGCGGTGCCGGCGCCCGCCGGCGCGGCGGCGGTGGCGCCCGTCATCAGGAGGCCGACCCGTTCGCGCGTCGCCTCGTCGGCGTCGAGCACGGCCACCAGGCGGCCCTTGTACATCACGCCGATGCGGTCCGCCAGGGAGAGGATCTCATCGAGCTCCAGCGAGGAGAGGAGCACGGCCGCGCCGGAATCCCGCAGGGCGAGAAGGCGCCGGTGGACGAACTCGATGGCGCCCACGTCCAGCCCGCGCGTGGGTTGCGCGGCGATCAAGAGCCGCGGGCTGGAGGAGACCTCGCGGCCGAGGATCACCTTCTGCTGGTTGCCGCCCGAAAGCGTGCGCGCCACCGCGGCCGGGTTGGCCGGGCGCACGTCGTACTCCACCACCAGCGCCCGCGCGCGCTCCGCGAGGCGTTTCACGTCGATGAGGCCCCGCCGCGCGAGCGGCGCGCGGTAGTAGTCCTTCAGCGCGAGGTTCTCGGCCACCGTGAGGTCGAGGACCAGCCCCTCGGCCTGGCGGTCCGGCGGGATGTAGGCCACGCCCATCTCAAAGAGCTGGCGCGGCGAGCGGCCGGTGACGTCGACGCCGCCCAGCCGCACGGTGCCGCGGTCCGGCTTGAGGAGCCCGGCCAGCACCTCCACAAGCTCCTGCTGGCCGTTGCCCTCCACGCCGGCCAGCCCGAAGATCTCCCCGGCGCGCACTTCGAACGAGATGTCCGCCAGCGCCGCGCGCCCGCCGCGCGCCGCGCGGCCGAGCCCCTCGACGGCCAGCACCGGCTCCCCGGGACGGTGCTCCCCGCGCTCCACGCGCAAGAGCACCGAGCGGCCCACCATCAGCTCCGCCAGCTGCTCCGGCGAGGTCTCCGCAGCCGGCAGCGTGGCCACGCGGCGGCCCTGCCGCATGACGCTGACGCGGTCGGCCACCTCCATCACCTCGTCCAATTTGTGGGAGATGAAGAAGATCGACACCCCGGAGCGCGCCAGCTCCCGCATGATGCGGAACAGCTCGCGCGCCTCCTGAGGCGTGAGCATGGCCGTCGGCTCGTCGAGGATGAGGATGTTCGCGCCGCGGTAAAAAGCCTTCAAAATCTCCACACGCTGCTGCAGGCCCACACTCAGCTCGCCCACGAGCCGGTCCGGGTCGATCTCCAGCCCGTAGCGGGCCGAGAGCTGCCGCACGTCCTCCCGCGCGCGCCGCACGTCCAGCGCCAGGCCGCGCGCCGGCTCGCGCCCGAGGACGATGTTCTCGGCGACCGTCATCACCGGGATGAGCATGAAGTGCTGGTGCACCATGCCGATGCCGGCGGTGATCGCCTCCCGCGGGCCCGCGAAGCGGACGGGGCGGCCCTCCAGCAGGATGGTGCCCTCATCCGGGCTGTAGAGCCCCGAGACGATCTTCATGATCGTCGACTTGCCGGCGCCGTTCTCCCCGAGAACGGCGTGGATCTCGCCGCGGCGCAGGTCGAGATCGACGCGGTCGTTGGCCACGACGCCGGGGAAGCGCTTCGTGATGCCCTTCAGCTCCAGGACGACGTCCATGGAACACCCCCGCAATCCCTGGCGGCGGTGGCGCGATCTGCCGATTCCGCGCAGGAACAGCAGCGGGGCTGCCTCACGGCAGCCCCGCAGTCCACCGCGACGCCGTTACTTCTGCACCTGGGCCGAGATCTGGATCTTGCCGGCCTTGATGTCCTCGGCCGCCTGGTTGACCTGGTCGATGATGTCCTGCGGCACGGACTTGGCGAAGACGCCCAGCCCCACGCCGCCGTTCGCCAGGTCGAACGTGAAGTCGCCGGCCTTGAAGGTGCCGTCCACGACCGCCTTGATCAGCTGGTAGGTCGCCGTGTCGACGCCCTTCATGGCGCTGGTGATCACGTTGTCCGGACCCAGGTAGTTCTGGTCCGCGTCGACGCCGATCGCGTACAGGTGCTTCTCCTTGGCCGCGTCGATCACGCCGAGGCCCGTGCCGCCCGCGACCTGGAACACGATGTCCGCACCCTGCGCATACTCCGCCAGGGCGATCTCCTTGCCGCCCTGCGGGTTGTCGAAGGCGTTGGCGTACTCAAGCAGCACCTTCGCGTCCGGGTTGACGGCCTTCACGCCCTGCTGGAAGCCCGCGATGTAGCTGTCCACCGGCGGAATGGCGATGCCGCCGACGACGCCGACCGTGTTCTTGCCCTGCAGGCCCGGAAGCGCGTTGTTCTTCTCCACAAGCCCGGCCAGCACGCCGGCGAGGTAGCCGCACTGCTCCGTCTTGAAGATCGTGCCGGCGACGTTCGCGTACTTGCTCTTGTCCGCGTTCGCGTCCTGGCCGGAGTCGGTCACGACGCTGTTGTAGTCCACATCGATGATGCCGAACTTCGTGTTCGGGAACTGCGGCGCCACCTGGTGCACGGCGTCCGTCATGAGGAAGCCGACGGCGATGACGAGGTCATAGCCCTGGTTGGCGAAGTTCGTCAGGTTCGGGATGTAGTCCGACTGCTGCTTGGACTGGACGACGTTCACCTGGACGCCGAGATCCTGGGCCGCCTTCTGGAGGCCCTTGTACGCCAGCTCGTTGAAGCCGTGGTCATCGAGGCCGCCGACGTCCGTCACAAGGCCGACCTTGATGACCTTGCCGCCCTGGCCCTGCTCGGAGCCGCTCTCGCTGGCTGTCTGTGTGCCGGTGTTCTTCGCCGTGCCGCCGCAAGCCGCCACGGCGACGAGCGCCAGGACGAGCAGCGCCGCAACCGCCAAGCGCTTGATCCTCACGCAGAGTTCCTCCCCTTGGCAGAGTCGTTGCCAGCGCAAGTATAGCACGCGGCTTGTCTACTTTTGGGGAGGAAACTCAATCCTCGCGGAACCATCCGGTGCGCCGGAAATACACGAAAAGCCCCGTGCCGAGCGAGGCCATGAACAGCAGCACGGCAGGATATCCCCAGTGCCAATGCAGTTCCGGCATCCAGTCAAAATTCATGCCGTAAATGCCGGTGATCAGCGTGAGGGGCAGGAAGACGGCGGTGACGACCGTCAACCGCTGCATGATGGCGTTGGCGCGCTGGGAGTCCAGGGCCGTGTGCAGGTCGAAGAGGTGCTGGACGCTGTCGCGCGCGTGAGCCGCGAAGGCGGCGCTGTGGGCCGCCCGCTCCGCCAGCTCGGCGAAGCGCGCCCCGGCCTCCGGCGGCACGAGCGGCGGTTCCACGCGCGCCAGCTTGGCCACGGCCTCGTGTTGCAGCTCCACCCCCTGCGAGAGGCGCAGGAGCTCCTGCCGCGCCGCCACGAGCTCTCGGAAGGCGGCGGCGCGCCGGCGGCCGAGGAGCATCGACTCCACCCGGTCCAGCCGCTGGCGCCAAGCCTCAAAGCGCATGAACTCGCGCTCCAGAAGGCGGTCGATGACCTCGTCCAACACGAAGGCCGGCCCCTTCGCCAGCCGCTCCTCCGCGCCGCGCAGCCAGGGCAGCGGCCGCGGGTGCCAGGTGACAAGGAGCCCCGGCCGCAGCCAGGCGAGCAGGCGGTCGTGGCGGTCCTCGCGGCCCTCCGGCGCGATCCGCAGGCGCAGGAACAGGGTGTCGCCCCGCGCGTGGAAGCGCGGGAAGGTGCCGCGCGACCACGCGCGCTGCAGCGTCTCGCGCTCGATGCCCAGGAGCGCGGCGATCTCCATTTCCTGCGCGGCGTCCGGCAGGCCGGCGACATCCACCCACGCCGCGCCGCCGGCGGCGTCCTGAAAACGGCGCACGACGGCCGGGCCGGCGCCCGGCGGCGCCGCCTCGCGCTCTCGCTCCGCCCCGTCGTCGCGCCGCTCGTCCACGCTCCTATGCTGACCCGTAGAGCCGGTTCGCTTCCTGCCACATCTCGTCGGCCGTGGAGAGCGCGCGCGCGTTCAGCGCGTACGCCCGCTGCGTGAGGATGAGGCCGGTCATGGCCTGCGCCAGGTCCACGTTCGAAGCCTCCAGCGCCCCTTGGACCAGCGCCCCGCGGCCTCCCTGGCCGGCCGCGCCCAGCTGCGGCGCCGCCGCGCCGGCCGCGGGGACGTACACGCCCTCGGACGGCTCCAGAGTGTCGGCTTGCGCCAGCGCCACGCCGACGCGCGCCACCGTGACCGGCTGCACCGCGCCGCCCGTCCCGGGGGCGAGCACGGTGAGCGTGCCGTCCGGCGCGACGGACGGCTCCACCGCCCCCGCCGGCAGGCGGATCTCCGTGCCGCGGTCGCTGAGCACGGGCCGGCCCTGCGGGTCCACGAGGCGCCCGGAGCCGTCGAGGCGGAAGGCACCCGCGCGCGTGTACCCGATCGACCCGTCGGCCAGCCGCACGGCGAAGAAGCCGTCGCCTTGGATCGCCAGGTCGAACGGCTGGCCGGTCTCCATGAGCGCCCCGGCGGCGAAGTCGCGGCGCGCGCCGTCCGGCCGGACGCCGGCGCCGAGCAGGACCCAGTCCCAGCCGGCGCGCCCGGCCGCCGCAGCCGCGCGGTCGGCGCGGTAGCGGGCGCTCTCCTCCGCCTCCGCGAAATCCACCACGTTCCGCTTAAAGCCAGGCGTGTTCACGTTCGCCAGGTCGTCCGCCAGCGCGTCCAGCTTCAGGCTGCCGGCCGCCAGGCCGCTCGCGGACGCCCAAATCCCGCTGAGCATCGCCTTCGCCCCTCTCCTCGCCCGTTCACTTGAGCCGTTTGCCTGATGCCGCTGCGCGGCGCGCTGCGGCGCGTCCCGGTGCGGGCGCCGGCGCACGCGCGCCCCGGTGCCGGCGCCGCCGCACGCGCGGCGCGCCTAGTACCGGCCGACGTCCCGCGCCGCCTGCTGCGCCGCCTGGTCCTCGGCCGTGAAGGCCTGGCGGCTCGCCTCG
The DNA here is from genome assembly GCA_014896375.1 of Bacillota bacterium. GTDB lineage: Bacteria > Bacillota > Sulfobacillia > RBS10-35 > Bu92 > Bu92. Next base: position 6,265 of record JADBKN010000008.1, on the reverse strand, counting down.
TATGTGCGCGCCACGCTCATGAGCTCCGTCATCTCCCGGACCGGGTCGACGTTCGACGTCTCCACCGCGCCCGGCCGCAACCGCGCGCCCGCCGCCGCCTGTGCGCCTCCCTGGATGGCGTAGGCCCCCTCGGTGACGGCCGTGACGGTCGCGCCCGGCGCCGGCATGAACACCGCGAGACGCCCGGCGGGCCGGTCGCCGTCCATCACCGTGCCGTCGGGCAGGATGGCCGCACGGCCGCGGCCCTGCAACCGGATGGGGCCCGACTCTCCTTCCACGGGGCGCCCCGCGGCGTCGACGAGCACGCCCTGCGGGGACACGTGGAACGTGCCGGCCCGCGTGTAGAGCTCCATGCCGCCGGCGTCCACGCGGAAGAAGCCCTCCCCCTCGATGGCCACGTCCAGCGGGCCGCCCGCGGCCACCTCCCCCTCCGACCAGTCGATGCCGGTGCGGTCCAATAGCGCCCCTGTGCCCAGCGCCGCCTTCGGCGCGGCCGCCAGGAAAGCCCCGCCGGCGGCCGCCACGCCGGCGCCCGGCATCGCCGTCGCCGTAAGCGTCGACCCCGGCACGGCCGCCCCCGCCCCCAGCACGACGATCTGCCAGGGAAAAGCGCCCGTCGCCGGCTGTGCCCGCTTGAAACCGGGCGTCTCCTGGTTGGCGAGGTTGTTCGCCAGCACCGCCTCCGCCATGCTCTGCGCGACCATGCCGTTGGCGGCCGTGTAGAGACCCCGCAGCATCCGCTCCACCTCCCGCCGCACCCGGCCGCGACCGCCGACAAAAATCCCGTCGGCCCGGGCCGACGGGGGAAGACTCCATCCCTGCGGCAGCCCGGCGGTCATGGCCTATGCGGCTGTAGACCCGTAGCTTTGCGCCCCCGGCTTTCGCCGGGTTTGCCCTTATCGGGGATTCGCGCATCGATTCGCCGCGGGGCGGCGGATTCCTGCCGCTTCCTTGGGAGACATCGCCAGGGCCGGCGGGCGCCCGGCCTCACGGGCCGGACTGCAACAGGTGGTCCAGGTGCCCCAGCCGCGCCAGCGCGACACCCGTCCCCTTCGCCACGCAAGAGAGCGGATCCTCGGCGACGATCACCGGCACGCCGAGGTCCGCCGCCAGCATGCGGTCGAGTCCGCTGAGCAGCGCACCGCCCCCGGTGAGCACGACGCCGGACTCAAAGATGTCGGCCGCCAGCTCCGGCGGCATGCGCTCCAGCACCTGGCGGATCATGGCGACGAGCTCCGCGATCGGCTCCTGCATCGCGCGGCAGGCGTCGGCGCTGCGGATCTCGATCACCTTCGGCAGCCCGGTGACCACGTCGCGTCCGCGGACTTCCATCGTGCCGCGGTTCTCCTCAGGATCCACCGTGCCGATGCGGATCTTCACCTCTTCCGCCGTGCGCTCGCCGATCAAGAGGTTCCACTCCCGCTTGATGTGGCGGACGATGGCCTCGTCCAGGCGATCTCCGCCCAGCCGCAGCGACTGGCTCGTCACGATGCCGCCCAGGGAGAGCACGGCGACGTCGCTCGTCCCGCCGCCGATGTCGACGACCATGCACCCGCGCGGCTCGTCGATCGGCAGTCCCGCCCCCAGGGCGGCCGCCAGCGGCTCCTCGATGAGATAGGCGCGCCGCGCGCCGGCCTCCAGCGCGCACTCCACCACCGCCCGCCGCTCCACGGACGTCACGCCGGAGGGCACGCAGACCATGACGCGGGGGCGCACGAGCGGCCGGCGGCCGGCCGCGAGCTGGAGGAAGTGGCGCAACATCGCCTGGGTGGCGGCGTAGTCCGCGATCACGCCGTCCCGCAGCGGCCGCACGGCCACGATGTGCCCGGGCGTGCGGCCGACCATGCGCTGGGCCTCCGCTCCCACGGCCAGGACACGGTGCGTGTCGCGGTCGAGCGCGACCACTGAGGGCTCCCGGATCACGATGCCGCGGCCCTGCACATGGACGAGCGTGTTCGCGGTGCCGAGGTCGACGCCGATGTCGCGCGTCATCGGGAACACGGCTCTCCCCTTCCCGGGCGGCGGGGGTCTCCGCTTCCAATTAGTATAACGGATGAGGGTGTCGATGGCCAGGGCGAGGCTTCAGGCGCCTGTTCCGTCGCGGCGATATTTGTTGCGGGTCGCCTTCTCCGCCCCGCAGGTGTCGGATCGCCTTGTGGTATTCGGTACTTCCTTCACCTGTCGGGCCAGCTCGGCGTCGATTTCGGGGAGCCGTTCCTGCGTGAGGTCCTTGTGAACGGTGTTTGGAGACGCCGAACGCTTTGGCGACGGCGCGGACGGTCTGGCGCTTTTCTTTACGAGGTAACGGATCTGAACCGCCCGTGCTCCTTGATGTAATCATGAACTGCCTCGCCCCCTCGCCACATCCTCGCCAGACAGACGCTCAACCGTCTGGTACAGTATATGGCTCCCGCCGGCTATTCGGTCGCCCCGCCTCCCATCCGCAAAGGCCGTGCTGGGAGCAGGCGGCGCATGTCGCGCGGCCGGCCGGCCGCGGCGCCCGCGCGCGGTCCCGCGCCGTCACCGGGGGCGGCTGCGTCCACGGCAGGCCCGCGGACCCCCTGGCCCGCTCCGCGTCCCGCCACCTCACTAGGGGCGTCCCCCGGCGCCGTGCCCCTTCGTTCGCGTTCGTCCATGTGGCACTCCCCCACTTCGTGGGGATAGCCTTCCCAGTTATGGCGAATTCATGCAGGGTGGGGCGGAGCGGGAAAGACGGCTGTACGTGGCGAAGAATGGCGTGCCGAAATAGGCCGCGGCGAGGCACGCCGCGCCGAAGCATGACGCGGCCGACAACAACGCCCGTCGCCGGGCAACCGGGAGAAGGAGGCGTCACCATGCGGCGGCGGCCCACTTGGGACGAGTACTTCATCGAGATGGCCAAGCTCGCGGCGACGCGCTCCACCTGCCCGCGGCGGCAGGTCGGGTGCGTGCTCGTCAAGGATCACCGCGTGGTGGCCACGGGCTACAACGGCGCCGTGCGCGGCGCGCCGCACTGCGAGGACGAGGGTTGCATCCTCGTGCGCAACGGCGACCGCGAAAGCTGCGTGCGCGCCGTGCATGCGGAGCTGAACGCCATCATCCAGTGCGCCGTCAACGGCGTCAGCAGCGTCGGCTGCACGCTCGTGGTGACCGACTTCCCCTGCGTCCACTGCGCCAAGGCGATCGTGCAGGCGGGCGTGGTCAAGGTGATCTACCTCAGCGAGTACCCGGATCCCCACTCGGCCGCAATCTTGCGCGCGGGCGGGGTGGAGCTCTGCCGCGCGGTCCCGGTGCAGGGCCACGGTTACCGCGTCGTCCCGGTCCAGGAAGTCCAGGGCGCCACCTCGACTCCCTGATAGTACCAGCGGATGATCGTGCGGAAGTCGACGCCGCGCTCCGCCATCGCCTGGGCGCCGTATTGCGAGAGACCCACCCCGTGGCCCCAGCCCTTCGTGTAAAGTGTCAACCCTTGATGATCCGCCCGCTCAGCGACGATCCACGTCGAACGGAGGTCGAGGCGGTCGCGCAGTTCCGTGGCCTTGAGGATCTCGTCGCCGACGCGCACGTAGAACGCCCGCCCGCTCGGCGTACGTGAGAGCACGGCGAAGCGGTCGGGCGGCGGCCGTCTTTCCAGGGACGCGGTGTCGAGCTGCAGGCGCTGGGCCAGCTCCGGCCAGGTGAAGCGCGCCGCCGCGCCCTCGTAGGGATCCCGCTCGCCCGGAGACGGCACGCTCTTCAGATAGGGGACGACGCGTCCCCAGACAAAACGCGCGTCCTCGGTGCGGCCGCCGGACGCCGCGAAGTAGACGGCGTCGATGGGCTGGCCGCCATAGAGAGCGACCAGCCCGCGCGTGGCCTGAACGGCCGCGTTCACCTTGCGCCAGTTGGCCCGGAAGGCGGCGCCCCAGCGCTGGCGCAGCGCGCTCTGCGGGAGCCAGGCCTGACTCTCCTCGGGGAGGCTGCAGACATCCGCCGGCGGGTGCGCGGCACAGCCGGCGCCGCCGAACGCGCGCAGGTGCTGCAGCGTGTACGTCCGCGCCACGACGGCCTGCGCCTTGAGCGCCTCCGGCGCGAAGGAGGCCGGCATCTCCGCTGCCACCACGCCGGCGAGGTAGGTCTCCAGCGGCAACTTGAGGAACGCACGGCGGGCGTCGTCGTAGAGGAGCACGACCGGCTCCGGCGGCGCGGGCGGAGCGGCAGGTCGCAGCATCAGGACGATGATCGCCGGGACAGCCAGGACCAGCGCCGCGGCCAGGATCCAGACGAGGAGACGGCGCAACAGACGACCTCCCCGGAAGGCGCCGGCGACGGTGCCCGCGCGCGGGCCGCGGGCGCGGGCCCCGGGCACGGTCGCGGGCGCGGGCGCGCGGGTGCGGGCCGTGGGTGCGGGCCGCGGGCGCGGGTGCGGGCCGCGGGGGCGCAGGCCGCGGGCGCGGGCGCGGACCGCGGGCGCTTCATGGCAGGCTATGCGGGGTCCCGCGCTGGAAATGACCGACGGCGTACAGACGCACGAAGGAACGGCGCCGTCGCCGTCCCGCTCTCACCCTGGGCGCGGGCCGTTTCGTCCGACCGCCAGGCCGGAAGGCGCAAAGCATTCCTTATCGGGCGGACACCAGGGGCAAAATGAGGTGAAAAGGTGCGAGTCGCACCTTATGGGTGAACGGATTGACCATTTACGGTTCACTGCCAAGGAAATAAGGCGCGAATTGATCCTCCGGACTTCAGTCTGATCTGAGTCCAGCATGTATAAGTTCGCTTTTGCGACTCACCTCTCCGGCTCCGCTCCACGCAAGCGGTCCCCACACCTCGACCGGTCCCGTCGCCGGCGCCCGCGCCGAGCCGCTCCACCGCCCTCTCGCCACCGCCCCCGCGCCCGCCGCCACCGCGCCGCCGGCCCCGCGCCAGCGGCCGGCCGCGGCCACGGCCTGGCCGCGCCCCTACTCCTCGAACTGCAGCGACGGCACGCCGCTGACGCGCTCGATGTTCGCGCCGAGGCTCCGCAGCCGCTCCACGAGGTCCTTGTAGCCGCGGTCGATGTGGTGCACGCCGGCGATCTCCGTCTCACCCTCCGCCACGAGGCCGGCCACCACCAGCGCCGCACCGGCGCGCAGGTCGCTCGCCGTCACGGGCGCGCCCGTCAGCCGCTCCACGCCGTGCACGATGGCCGACGGCCCCTCGATGTCGATGCGCGCCCCCATCCGCTTCAGCTCCTCCACGTGGCGGAAGCGGTTCTCGAACACCGTCTCCGTGATCACGCTGGTGCCCTGGGCGATGGTGAGGAGCGCCATGAAGGGCGCCTGCATGTCGGTGGGGAAGCCGGGGTAGGGCAGCGTCTTGACGTTCGTCGCCGACGGACGCGCCGGCCCCTCGGCGACGACGCGGTCGCCCTCCGTCTCCACGGCCACGCCGGCCTCGCGCAGCTTGGCGATGACGGCCGCCAGGTGGTCCGGCACGACGTTCTCCAGCGCCACCCAGCCGCCGGTCGCGGCGGCGGCCACGAGGAAGGTGCCGGCCTCGATGCGGTCGGGAATGGGCGTGTAGGAGCTGCCGTGCAGCTCCTTGACGCCTTCCACGCGCACGAGGCGGGTGCCGGCGCCGCTGACGCGCGCACCCATGCTGTTGAGGAAGTTGGCGAGGTCCACGACCTCCGGCTCCTCGGCGGCGTTCTCGATGGTTGTCGTGCCCTCCGCCAGGACGGCGGCCATGAGGATGTTCTCCGTCGCGGTGACGCTGGGGTAGTCCAGGTAGATGTGCGCGCCGCGCAGCCGGCCGTTTGCCACAGCCTGGACGCGCCCGTGGGACAGGGAGATCTCGGCGCCCAAGGCGGCGAAGCCCTTCAGGTGCAGGTCGATCGGCCGCACGCCGATGGCGCAGCCGCCCGGCAGTCCGGCCACAGCCTGCCCGGTGCGGGCGAGGAGCGGCCCCATGACGAGGATCGACGCGCGCATCATGCGGACAAGGTCATATGAGGCCTCGGAAGTGAGGACGGCGGGCGTGCGGAGCACCCACTCCTCTTCCTCGCGCCGGATCTCGGCGCCGAGGAGCTCGATCAGCCGGTGCATCGTCAGGACGTCCTGAATCTCCGGGATATCCCGGATGCGGCACTCGTCCCCTGTCAAAAGGGTGGCCGCGAGGATCGGCAGCACGGCGTTCTTGGCGGCGCTGACGCGCACGCTCCCTCCCAGTCGGTAACCCCCACGAATCACGATGCGATCCACCGCAGGAACTCCTTCCACGATGCTTCATTCGAAAGACTGGTCGGGTTTCTGAGCCGTGAACCGTGCGC
>JADBKN010000007.1 GCA_014896375.1 Bacillota bacterium | reverse complement strand
GGTGTGGTTTGCGCGGGCGTATTGACGCGGACGGCGTCCAGGCGCCGCGCCAGCACTGTCGGCAGAGCCGGCACAGCGAAATGGAACGGACCCCGTGAGGGGTCCGTTCGTCACCTGCTTCCCAACGCCGGTATGAACCGGATCTGGTGATGGAGGTTGGCCGTAGCGGCCTCTCAGCTCCGCTTCCTATGCAGAGCACCCTCAGCAGGCTGATCCTATCCTGTGCGCGCCGGCCGCGCATTATGCATGAGCGGCGCGAGCCACATGGGCGGCGGTGACGGCTACGGCTGGCTGGCGAGAGCCGGCACGAGTTGGTCCGCCTTGGGCGAACCGACGCCCGTGACGAAGTCGTAGCCGGTCGTCGCCGTGCAGAGCGAGCCGCACGACCCGTTTGTACCGCTCGTGATGTCGTGGTAATTGCTGGCGTAGGCGCCGCCCGTCGCCAGGTTGTAGAGTGCCTGGTGCGCGTCCGTCAGCGGCGTGCCGCGCGCCTGGTCGGCCAGGGCCACGATGCCCGCCCACGCCGGCGCGCTGAGGCTCGTGCCGCCGACGACCCACCAGCCGGACTGGCCCTGGTAGCGGACGCTGTCGTAGACGGACACGCCCGTGTTCGGGTCAGCGTCGAACGCCACGTCGGGGATGCCGCGCTTCCCCGTCGACTGGAAGCCGGTCTGATAGTCCGGCTCGGCTTCATAGGCGCTCGTTCCGCCGCCGGAGCCGCTCCACGCTGTCTCCGAAATGTAGTTGCCCTGCGCGTCCACGTTCAACGTGGTGCCACCGACGGCCACCACGTACGGGGACGAGGCCGGCCAGCTGGCACCGGTGCCGCTGTCACCTGAAGAAGCGAGGAACACGATTCCGGGGCTCTGGAAGTGGCCGTCGTAGCTCGGCTCGCTGGAGAATTCTCCCCCTCCCCAGCTCATGGAGACGACGTTCGCGCCGTTATTCACCGCCCAGTCCACGGCCGCCAGCAGGTCGGCCAGGCTGCTGCTGGACGCCTCCACTAGAAGAATGTTCGCCTTGGGCGCGAGCGCATGCGCCCACTCGACGTCCAGCGCGATCTCCAGCGCCCAGCCGCCGTCCGTACGGATCTTGCTCGCCATCTTGTGCTTGACGAAGCTCGGAGGCGCGGGAAGCCCGAACGTCTGGTCGAAGACGGCGAGGTCGTTCTCGATCTTGGGGTGGTCGTAGGCATCGACGATCGCGATCGTGACGCCGGCACCGTCGTTCGGCAGCTTGTCAATGCCATAGGCGTGGCGCACCTGGGCGGGGCTGAGTCCCTGCGGCGACGTCGAGGCGTTCGGCCGGACGTGGATCGGATGGGTCGCCGTGCCGGCCGGCCCATGGCCGGTACTGGAAAACCCGCTGACACCCAGCGTCAGGGCCAGCGCCGCGAGTGCGGCCGCGGCGCGGCGGATCGTCTTGTTCAATGGCATCGCCTCCCACGGCTTTGATGCCATGATATGCGATCGGGGACAAGATTTATGTCCGATCTTGCTTGTCATGCTTCGGCCGAACGAGCGGCACACCCTCGCGGCACAGCGGGCACTCTTCCGGGGCCCAGTCGCGCGCCTCCACGCTGGCCACGGTGCGGAACGGCACACCGAAGACGGCGCGGCCGCCGCTGCGGTCGATCACGGCGCCGATGCCGACGACGACCGGCGAAAACGGCTCCAGTGCGGCGATGGTCTTCATTACGGAGCCACCCGTGGTGACGACGTCCTCCACCACGAGCACCCGCTCGCCCGCCTCCAGCCGGAAGCCGCGCCGCAACACCATGGCGTCGCCGTCCTTCTCCGCGAACATGGAGCGGGCGCCGAGGGCCCGGGCGACTTCATGGGCGAGGATGATGCCGCCCGTGGCCGGCCCCACCACCGCGTCGACACGCTCGGCGGCGAAGAGCGCCGCCACAGCGCGGCCGACGGCCTCCGCCAGCGGCGGGCGCTGGAAGGCGAGCGGCATGAGGAAGAAGCGGTCGCCGTGGCGCCCCGAGGTGAGGAGGAAATGGCCCTCCCGGTACGCGCCGACATCCATCAGCCGGGCCAAGAGCTCCGATCCCGTCACGCCCCGCCCCGCTCCTTCCCGCGCTCCGCGCCTGGCGCCGCGTCATCCCGCCCCGCCGCTGCCCGCCCCGCGCCGCCCTCCCGCTCCTTCATCGCCGCCTCCATCTGAGACAGGATCCGCCGCGCGGCGGCAAGGGGATCGGGGGCTTCGAGGATCGGCCGGCCCACCACGAGCAGGTCGGCACCGCACTGCAGGGCCATCTCCGGAGAGGCGGCGCGGGCCTGGTCGCCCAGCTCCGCCCCGGCAGGACGGATGCCCGGCGTGACCGCGAGGAATCGCGGGCCGCCGGCCAGCTTCACCGTCCGCGCCTCCAGCGGCGAGCAGACGACCCCGTCGAGCCCCGCGGCCTTGGCGAGCTGCGCGCGCTTTAGGGCGAGATCCGAGAGCGGCAGGGCCTCCCCGATCTCCTCCAGCGCCCGGGCGTCGAGGCTCGTGAGAACGGTGACGCCGACGATCTTCGGGCGCGCCTGACGGTGCCGGGCCGCCGCCTCCTCGGCGGCCTGCACCGCGCGCTCCAGCATCGAACGGCCGCCGGCGACGTGCACCGTGAGGAGGTCGGCGCCCAGCGCGGCGGCCGAAGCGACGGCCTGCGCCACCGTGTTGGGAATGTCGTGGTATTTCAGGTCGAGAAAGACCCGGCCGCCGCGTTCCTTGATGAAGTGGACGGCCGCGGGGCCGGCCGCCGTGAAGAGGCCGAGCCCCACCTTGAAAAAGCGCACCTCCGGCCACAGCCGCTCCACCCACGCCCTGGCCTCCTCCATGGATGTGACGTCCAGCGCCACGACGAGCCGCTCCGCCGCTTCACGACTGCCCAAGAGGTACGGCCTCCTCACCATCGATCGCGCGGTGGGCGAGGCCGACGACCTCGCCGACCGTCGCGAAGCCACGTTCGTCCAGCCACTTCCTCAGTCCTTCGACGACGAACGCCGCCGTGCGCGGCTCCGTGAAGCTGGCCGTGCCGACGGCGACAGCCTGCGCGCCGGCAAGGAGGAACTCCGCCGCGTCGCTCCACTCCCGGATCCCTCCCATACCGATGATGGGCACCCGGAAACGCGCGTGCGCCTCCCACACCCAGCGCAGCGCCAGGGGCTTGATGGCCGGCCCGGAGAGGCCGCCGAAGACGCTCGGCAGCACGGGCCGCAGGCGGGCGACGTCGATCGCCAGCGCCAGGTAGGTGTTGATGAGGGAAAGCCCGTCCGCGCCGGCCTCCAGCACGGCCTCGGCGACGGCCGGCACATCCGGCGCGTTCGGCGAGAGCTTGACGAAGAGCGGCCGGCCGCAGGCCGCCTTCACCGCGCGCGTGACCTCCGCCGCAAGCCGCGGGTCATGGCCGAACTGGATGCCGCCGGCCTTCACGTTCGGGCAGGAGATGTTGAGCTCCAGGGCGGCCACGCCGTCCGCGCCCGCGAGGCCCTCGGCCACGGCGGCGTACTCCTCCACCGTCCGCCCGACGACGTTGACGATCACCGTGGCGCCCTGAGTGCGCAGCCACGGCAGGTCCTCCTCAAGAAAATGGCGCAGCCCGGGGTTTTCGAGGCCGATGGAGTTGATGAGGCCCGACGGCGTCTCCACCGTGCGCGGCCCCGGGTTGCCGTACCACGGGGAGGGCGACGTCCCCTTGACGATGATGCCGCCGAGACCCGCCAGGTCCAGGTACTCCGCGAGCTCGCGCCCGAACCCGGCCGTGCCGGAGGCGAGGAGCACGGGATTGCGCAACGTCAGGGGCCCCAGGCGCGTGGTCAGGTCGCTCATTCCCACGCCACCTCCCGCGCGTCGAAGACGGGGCCCTCCACGCAGCAGCGCCGGTAGAAGCCGGGGCCGCGGGGCCCAGGCACCGTGCAGCTGAGGCAGATGCCGATGCCGCAGGCCATGGGCGTCTCCAGCGAGACCTGCAGCGGCCAGCCGTGCGCGGCGCACGCCGCGGCCAGCGCGGCCATCATCGCGTGCGGCCCGCAGGCGTAGAGCGCGGGAGAGGGACCGGCGAGCCCGCCCGCCGCCGCGGTCTCTTCAAGGGCGCGGACGACCAGGTCCACCACCGTGCCGGCAAAGCCGGCGGTGCCGTCGTCCGTCGCCACGGCGACCTCCGCGCCGGCCGCCGCCAGGAACTCGCCACCCGCGAGCTCCGCCGCCGTCCGCGCGCCCACGAAGGCGAGCGGCCGCAGCCCCTTCTGCCGCGCCCGCCGCGCTAGGAAGATGAACGGCGCCACGCCCGTGCCGCCCGCCACGAAGACGGGCGTGCGGTGCGGGTCGAGGCGGAAGGGCGTGCCGAGCGGCGCGAGCACGTCGAGCACCTCGCCCGGGCGCCGCTGCGAGAGCCACACGCTGCCGCGCCCCCACACGCGGTAGAGGAGGGAGACGGTGCCGCGGTCGGGGTCGGCGTCGGCCAGGCTGTAGGCGCGGCGCGTGCCCAGCGCGCCGTCCGGCCCCAGGCCGCCGCCGCAGCGCACGTGCGCGAACTGCCCGGGTTCCGCCGCCGCGGCCACATCCGGCGCCGCGAGCGTGAGCCAGCGCAGGCCGCCGCCCAGATCCTCGTGCGCCGCCACGCGCAGCGCGAGCGGCGCCCGGCGCGGCCGCGCGGCCGGCGGCGGCAGGCTCATGACGCGCCTCCCGAGGCGCCCTGCAGGGCCGGCGCGTATTCCTGCAGCGCGCGCACCTCCACGGGGCCCGACCGGCGCCCCAGCATGCCCTCCACGAAGGCGCGCGCCGTGTCGAGGGAGGTGAGGCAGGGCACGCCCATCTCCACCGCCACGCGACGGATGCGGAAGCCGTCGCGCTCCGGCCGCGTCCCGTACGTCAGCGTGTTGATGACGAGGTCCACGGCGCCGCCGCGCAGGGCGTCCAGCACGTTCGGGTGCTCGTCGCCGATCTTCTCCACCGTCTCGACCTCCATCCCCTCCCGGCGCAGCCGCGCGGCTGTCCCCGGCGTGGCCAGGAGGCGGTAGCCGTGGACCGCGAGTCGCCGGGCGATCGGCACCGCTTCGTCCTTGTCGCGGTCGGCGATCGTCAGGAGCACGCGGCCGCCCTCCGGCGGGGCGTCGAGCCCCGCCGCCACGAAACCGCGCTGCAGCGCATCCTCGTATGTCACGGCAAGGCCCATGACCTCGCCGGTGGACTTCATCTCCGGCCCCAGGCCGGTCTCCACCGCTGAGAGCTTCGCGAAGGAGAAGACCGGCACCTTGACGGCCCAGTGGCCTCGCGGCGGGACGAGCCCCGTCGTCCAGCCGAGGGCGCGCAGGCTCTCCCCCATGATGGCGCGCGTGGCCAGCTCCACCATCGGCACGCCGGTGACCTTCGTGAGGATGGGCACCGTGCGGCTGGCGCGCGGGTTGACCTCCAGCACGTAGGTGCGGCCCTTGTGGACCACGTACTGCACGTTCATGAGCCCCCGCAAGCGGAGCGCGCGCGCCAGGCGGATCGTCGCCTCGACGAGCTCCTCTTGCACCTCGGGGTCCAACTGGCGCGGCGGGTAGACGGCGATGCTGTCCCCGGAGTGGATGCCGGCGCGCTCGATGTGCTCGAGGATGCCCGGGATGACGACCGTCTCCCCGTCGGAGACGGCGTCGACCTCCACCTCAAGGCCGCCCAGGTAGCGGTCGATGAGCACCGGGTGCGCGCGGGAGACGGTGACCGCCTCCTTCATGTATTCCGTGAGTTCCTCGGGCCCGTGGCAGATCCGCATGGCGCGGCCGCCCAGCACGTAGGAGGGCCGCACCAGCACAGGATAGCCGATCCAGCCGGCCACGGCGAGCGCACGGGAGAGCGAGGTGGCGGCGCCGCCCGGCGGCCGCGGCAGGCCGAGCTCGCCGAGGAGGGCGTCGAACTGCGCGCGGTCCTCCGCCCGGTCGATGTCCTCCACAGCCGTGCCGAGGATGGGCACGCCCGCGGCGGCGAGGGGCGCAGCCAGGTTGATCGCCGTCTGGCCGCCGAACTGGGCGATCACGCCCAGCGGCCGCTCCCGCTCCACCACGTTGAGCACGGCCTCGACGTCGAGGGGCTCGAAGTAGAGCCGGTCCGAGGTGTTGAAGTCCGTGCTCACCGTCTCAGGATTGTTGTTGACGATCACCGCCTCATATCCCATGCGCCGCAGGGCCCATACGGCGTGGACGGAGCAGTAGTCGAACTCGATGCCCTGGCCGATGCGGATGGGCCCGGAGCCGAGCACGACGACGGCCCGCCCGCGGCCGGCGCGCGCCTCGTCCTCCTCCTCGTAGGTGCTGTAGAAGTACGGCGTGCGCGCCTCGAACTCCGCGGCGCAGGTGTCGACCATCTTGTACACCGGCCGCACGCCCGCCTCCGCGCGCCGGCGGCGCACCTCCAGGGGGTCGAGGCCGAGGATGGCGGCGATGCGCGCGTCGCTGAGGCCGGTGACCTTGGCCTCGCGCCAGAGTTCGGGCGGGAGGGGGCGCGGGGCGGCGGCGGCCTCCGCCCCCGCGGGCGCGCGCGCATCGCCGGCTCCGGCCCGCGCCGCCGCCTCCGCCGCCTCCACCGCCTCCGCCGCCCCCGGCGCGTCCGCCGCGGCTTCCCCGCCCGCGGCGCGCCGCTCGAGCCCCAGCGCCGCCGCGCCCGCGGGCGTGGCCGCCGCCTGCGGACCGCCCGCGAGGGCGAGGCGCCGCTCCATGCGCAGCACGTTCTCGATCTTCCGCACGAAGTAGCGGTCGATGCCCGTGGAGCGCGCCACGCGCTCCACGCCGAAGCCGCGGCGCAGCGCCTCCGCCACGACGAAGAGGCGGCGGTCGTCCGCGCGCCGCAGCGCCTCCTCGATCTCCGCATCCGTCCAGCCGCGCACCTCCGGCAGGTCGAGGCCGTCGAGACCGATGTCCAGGGAGCGCACGGCCTTGAGGAGCGCCGCCTCCAGCGTGCGCTCGATGGCCATCACCTCACCCGTGGCCTTCATCTGCGTGGAGAGGCCGCGGTCCGCAGAGCCGAACTTGTCGAAGGGCCAGCGCGGCATCTTGACGACCACGTAGTCCAGCGTCGGCTCAAAGAAGGCGCGTGTGGTGCCCGTCACGGGGTTCGGGATCTCGTCCAGGCGGAGGCCCGCGGCGATCTTCGCCGCCACCCGCGCGATCGGGTAGCCGGTGGCCTTGGAGGCGAGGGCGCTGGAGCGGCTGACGCGCGGGTTGACCTCGATCACGTGGTAGCGCCGGCTCTGCGGGTCCAGCGCGAACTGCACGTTGCAGCCGCCTTCGATGCCGAGCGCGGCGATGATCTCAAAGGCAGCCGTGCGCAGCATCTGCAGCTCGCGGTCGGTGAGCGTCTGGGTGGGCGCGACGACGATGCTGTCCCCCGTGTGCACGCCCACGGGGTCGAGGTTCTCCATGGGGCAGATGGCGACCATCGCCCCGGATCCGTCGCGCATCACCTCGTACTCGATCTCCTTCCACCCCAAGAGGCTGCGCTCCACCAGAACCTCGCCGATCGGGCTGGCGCGCAGCCCTCGCCGGCAGACCGCCTCGAGCTCCTCCTCGCTGCGCGCCACGCCTCCGCCGGTGCCGCCCAGGGTGTAGGCCGGGCGCACGATGAGCGGCAGGCCCACCTCCCGGGCGAAGCGCAGCGCCTCCTCGACCGAGCGGCAGACGGCGCTGTCCGGCACCGGCTGGCCGATGCGCTGCATCGCCTTCTTGAAGAGCTCGCGGTCCTCCGCCTGGCGGATGGCCTCCGCGGGCGTGCCGAGGAGGCGCACGCCGTACTTCTCAAGAATGCCGCCGTCGACGAGCTTCATCGCCAGGTTCAGCCCCGCCTGGCCGCCCAGCGTGGCCACGAGCCCCTCCGGGCGCTCCCTCGCGATGATCGCCTCCGCCACCTCCGGCGTGAGCGGCTCGATGTAGACGCGGTCCGCCATCTGCACGTCCGTCATGATCGTCGCGGGGTTGGAGTTGAGCAGCACCACCTCGAGGCCCTCCTCGCGGAGCGCCTGGCAGGCCTGGGTGCCGGCGTAGTCGAACTCCGCCGCCTGGCCGATGATGATGGGCCCCGAGCCGATGACCATGACCTTCCGAAGATCGCTGAGCCGCGGGCTCACGGGCGCGTCACCCCCTCTTCCGCCGGCGCGGCCGCGCCCCGCTCCCTGCGCTCGGCCTCCGCGCGCACGCGCGATATGAAGTCGTCGAAGAGGCGCGAGGCCTCGCGCGGGCCCGGCGCCGCCTCCGGATGGAACTGCACCGCCCACACGGGCAGGCGCCGGTGCGCGATGCCCTCCACGCAGCCGTCGTGCAGGTGGCGGTGCGTGACGACGAACTCCTCCGGCAGGCTCTCCTCCACCACCGCGTAACCGTGGTTGTGCGTGGTGATGTAGACCTCGTCGCGCGTTTCGTCGCGCACCGGGTGATTGACGCCGCGGTGGCCGAACTTGAGCTTCTCCGTGCGCGCGCCGAAGGCCAGGGCGAGGAGTTGTTGGCCCAGGCAGATGCCGAAGACGGGCACGCGGCCGGCCAGGCGCCGCGCCGTCTCCACGCCGTAGGTGACCTCCGCGGGATCGCCGGGGCCGTTGGAGAGCACGACGCCGTCGGGCCGCCAGGCGAGGATCTCCTCCGCGGGAGTGTGGGCCGGCACCACGCGCACGCGGCAGCCGCGCCGGCGCAGCTCCCGCACGATGTTGCCCTTCGCGCCGAAGTCGACGACGGTCACGCGCGGCGCCGCCGCCCGGCCCGGCGTGCGGCCGCCCTCGGCGCCAGCGCCGGCGGGGCCGCCCTCCTGCGCCGCGGCGCCCTCCGGCGGAAGCTCGTAGGGTTCCGCGCACGTGGTCAGCGCCACCACGTCCGGCATGCGCCAGGCCGCCGCCCGCCGGGCCCACCCGGAGCGTGCCGCCTCGTCCACCGCGGCCGCGGCCGGCACGAGCACCCCGCGCATCGTGCCGCGCTCGCGGATGTGGCGCACCAGCGCGCGCGTGTCGAAGCCCGAGAGGCCGGGCACGCCGTGGCGGGCCATGTACTCGTGCAGGCGCTCGCGCGCCTGCCAGTGGCTGGGCGCGTCCTGCCGCTCCCGCACGAGAAGCGCCGCCACCCAGGGGCGGTGCGATTCCTCGTCCTCCTCGTTGACCCCGGTGTTGCCGATCAGCGGATAGGCCATCGTCACCATCTGGCCGGCGTAGCTGGGATCGGTGAGGATCTCCTGATAGCCCGCCATGCCGGTGGTGAAGACGACCTCCCCGAAGAGCGGCAGGGCGCCGCCGCCGAAGAGCTCACCCTCAAACGAGCGGCCGTCTTCCAGCACCAGCACCCCGCGCCCGCGCAGCTCCGTCACGGCCGATCCCCCCAGACCCGCCGCCCGCCGACGAACGTGGCCGCGCAGCGGCCGCGCAGCCGGCGCCCGGCGGCGGGCGTGTGCTTGCCCTTGGAACGTAAGGCGGAGGGGTCGACGACCCACTCCGCGTCGAGGTCGAAGATCGCGATGTCGGCCGGGTCGCCTTCCGCGAGGCGCCCGCCGGGCAGCCCCAGCGCGCGCGCCGGCTCCACGGTGAAGCGCCGCACGAGCTCCGCGAGCGTCAGGACGCCGCCTTGCACGAGGACGGCGTACGCCAGAGGGAAGGCCGTCTCCAGGCCGCTGATGCCGAAGGGCGCGTCCACGTAGGGAAGGGACTTCTCGTCGGGGCTGTGCGGCGCGTGGTCCGTGGCGATGAGGTCGATCACGCCGCTGCGCAGCCCTTCGATCAGCGCTTGGCGGTCGGCCTCGTCGCGCAGGGGAGGGTTCACCTTGGTGGACGCATCGTAGCGCAGGCGCTCCACCTCCGCCACCGTGAACGCCAGGTGGTGCGGTGTCACCTCCGCCGTCACCGGCGCGCCCGCCTCCTTGGCGCGGCGCACCGCCTCCACGGCGCCGGCCGTCGAGAGGTGCAGGACGTGCAGCCGCGCGCCGGTGAGCGCCGAGAGCGCCACGTCGCGCGCGACGGCCGCCGCCTCGCTCAGCGCGGGGATGCCGGGAAGCCCCAGGGCCAGCGCCACCGGACCCTCGTGCACCACTCCGGCGCCGGAGAGCCCGGGATCCTCGGCATGGTCGAGGACCGGCAGGCCCACGGCGCGCGCGTACTCCAGGGCGCGGCGGAAGACGCCGGCGTCGGCGACGGGGCGGCCGTCGTCCGTAAAGGCCACAGCGCCCGCGCGCGCCATGGCGGCGAGCGGCGCCAGCTCGCGGCCCTCCTGGCCGCGCGTCAGCGCGCCGGCCACGTGCACGCGCACCCGCGCCTCCTCTCGTGCCCGCGCGAGCACGGCCTCCACCAGCCAGGGGCTGTCGATCACCGGGCGCGTGTTGGGGAACGTCACCACCTGCGTGAAGCCGCCCGCGGCCGCAGCCGCCGTGCCGGTGGCCAGCGTCTCCTTGTGCGCCTGGCCGGGGACGCGCAGGTGGGTGTGCACGTCGATCAGCCCCGGCGTGACGACGCATCCGGCGGCCTCGAACACCTCCACGCTCCCGCCCTCGGCCGGCAGCCGCGCAGCGAGGTCGGGCGCCACGGCCGCCACGCGGCCGTCCTCCACCCACACATCGAAGCGGCCGTCGCGGCCGGTGGCCGGGTCGACCAGCCGGCCGCCGCGGATCAGGAGGGCCACGCCGCCGCCCCCTCTCCCAGCGCGCGCTCCAGGACCGCCATGCGCACGGCCACGCCGTGGCGCACCTGCTGCCGCACAAGGGAGCGCGGCCCGTCGTGCACGTCGCTCTCCACCTCGACACCGCGGTTGGAGGGCCCCGGGTGGAGGAAGAGCGCGTGCGGCCGCGCCCACTGCAGACGCTCCGCGGTGATGCCCCAGAGCGCGCGGTACTCCTCCTCGCTGGGCAGGTAGGCCGCCGCCATGCGCTCCTTCTGCAACCGCAGGGCCATCACGACGTCCGCCCCCTGGAGCGCGCGGTGAAGGTCCTGCTCGACCTCGGCCGGCAGCGCCTGCGCCAGCGCGGCCGGCACCAGCGTGGGCGGCCCGCAGAGGACGACGTGCGCGCCCAGCGCCGCGAGCGCCCACGTGGTGGAGCGCGCCACGCGGCTGTGGAGCACGTCGCCCACGATGGCCACGCGCAGCCCCGCCACGCGCCCGAAGGCGCAGCGCACGGTGAGGGCGTCGAGAAGGCCCTGGGTGGGATGCTCATGCGTGCCGTCGCCGGCGTTGAGGACGGGGATGCGCACGGCGTGCGCCAGCTGCTCCGGGACGCCGGAGGCGGCGTGGCGCACCACGACGGCGTCCACACCCGTCGCCTGCAGCGTGGCGGCCGTGTCGGCGAGCGTCTCGCCCTTCTCCAGGCTCGTGCCGCGCTCCCCGATGACGATCGCGCGGGCGCCGAGGAGCGACGCCGCCTGCTCGAAGGAGACGCGCGTGCGCGTGCTGGGCTCGGCGAACCAGAGCGCCACGCTGCGCCCGAAGAGCACAGGCGCAAGCGAGCCGCGCTCCCAGGCCGCGAGCCACGCCTCCGCGCGGTCGAGGAGGCGCTCGATGGCGCCGGCCGGGAGGCCGGCGAGACCGACGAGGCTTCCCGGGTGCACGAGGGGCGCCTCCACCGTCAGGACACCAGCTCCATGATCATGACCTGCTCGCGGCCGTCCACCTCGGAAAGGCGGCATTCGATCACTTCCCTCCGCGAGGTGGGGACGTTCTTGCCCACGTAGTCGGCGCGGATGGGCAGCTCCCGGTGGCCGCGGTCGATGAGCACGGCCAGCTGGATCTGCGCCGGCCGGCCGATGTCCACGAGCGCGTCGAGCGCGGCGCGCACCGTGCGGCCGGTGTAGAGCACATCGTCCACCAGCACCACGGCGCGTCCCTGGATGTCGACGGGGATGTCGCTGCCCTGCACCTCCGGGGCGGGGCTCTTGAGAGTCAGGTCGTCACGGTAGAGCGTGATGTCGAGCACGCCGACCGGCACCTCGACCCCCTCGAACTCCGCGATGTACCGCGCCAGCCGCTGCGCGAGCGGCACCCCGCGCCGCCGGATGCCGACGAGCACCACCTGGGAGAGATCCTCGTTCCGCTCGATGATCTCGTGCGCCATGCGCCGCAGCGAGCGCTCGATGGCGCTCTTGTCCATGATCTCCGCCTTCTCCACCAGAGCCATGCGCCCGAACCCCCCACGCTAGTCTGGCCCTCTGCCGGGCATGAAAAAAACTTCCTGCCGGGCCGGCAAGAAGTTCAGGCCTTGCGGGGCGCCGCCTGACGGCGGCCCCTCCGTGTGACGCCTTGCCCGTCTCGCCGGACGCGCTTAAAGGCTGCTTGGTTCAGGGACAGTCTACGCGCCCTCTCGGGCGCTGTCAACGGCGGCGTGGCTCTAGACCGATCAGTGTGTGGTGAAAGAAGAGAGCGGCAGAAGCGTCAAGGGTTGAGTGCGATACCCACACACCGAGAGGGCCATCTGCTCCGCCGCTCCCGTCGTTCCACGGCACACGTCGAAAGTGCTGAGAGCCGTCTGGACGGCGGCGGCTCGGCTGCCGCGCCTTTCGAGCTCCGAGGCGCGCCGGGCCCGGCTCGCCTCCGCCGGGTGCCGGGACTGGCACGCCTCCGGCGGGTCGCCGGGTTCTGCCCGCCGCGTGGGCTGCGGGGCTCTGCGGCCGTCGGGGCTCTGCGCCCGCCGGCCGGCACCGGATACCCCTTAGCCCCGCAGCCCCCGCAGCCGACGGGCCGATAACCGAAAATTCTTCGCCTATTTCGATGAGACGGCGGATCCAGCCTCTGATAAGCCAAATTCTTTGGCCTATTTCCCGCCCTACACCCCAAAATCATCGTTATGTCAACTGATAGGCCAACCTTTTTGGCTTATCTACTCGCTCACACGGTGTCTCGGCAAAATAGGCAAAGAAATTTGCCCTATTTCACCGGCGAGGCCATGATCGCGTACGCGTCACAGCAGCGGACCCGTCGCGCGACAGCAGCCGATCGATGACCGGCCGGAGACCCTGACATCGATGTCCGAATATGCTCCTTGGGCTTCCGCCATTGGCTACGCTCGTGTTCACCACACACTTATCGGTCTAGAGCCCGGCCGCGTGCCGGCACCGCATGCCCCTTAGCCCCACAGCCCCCGCAGCCCCGCAGCCGACGGGCCGATCACCGGAATTCCTTCGCGCATTTCGGCGAAGCGGCCGATCCGGCAGTAGCGTCCGAAACGTTCTGCCGCTACTCGGCGAGGTCCTCGTAAGGCACTTTTCGACCCTATCACCCCGCCATCCGGCGATACCACGCTCGTTAGCGGCGTAATCGCACTTATCCTTAGCTCGATGTGACATAATCCGCCATTACGTTCTGTCATAAATGCGCAGGCGCACTTAAGTCGCGCCCTAGGCCGCGTCCCGCACCCTAGGCCGCGCCCCGCGCGCCCCGCGTCCCCTGCACCCTAGGCCGCGCCGGTCTCCGCCCCGTCCGCCGCCCTCTCCTCCCGCACCGCATATGAGATCCAGACGAAGGCGCGGAAGAACGACTGCCACGCGCCCTGGAGGGCCGCACTGAGCACCACCCCCCAGAGTGCCTCCGCCGACGCCACGTCCCACAGCGCCCCGGACGCCGGGACCAGCCCGGTAGATGGCGCCCCGCCGAGCGCCGTCACGAGGGCCGTGAGAACGCTGGTGACAGCGCCGTTGAGAATCACCAGGACGAGCGTCCCCGGCCAGCGGCGCGCGGCCGCGCGCACGGCAGCCGCCAACCCGGCCGTGGCCGTGAGGTCGCCGAGCGCCACGGCCGGCGCCCAGTAGAGCGCGCCCCACTGCACGGCCAGCATGCCGAGCGCGAGGATGGCGAACTCCGGTCTCACGGCCACCTGCCGCCACAGGTCGAACCCCCACACGGGGAGGGGCGCGCCCGTCTCTATGGACAGGCGCCCGGGGCCTCCCGCCAAAAGCGCGACGAGCGGCGCGCTGAGGAAGAGCGTGACGAGGAACTGCAGCCCGGCCCCGCCGATGACGCGCCCGTAATACGTCCCGGCGCCGAGCAGAAACGTCTCCCGCGCCACCGGCTCCCCGCGCACGGCCGCACGGAAGAGCGTCATGAGGCCGCTCGCGTAGGCGGGCGCCGCCGCGAGGACGAGAAGGCCGATGGGCAGGAGGCGGGCCGCATCGCGCTCCCCGGCGAGGAGCAGAAGACGCGCCGCCACCCAAGTGGCCAACGAGGGCAGGGCGTACATGAGGACGAGGTAGAAGGGGATCGCCGGCGCGCGCCGCACGAGCTCCACCGCCGCCTGCGCCGTCCCGTCCCTCACACCCTCACCGCCCCGCCGGACATCCGGCCGCCGCCGTCAAACCTCATAGAGCACGCCCGGAACGCACGCCTCCGCTGCCGGGAAGACCTCGCGCGCCTGCGCTACAAGGGCATCCGGATCGAAACGCGGGTAGAGGTGCGTGAGGAGGAGCCTTTCCACGCCCGCCCGGCGCGCCATCTCCCCCGCCTGCCGGCCCGTGAGGTGGCCGGGTCCCTTCCCCGGCTCCTCGGGCTCCATGAATGAGGCCTCGCAGATGAAGACGTGCGCGCCCCGCGCCAGCTCCGGCACCGCCTCCGTCCAGCCGGTGTCCGCGGAGTACGCGAGCGCGCGGCCGCCGCACTCCAGGCGCACGGCCAGGCAGGGCAGGGCGTGGACGGTCGGCGCGAACCGGGCGCGGAAAGGGCCGATCACGAGCTCTTCCGGCGGCGAGGCCGGGTTGAGCGGGTGCACGGCGAAGACATCGCGATACCGCAGGCGCTCAAAGACCTCCGCCGGCTCCCGCGTGGCGTAGACCGGCAGCGGCCCACTGCGCCGCCCCAGGCTGGACTCTGTCTGCAGCGCGTAGCCGAGCACGCCCATGTCCGCGATGTGGTCGTGGTGCAGGTGGCTCAAGACCACGGCGTCGAGCGCCTCCGGCGGGCAGTGGCGCCCGAGCTGCGAGAGCACCCCGCTGCCGCAGTCCAAGAGGAGCCGGAAACCCCCCGCCTCCACGAGGTATCCGGCCGTCGCCCCGCCGGGCCCGGGATAGGGCCCCTGGCAGCCGAGCACGGTGAGCGTCATCCCCGGCAAGCGTCTCACCTCCGCACGCGACCGGCCTGGGCGCTTCTCTCGCGGAGTTCGTCGAGCGCCCGTTGGAAATCCTCCGGAAGCGGCGCCGTGAATTCCATCTCCTCGTTGTTGCGCGGGTGGCGCAGGCGCAGGCGGTGGGCGTGCAACGCCTGGCCGCCCAGCCCCAGCGACTCCTTCCCGCCCGGGCGCAGCGCGGCCGGCGCGTAGACCGGATCGCCCACGATGGGATGGCCCATGTACGCCATGTGCACGCGGATCTGGTGCGTGCGGCCCGTCTCGAGGCGGCACTGGACCAGGCTGTACCCGTCGAACTTCTCAAGGACCTGGAAGCGCGTGATCGAGGGCTTACCCACCCCCGGCCGCACGGCCATGCGCTTGCGGTCCGAGGGGTCGCGGCCGATGGCCGCCTCGATGGTGCCCTCGTCCGCCAGCGGGATACCCTTGATGAGCGCGAGGTAGGTGCGCTGCACGAGGTGCATGCGGATCTGCCGCGCCAGGTGCGCGTGCGCGCGGTCCGTCTTCGCCACCACAAGGAGCCCGGTCGTGTCCTTGTCGATGCGGTGCACGATGCCCGGCCGGAGCACGCCGTTGATGCCGGAGAGGTCCTTGCAGTGCGCCAAGAGCGCATTGACCAGCGTGCCCGACGGGTTGCCCGCGGCCGGGTGCACGACGAGGCCGCGCTGCTTGTTGACGACGATGATGTCGTGATCCTCGTAGACGATGTCGAGCGGGATGTCCTGGGCCGGGAGCGACACCGGCTCGGGCTCCGGTGCCGTGAGCCGGACGACGTCACCGGCGCGCAGCTTGTCGGAACGGTGGCCCTCATAGCCGTTGAGCAGCACGCGCCCTTCCGTGATCCAGTCCTGCACGGTGGCGCGGCTGGCGTCGAGCTCGTTGTGGATGGCGAGGAAGCGGTCGAGCCGCATCCCCTCCTCCTCCGGAGCGACGACGTACTCGAACACGCGCTCGCGCGGGCGGTCGCCCTCCTCTTCCGGAGCCGTCTCCTCTTCCGGAGCCATC
Source organism: Bacillota bacterium (assembly GCA_014896375.1). Taxonomy (GTDB): domain Bacteria; phylum Bacillota; class Sulfobacillia; order RBS10-35; family Bu92; genus Bu92. Next base: position 27,517 of record JADBKN010000007.1, on the reverse strand, counting down.
TCCTCAGGTCTCATGGCGTCCCTCCCCGGCGGCCGGGCCGCGATAGACGGCCCAGGCCACGAGCAGCCCGCCGGTCACCACGCAGGTGTCCGCGACGTTGAAGACGGGCCAGTGGTGCAGGTGGAGGAAGTCGATGACTTCCCCGTAACGAAGGCGGTCGACGAGATTGCCCATCGCGCCTCCCAGGACGAGCCCGGCGCCGGCCTGGGCCGCGCCGCCCAGAGCGGCGAGCTCTTTCCAGTAGGCGGCGAAAAGCGCGAAGACGGCGAAGGTGACGACGACGAGCAGTGCGGCGTGCCCTTGCAGCAGGCTGAAGGCGGCACCGGAGTTGCGGACGAAGGTCAGGTCGAAGACGCCCGGCAGGAGCGGCACCGTCTCCCCCGGGCGCAGCGCCCGCTCCACGATCCGCTTGCTGGCAAAGTCGAGCCCGAACGCGACGACGGCCGCGGCCGCCGCCCGCCACACCGCGCTCCGCAACGTCGCGCCTCCGCCCGCGGTCCCAAAGGGACCGCCCGATGGTCACCGACGCTAATCATAGCAGAGCCGCGGCGGGGCGGCGTCCGCGCAGCAGGTGGAGCGCAGCCGCTTCAGACCGTCGGCGGAGGCGCGTCCTCGTCCGCGCGCCGCCCGCCGGGTCCGGCGACGTCGTCCAGCTCCTCCCGGTCCAGATCCTCGACGTACGCGAGCAATCGCCCCTCGCCGTCCTCCTCCAGGGGGGCGCCCGCCTCCACCCACTCGTACGCGGCGTCGCGCATCGGCGCCATCTCCACCGCCTGCGCCACACCGACCGGTTCCTCCGCGTCCTCGTATACGTCCGGGTATTCCATGGGCCGCGGCTCCTGAGGTTGGACGTCGCTCGGCGTCTCCGACGTGCCGTGGCGGGCCGCGTCCTGCCACGCATCCTCGCCGTCATAGGCTGCGTTGTCCGTGCCGTCGGTGAACGTGCGGCCGAAGGGCGGAGACAGCGCCGCCTCCTCCACGGGGCGACCGCCGCGGCCGCCCGCCCTCGCGGCCAGCGACGCCTCCGCCTCCGCGCGCTGCTGGCACGCAAGGCAGAGCTCCGCTTCCGGAAGCGCCTCCAGGCGGTCGCGGTCGATGCCGCGGCCGCACCTCAGGCACAGTCCGTACGTGCCGTCGTCGAGCCGCGCGAGGGCCGCCTGCACACGCTCCAGGGCGCCGTCGGCCTCGGCCCGGAAGGCCAGGTCCTGGGAGCGGAACTGGAGCTCGCCGCCGATGTCGGCCGGGTGGTTGTCGTACGTGGACAGCTCCCCGAGCGACTCGCCCAGCGAGCCGGCGAAGCCGCCCTCCTCCAGGGAGCGGCGCCGCCGGCGGAACTCGTCCGCCCGCTCCAAGAGAAGGCGGCGGAAGTACGCGCGAACCTGGGCATCCATCGGCCGTCCTCCTTCGTGCCCTTAGTGATACCCAAGTTCACGGTTGACGATCTTCACGACCTCCGCGATGAACTTGCCCACCACGGGCAGGTTGAGCACGTTGAACCAGCGCAGCGTCTGGATGATGAGCGCCCCGAGCAGCGTGAAGCCCACGGCCGTCCCCACGCCGCGCGCCACGCCGGCCATGAAGTTGTACCAGAGAAGGCGCTTGGGGTGCTCGTAGAGCGCCACGTAGTCGGCGATCTCGGCGCGCTCCAGCGCCATCAGCAGCCGCTCGATGCGCGCCAGGAGGCGCCGGAGAAGCGGCGAGGCGCCGTTCGTGCGCGGTCCCTCCATGGGCGGATCCCCCGCGCCTCAGTGTGCCTCGCTGTGCTCCAGCCATGCGACAAGCGCCTGCGGGACGTCCTCGATGCCGCGCGCGCCCGCCAGCGCCTGGATCGCGCCGGGGCCGAGCGCCACGGCCGGCACCGGCCGCCGCGTGTGCGTGCGCACGCTGAGATCCTCGAGGTTGCCGTGGTCGCTCGTGAGGAAGAGACGGCCGCCGCGCGGCGCGAGCACCTCCCAGGCGCCGGCGAGGAAGCGGTCGAGCGCGTCCAGCGTCTCCGCGGCCAGCGCCTCGTCCTGCAGGTGGCCGGCGCGGTCGGTGAGGAAGTACTCGAAGACGGCGAGCTCCGCCTCCTCCAGCGCCACGCGCGCCGCCACGGCGCCGGCCTCCTCCGGCGTGCGCAGCGCGGCGCGCGGCTCGACCTCCCGGAGGCGCGCCCCCGTGATGTCGAAGGCCACGGCGCGACCGGCGTTGAGGTCGTCGACGGTGCGGAAGGGCAGGCCGATCGCCGCATAGGCGGCCGTCGTGCAGGAGAGCCGGGCGTGGCGCGGCCGCTCGCCTTCGAAGAAGGCCGTGCGGTAGGCGTTGAGGAAGACGGCGCGCCCGCCGCGCGCATGCACGGCCTTGAAGAGGTTCTGCCCCTCCAGAGCCTCGCGGATGGCGCGCGTCGGGAAGGCCGGCACGTGCCGCCCCTCAAGCTTCGCCGCATTGAAGCCGCCGAAGAGCGCCGCCTGGCCGGTGCCGCTCTGGGGGAGGCCGTCCACTCCGAGGGTGGCGTCCAAGAGCGCGACGGCCGCGCGCCCGTCCTCCGACCGGTGGACAAGCCCCCACTCCGTCTCCGCGCCGCAGAGCCGCCATCCGGCGAGCGCTTCCAGACGCGGCAGGCCGGGAGACCAGAGCGGGTTCCGCGGCCCGCAAGGCGCGTAGCCCACGCCGTCTGCGAAGACGAAGAGCAGGCTCACCGCAGCCGCCCGAGCCTCAGCCAGTAGAGCGCCAGCCCGGCGTGCACCTGCATCGAGAGCGGCCGCTCCCCGGCGAGCGCGCGGCGCAGCTCCTCCTCCGTCCATTCCACGCACTCCACGGCTTCCAGCTCGTCCGCCTTCACGGGCGCGTGCGGCCGGCAGCCGCGCGCGAGGAAGTAGTGGTGGCGCAGGTCGCTCGCCGCCGGGCTCTGCCACACGGTGCCGAGGCGCGCCCAGTGGCTCGCGCGGTGGCCCGTCTCCTCAAGGAGCTCCCGCTCCGCCGCCTCTTCCGGCGTCTCCCCCGGCTCCACGCTGCCGGCCGGCAGTTCGATCGTCCAGTCGTCCACCGGGAAGCGGTACTGTCGGACGAGGAGCAGCGTGCCGCGCTCCGTGAGCGCCACCACGGAGACGACGTCCTTGCCTCGCGGCCGGTAGACGTAACGTTGCGTCGCCCCGGAGGGGAAGCGCAATAGCGCCTCGTCCACGCGCATCCGCGGGTGTGCCAAGAGGGTACGCCGGGACTCCACCACCGGACGCACGCCCTCCCCGCCCCGCGCCTGCGGCGCCTCGCCGCCGGACCGCCCGCCTGCCTCCACATCGCTCACCTCTTCATGCGGGTTGAAACCTCTCCCGAGGATTCCCATGCACCGTCCGAGAGGATTTTCTCACGGTTGTTTCGAATCCCGAAGCGATTTCCACCGGGAGGAGCGCACGCATGGACGTTCAACAAGCCTACACCCGTCTCCTCGAACACCTGGGGGAGATCGACGACCTCCAACGGGCCGCGGCCGTGCTCTCGTGGGACCGCCAGACGAACATGCCGCCGCGCGGCTCGGCGACGCGCTCCCGCCAGGCGGCCACCCTCGGCCGCATCGCGCACGAGCGCTTCACGTCGGAGGAGACCGGACGGCTCCTCGCCGCCGTCGAGGAGTGGGCCGCCGGTCTTCCGTACGACTCCGACGAAGCCAGCCTCGTCCGGGTCACGAAGCGCCGCTACGCTCTGCAGTCGAGCCTCTCGCCGAAGCTCGTCGAGACGCTGTCCATCGCCGGCGCGCAGGGCTTCGACGCCTGGCTGGAGGCGCGCGCCACGAGAAGCTTCCGCCCCTTCCGCGACGCCTTCGCCCGCCTCGTGGAGCTGCGCAAGGAGGAGGCCGACGCCCTCGCCGAGGCCTGCGGCGCCGCCTGCCGTTACGACGCGCTCCTGCAACGCCATGAGCCCGGCATGACGGTCGCGCAGCTGGATCGGCTCTTCGGCCGCCTCAAGGAGGTGCTGGTGCCGCTCGTGCGACGCATCGCCGAGCGTCAGGAGCTCGTCTCCGACGCCATCCTCCACCAGCGCTACGATGAGTCGCGCCAGTGGGAGCTCACGCTGGAAGCGCTGCGCCTCATCGGCTTCGACTTCACGTCCGGCCGCCAGGACCGCTCCGTCCACCCCTTCACGACCGGCTTCGGCCCCGGCGACACGCGCCTCACCACGCGCATCTTCGCCGACCACCTGGGAGGCGGGCTCTTCGCCTCGTTGCACGAGGGCGGCCACGGCCTATACGACCAAGGCGTCCCGGCCCGCTTCGCGCGCACGCCGCTCTACGGCGGCACCTCGGGCGGCGTGCACGAATCGCAGTCGCGCCTCTGGGAGAACGTCGTCGGCCGCTCCCGAGAGTTCTGGTCCTTCTTCCTGCCGAAGGCCAGGGCCCTCTTCCCGGAGCAGCTGCGCGGCGTCACCGTGGAGGTGATGTACCGCGCCGTCAACCGCTCCACGCCCTCCCTCATCCGCGTCGACGCGGACGAGGTGACCTACAACCTGCACATCATGGTGCGCTATGAGCTGGAGAGGGACCTGCTCGACGGCGACCTGCCCGTCGACGACCTGCCGGAGGCGTGGAACCGCAAGATGGAAGCCTATCTCGGGGTGACGCCGCCGGACGACCTGCACGGCCTCCTGCAGGACATCCACTGGTCGCGCGGCGGCTTCGCCGGCTTCCCCGGCTACACCCTCGGGAACGTCATCTCCCTGCAGCTCTATGAGCGCGCCTGCCAGGACCGCCCGGACATCCCGGAGAGCATCCGGCGCGGCGATACCTCGCCGCTCCTGGAGTGGATGCGGACGCACGTCCACGCGCACGGCGCCAAGTTCACGCCGGAGGAGCTGCTCCAGCGGGCCACGGGCCGCGGCCTGGACCCGGAGCCGTACTTGAACTACATCACACGCAAGTTTTCAGAGCTCTACGAGCTCTGACCCTCCCCCGCGGGCGCGATGCGGGCGGCTAGCCCGCCCGCATCGCCGCCAGCACGTCCACGCAGCGCCCGCAGAGGCCCGGGTGCGCCTCCGAGCGGCCGACGTCCTCCACGTACCGCCAGCAGCGCTCGCACTTGGGGTATCCGGTCGGGGTCACCGCCACCGCCACCCCGCCCCCGGGATCCGCTTCCACGCGCACCTCCGCCACCACGAGCGCCTCCGCCAGCGCCGCCTCGCCCCACTCCTGGAGAAGCCGCGCGTCCGCCTCCGGCACGCGCAGCTCCACGCGCGCCTCCGCCGTCTCGCGCACCACACCCGCGGCGCGCGCCTCCTCCAGCTTGCGCAGGACCTCGTCGCGCACCTTCAAGAGAGCCTCCACGCGCGCGGCGGCGCGCTCGGCGCGGGGCGGCAGGGACGGCCACTCCGTGAGGTGGACGCTTTCGGGCTCCCCGGGAGCCTTCGGCAGATGGTCCCACACCTCTTCCGCCGTGTGCGGCAGGATGGGCGCGATCCACGCCACGAGGGCCCGCGCCAGCCACCAGAGGGCGGCGCGCGCCGCGCGCCGCTCCGGCGCCTCCGGCGCCAGCGTGTAGAGCGCGTCCTTGCGCGCGTTCAGGTAGAACGAGGAGAGGTCGTTCACGCAGAACGTGTGAATGAGGTTGTAGACCGTGCGGAACTCGTAGCGCAGGTAGGCCTCGCGCACCGCCTCCTGTAGTTCCGCTGCACGGTGCACCGCCCAGCGGTCGAAGGTGGGCAGCTCGTCCGCCTCGATGAGATCCCGTTGCGGGTCGAAGCCGCTCAGGTTCCCGAGGAGGAAGCGCAGGGTGTTGCGGACCTTGCGGTAGGCCTCGGCCACCTGCTCGAGGAGCGCGTCGCCGATGCGCACGTCGGCCGTGTAGTCCGTCGACACGACCCACATGCGGAAGACGTCGGCGCCGAAGCGATGGACCACGTCGATCGGGTCGACGACGTTCCCCCAGGACTTGTGCATGTGCCGGCCCTCGGCGTCGACGACGAAGCCGTGCGACAGCACCTGCTTGTAGGGCGCACGGCCGCGCGTGGCGACGGCGGTGAGGAGCGACGACTGGTACCAGCCGCGGAACTGGTCGTTGTGCCCTTCAAGGTAGAGGTCGGCCGGCCAGGTGAGCTCCGGCCGCACCGCGAGCACCGCGGCGTGCGTGCAGCCGGAATCGAACCAGACGTCGAAGATGTCGGTCTCCTTGCGGAACTCCGCGGCCCCGCAGCGGCGGCAGCGCGTGCCGGGGGGCAGGATCTCCGCCGCCTCACGACGCCACCAGGCGTCGGAGCCCTCGCGCTCGAAGAGCGCCGCCACGGCTTCGATGGAAGCGTCGTCGATCAGCGCCTCGCCGCAGGCGCGGCAGTAGAAGACCGGGATGGGCACGCCCCACACGCGCTGCCGGGAGAGACACCAGTCGCCGCGGCCGGCGACCATCTCCCGCATGCGGCTCGCGCCCCAGTGCGGGATCCAGTCGACCTCCCCGGCGGCCGCCATCGCCGCCTCGCGGATGCGGTCGATGTCCGCGAACCACTGCTCCGTCGCGCGGTAGAGGACCGGCGTGTGGCAGCGCCAGCAGTGCGCGTACTGGTGGCGGATGGTGCCGGCGGCGAGGAGCGCGCCGGCTTCGCGCAGGGCCTCGCGGATGCGCCCGTTGGCCTCGTGCACGGCGAGGCCCGCGAAGGGGCCGGCCGCCTCCGTCATGCGGCCGCGCGCGTCGACGGGGACGAGGATCTCAAGACCGTAGCGCCGCCCCACCTCGAAGTCCTCGTGGCCGTGGCCGGGCGCCGTGTGCACGAGCCCGGTGCCGTCGTCCGTCGTGACGTGCTCCCCCAGAACGACCGGCGAGACGCGCCCGTAGAGCGGGTGGCGGTAGGTCACCCCCTCAAGCTCGCGGCCGAGAAAGGAGCGCACGGGCTGCAGCGCCGCCCCGGGCGCCGGCGTCTCCTCCGCGCCCGCCCCCTCGGCGGCGGCGCCGTGCCCGCCGGCGAGGAGGCCCGTCGCCCGCAGGGCCGCCTCCGCCCGCTCCTTCGCGAGGACCAAGAGGCCCGCTGCCGTCTCCAGGAGCCAATACTCCACGTCCGGGTGCACGGCGATCGCGAGGTTGCCGGGGATCGTCCAGGGCGTCGTCGTCCAGACGGCCAGGCGGGTGCCCTGCGGCAGCCGGCCGCGGCCGTCGACGACCTCGAACGCCGCCCAGATGGAGGGCGACTCCCGCTCCCGGTACTCGATCTCCGCCTCCGCGAGCGCCGTCTCGCACTCCGGGCACCAGTACACGGGCTTCAGGCCCTTATAGATGATGCCGCGCTTCGCCATCTCCCCGAAGACGCGCACCTCGGCCGCCTCGAAGGCCCCGTCGAGCGTGCGGTAGGCGCCGTCCCAGTCGCCGAGTACGCCGAGGCGCTGGAACTGGCGCGTCATGATGTCGATGTGGCGCAGGGCGTAGTCGCGGCACTTCTCCCGCACGGCCAGCGCCCCGGCCGCGTGCCAGTCCAGGCGCGACTCCTCCACCACGCGCCGCTCGATCGGCAGGCCGTGCGTGTCCCAACCCGGAACGTACGGCGCGTCCTCGCCGTTCATCGTGTGCGAGCGCACGATGACGTCCTTCAGCACCTTGTTCATGGCGGTGCCGATGTGCGCCGTACCGCTCGCGTACGGCGGGCCGTCGTGCAGGACGAACTTCGGCCGGCCGCGGCGGGCCTCGCGCAGCCGCTCATAGAGCCGCATCGCCTCCCAACGCGCCTGGAACTCCGGCTCGCGCTCGGGCAGGCGCGCGCGCATGGGGAAGTCGGTCTGCGGCAGGAGAACCGTCTTGCGGTAGTCCAAGGGGCACCCTCCTCATCGATCGCGGTCATGAATGAAGAACGCCCTTTCGTCCAAAGGACGGAAGGGCGTTCCGCGGTACCACCTTCGTTCCCGGACCGGGGGCCGGTTTGCCGCCCCATCGCCCCGGGCTCTCTGGCGCCGTTAACGCCGGCGCCGCGTCGGCGTCTACTGGGAGCGGCGGCCTCGCCGCCGGCTCCGTTCGCGCCGCCGCTCCGGGGTGATCTTCCGCCGCGCCGCAGCACCGGGATTGCACCGATCCCCGGCTCTCTGGGCCGCGGGGGTGCGGCGTACTGTCCCCATCGTCGCGATGTGTCTGAAGTTGCCATGGATTCTAGGGGTTTTGCGCCGGCGCGTCAACTCCACGGGGAATTCGGCCGGCTTCCGGCGAATATTTGGCTATCCACCTCGGAGGGAGCCGCTGACGTGACCCGCACGCTGATGCCTTCAGACCTTTTCCGCCTGCGCCTCGTCTCGGATGCGCAGATCTCCCCGGACGGCTCGCTGGTGGCCTACGTGCTGACGGAGCTGGACCGCCAGGCGGACGCCTACCGCTCCCGCATCGTGGCCGTCGATGTCGAGAGCGGCCGCAGTTGGGACCTGACGGACGGGCGCAGCCGCGACGACTCCCCGCGCTGGTCCCCGGACGGCCGCCGTCTCGCCTTCCGCTCCGACCGCGAGGGCCGCCACCGGCTCTACGTACTGGACCTCGACAGCGACGGCCGCCCCGCCGCTCCCGCCCGCCCCGTCGAGGGCGCGCCGGAGGGCGCCGGGCCGGTCGCCTGGTCCCCCGACGGCCGCCGCATCGCCTTCAGTGCGCCCGTCCTCGATGAGGGGCTGCCGCCCGACCACCCCTGGCGCGGCCCGGCCGAGGAGTATGCCGCCTCCGCGCGCGTCTACGCCGAACCGTTCTACCGCCTCGACGGCGAGGGCTTCCGCGGCCCCAAGCGGCGCCGTGTCTGTGTCCTTGAGATCGACGCGCCGGCCGGCGCCGCCCCCAGGCTCACCGTCATCGACGGCGGCCGGCTGCCGCGGCCGGAGCTGGCCGGCCCCACAGGGCGCGGCTTTGATGATGCGGATCCCATTTGGTCCCCGGACGGCCGCCGCCTCGCCTTCACGCGCCACTACCCGCCGCGGCGGGACACGGCGCGCTGGGGGACGACGGAGATCTGGACGGCGCCCGCGGACGGAGGCGAGCCGGCATGCGCGGCCGCACTCGACGGCCAGTGCGGGCACCCCGCCTTCACGCGCGACGGCGGCGCGATCCTCTTCTTCGGCCACGACGGGCACGCGGAGGGCTCGACGAACGAGCACCTCTACCGCATCATCCCAGGCGGCGCGCCGGAGGACCTCACCCCCGGCTTCGACCGCTCCATCGGCAACCATGTCCGCAGCTACGAGCGCGGCACGCCGCCGTCACTGCCGCCGCTCCTCGGCCCGGGCGACACCGTGCTCTTCATCGCCACAGACGGCGGCGAGCAGCCGCTCTGGGCAGCCGGAGCCGGCGGCCCCTCCACGCCCGTGCGCCTCGGTCCCGGCGGGCGGCGCGTGGTGCCGTCCTTCTCCGTGAGCGCCGACGGCCGTCGCGCGGCACTCGTCATCGAGACGGCGACGTCCGTCGGCGACGTCTACGTGGTGGAGCTGGCGGCGGAAGGTCCCGCCACGGGCGAGGCGGCGGGCGCCGCGTCCGTGCGCGTCGCCGGCGAGCGTCGCCTCACGGCCGTGAACGACGATCTCTACGCGGAAGTGGGCCTCGTGGAGCCGGAGCGCTTCACGGCCACCGGTCCCGGCGGCTGGACCGTGGAAGGCTGGATCCTCAAGCCGAAGGGCGCCGCACAGGGGGAGCGGCGGCCGCTCGTCCTCAACATCCACGGCGGTCCGCACGGCACGTGGGGCTACACGCTGATGTTCGAGAACCAGCTCCTCGCCGCACACGGCTTCGCCGTGGTCTACGGCAACCCGAGGGGCAGCCAGGGATACGGCGAGGCGTTCACGCGCGCGGTGGACTACCACTGGGGCGAGGACGACTTCCGCGACCTCATGGCCCTCGTCGACCACGCCTGCCGTCTGCCGTTCGTCGACCCGAAACGCCTCGGCGTCATGGGGAACTCCTACGGCGGGTTCATGACCAACTGGATCACGAGCCACGACCGCCGCTTTCGCGCCGCCGTGACGCAGGGCACGATCTCGAACCTCGTGAGCGACTTCGGCACCTCGGACTACGGCTTTGTGAAGGGGCGCCTTGAGGGCGCGAAGACGCCGTGGACGGCCGCAGAGGCGCTCTGGAACGAGTCGCCGCTCAAGTACGTCGACCAGGTCGAGGCGGCGACCCTCATCCTGCATGGGGAGTTCGACCAGCGCTGCCCCATCGAACAGGCCGAGCAGTGGTTCGCGGCGCTGCAGTGCCGCGGCGTGACCTCCGCCTTTGTGCGCTACCCGGGCGAGAGCCACGGCTTCACGCGCACGGGCAAGCCCTCCCACCGCGTCGACCGGTTGCGGCGGCACCTGGACTGGTTCCTGGCCTACCTCTGAGCGCCCGGCGCGCCGCCGGGGCGCGCCGGGCTCCGGCTGAGAACTTCGATGGCCAGCGACGACCACGTCTCGAAAGCTTCGCTCGCCCCCAGAAGGGCGCGCAACGGCCGCCAGCCGCCCTCCAGCTTGTCGGTCTCCGCCACGCGCACGTCCGTGGCGGGCGGCAGCTCGAGGACGTACAGGGCGCCCAGGTGCACGGCGCCCACCGGATTGTCGTCGTCATTGATGAAACCCCAGAGGCGCGGCTCCGGCAGTGCGTCGCCCGGGAGGGGCGCGCCGCCGCGCATCAGCCGCACCTCCTCTTGAAGCTCACGCTCCAGGTTGACGCGGACGAGGCGCTCGAACGGGCGCTCGCCGCTGTCGTTCATGTGGCCGCCGACGCCGAGGGACCAGAGGCCGCGCAGGCGCGCCTCGCCGGAGCCGCGCAGCCGCCGGTAGGCGAAGACGTCGCCGCCTCGCCTCAAGACGACGTACGGGATGATCTGCTTCCAGCCGGGGTCCGTTTCCGCCTGCGCGCGCGGGAGCGTCCTCCAGTGCTCGGCGACGGCGCGCCAGAGCGCCTCCACCGCGCCGCGCTCCGTGAGGACGCCGCGGAACGCCGGGGAAGCCTCCGGGAAAAGGCGCGCGCGCGGCACGACGACGACGCGCTCGTCATCGGCGCCCCGACCGCGGCTCACGCCGGCGTCTCACCCGCCGGCGCGCCCACGCGCGCGGCCGGCCCATCGAGGCGCCAGTTCTCCTCGCGCTTGAGCACCTCGATCTGCCCCTCAAGAAGGCTGCGGATGCGGGCCCGGAACTCCTGCGCCTGGCGCTCCAGGGCGGCGAGCGCCGCACGCGCCTGGTCCACGGCCGCCTGCGCGTCCTGGCGGCGCCGCTCCGCCTCCGCCTGCGCCTCCCGGATGATGAGGTCCGCCTCCTTGCGCGCCGCCGCCTTGACCTCCTCCGCCGTCTCCTGGGCCACGATCAGCGCGTTGCGCAGCGTATCCTCCAGTTGCCGGTACTGCTCGACCTTCTGCCGCAGCTCCTCCACCTGCGCCTTGAGGGCCGCGTTCTCCTTGATGAGCGTTTCGAAGTCGCGCACGACCTCGTCGAGGAACTCGTCGACCTCATCCTCGTTGTAGCCGCGCAGCGACCGTTTGAAGTCCTTGTTGTGAATGTCGAGCGGCGTCAGCATGCCGCGCACCCCCCGCTTTGGACGACGGACCGCCGCATAGGGTTCACAGGATCCGGTAGAGCAGGCTCACGACGAGACTCTGGACCACCCGCAGGAGGAAGAGGGCGATGATGGGGGAGATGTCGATGCCAGCCGCCATCGGCATGGGCAAGCGGCTGCGGATGGGCGCGACGATCGGTTCCGTGATCGCGTCCAGCACGCGCACGAGGTCCCAGTACCATCGCGAGGACGACGGGAACCAGGACAAAAGGGCGCGGATGATGATGGCGAAGTAGAGCACCGAGAAGAACAGGTTGACGGTCTGGATGACGACGAGCGCCATTTACTCCTCGTGCTCGCCTTCCGACCACCAATCCGGCTCCTCGCCGCCCGCGGTCTCCACCTGCACGCCCGCCGGCAGGAACATGATCACGTGAGACGAGACGCGGTACATCGAACCGCCCAGCGCGTAGACGCTCCCGCTGAGGAAGTTGATGATGCGCCCCGTCAGATGGCGCTCCACGCCCTCCAGGTTGACGACGATCTGGTGGCCGTCCCGAAGACGGTCCACGAGCGTCTGCACCTCCTCGAAGGCCGAGGGGTGCCAGACGGTCACGCGGCCGGCCTGCGAGCCGCGCCCGCCGGGGATGGGCACGAGCGCCCCGTAGCGCGCCGGCCGCTCCGGCTCCGCGGCGAGCGCCTCTCGCCGCCGCGCGCGCGCGCCGCTGCCCGCTCCCGTGTTCACGGCCGCGCGCTCCGCCGTCTCCTCCGCCTCCTCCTCCACGACCTCCTCGAAGCCGAGGAAGGTGAGCACGCGATCCCACACGCCTGACACGATACCGGTCCCCCTCCCGTCGGGCGGAACGTTCACGGATCCACGAACAGCGCCCGCCCGATGCGGACGATCGTCGCCCCTTCTTCGACAGCGACTTCAAAATCCCCGCTCATGCCCATCGAGAGCTCGGGCAGGGGGAGGCCCGAGGCCTCCCGCGCGCGTTCAGCCAGCTCCCGCAGCATTCGAAAATACGGCCGTGCCGCCTCCGGGTCCGCCACCGCCGGCGGGATGGCCATGAGGCCTTCCACGCGGATTCCAGGCAACCCGGCGGCGAAACGGAGGAGGTCGAAGAGCTCCTCCGGCGCCACGCCGCCCTTTTGCGGCTCCCGGCCCACATTGACCTGGAGGAGCACCGCCTGCGGCCGCCCCGGAGGGGCCGCGTTCGAAAGCGCCTCCGCCAGCCGTGGGCGGTCGACAGAATGTACCAAAAAATACAGGTCTTTCAGGTATCTTACCTTGTTGGTCTGGAGTTGTCCAATGAAGTGCCAGCGCGCTTCCCGGCCGAAGCGCTCGACCTTCGGGCGTGCATCCTGCACGCGGTTCTCGCCGAAGTCGCGCAGGCCGGCGGCCAGGGCCGCAGCCACGCCGTCCACGCCCACGTACTTCGTGACGGCCACGACGCGCACCGCGTCCGCGTCCCGCCCCGCGCGCCGCGCCGCGCGCGCGATACGCTCCCGTATGGCCGCGTAGCGGCGCGCCACAGCCTCCGCCTGCGCCTCGAGGCTCACCGCAGCCAGAGGGCCGCCGCCATCCGCCCCGTGCGGCCCCCCTCCTTCCGGTGGGAGTAGAAGAGGTCGAGCCGGCAACCGGTGCACTCCGGACTCTCCCCCACGTGCGCCGGCGGCACGCCCGCCTCCGCCAGCGCCCGGCGGATGGCGCCGGCCAGGCTGAGCCGCGCGTGCCCCGGCCGCGCCGGCCGCAGGAAGGCGTCGGCGGCCGCGCCGAATGCCTCCCTGAAGCGGTCGATGACGGGCGCGTCCACCTCGTAGCAGCACTCCCGGATGTGCGGCCCGATCCACGCGCGCATGCGCTCCGGCCGCGCGCCGAAGCGCCCGGCCATCACGCCCGCGGCGCGCGCCGCGATCCGCGCCGCCGTGCCGCGCCAGCCGGCGTGGGCGAGCGCCGCCACGCGCGCCTCCGGGTCGACGAGATAGACGGGAGCGCAATCGGCGACGAGCACCGCCAGGGTGACACCCGCATCGGCCGTCACGGCGGCGTCGGCCTCCGGCGGCGCCTCCGGCCGGCCGTGCGCGCCGCCGGCCACGGCCACCTCCGCGCCGTGGGCCTGGCGCAGCCAGAGCACGCTCTGCGCCGGCCGGCCGAGGGCCTCAAGCCAGCGGCGCCGGTTCTCCTGCACGGCGGCGGCCTCGTCGCCGACGTGCAGGCCGAGGTTCAGCGAGGACCAGGGCCCCTCGCTCACGCCGCCGAGGCGCGTCGAGAAGCTCGCCGCCGCGGCCGGGTGCAGGGGGGCGGAAGCGTTACCTGGACGCGTCCGGGACGCCCGGAGAGCGGACTGGGAAGAACTCCGATCTTCTCGCCACGGCGCTCGACATTTACCGGGAGACGGGCGGGGTACTGGTCGAGGTCTTCGTTACATGCAGGAAAGCACTCGCCAGCCAGGAGGCCAGCCGGCGGTACGGCTGAACTCGCTCGCGAATCCGCGGCGCTTTGATGCTCTCCGGCGCTCCGTTTTCCTCGTCCTGGTGCTTTGCACGATGCCGGCGGCCGCCAGGCGCTCCGAAAACCGCGGGCGCACGCCCGTGGCGCGGAAGTCGCCGCGCACGCGGCCGTCCTCCACACCCGTCTGCACGTACCGGAACACGTCCTGCAGCACGATGACGTCGCCCTCCAGACCCTGGACCTCCGTGATGTAGAGAATCTTCCGCGTTCCGTCCCGCAGCCGCGCCTGGTGCACGATGAGATCGAGGGCCGAAGCGATCTGCTCGCGGATGGCGCGCACGGGGAGATCCATACCGGCCATGAGCACCATCGTCTCAAGGCGCGAGAGCGCGTCGCGGGGGCTGTTGGCGTGGACGGTCGTCAGGCTGCCGTCATGGCCCGTGTTCATCGCCTGGAGCATGTCCAGCGCCTCGCCGCCGCGCACCTCGCCCACCACGATGCGATCCGGCCGCATGCGCAGGGCGTTCCGCACGAGCTGGCGGATCGCGATCTCCCCGCGCCCCTCAAGGTTCGGCGGCCGCGTCTCCAGCCGCACCACGTGCTCCTGGCGCAGCTGCAGCTCCGCCGCGTCCTCGATGGTGACGATGCGCTCGTCCGGCGGGATGAAGGAAGAGAGCACGTTGAGCGTCGTCGTCTTGCCGGAGCCGGTGGAGCCGGAGACGAGGATGTTGAGCCGCGCCTGCACGCAGGCGCGCAGGACCTCCGCCATCTCCGGCGTGAGCGTGCCGAAGCGGATGAGGTCGTCGATGCCGAAGGGGTCGCGCGCGAACTTGCGGATCGTGACGGCCGGGCCGTCGATGGCGAGCGGCGGGATGATGGCGTTGACGCGCGAGCCGTCCGGCAGGCGCGCGTCCACCATGGGGCTCGCCTCGTCGATGCGCCGTCCGAGCGGCGCCACGATGCGCTCGATGAGCCGCAGCACGGCCTCGTCGTCCTCGAACCGGACCGGCGCGCGCTGCAGCCGGCCGTGCCGCTCCACGTAGACATGGCGCGGCCCGTTGATCATGATCTCGCTCACATCGGGGTCATCGAGGAGCGGCTGGATGGGGCCGAAGCCCAGCACTTCCGCGTAAAGTGCGGCCGTCAGGCGGCCGAGCTCCAATGGCGAGGCGCCCTCGGCGCGCAGGATGGCGGCGATCGCCTCCTTCACCGGGCGGTCGTCGCCGCGCTGCGCGCGCTCCAGCGTCTCGGCATCGAGTTCCTCGGCCAGACGCTGCTTCACGCGCGCCTTGAGTTCCGGGTCGACGCCGCTCCAGGGCGCGGCGGTGCCCGGAGCGGCGCCCCCCTCACGCTCCGGCGCCGCCTCCGGCTCCCGCGCCCAAGGCGCGCCCGCTGTGCGGGGGGCGCTTCCCGCGGGAGCCGCGGCGCCCGCCGTCTTCTGCAGACGTTCGTACAGTCCCGGCACTTACCTCACCCTCCCAAAGAGGCGCCAACCGCCCGCGGGCCGGTCGCGCCCGCCGTCCGTGTGGAAGGCGCCGGCGACGTCGAAGATCGATTCCGCCAGACGGCTGCGGCCGCGCCGCGCCGCGAGCGGCTGGCCGGTGTTGGCGGCCAGTGCCGCCGCGCGCTCCACCGGCAGGGTGAAATCGACGGCGCGGCCGAGGGCGCGTGCGATGTCCTCAAGGCTCAGACCCACGGCCTCGTCCGCGCGGTTGAGCAGGAGCTTGAGCCGCTCGCCCACCCCCAGCGCCTCGAGGGCGCGCAGGGCACGCGCGGAGGCGGCGAGCGCCGGCACGTCCGGCGTGGTCACGAAGAGCACCACATCGGCCGTCTCCAGTGCCTGCAGGTGCCCCTCCCGGAAGCCGCGGCCGGCGTCCACCACCACGTAGCGGAAGCGGCGGCGAAGCGCGTGCAGCGCCTCGGCCACGTAGGCGCGCGAGGGATCCGGGCGGGCCTCGCCGTCGACGACCGCCGCGAGGTGCGGCGCGTTCGGCGCGGCCAGGAGCCACAGGGGGAAGCCCGGCACGTGCGTGAGCGCGGCCCCAAGGAGGTCCGGGTCGGCGACGGCACCCTCTCGGCAGGCGTCCGCAAGCGTCACGAGCGGCGTCACATCGAGCAGCACCTCGAGGCCGCCGAATTCGAGGTCAAGGTCCACCGCCGCCACGCGGTCCGCGCCACGCGCCAGCGCGAGCGCCAGGTTCACGGCCACCGTGCTCACGCCGGCGCCGCCCTTCGCGCCGAAGACGGTGACCACCCGCCCGGCGGGCGCGTCCCGGCCGGCCGGCGCATCCGCCCTGGCGGCCGGGGCCTCGCGCGCGGCACGGCGGATCGCCTCCGCGAGTGAATCGGAGGAGAAGGGCTTGACGAGGAAGTCCCGCGCCCCGGCCTTCATGGCGCGGCGGAAGTACTCCTGGCCGTTCTCCACGGAGATCATCACCACGGCCGTGCCCGACTCGCGCACGATCCGCCCCGTGGCGCTGATGCCGTCCAGCGCCGGCAGGTTGATGTCCATCAGCACCACGTCCGGCTTCAGCGCCTGCACGGCCTCGATGGCCGCCTCGCCGTCCGCCGCCTCGCCCACGACCTCGAAGGCGTCGTAGAGCTCCAGCATGGCGCGGATCGTCTGGCGGACCTGGTCGGCGTCGTCCACGATGAGCACGCGCGTGCGGCCGCGCTCAGGGGTTGAGGTCGGCATCCGTCACCACCACCGTCCGCACGGCCGGCTCCGCCGCCGCCGGCCGCAGCACGGCGCGCAGGCTGGCCTCGCCCGCGGCCAGGGCGATGCGCAGCGCGTCCGCCGGCGCCACGGCCAGGGTGAGGCTGGTGTAGCCGTTGAGATTGCCCGTGGAGGCGTCCGCGGCCGCGTCCTGCCGCTGCCCCACGGCCAGCACGGGCACATCCTGGACGAGCAAAAGCGCCCGGCCCACCGCGCCCGGCTGCGCGTCCTTGACCGGGAAGACGGCGATCAGGTCCACGTGGTCGCCCGGCTGGACGAAGCCGGCCACGCCCGTCACCTCGTCGATGGGCACGGTGATGGCGCGCAGGCCCTTGGGCACGTGGTAGGCCAACGAGACCTTGCTCTCCGCCCCCGCGAGGTGCGCGGCGAGCACGATCTCCCCAGGGGCCAGCGGCGCGACCGTCACCTTGCCCACGGCGGCGTCGATGGAGGTGACGGCGCCCCGCGGCAGGTAGTCCTTCGGGAAGGGCTTGAGGGCCAGCATGGCGCGGCTGAGCGGCGTGCGCGCCGGCACCGCCTGCTGCGCCACCACGACATCGACCGTCTTCAGCGTGGCCGCGTCCGCCCGCGGCGCGACGTACTGGTAGACGAGCCACGTGGCGAGGAGGCCCACGAGCGTCGGGAGGAAGAGGTATTTCAGGATCGCCGCGCGTTTCACGCCATCACGCTCCGCATCACTGGATCAGGGCCACGCTGCGCAGGCCGTAGTCCTGCGCCGGATCGAGCGGCGCCCAGTCGCCGTCGGTGACAAGGCGCAGGAAGCAGCCGGTGACCTCACCCTTCTGGGTGCTGCTGAGAAAGAAGGCCGCGAAGCCGACGACGGGCACGGTGCTGCGCCCGTGCGCGCCTGCGAAATCCACGATCGGCACATAGAGAAGGCGCGGCGAGCCCGGTTGGACGGTCGCGCAGGTGGCGGACGGGTCGGCGTCGATGCGCGGCTGCAGGCCTTGTTGCGTGGGTCCGGACATGTTGCCGGGCTCCGTCTCGACCTGCATGCCGGTCTGGAGGACGCCCGCGTACCCATGTTGCAGGTTGTCGCGATAGTTGTCCGCACCCCGGCCGCCTAGGGCGAGGGCGCCGAAGTTGCCGGGCACGAGCGGGTCGTCCGACTTCAGCGTGTAGGTCTGGCCGTACTGGTACGTGCCCTTCTCCACGCCGAGCGGCACCGCGCCGCGCAGGCCGGCCACCGTTCCCGCCTGCGCCGTCGCCCCCTGGGCGACGTCCGCCCCCGTCTCCCCCAGGACCGGGGCGAAGCGGAAGGCGGCGTGGCCGTGGAGCGTCACGGTGACGCGGTCGAGCGGGCCGCCGCTGCGGGAAGAGCTGATGACGACGTCGACCGGATCGCCGGCGCCGTTGGCGTGAGCCACCGCCACGGCGACCTGGCGGGCCGCAGTTGGGTTGTCCGGGAGTTCCCGCGCCGCCGAGAGCGCGGCGGCGATCGCCGCGTCGCTCAAGTGGGCGCGCACTCGGACGAGCTCACCGACATCGAGGCTCAGGGCCGCCATGCCCATCAGCGCCACCATCCCGAGAGCCACGAGGACCACGGTGGCGCCGCGCTCCTCGCCCATCCGTCCCTTCACCTTGCCGCACCCTCCTCCGATGGTGGCCTCTAGGGTCCGAACGCGTACGACATCGCGGCCGAGGCCCGCAGCGTGATCGTGCCGCCGCCGGCCAGGCCGGCCATGAAGCCGCTGAGCCAAGTGACCGGGTACTGCAGCGAGACCGTCACGAGCTTCGATGCGGTGTCCCGCGTGACCGTCACCGCCAGCGCGTTCGGGTCGAGCCCCGGTGCCGAGGCGAGGACGCGGTCCCGCACCTGGCTGTCGCTGCCGCCGACGGCGGCCACGCGCACACCCTCGCGCGCTGCGTTCTGCAGGATCAGCTGGTCGCTGTAAAGCCGGCCGAACTCCACGATGCCGAGGACGAGGAGAAGGAGCACGGGCAGCACCAGCGCCAGCTCGACCGTCGCCTGAGCGCGCTCACCCCGCCGCGCCACCGCTCCCACCTCCATCGGTCTGGGCCGCGAAAACGGAGCGGGCCGGGCGGGCCGGCGTGCGGCCCCTCCGGCCCGCGATTGGGGTCCATGCTCTGTACCGTTACGGGGTGTTCAACTTGCCGGTAATTCCTTGAAACAAGTCATATAGCTTGCTCCCTAAGCCACTCAGCGCCACAATCACCGCCACCGCGATGAGCGCCAGGATCAGACCGTATTCCACCATCCCCTGGCCTTCCTCGCGGTGCAGCCAGTTGTAGAGCCGGACGAAGAGCGCCATCCTGCCACACCCCCTTTCGCCTCCGTCGACCCCGCGACCGCGGCCAAGGCGTTTCGCGGTCGCGGCGCCGGACAAGCCGCTTGCCTTGAGCCTACCGGGGGCGAGGGGAGCGTCCCATCGGGCGCGGGTCCCGAGCTTGCGGGCGGCGGGACCCCAAGAAAGCGCGCCGCGCCCGGGACCGTCGTCCCGGGCGCGGCTGGACGGATCGTCGCGTGCAGCCGGAGGGCTCTCGCGCGGCGTCAGGCGGAGGGCGAACGGCTGGGCGGGTTGTCGTCCACACGCACCCACCCGCGCCGGATGGCCTCGACCACCGCCTGCGCGCGTCCTTGCACGCCGAGCTTGCGAAAGAGGTTCGTCGTGTGGTTCTTCACCGTCTTCTCGCTGATGAAGAGCGCGTCGCCGATCTCCTTGTTGGCCTTGCCGGCCACCATGAGCTGCAGGATCTGCCATTCGCGGTCGCTGAGGATGTCCAGCGGGCCGGCCGGGCGGCGCTGCGCCTCCCTCGCCAGGCGCTGGAAGCCGGTCATGAGCTTCGCCGCCAGATCGGGCTGGAGATAGCGCTCCCCGGCCGCCACGCGCAGGATGGCGCGCTGCAGCTCCCCGGGTTCCACGTCTTTCACCACGTAGCCGTCCACGCCCGCCTGCACGGCCTCCACCAGGTACTCCTCGTTGTCGTGCATGGTGAGGACGAGGATGCGCAGCCCCGGCTGCTCGGCCTTCGCCTGCCGGGCCACCTCCACGCCGTTGAGGCGCGGCATGGTGAGGTCGAGCAGGAGCACGTCCGGCCGCAGGATCCGCAATTGTTCCAGGCATTCCTGACCGTCGCGCGCCTCGCCCACCACCTGCAGCCGGTCCGAGAGCTCCAGCGCGCGGCGCAGGCCCTGCCGGAAGAGCGGGTGGTCGTCGGCCACCAGCACCCGAATCCGCGTCACGACCAGCCCTCCCCGTCCGCCGGGATGGGGATGACGGCCAAGACGGTCGTCCCCTCCCCCGGCGCGCTCACGATCTCCAGGGAACCGCCCACGAGCCCGGCCCGCTCCCGCATGCTGAGGAGCCCGAAGCCGCCCTGGCGCTGCAGCGCCTCCTCCACATGGAAGCCGGCGCCGTCGTCCTCCACGGCCACCGACAGCTGTCCCGGCTCGAAGCGCACGGTCACGGTCACCCGCGCGGCGTCTCCATGTTTCCAGGCGTTGCTCAGCGCCTCCTGCGCGATGCGGAAGGCGGCCACCTCCACGGCGGGCGGCAGGCGGCGCTCCGCGCCGTGCAGGACGAGGTCGGTGGCCAGTCCCGTCCGTTCGCCGAACGCGCTCAAATACCCTCGCAGCGCGGGGATGAGGCCGAGGTCGTCGAGCGCCATGGGGCGCAGATCGAAGATGATCTTGCGCACGTCCTGGAGGCTATGGCGCACAAGCGTCTTCAGCTGCTCAAGCTCCGCGAGGGCGCGGTCACGGTCGATGGAGAGGAGCTTCTGGCTCACCTCGATGCGGAAGACGACGTTCGCGAGCAGCTGGGCCGGCCCGTCGTGGATGTCGCGCGCCAGCCGGCGCCGTTCCTCCTCCTGCGCGCGGATGATGCTGAAGCCGGTGCGCTGCCGCCGGCCGGCGCGCGCCGCGCGCCGCTCCCACTCCCGGCGCTGGGCGTCGACGGACTCCAGGTGGGTGCCCAGGCGCTCCGCGTACGCCGCGAGGGCCGCGGCGGCGTCGAGCGCCTCCGGGGTGCGGCGCCGCCGCAGTTCGGCCGCGCCGCGCTCCAGGTCCTGCCGGACGGCCTGCAGCTCCGCCACGAGGCGCGCGGCGGCGGCGGCGAACGCCGCGAGTTCCTGGCCTTCGTCCGGCGGCACGGGAATCATCGCCCGTCCTCCCCTTCCTCGGCGCCGAGCTCCACGAGCACCCGGCGCACGACGTCTCGCGGCACGCCCGTCACCTCGACGATCCGCCCCGGCGCCGCCGGCAGCATCCAGCGCAGCTCCCCCGCGATGGCCTTCTTGTCGTAGCGCATGCGCTCAAGAAGCTCGTCCGCGCGCAGGCCGCGCAGCTGCGTGGGCAAGCTGAGCGTCTCCAAGAGCTCTAGGAGCTCCCTCTGCCGCTCGGCCGTCCAGCCGGTGCCCACGGCCAGCGCCAGCGCGCCCTCAGCCGCGAGGCCGGCCGCCACCGCCTCGCCGTGCCGCCAGCGGCCGTACCCGGCCGCCGCCTCGATGGCGTGGCCCACGGTGTGGCCGAGGTTCAGGCGCCGGCGCTCGCCGGCCTCGCGTGGATCGCGCCCCACCACGGCCGCCTTGATGCGGACCGAATCGGCCACGAGGCGCTGGAGCGCCGCCGGTTCGCGGCGCAGGAGGCGGGGCGCCGCGCGGCGGATGAAGCCGTAATCGTTTTCGTCGGAAAGGAGCCCGTGTTTCACCGCTTCGGCGAACCCGGCGCGGAACTCGCCCTCCGGCAGCGTGGAGAGCGTGTCCAGGTCGGCGAGCACGAGGCTCGGCCAGTGGAACGCCCCCACGAGGTTCTTGCCGGCCGGCAGGTTCACACCGGTCTTACCGCCGACGCTCGCATCCACCTGCGCAAGAAGCGTCGTCGGCACCTGCAGGAACCTCACGCCGCGGAGGAAGGTGGCGGCTGCGAAGCCGGCGAGATCCCCCACCACGCCCCCGCCGAGCGCCACGATCCACGATTCGCGGTCGAGGCGCGCGGTCAGCGCAGCTTGATAGATCCCGGCGAGCTGCTCGAGCGACTTGCTCTCCTCGCCGTCAGGCACGACGTGCCAGGCGGCGTCGACGCCCGCGGCGGCAAGACTTGCGCGGAGCGGTTCCTGCCAGTGCCGGGCCACCGGGGGAACGGTGACGATGAGCGCGCGCGGCGTGCCACCCACGGCGCGCAGGCGCGTGCCCGCCTCCCGGAGGAGCCCGCGGCCGATCCAGACTTCATACGGCCGCTCGCCCTCGACACGCACGCACGTGGCTTCAGCCGCCGGCGAGCCGCGGGGCATGGGCTGTCGCCTCCTCCCAAAGCGCTGCGATGGCGGCGGCGTTGACGGACGGGTGGGCGTCCGCCAGGTCGAGCACCACGTCGGCCGCCTCGCGGTAGAGCGGTTCCCGCTGCGCTTCAAGGGCGCGCAGCACGTCCAGGCGGTCGCCGCCCGTGAGGAGCGGCCGCGCCGCGGAGCGCGCCGTGCGCCGTTCCAGCACCGCCAGCGGCACGCGCAGCCAGACGACGAAGCCGCCCTCCCGCAGGCGGCGCCGGTTGTCCTCCCGCAGGAGAACGCCGCCGCCTGTAGCCACGACAGCGCCCTCCCACGGCACGATCGACGCGACGACGCGCGCCTCCCACTCCCGAAAGGCCGGCTCCCCCTCAGCCGCCCAGATCTCCGCCACGGGGCGGCCGGCGCGCCGCTCCACCTCGGCGTCGGTGTCGATGAAGCGCCGGCGGCAGCGCGACGCCACCAGGCGGCCCAATGTGCTCTTCCCGCAGCCCGGCAGGCCCACCAGCACGAGATTCGGGGTCAACGGGACCCGCCCTCCGGCCGCATCGGGTGGCGGGCGATCTGCTGGAGATAGCCCTCCAGGTTGCGCCGCACCTCGCCCAGGCTGTCCCCGCCGAACTTCTCAAGCACCGCGCCGGCCAGCACGATGCCCACCATCGCCTCCGCCACGACCGCGAGGGCGGGCACGGCGGCCACATCGGTGCGCTCCACGGCTGCGCCGGACGGCGCCTTGGTCTCGACATCCACGCTGGGAAGGGGGTGCGTGAGGGTGGCGAGCGGCTTCATGGCCGCGCGCACCACGAGCGGCGCGCCGTTCGTCATCCCGCCCTCGAGTCCGCCGGCGCCGTTGCGCGTGCGCACGTAGCCCCCGCTGCGCCGCGCGCGGGCCGGGCCCACGTAGACGATGGGATCGTGCACCTCGGAGCCGAAGCGGCGCGCCGCCTCGAAGCCGAGGCCGATCTCCACGCCTTTCACCGCCTGGATGCCCATCAGCGCCTCCGCGAGGCGCGCGTCCAGCCGCCGCGCCCCACTGATGTGGCTGCCGAGGCCCACGGGCAGGCCCTCCACGCGCACCTCGACGACGCCACCCAGGGTGTCGTGGCGGCGCGCCGCCTCTTTGACGGCCTCCACCATGCGCTCCGAAGCCTCTTCATCCGCACAGTACACGGGCGAGGCGGCCGCGCGCGCGGCCAGCTCCTCGAGCGGCAAGGCGGCGAGCCGATCGGAGTCGGCCGCCGCCGCGCCCATGCGCACCACGTGGCCGGCGGCGCGGATGCCGAGCTCCGCGAGGAACTTCAGGCAGGCGGCGCCGATGGCCACACGCATGGCCGTCTCCCGGGCGCTCGCGCGCTCCAGGACGTCGCGCAGGTCGGCACGGTCGTACTTGAGCCCGCCGGCCAGGTCCGCGTGGCCCGGCCGCGGCGATGTCACGCGGCGCGCGGCGCGCCGTTCGGCGTCGATCGCCTCGGCTTCCGGGTTCATCACGCCCTGCCAGTTCTTCCAGTCGCGGTTCTGGATGAGGAAGGCGATGGGGCTCCCCAACGTCTCCCCGCCGCGCACGCCGGCCACGAGGCGGACCTCGTCGCGCTCGATCTTCATGCGGCCGCCGCGACCGTAGCCACCCTGGCGGCGCTGCAGGTAGGGGTCGATGTCGCCCGCGGAGAGGGGCACGCCCGCGGGCAGGCCTTCAAGGATGCCGACGAGCATCTCCCCGTGGGATTCGCCGGCGGTCAGGTAGCGGAGCACATCGGTCACCTCGGCGCGTGGCTCGTCCCGGCGGCGGGTGCGCCCGCATGAACCGGGTGTGAACAGGATTCACTGTCGTTAAAGGACGCAGTTTCGACAGGATGCGGCGCAGTCCTTGCCGTGGCCGCAGTTTTCCGCCGCGCGGCTAGGCCTCCCGCAACGCGGCGCGCATGGCCGCCTCCGGCGCCGGCTCGCCGAACCACAGCTCCCAAGAAAGCGACGCCTGGCGCACGAGCATCTCGAGCCCGTCCACGGCCGTCCAGCCGGCCGCCTCCGCCTGGCGCAGGAGGCGCGTGCGCCGGGGGCTGTAGACCATGTCGAAGCAGAGGCCGCCAGGGCGGGCGGCAGCCCAGGCGTCGCCGGTGAGCGGCGAGGCGTCGGGGTCGGCGAGGCCGACGGGCGTGGCGTGAACGATCACCCTGGCCACCGCCACGGCGCGGGCCACGGCCTCGCCCTGCCACGCCGCCGCCTCCAGCTCCGGGCACTCCGCCCCCAGCGCCGGGCGCAGCTCCTCCAGCAGAGCCCGAGCCTTCGACACATCGCGCGCGGCCACCGTGACGCGCCCCGCTCCCCAGTGGACCAGGGCCCACACGGCGGCGCGCGCCGCACCCCCGGCGCCGAGGACCAGCGCCGCCTCCCCGCGGCGCGGCTCGCGCCGTTCCCGCAGCACGTGCAGCGCCGCCGCGGCGTCGGTGTTGTCCGCCACCAGCCGCCCGTCCGGGGCCAGTCCCAGCACGTTGGCCGCGCCCAGCGCGGCGGCCGCCGGCCGCGCCTCCTCCGCCGCCTGCCGGGCGTCCGTCTTGTGCGGCAAGGTGACATTGAAGCCGCCCCATGCGCCGCGGCTTGAGCGCACCTCCGCGAGGAACGCGAAGAGCGCTCCGGGCGGGACGGCCACGGCCTCGTACGTATGAGGGCTGCCCGCAGCGCGGAAGGCGGCGTTGTGCAAGCGCGGCGAAAGGCTGTGCGCCACCGGCCAGCCGAGCACGGCAAATCGGCACCCTTCGCCGGACTCGGGATGGAGAGGGATGAGTCCGTTCACCGGGGATCCGTGGGCAGGGGACGGTTCATGCTGGCGGGGGGGTCGATGCGCCGCAGAAGGAGCAGCCACAACCGCTCGAAGGCGCGCGCCACCCGGGTGCCTAGGAACTCCCGCCGCTCCAGCGGGCGTACAAGCACCGTGAAGCAGCCGGCGCGGTTACCGCCCCAGACGTCGGTCCAGATCTGGTCGCCGATCACGGCCGCCCGCGACGGTTCCGCGCCGAGGATCTCCAGCGCGCGGCGGAAGCCGGAACGGCGGGGTTTGTGGGCCACGGCCACGCCGTGCAGGCCGAGCTCATCGCAGAACGCGGCCACGCGCGCGGCGCTGTTGTTGGAGACGATGGCCACGCGGAATCCGAGCTCGGCCACGGCGGCGAGCCAGCTGCGGATGCGCTCATCCGGCGGCCGGTTCCA
Organism: Bacillota bacterium; assembly: GCA_014896375.1. GTDB lineage: Bacteria > Bacillota > Sulfobacillia > RBS10-35 > Bu92 > Bu92. Next base: position 2,443 of record JADBKN010000007.1, on the reverse strand, counting down.
GCCCACGAGCGTGTTGTCGAGATCGAGGCACAGGGCTGTGATGCCCATGCGCCGCAGCGCCGCGAGATCGATGTCGAAGACCGACCGCGCCACGCGGTCCGGCCGCAGGCCGCGCCCCACGAACTTCACCTCGTTGGTACGATTGTACCCGCGCGCCGCGGAATGTGTCAGTCAGCGGCGCGCGCAGGCGCCGGCTAGCGGCCGCCATCGGACTCACGCAGCGCCGTCGACAGCTTACGGATCGCCTTTTTTTCGATCCGGCTGACGTAGCTTCGTGAGATGCCGAGCAGGTGCGCGATCTCCTGCTGCGTCAGCTCCTCACCGCCATAGAGGCCGTAGCGCAACGCCAACACGACGCGTTCCCGCTCCTCCAGCACGTCGAACAGCGCCCGCAGCCGGCTGGCCTCCAGGCGCCGGCCCACTTCATCCGCAATCGGCTCCGCGTTGTCGCGCAGCACATCCATCAGCGTGATCTCATTGCCCTCGCGGTCGGAGCCGATCGGATCCTGCAGGAAGATCTCCCCGCGCGTCTTCCTCGCCGCCCGGAGGTGCATCAGCACCTCGTTCTCGATGCATCGCGCCGCGTACGTGGCGAGGCGCGTGCCCTTTGACGGGTCGAAGGTCTCGATGCCCTTGATGAGACCCACCGTGCCGATGGAGATCAGGTCCTCCGGATCCTCTCCCGAACCTTCGAACTTCTTCACGATGTGGGCGACGAGGCGCAGGTTGTGCTCGATCAGCTTCGCCCGGGCTTCGCGGTCGCCGGCGGCCATGCGCCGGAGGCACTCCGCCTCCTCCCGGCTGGAGAGCGGCTTCGGGAACGCCGTCTGGTTGTGCAGGTAGCCCGCGAGCGCCCACAGGCCGCGCGCCAGCGCCGCGAGCAGGAGAGCCAGAAGGCCGCCGTCCATCATCGTCCTCCTTCACGCGCGCGGATTTGCGCGCGTGAGTCAGACTATGCGGCGGCGGCTTGGACGTGTGCGCAACTCCATGCCCCTGCGCCTGTCCGCCCTGACTACAGGGTGTCCGCGCCTGCGCCTGGCGCGGCAGGACCCCCAGGCGGGGCTGTCTCCGAATGCACGCGTGTCTCGTCGGCTACCGGAGGGATCCTTTGGACGAGCGGCGTCCACGCCATGGGGATCGGTGAGAGGAGCAACCCCGCACCACTGATCCAGAGAATCGTCACAGCGGGCCATGAGTGGCTGAGCATGAAACCGATGACGGGCCCGACGATCCCACCCACCTGTGTCAGGACGCTGCCGAACGCGACCACCTGCGGCCTCCGCTCGACGGGGACGATGATCTGTAGAAGCGTTTGATCCATCGCCTGATAGGCCAAGGCACCCATATCCGCGAGGATGCCACCGAACATGAGGATGGCGCAGACAGCGAGAAAGCTGCCACGGGCCGCCGGGAGGGCCAAGGAGCCGAGGCCCAGGAGTAGCGCACCGGCAAGCGCCACCCGCCCCGGCCCCAAGTGCCGGACGAGCACGCCGGTCGCCACGGGGCCGATCAGAAACCCGGGGCTCGTCAACGTGGCGAGAAGCCCGACCACGGCGGGCGAAAGCCCGAGCTCATCGAGCCGGTAGTACATGGCCACCGTCCCCGCCATGCCCGTAAACGCAGCCACCCCGAGCCTGCAGGCGAGCAGTGCCGAGACCGACCGCTGGCGCCAGGACCAGGCGACAGACCCGAGCAGAACGTGTCGCGCAACTCCCGGCGAGGGGAGGCCCTGTGCTTGGCGACTGTCGCGAAGGCGCCGGATCGCCATCGCTGAGGCGACGTACGTGAGACCGTCGATGCCGATCACCGCCGAGGGACTTGTCAGTTCCGCCAATGCTCCGGCGAGAAGGGGACCGGCCACGAGGGAGGCACCGATGCCGAGCCACAGCTTGGCGTTGGCATCAGCGATTTCGCCCTCTGCGACGATTCGTGGCAGCACCACGGCCTGAGCGGTGCCGAAGAACGACGAGCATAGGGCGACAAGGAACGCTGCAGCGTACAGGTGCCAGAGCATCAGCGCACCGGCAAGATCGAGGACCGGCACAGCCCCCTGGACAAGAGATCGGACGATGTCGGCACCGATCATGACCTGCCGGCTGCCTCGGGGCGTCACCGTGAAGCCCGAGGCCACGGCACCGAGGAGCGCCCCGAAGGACTGGGCGACGGCGAGGCGCGCTGTGTCCTGGGGGCCTCCATGCAAAGTGACGACCACGACCATCGGTAGAGCGTACGCCGCCATCGTGGAGCCGACCGAGGAGAGCGTGAAGGTCGTCCAATAAAGACGATACGCCGGGCGTCGCCATGCTCCGCTTTCACGCAAGCGGCTCAACACCCCCGTTCACCCTCGCCTTCCCTTCCGCGTGCGGACCCTACCGAACTCTTAGGACCAGCACGCCGTTCCGCTCAAAGACGGTCGCGGCTCCCTTACGACGCAACTCGGCGA
>JADBKN010000065.1 GCA_014896375.1 Bacillota bacterium | reverse complement strand
GCCTCGCCGGCCACGCGCCGGCTGGCGCGGGAGCTGGGCGTGGACCTCGCGGCCGTCCGCGGCAGCGGGCCGGGCGGGCGCGTGACGGCCGCGGACGTGCGCGCCGCGGCCGCGGCGGGGGTGCGGCGCGCGTCCGGCGAGGCCGGCGCGGAGGCCCGCGGCGTGGGTGCGGGGGTCGGCGCGGGTGCGGGAGCCGCCGCCGGCGTGGCGGCCGCCGCCGCGGGTGCAGGGGCCGCGCTGCCGCCCCCCTTCGGCCAGCGTCTGCCCTTGCGCGGCCTGCGCCGGCGCATCGCCGAGCATATGACGGCCGTGCACCGGATGGTGCCGCAGGTCACGCACGTCGAGGAGATCGACGTCACGGAGCTCGTGCGGTTGCGCGCGAGCCTCAACGAGGCCTTCGCGCAGGCGCGCGGGCGCGGCGCGGCCGCGGGCCTGCCGGAGCGCCTGAGCTACCTCCCCTTCTTCGCCGCCGCGGCCGTGGAAGCGCTGCGGCGCCATCCGGTGCTGAACGCCTCTTTGGACGAGGAGCGCCAGGAGATCGTCATCCATCCCCACATCCACCTGGGCATCGCCGTGGACACGCCAGACGGGCTGCTCGTGCCGGTGGTGCGGCACGCGGAGCGCATGACGGTCGCCGGCTTCGCCGCGCGGCTGCCGGCCCTGGCCGCCCGCGCGCGCGCGCGCACGCTGCCGCCGGAGGACCTCCGCGGCAGCACCTTCACGATCACGAGCGCCGGTTCCATCGGCGGAATCTTCGCCACGCCGCTCGTAAACCACCCGGAGGTGGCCATCCTCGGCGTGCACCGCATCGTGCCGCGGCCGGCCGTGGTGGAGGGGCGCGTCGAGGTGCGCGACATGGTCTACGTCTCGCTCTCCTTCGACCACCGCGTGCTCGACGGCGCCGAGGCGGCGCGTTTCACGAACGACCTGGCGGAGATCCTCAGCCGGCCGGCGGCATTGCTCTGGCCGGCCGGCCTCGAGGGGGGAGCCGGATGACGGCGCCGCGCTGCACGGTGGTGCGGGTGGACCAGGCGCCGCCGGACGTGCGGTCGGCGGCCGGCGGGCGGCTCGGCCAGGCGGGGCTGCACCGCCTCGACACCGCGTCGGGGACGTTCTGGCTCTTGAGCCTCGGCGCGCAGCCGACGGCCGGCCACCGGCTGGCCGTCAGCGGCGTGGAACCGGCGGAGGAGCCCGCCCGCTGGCGGGTGCGCGTGCAGCACCAGCCGCCCGCCGCCGGCGCCCTGCACGCGCAGGTCCTCACCCATCCGCACCTCCTCTTCCGGCTGGACGGAGAACTGGCCGAGGTATGGCTGGAGGAGCCCGGGGGCGGCCGGCGCATCTTCGCCTCGCCACCGGCCCCGGCCGGTGAGGCTCCTTAGGCGCGGCTGCGCCGCGCATGCTTCGCGGCTGCGGCAGACAGTCTCACGTGGGGGGATCCGCATGCGCTTCACAGGCCGGACGGTGCTCGTCACGGGCGCCGCGCGCGGCATCGGCCGCGCCGTGGCGTCCGCCTTCGCGGCGGAGGGCGCGCGCGTCTT
>JADBKN010000064.1 GCA_014896375.1 Bacillota bacterium | reverse complement strand
CCTTTCCGTTCTTGGCATACGCCGGCATCCCGTACCAGAGTCTCGGCGAGAGGACTGGCGCGCTGGCTTTGATGATCGTGTGCAGCCGCCCAGCCATGGTGCGATCCGGTTCCGGCATCTCCGCGATCTTCGCCAGCACGGCGCTCTCCTCGTCTGCCGAGTCCGCGCGCGCCGCGGCCTTGAGCTCTTGAGCCCGCTCCCTCATCGCGGCGCGTTCCTCGTCCGTGAATCCGTCGAACGTTTCGCCTGTAACGCGGGTACTCTTGGCGGACTTCTGGGATCTCTTCACGGGGCTCCTCGACACATCCTCAGGGCTCACGCCCACCGTTTAAAGGGTTCGACGGCCAGCGACCTCGGCGGGACACCATGACCATCGTTTCCTGATGGCGGCTGCGCCACCTGCCTTCACGGCTCGATCGTGTGAGTAAGCAGCCGCAGGTCGGCCGCCCCGCGTCCACGTACCCGCAGGCGTTCCCCGCGAGGAAGCCGGCGAAGACCACGAGCCGCACCGCGACGGCGGGGCAGCCCAGCAGCGCGGCCACCCGCTCAAGGACGGGCAGCGGGGCGGGCTGCAGACCGGCCGCCCCGGCACGGATGCGGTCCATGACCAGTGGGTAGCGGTCCCAGGCCTCGTCCAGCAGCCGCCGGGCCAGCTCCTGGCCCTCGGGCGTAGGCGGGACGGCAGCGAAGCCGTATCGCTCCTGCCAGAGCTGCCAGCGCCGTTCGGGCCCGGCGCGCTCCGCCCGTGCGGCGTCGTAGAAGTCGAGGAAGCGCGGGGTCAGGTCGACGAGTTCGAGGTCCGCCATGGAACCGTCACCTCCACGAGTTCAATCCGGAGGGGATGTTGCGCAGTACTGCGTTCACGCAGGCGGTGATCATCCACGGGCCGCACCGGGTGGTCTACGTCGGGGGCCAGGACGGCGTGGACGCGTCCGGCCAGATCGTGGCGGCGACAGATGCTGGACGAGCTGTAGCAGGGCGATGTGTACACACGCATGCCCTGGCGCAGGCGTCGGCACCGGTGGCCCCCGCGGGGCGCGGCGGGCTCGGGCGCGTGGGACCGCCGGCCGCACCGCGGGCCGGACGGCGGCCGACGGCACGCCGCTGCACTTCGAGGTACGGGGGTCGGGCCCGCCGGTCTACGTCTGCCACGGCGGGCCCGAGGCGACCGACTCGTACGCGGTAGGCTGCGCTCTGGCCATGTGACTGGATCGTTTCGACGCCTCATGGACCCTGACTCTCGAGCACGGTGCTGCCGGAGAACTGGCCGGGCTCCTGGAGGACGTCATGCCGCAGGGTTCGGCGGGCGCTCCCGTGACCGTCCAGGCTCGCAGGGCCGCCCTCCGACGTGCCCGCTAGGACGTGGCGGTCCTGCAGTCGCGGCGTGAGGCCGCTCGGGCGGCGTTCTTCCGGCGTCCAGGCCGCACGGTGGTGGTGCGCGCCGAAATCGACCCGCTTCAGGTCCGGGGGTTCGACCCGCTCAACGTCCTGCGACTCGACGATCGCGAGGTGCTGCACGGTCGTTGGCTGCTCCTCGGTGGACCAGGCCTGGCGACCCGGGGAGGGTTACGCCGCCTGGCTGCTGCGACGGCAGGCGTCCGCACCTCCTGCGAGAAGCGCTCAATCGCCTGCTGGAGAGAGAGGCGCCAGGACATACGGGCGCTGGTAAGCTTCGGGGAAGGGCCGTTTCCGATGCCCGGGCATCCCCTGGTTTGCGGTGCCCTTCGGGCGGGGACAGCCTCTGGACCGCCTACTTCCTCCTTTCCCATGCGCGCCCCAGGTGGCGCGCGGTGCTGCGGACCTGTGGCCCGCTACCAGGCCTGCGGACGACCCGTGGACCGTGCGGAGCCGGGAAAGATCTTGCACGAGCTGCGCTTCGGCGAGCTGAAATTGCGCCTCGGGGTCCTCCCGCACAAGCCCTACTACGGCAGCGTGGACGCCACTCCCCTGTTCGCGGCCCTGGCGGCGGACTTCACCCGCCGTGCCGCCGATCGGGACATGGTGGCAAGCCTCGAAGAGCCGGTGAGGGCCCCTCGACTGGATGGACCGATTCCGGCGACCTCGACGGAGACGGCGCCTACCGCAGGTACCGGCGGCGCTCTCCTGCCGGGCTCGACAATCAAGGCTGGAAGGATGCCCACGACTCCGTCTGGCACGCCGACGGCCGGCTGGCCGTCGCCCGCCTTCTTGAGCACCGGCCGCAACTCGGCGTTCGCGCGGACCAGCGCCCGCGCGATGCCGTGCCGCACAGCGCCGGCCTGACCGGAGATGCCGCCGCCCTGCACGCGGACGATGACGTCGTACTTACCGACGGCGTCCACGGCATGGAGCGGCTCCAGCGCCGCCGCCTTCAGCGTGGGTACGCGGAAGTACTCCTCGATGGGGCGCTCATTGACGATCACGCGCCCCTTGCCCGGCAGGAGCCGCACGCGCGCCACGGCCTCCTTGCGCCGGCCGGTGCCCCAGTAGTACAGCGTCGGGGACTTCAGCTTCGCCACAACGTCATCTCCTCACCGTTCACGCGCGGGCCTGCGGCAGTTCAAGCTTTTCCGGCTTCTGCGCCTCATGCGGGTGGTGCGGGCCCGCGTAAACCTTCAGCTTGCGGAACATCCGCCGCCCGAGAGGCGTCCGCGGCAGCATGCCGCGCACCGCCTTCTCGATCACGCGCTCCGGCCGCGTAGCCAGGAACTTCTCATATGTCATGGCCTTGAGGCCTTCCGGCCAGTTCGAGTGGCGGTAGTAGATCTTCTTCTTGAGCTTGTCGCCCGTGAGGCGCACCTTGCGCGCGTTGACGACGATGACGTGGTCGCCGGTGTCCACGCCCGGCGTATAGATAGGCTTGTGCTTGCCGCGAAGGATCTTCGCGACCTCGCTGGCCAAGCGGCCGAGGATGAGGCCGTCGGCGTCGATGACGTACCACTTGCGTTCCGCGGCCTCGCCGTTGGCCTGGTAGGTCTTGTGATAGTTGACGCTCATCGGACGAAAACCTCCGTGTCGGTCACCGGGCAAAACAGACAAAGCTATTCTAATGAAGGGCGTGGCAGGATGTCAATGAAATCGTGTCCGGTGACGGCGCCCCAATCATACCGCACCTCGACGAGGCAAAGCCCGCGCGCCGGGGCCGTCGGGCCGGCGACGGGCGCCATGCCGCGGCCGGCCGGGCGGACCGCACCCGCCGGCCGCAAAAGCGCATCCACATCGTCCGGCCGCATCGCGCCGCGCCCTACCTCCACCAGCGTGCCCACCAGCGCGCGCACCATCTTGTAGAGGAAGCCGTCGCCCTCCGCCCAGATGGTCACGAGCGGCCCGCGGCGCGCGAGGCGCAGGCGCACGGTGCGCACCGTGTCGCGCACCGGACGGCCCGCGCGGCCGAAGGCGGCGAAGTCGTGGCGGCCGGAGAGGCGCCGCGCCGCCTCCGCCATGGCTTCAAGGTCCAGGGGGCGCGGCCGGTGCCAGGCGTAGCGCGCCCAGAAGGGCGGCACGGTCGGCTCGCACCAGAGATTGTAGACGTAGGTCTTGCCGCGCGCGTCGAAGCGCGCGTGGAACTCGGCCGGCACGGCGCGCGCCGCGCGCACGACGATGTCCTCCGGCAGCTCGGCGTTCAGGGCCAGCGGCAGGCGGTCCAAGGGGATGCGGCAGGGCGCACGGAACTGCACGGGCAAGGCGGCCGCGTGGACGCCGGCGTCCGTCCGCCCGGACGGCAGCGCTCGCGCCGGCGCGCCCGTGACACGCTCCCAGGCCGCCTCAAGCCGCGCCTGCACCGTGTCACCGCGCCGCGGCTGCAGCTGAAAGCCCTGGTAGCGCGTGCCTTCAAACGCCACCGTGAGCAGCACGCCGCCCGTTCCCCGCCATGCGCCGGCTGCGCCGGCTGCGCTTTCAGCGGCCCACGGGTCATCTGCCGCAAACGGCATCGTCCGTCCCCCTCCCTCCACATCCGCCTGTGCGGGCCGCGCCCGTCCCCGCGGGCCGCGCCCCCCTACCCCGCGCGCGCCACCGCGAGCCCCACGGCCCACGCGGCGAGCGCCGCGAGCAGCGCCAGCACGGCCCAGTCGCGCGCGGCCATGCGCGTCTCCCGGTAGCGCGTGCGCCCCTCGCCGCCCGCGTAGCCGCGCGCCTCCATGGCGAGCGCCAGGTCCTCGGCGCGCCGGAAGGCGGCGACGAACAGCGGCACGAGGACCGGCACGAGCGCCCTGGCGCGCCGCCAGAGGGAGCCCGACTCGAAATCCGCCCCACGCGAGGCCTGCGCCTTCATGATGCGGTCGGCCTCGTCGAAGATGGTGGGGATGAAGCGCAGGGCGATGGACATCATCAGCGCCAGCTCATGCACCGGGAAGCGCACGCGCCCCAGGGGCGCGAGCAGCCGCTCCAGGGCGTCCGTCAGCGCGAGCGGCGAGGTCGTGAGGGTGAGGAGCGTCGTCGCCCACACGAGGAGGAGGAGCCGCGCGCCCAGCACGGCCGCCACCGCGAGCCCCGCGCGCGTGAGCGTGAGCGGGCCCAGGTGTAGCCAGGCCTCGCCGGGCACGGAGACGGCGTTGATGACGGACGTGATCAGCACGAGCGCGACGATCGGCCGCAGCCCGCGCCAGAGCGACGCCGCACGCGCGCGCGCGGCGGCGCTGCCCGCAAGGAGCAGAAGTGCCACGGCGGCGTAGACGGCCGGCGAGGCGGTGAGAAAGAGCGCGGCGATGACGAGCGCCGTACCGGCCAGCTTCGTGCGCGCGTCCAGCCGGTGAAGGAACGTGTCGCCGGGGACGTACTGGCCTAACGTGACGGCCCTCACGCGCGCCCCGCCCCCGAGTCCCGGCCGCCGCGGCCGCGCCCCTCGCCCGTAGGGCGCCCGCCAGGCGCGCCCCCGCCGCGGCCGCGCCACGCCGCCGCCACGCGGGCGGCGGCCTCCTCCAGCGTCAGAGCGTCCGCGCTCAGCGGCCACCCGCAGGCCGCCAGCCCGCGCAAGAAGGCCGCTGCCGGAGGCGGCTCGAGCCCCCAGGCGCGCAGGTCGCCGCGCGCGAAGATCTCGCGGGGCGGCCCGTCGGCCACGACCTCGCCCCGGTGCAGAACCACGAGCCGCTCGGCGATCGCCGCCATCTCGTCCATGGCATGGGAGACGTAGATGAGCGTGCGCGGCCGCGGCCCGCTCCGCTGCCAGCGCAGGATGAGATCCATGAGCGCGCGGCGCCCCTGCGGGTCGAGCCCCGCGGTGGGCTCGTCCAGCACCAGCACATCCGGCTCCATGGCCAGCACGCCGGCCAGCGCCACGCGGCGCATCTGCCCGCCGGAGAGCTGGAAGGGCGAACGTGGCGCCAGGTCCTCGCTGAGGCCCATGTCGGCCATGGCGCGACGCACCCGCGCCTGCACTTCCTCCTCGGGCAGGCCCAGGTTGCGTGGGCCGTAGGCGATGTCGGCCGCCACCGTCTCCTCAAAGAGCTGCGTCTCCGGGTACTGGAAGACGACGCCCACCTTGCGCCGCAGCTCGCGCCGCGCGCGGGCGCGCGCCGCACGGGAGAGGCCGGGCGCCGAGGGGTCGATGCCGTCGACGACGACGCGCCCCTCCGTGGGGAGGAGGAGGCCGTTCAAGTGGAGGGCCAGCGTGGTCTTGCCGGAGCCGGTGGCGCCGGCGAGGCCCACGCGCTCGCCGTCCGCGATGGTGAGCGAGACCTCGCGCAGCGCCGGCGGGTCGTCCGGGCCGGCACCTTCGTAGCGGTGCGTCAGGCGCTCGACCACAATCGGCACAGAACCTCCACCAACCCTTCCAGCGTGTGGACGGGCGGCGGGGCGCCGCCCGCCGCCGCCGTCCCCGGCGCATGGCCCCCTGCCGCCGCCGCCGCTCCGTCCAGCGGCACCCCCGCCGCGCGCAGCCGCTCCGCCAGCTCCACCGCCGCCGGCGGCCGCAGTCCCCAGCGGCGCAGGTCCTCGGGCCGCGTCAGCACGTTCGCGGGCGGGCCATCCGCCGCCACTCGGCCCTCGTGCAGGACCACCACGCGGTCCGCGAACGCGGCCTCGGCCATGTCATGCGTGATCCAGACGACGGTCAAGGCTCGCGCGCGCCTCAGCTCCGCCACGGTGCGGAGCACGTCGCCGCGCCCCACGGGGTCGAGCATCGAGGTGGCCTCGTCGAAGACCACGGCCTCCGGCTCCATCGCGAGCGCGCCGGCGATGGCCAGACGCTGCTTCTGCCCGCCGGAGAGCTGCGAGGGCGCGCGCGCCGCCAGCTCCGCAAGGCCCGTGGCCTCGAGCGCGCGCCGCACGCGGCGGGCGATCTCCTCCCGCGGCAGCCCCAGGTTCTCGGGCCCGAAGGCCACGTCGTCCTCCACCACCGGCGCCACGATCTGATTGTCCGGGTTCTGGAAGACCAGGCCCACGCGCCGCCGGATCTCGCGCACGTGGCGGGGGTCGCTCGTGGAGAGCCCGGCCACGCGCACCGCGCCGCGGTCCGGCAGGAGCAGCCCGTTCAGCATGCGCGCCAGGGTGGACTTGCCGGAGCCGTTGGGCCCGACCACCGCGAGCCACTCCCCGCGCGCCACGCGCAGGTCCACGTGGCGAAGGGCCTGCACGCCGCCCCCGTGCGCGCCCGGGTAGCGGTAGTGCAGGCCCTCGACTTCGATGAGCGGCGCCTTCACCTCAGATGAGCTCAAGACGGACCATCGGCGCGGCGTCCCCGCGGCGCGGTCCCAGCTTCGTGATGCGCGTGTAGCCGCCCGGCCGGTCCTTGTACCGCGGCGCGATGACATCGAAGAGCTTCTTCAGCACGTCCTCGTCCAGGAGGAACGCGGCCGCCTGGCGGCGCGCGTGCAGGTCGCCGCGCTTGGCCTTCGTGATCAGCTTCTCGGCAATCGCGTGGACCTCGCTGGCCTTGGCCTCCGTCGTGATGATCGCTTCCTTGTCCAGGAGGGAGGTGACAAGGCTGCGGAACAAGGCGCGGCGCGCGTCCTTCGGACGGCCGAGTTTGGCGTAGGGCATCGGTTGTCCCTCCTCCGCTTGCGCGCGGCTCGAACGCGCGTCTAGTCTTCGCTCTGCCGCAGGCTCAGGCCGAGCGCGGCAAGCTTCTCCTGCACTTCCTCAAGTGACTTCTTCCCGAGGTTGCGCACCTTCATCATGTCCTCGGGCGTCTTGGCGACGAGCTCGCCGATCGTGTTGATGCCCGCCCGCTTCAGGCAGTTGTAGGAGCGCACGGAGAGCTCGAGCTCGTCGATGCTCTGGCTCAGCAGGCGGTCGCGCTCGTCGCCTTCCTTCTCCACCATGATCTCGACCTCGCCCACCTTGTCGGTGAGGCCGATGAAGAGGTTCAGGTGCTCCGCCAGGATCTTCGCGGCGTAGCTCACCGCCTCTTCCGGGGCGATGGTGCCGTTCGTCCAGACGTCCAGCGTGAGCCGGTCGTAGTTCGTCACCTGGCCCACGCGCGTGTCCGTCACCTGGTAGTTCACGCGGCGGATCGGCGAGAAGATGGAGTCGATCGGGATCACGCCGATCGGCTGGTCGGGCCGCTTGTTGCGGTCCGCCGGCACGTAGCCGCGCCCGCGCTCCACCGTCATCTCCATGGCCAGGCGCCCGTTCTTGTCCAGCGTGGCGATGTGGTGGTCGGGGTTGACGATCTCCACGTCCGGCCCCGTCTGGATGTCCCCGGCCGTGACCTCGCCCTCGCCCTCCGCCTCGATGCGCACGACCTGCGGACCGTCGCCGTGCATCTTGATCGCCAGGCCCTTGAGGTTGAGGATGATGTCCGTCACGTCCTCCAGGACGCCCGGGATGCTCGAGAACTCGTGCAGGACCCCGTCGATCTTCACCGACGTCACCGCGGCGCCCGGCAGCGAGGACAGGAGGATGCGGCGCAGGGAATTGCCCAACGTGGTCCCGTAGCCGCGCTCCAGCGGCTCCACCACGAAACGGCCGTAGCGGTCGTCAGGGGACTTCTCCACACACTCGATGCTGGGGCGTTCCATCTCGACAGTCGCCACATGACTTCCCCCCTGGGCGCAACTCTTTGGCAACCTCGCGGAGGACGCGGCTTAACGCGAGTAGTGCTCGACGATGAGGCTCTCCTGCACGGGCGCGTCGATCTCCTCGCGCAGGGGCAGGCGCAGCACCTCGCCGCGCAGCTGCTCGCGGTTCGCGGACAGCCACTCCGGCACGGTGGCGTCCACCGCGCCCTGCATCACGTCCTTGAAGAACGGCATGCTGCGGCTGCGCTCCCGCACCTCGATGACGTCGCCGGGCCGCACCAGGTACGAAGGGATGTTGACCTTGCGGCCGTTGACGTTGAAGTGGCCGTGCAGCACCAGCTGGCGCGCGTGGCGGCGCGAGAGGGCGAAGCCCAGACGGTAGACGACGTTGTCGAGCCGGGACTCGAGGATCTGCAGCAGGCGCTCGCCCGTGACGCCGCGCGCGCGCTCCGCGCGCTCGACGTAGTTGCGGAACTGGCGCTCCAGCACGCCGTAGAAGCGGCGCGCCTTCTGCTTCTCCCGCAGGTGCAGGCCGTAGTCCGAGAGCTTGCGGCGGACGAGGCCGTGCTGCCCCGGCGGAACGGCCTTCTTCTCGATCGGGCACTTGGGCGTGTAGCAACGCTGGCCCTTCAGGAACAGCTTCTGTCCTTCGCGCCGGCACAGGCGGCAGACCGGCCCGGTGTAGCGTGCCATGGGCTCACCCCCCTAGACGCGGCGCCGCTTGGGCGGGCGGCAGCCGTTGTGTGGAATCGGTGTGACATCCTTGATGACGCTCACTTCGAGCCCCGCGGCCTGCAGCGCGCGGATGGCGGCCTCGCGCCCGGCGCCGGGGCCCTTCACGTAGACCTCGACCTCGCGCATGCCGGCGTCCATCGCGGCGCGCGCGGCGCGCTCCGCCGCCAGCTGCGCGGCGAAGGGCGTCCCCTTCTTGGAGCCCTTGAAACCCTGCGTGCCGGCGGTGCCCCACGAGATCGTGTTGCCGGCCGGGTCGGTGATCGTCACGATGGTGTTGTTGAACGTGGACCGGATGTGCGCGATGCCGCGGTCGATGTGTCGGCGCTCGCGCTTACGTGCCCGGGTCCCGCGCGGCTTTGCCATTCGCTCGATACCCCTCCAGGTCGGCGCGGCCTCCGCCGCGCCCGGTGTGTCGTGCTTGAAGTCCAAAGGCCGCGCCCGGGCGGTGGGGAGCCGCGGCAGCCGCGGAGAAACGCGACGCCCCACTGGACCTTGAGCGCAGCAAAGGGGCCGCCCAAGACGGCCATAAAGCTATTTTATGCGAAGCTCACGGAAATTGCCAGCATAAAGCGGCGAGGGCGCGTCACTTCTTGCGCTTCGCGCCCACCGTGCGGCGCGGGCCCTTGCGCGTGCGCGCGTTCGTCTTCGTCCGCTGGCCGCGCACGGGCAACCCCCGCCGGTGGCGCAGGCCGCGGTAGCAGCCGATGTCGATGAGGCGCTTGATGTTGCGCTGCACCTCGGCGCGCAGGTCGCCCTCCACCTTGTAGTCCCGGTCGATGACCTCCCGCAGCTTGGCGACCTCTTCCTCCGTGAGGTCGCGCACGCGCGTGTCCGGGTGGATGCCCGTGCGGCGCAGGATCTCGCGCGAACGGGACCAGCCGATGCCGTAGATGTACGGCAGCGCCGCCTCGATGCGCTTGTCGCGCGGCAGGTCGACTCCAGCGATGCGTGCCATGCTCTTCACCCCGCCTCCTCGTTCAGCCCTGAACCTGCTTGTGCTTCGGGTTCTCGCAGATCACCATGACCTTGCCATGGCGCTTGATCACTTTGCACTTCTCGCAGATCTTCTTGACCGAAGGCCGGACCTTCATGATGGCGCCTCCCATCGCATCAGCTGCGGTGCCGGTAGGTGATGCGGCCGCGCGTCAGGTCGTAGGGCGACAGCTCTACTGTAACGCGGTCGCCCGCCAGGATGCGGATAAAATTCATGCGAATCTTTCCGGACACGTGCGCCAGCACGCGGTGCCCGTTCTCCAGCTCCACGCGGAACATGCCGTTCGGCAACGGCTCGATGACAGTCCCCTGCACCTCGATGGTGTCCTTATCCTTGTGAGCCATCCGTTTCGGCACCTCCCTCCCTCTCGCCGGCCGGCCCGGCCCATTCCGCCAGCGCCGACCGCACCTGAGCGTCGGTCGGGCTGCGACCCTCCTGGAGAACCTCGGCCAGGGGGGCCGCCTCCGCGCGCAGAATCTCCAGGTGGCGCAGATTCTTCCGTTTCGGCCGCTTCACCGGGCGCGCCGCGCCGTCGGCCACCAGCGCGAAGCGCTCGCCCTCGAGCCCGATGACGGCGTACACCCGGCCTGTGTCGCGCCCGGCCGTGGAGCGTACGATGGCCCCCGGCCGGATCTCCGTCGCGCCCTCCGCCGCCCGCTTCGTCGTCACGTCAGTCCACCACCGTCAGAATCTCGGGCCCGTCGTCGGTGACGGCCACCGTGTGCTCGAAGTGGGCCGAGAGCGACCCGTCTGCGGTGCGCACCGTCCAGCCGTCGGCATCGGTCTTGGTCTTCCACGTCCCGGCGTTGACCATCGGCTCGATGGCCAGCACCATGCCGGGCTTCAGCCGCGGCCCGCGGCCGGGCGGGCCGTAGTTGGGCACCGGCGGGTCCTCGTGCATCTCCCGCCCCACGCCGTGGCCGGTGTACTCCCGCACCACGGAGAAACCGGCCGCCTCCACGACGGCCTGCACGGCCGCGCCGATGTCCGAGACGTACCCGCCCGGCTGCGCGGCGGCGATGCCGGCCTCAAGGCTCTTCCGCGCCACCTCAAGAAGGCGCGCCGCCTCGTCGTCGATCTCGCCCACCGGGTACGTCCAGGCGGTGTCGCCGATGAAGCCGTCGAGCGTCACGCCGACGTCCACGCTGAAGATGTCGCCCTCCTGGAGAACGACGTCCCCGGGGATGCCATGCACCACGACGTCGTTCGGCGAGGCGCAGATGGCCGCCGGGAAGCCGCGGTAGCCCTTGAACGTCGGCCGGCCGCCGTGCCGCACGATGAACTCCTCCGCGATGCGGTCGAGCTCGGCTGTCGTGACGCCCGGCCGGATGTGGCGCCGCAGCTCTTCCAGCGTGCGCGCCACGAGCCGGCCGGCGGCCCGCAACTTCTCCAGTTCCCGGCTGGACTTCAGAATGATCACCGCAACGCCTCCAGAACGGACGCCGTGACGGCGTCGACCGCGCCCGTGCCGTCGACCTGGACGAGGATGCCCGCCGCGCGGTAGTAGTCCACAAGCGGCGCCGTCTGCCGGCGGTAGACGGCCAGGCGCTCCCGCACCGTCTCCTCGCGGTCGTCCGGCCGCTGGGCGAGTTCGGCGCCGCAGCGGTCGCAGACGCCCGGACGCGCCGGCGGCTGGAACTCCACGTGGTAGGTGGCGCCGCACTGCGGGCAGACGCGCCGCCCCGCCAGCCGCCGCACGATCTCCGCATCCGGCACGACGAGCTCCACGGCGGCCTCCAGCGGCCGCTCCAGCTCCGCCAGGATGCGGTCGAGCGCCTCCGCCTGGACCGTCGTGCGCGGGAAGCCGTCGAAGACGAAGCCCCGCGCCGCATCCTCCTGCCGCAGGCGCTCGCGCACGATGCCGATCGTCACCTCGTCCGGCACGAGGGCACCGCGGTCCATGTAGCCCTTCGCCTCAAGACCCAGCGGCGTGCCCTCGCGCACCGCCTGGCGGAACATGTCGCCCGTGGAGATGTGCGGCACGCCGGCGCGCGCGGCCAGCCGCGCCGCCTGCGTGCCCTTTCCCGCGCCGGGCGGACCCATGAGCACAATCCTCACTGGCTCACCTACTTCAGGAACCCCTGATACTGGCGCATCAGGAGCTGCGATTCGATCTGCATCATCGTCTCCAGCGCCACGCCGACGACGATCAAGAGCGCCGTGCCGCCGAAATAGATGTTGGGGATGCCCGTGGCGGCGCCCACGATGGGCGGCAGCACGGCCACCAGACCCAGGAACACGGCGCCGAGCAGCGTGATGCGCAAGAGCACCTTCTGCAGGTACTCGGCCGTCGGCCGGCCGGGCCGGATGCCCGGGATGAAACCGCCGTACTTCCGGATGTTGTCGCTCACGTCCATCGGGTTGAAGACGATGGCCGTGTAGAAGAACGTGAAGGCGACGATCAGCCAGAAGTACACGAACTCGTACCAGAACCCGCCGAAGCGGAAGAAGGCCATGGCCGACTGCACCCAGTGGTACGGCAGGAACTGGCCGATCGTCTGCGGCAGCGCCAGGAGGCTGGCCGCGAAGATGACCGGGATCACGCCCGCCGTGTTCACGCGGATGGGGATGTGGGTGCTGCGCCCGCCGTACATGCGCCGCCCCACCACGCGCTTCGCGTACTGCACGGGAATGCGCCGCTGCCCCTGCTGGACCACGACCACGCCGGCGATGACGAGCACGCCGATGACGGCGAGGATCCCCACGTTGACGACATTGATCACGCCGCCCTGCAGGTACTGCAGCATCGTGCCGAAGCCGGCCGGCAGGCGCGAGACGATGCCCGCGAAGATCAAGAGGCTGATGCCGTTGCCGATGCCGTGCTCGGTGATCTGCTCGCCGATCCACATCAAGAACGTCGTCCCGGCCGTCAGGGAGACGACGATGACGAAATCGCTCCAGAAACCCGGATGCAGCACAGCGTCCGGACGGTTGCGCTCGATGAAGAAGGTCATGCCCACCGCCTGGATGAGGCCGAGGATCACGGTCCCGTAGCGCGTCCACTGCGTGATCTTCTTGCGCCCCTCCTCGCCCTCCTTGGCCCACTGCTCGATCTTCGGGACCACGATGGTGAGGAGCTGCATGATGATCGACGCGTTGATGTAGGGCGTGATGCTCATGGCGAAGATGCTGAAGTAGCGCAGCGCCCCGCCCGAAAAGATGTCGAGCAGCCCGAAGATGGTGCCGCTCTTGATGAGGTCCTCGATCACCCTCGGGTTCAGCCCCGGGACGGGGATGTGCACGCCCAGCCGGTAGACCAGGAACATGGCGAAGGTGAAGAGGATCCGCCGGCGCAGGTCCTCCAGCTTGAAAGCGTGCCGCACCGCGCCCAGCATCGCGACGGCCACGTCAGATCACCTCGGCCTTGCCGCCGGCCGCCTGAATCTTCTCCAGCGCCGCCTTCGAGAAGCGGTGGGCCCGGACGGTCAGGGGACGGTCGAGCTCGCCCTCGCCCAGGACCTTCACGCCGTCTCCCAGCTTCTTCAAGATGCCGGCCTGCTTCAGGTCCTCGGGGGTCACGGTGCTCCCCGGGGCGAAGCGGTTCAGGTCGCGCACGTTCACGCACGCGAACTTCAGCGCGAAGCGCTTGTTGTTGAAGCCGCGGATCGGCACGCGCCCGACGAGCGGCGTCTGGCCGCCTTCGAAGCCGGGCCCCTTGCCGCCCCCGGACCGGGCCAGCTGGCCCTTGTGCCCGCGGCCGGACGTCTTGCCGTGGCCGGAGCCGATGCCGCGCCCCACGCGCTTGCGGCGCTTGTGGGCGAGGCCGTCGCCCAAGTTGTGCAGACCTGTCGCCATGCGGCCCACTCCCTTCCTAGCCCAAAAGTTCCCCCACGGGCTTGCCGCGCAGGCGCGCCACGTCCTCGGCCCGCTTCAGCTGGCGCAGGCCCTCCAGCGTGGCCCACGTGACGTTGTACGGGTTCGAGGTGCCCAGGGACTTCGTCAGGATGTCGTGGATGCCGGCCAGCTCCAGCACCGCGCGCACGGCGCCGCCGGCGATGATGCCGGTACCGGGCGAGGCCGGCTTGAGCAGCACGTGTCCGGCGCCCACCTGGGCTTCCACCTGATGCGGGATCGTCGTGCCGACGATCGGCACCTCGATCATGTTCTTCTTCGCGGCGGCCACGCCTTTGCGGATGGCCTCCGGGATCTCCTGCGCCTTCCCGATGCCGGCGCCCACGTGGCCGTTCTTGTCCCCCACCACGACGAGCGCGCTGAAGCTGAAGCGCCGCCCGCCCTGGTACACCTTCGCCACGCGGTTGATGGAGACGACCTTCTCCTCAAGCTCGCCCAGCTCTTCCGGGTCGATCCTCTTCGCCATCGTCACCCCCCTTTCTAGAACTCCAGGCCGGCCTCGCGCGCGGCGTCCGCGAGCGCCTTCACGCGGCCGTGGTAGAGGTAGCCGCCGCGGTCGAAGACGACCTTGCGGATGCCCGCCGCCAGCGCCCGCTCCGCCACCAGCCGGCCGACGGCGCGCGCGCCGTCGACGGTCGACCCCTTCACGCGGCCGCGCAGCTCAGGCTCCAGCGACGAGGCGGCCGCCAGCGTGTGACCGCGGTCGTCGTCGATCACCTGCGCGTAGATGTGCTTGCCGGAGCGGAAGACGTTCAGCCGCGGCCGCTCCTCCGTGCCGTGCACCCGCTTGCGCACCCGCCGATGGCGGCGGAGGCGCGCTGCTTCCCGACTCTGCATGCCACTCACCGTCCGAACCGATTATTTGCCGGTCTTGCCGACCTTGCGACGGACGCGCTCACCCTGGTACCGGATGCCCTTGCCCAGGTACGGTTCCGGCGGCCGGACCTCGCGGATGCGGGCCGCCACCTGGCCGACCGCCTGCTTGTCGGCGCCCTTGACGACGATCGTGTTCGGCGCCGGCACGTCGATGGTGATGCCGGCCGGCGGCTCAAGCTCCACCGGGTGCGAGAAGCCGACGGCCAGCACCAGCCGGTTCCCCTGCTTGGCGGCGCGGTAGCCGGTGCCCACGAGCTCCAGGGTCTTGCTGAAGCCGCTCGTCACGCCGGTCACCATGTTCGCCAGGAGCGAGCGCGTCAGGCCGTGCAGGGCGCGCGTGGTGCGCTCGTCGTCCTCGCGGCGCACGAGGAGCTTGCCGTCCTCCTGCACCACCGAGATGCGCTCCGGCACCTCGTGCGAAAGCTCGCCCTGCGGCCCCTTCACGGTGACCCGCCGGCCCTCTACCTTCACGGTGACGCCGGGGGGCACGGGGATCGGCTGCCTGCCTACTCGCGACATGTCGTGTGCCTCCTCGTCACCAGATGTAGCAGAGGACCTCGCCGCCCAGGCCTTCGCGGCGCGCCTGCTTGTCCGTCATGATCCCCTTGGAGGTGGAGAGGACGGCGATGCCGAGGCCGCCGAGCACGCGCGGGATCTCGTCGCGTCCCACGTACACCCGCAGCCCGGGCTTGGAGATGCGGCGCAGGCCGGTGATCACCCGCTCGCGGTCGTCATACTTGAGAAAGATGCGCAGGATGCCCTGCTTGCCGTCGTCGATCCACTGGTAGCCCTCGATGAAACCCTCGTCCTTGAGGATCTGCGCGATGGCGCGCTTGATCTTGGAGCCCGGGATGTCGACGGACGCCCGCCGCACCGTGTTGGCGTTGCGGATGCGCGTCAACATGTCCGCGATCGGATCGGTCATGCTCATGGCGTCCCCTCCTTTCTACCAGCTGGCCTTCTTGACGCCGGGCAGGACGCCCTGATGCGCCAGCTCGCGGAAGCAGAGCCGGCACAGGCCGAACCGGCGGATGTACCCGCGCGGCCGGCCGCAGCGCTTGCAGCGGTTGCGCTGCCGCACGCGGAACTTGGGGCGGCGCTTCGCCTTTTCGATCAACGCTTTCCTCGCCACGGTAACCCTCCCGCCGGCCTGCCACCCCGCAGGCCGCATTGTTCTTACGCCGCGAACGGCGCCCCGAGAAGCCGCAGGAGCTCGCGCGCCTCCTCGTCCGTCTTCGCGGTCGTGACGATCGTCACGTCCATGCCGCGGATCTTCTCCACGCGGTCGTAATCGATCTCCGGAAAGATCAGCTGTTCCTTGAGGCCGAGGCTGTAGTTGCCGCGGCCGTCGAAGCTGTCCGGCGAGATGCCGTGGAAGTCGCGCACCCGCGGCAGGGCGATGAAGAACAGCTTCTCAAGAAAGTCCCACATCCGCGGACCGCGCAGCGTCACCTTCGCGCCGATCGGCATGCCGGCGCGCAGCTTGAAGGCCGCGATGGACTTCTTCGCGCGCGTCACGACCGGCTTCTGGCCCGTGATAGCGGCCAGCTCGTTGACGGCGGCGTCCAGAAGCTTCGGGTTCTGGATCGCGTCGCCCACGCCCATGTTGAGCGTGACCTTGACGATGCGCGGCACCTGCATGATGTTCTTGTAGCCAAACTTTTTCTGCAGCTCCGGCACCACCACGTTGCGGTACCGCTCTTGAAGCTCCGACATCTCCACATCCTCCTGCCGAGCGTTCCGAAGGCGGCCTCCGACCGGGCTCGCTGCGCCCCGTGAGTGCTCGCTTCGCCGTGAGGCGCCCCCGGCCTGGATGGACCGGGCTCGCTGCGCCCCGTGAGTGCTCGCTTCGCCCGGTCCATCCAGGCCGGGGGCGGGCTCACTCGGGGCGGATGCCGGTGCCTCGCGCCTTCGCGCTCTCGGTTTGCGGCCCGGCAGCCGCGGCCCCGCGACTACCGGTCCAGGATCTCGCCGCACTTGCGGCACTTGCGCGCGCGCGTGCCGTCCTCGAGGATCGCCTTGCCCACGCGCGTCGGCTCCCCGCAGCTGCGGCAGACGACCATCACGTTGGAGCGGTGGATGGGCGCCTCCTGCTCGATGATGCCGCCCTGCATCACCTTGGGCGGGTTCGGCTTGGTGTGCCTCTTGACGATGTTCACGCCCTCGACGACGACGCGCTCCTCGCGGGGCAGGACGCGCAGCACCTTGCCGCGCTTGCCGCGGTCCTTGCCGGAGATGACGACGACCGTGTCGCCCTTGCGCACCGTCATCTTCACGACCGGCCGGCGGCCGCGGTCGGCGCCGATCTTGCGCAACGCCATGGGTCCACTCCTCCCCTAGAGCACTTCCGGCGCCAGCGAGATGATGCGCGTGAACTCCTTCTCCCGCAGCTCGCGCGCCACCGGGCCGAAGATGCGCGTGCCGCGCGGTTCTTTGTCGTCGCGCAGCACCACGCCGGCGTTCTCGTCGAACTTGATGTAGGACCCGTCCGGCCGCCGCACGCCCTTGACGGAGCGCACGATCACCGCACGGACCACATCGCCCTTCTTCACCATGCCGCCCGGCTGGGCCGACTTCACCGAGCACACCACGACGTCGCCGATGTTCGCGTACCGCCGCTTGGAGCCGCCGAGCACCTTGATCACCATGAGCTCCTTGGCGCCGGTGTTGTCGGCCACGGCCAGGCGCGTCTGCGCCTGAATCATGGCTGGATCCCCCTCCGTGCCCCTACTTGGCCCGCTCCAGGATCTGGATCACGCGCCAGCGCTTCTCGCGCGAAAGGGGACGCGTCTCCTCGATCCGAACCCGGTCGCCCACCCGGCACTCGTTCGCCTCGTCGTGCGCCTTGAACTTCTTGGTGCGGCGCACGCGCTTGCCGTAGAGAGGGTGGGTGGCCAGCGTCTCCACGGCCACGACGACCGTCTTGTCCATCTTGTCGCTGACCACGGTGCCGACGCGCTGCTTGCGGTGGCCGCGGCCGCTCGTGCCGTTCGCCATGTCCCTTTACCCCCTCCCCTCTTGCCGGCGGAGCTCGCGCTGCCGTTGGATCGTCAGGACGCGCGCGATGTCGCGCCGCACCTCGCGCAGACGCATGGGGTTGTCGAGCTGGCCCGTGGCTTTCTGGAACCGCAGGTTGAAGAGCTCCGCCTTGAGGTCCAGCACCTTGCGCGCCAGTTCTTCGTCCGTCAACTCCGCGATGTCCCTAGCCTTCACGAGCCTCACCACCCGTGTCGCGCTTCACGAACCGCGTCTTGATCGGCAGCTTGTGGCCGGCGAGGCGCATCGCTTCCCGGGCCACCTCTTCCGGGACACCGGCCAGCTCAAAGAGGATGCGGCCCGGCTTGACGACGGCCACCCAGTGGTCCGGCGCGCCCTTGCCGCTACCCATGCGGGTCTCGGCCGGCTTCTTCGTCACCGGCTTATCCGGGAAGATCTTGATCCAGACCTTGCCGCCGCGCCGGATGTGGCGCGTGAGGGCCACGCGCGCCGCCTCGATCTGCCGGTCGGTGATCCACGCCGGCTCGAGCGCCTCCAGCCCGTACTCGCCGTAGATGATCTCCGTGCCGCGCGTCGCCGCGCCCTTCATGCGGCCGCGGTGCTGGCGGCGCCACTTGACGCGCTTGGGCATCAGCATCTCAGGAAACCCCCTCTTCGGCGGCCCGGGCGGCCTCGGCCTCCGGCGCAGGGGCGGCGGCCTTGCGCGCCTTCGGCAGGACCTCGCCCTTGTAGATCCAGACCTTCACGCCGATCTGGCCGTAGGTGGTGAAGGCCTCGGCGAAGCCGTAGTCGATGTCGGCGCGCAGCGTGTGGAGCGGCACCGAACCCTCGGCCGTCCACTCCGTGCGGCTCATCTCCGCCCCGCCCAGGCGGCCGGAGACCATGATCTTGACGCCGAGCGCCCGGCTGCGCATGGCGCGCTGCGCCGCCTGCTTGATGGCTCGGCGGAAGGCCACGCGGCGCTCCAGCTGCATGGCCACGCCCTCGGCCACGAGCTGCGCGTCGAGCTCAGGGTTCTTGATCTCCACGATGTTCACGTTGACCTGCTTGCCGGTGCGCCGCTCCAGCTCCTTGCGGAGGTGGTCCACCTCCGTGCCGCCGCGGCCGATCACCATGCCCGGCTTGGCCGTGTGGATCGTGACCTTCACGCGGTTCGCCGCGCGCTCGATCTCCACGCGGGAGACCCCGGCGTCCTTGAACTGCTTCTTGATGTAATCCCGGATCTCAAGATCCTCGTGGAGCAGGTCGGCGTAGTTCTTGTCGGCGAACCAGCGCGCGTCCCAGTCGCGGATGATCCCCAGCCGCAAGCCCTTGGGGTGGATCTTCTGCCCCATCTCAGCCCTCCTCCCTCTCGCGCAGGACGACGGTGATATGCGACGTCCGGCGCAGGATGGGGAACGCCTGGCCGCGCATGTGCGGCTGGATGCGCTTCATGACGGGCCCGCCGTCCGCGAACGCCTCCGCGATATACAGCCGGTCCTCGTCCATGTGGTAGTTGTGCACGGCGTTGGCCGCCGCCGACTTCACCAGCTTCGACACGATGCGCGCGGCCCGCTTGGGCGTGAACCGCAGGATGGCCTGCGCCTCCTCCACGCTCTTGCCGCGGACCAGGTCGAGCACGATCCGCACCTTGCTCGGGGCGATGTGCACGTGGCTGGCCCTCGCGCGGGCTTCCAGCGCCGGTCCGGTCTTCGCCATCGCCATCGCCTCCCTCACTTGAGTGCGGTCGAGCGCTCGGTGTGGTCGCCGTGGCCGCGGAACGTCCGCGTCGGGGCGAACTCGCCGAGCTTGTGTCCGACCATGTCTTCCGTGATGTAGACGGGCACGTGCTTGCGGCCGTCATGGACGGCGATCGTGTGCCCCACCATCTCGGGGACGATCGTGCTGGCACGGGCCCATGTGCGGATCACGCGCTTCTCGTTCGACGCGTTGAGGGCCTCGATCTTCCGCAAAAGGTTCGGGTCGACGTACGGGCCCTTCTTCCGGCTTCGAGACACGCTGCGCCCCCCTCCTTAACTCCTCTTACGAGGACGGACGATGTACTTGTCGGTCGGATTCTTCTTCTTGCGCGTGCGCTTGCCCAGCGCCGGCTTGCCCCACGGCGTCATCGGGTGCGGGCGGCCGATCGGCGCCTTGCCCTCGCCGCCGCCGTGCGGGTGATCGACCGGGTTCATCACCGAGCCGCGCACCGTGGGCCGGATGCCCAGCCAGCGCTTGCGGCCGGCCTTGCCGATCTTCACGTTCTCGTGGTCGAGGTTGCCGACCTGGCCGATCGTCGCGCGGCACTCCAGGCGGATGAGGCGCACCTCGCTGGAGGGCAGCCGCACGTGCGCGTAGTCGCCCTCCTTGGCCACGAGCTGGGCCTCCGCGCCGGCAGCGCGCGCCAGCTGGCCGCCGCGGCCCGGGTAGAGCTCCACGTTGTGGATCGTCGTGCCCAGCGGGATGCGCGAAAGCGGCAGCGCGTTCCCTGGGCGGATGTCGGCGTTCTCGCCGGACTCGACGATGTCGCCGACGTTCAACCCGACCGGCGCGAGAATGTAGCGCTTCTCCCCGTCGGCGTAATGCAGAAGCGCGATGTTCGCCGAGCGGTTCGGGTCGTACTCGATGGACGCCACCCGAGCCGGGATGCCGTCCTTGTCGCGCTTGAAATCGATCACGCGATACAGCCGCTTGTGGCCGCCGCCGCGGTGGCGCACCGTGATGCGCCCCTGGTTGTTGCGGCCGGCCTGCTTCTTGAGCGGCTCGACCAGCCGGCGTTCGGGCTCGTTCGGCGCCAGACCGGGCGTCTTAAGCACCGTCATCTGGCGGCGGCCCGGCGAAGTCGGCTTGAACTTTTTGATCGCCATGGCGTTCCCTCCCTCGGCCGGACTAGACCAAGCCTTCGAAGAACTCGATGCGGCTGCCGGGCGCGAGCGTCACGACGGCCTTCTTCGTCTCCGGCGTGCGCCCCACGTACTTCCCCATGCGCCGCGTCTTGCCCGGCGTGCGCAGGGTGTTCACCTTCAGGACCTTGACCTTGAAAATCTCCTGGATCGCGTTCTTGATCTGCGTCTTTGTGGCGTTGCGCGCCACCTCGAACGTGTACTTCTGGTTCTGCAGGCCGGCCATGCTCTCTTCCGTGATGATCGGGCGGATGATGATGTCGTGCTTCGTCATCGGGCCAGCACCTCTTCCATCCGCGGAAGCGCGTCCCTGGCGATGACGAGGTCACTGTGCCGCAGGACCTCATACGTGTTCAGGTCCGCGGCCGCCCGCACCGTCACGCCCTCCACGTTCCGCCCCGCGAGGTACACGTTCGGATCGTGGGCGGCCGTCACCACGAGCGTGCGCCGGCCCACGCGGGGCAGCTTCTCGAGGAGCCGCACCAGCTGCTTCGTCTGCGGCTTCTCGAAACCCAGCCCCTCGACCACGACCACGCCGCCGTCCTGCGCGCGCGCCGAGAGCGCGCTCGCCAGCGCGCGGCGGCGCATCTTCTTGGGGATGGACAGGCGATGGTCGCGCGGGTGCGGCCCGAAGACGACGCCGCCGTGCCGCCAGTGCGGCGCGCGGATGCTGCCCTGGCGCGCGCGGCCGGTGTGCTTCTGCCGCCAAGGCTTGCGGCCGCCGCCGCTGACCATGCCGCGCGTGCGCGTGGCGTGCGTGCCCTGGCGCTGGTTGGCGGCGTACACCTCGACGGCCTGCTTCATGAGCGCGCGGTTGACCGGCCGGCCGAAGACGGACTCCGGCAGCTCGATCTCCCCGAGCGCCTCGCCGTTCACGTTGTACAGCGCTGCCTTTGGCATGTCGAACTCGCTCCCTATCGCTCCGCGGCCGCGCGGATGATCAGCGTCGCGCCCCTCGCGCCCGGCACCGCGCCCTTGACGAGGAGCAGGTTGCGCTCCGGATCCGCGCGCACGACTTCCAGGTTGCGCACCGTCACGCGCTCGTTCCCCATGTGGCCCGGCATGGGCTTCCCCTTGAAGACGCGCGAGGGGAAGGACGAGGCGCCCATGGAGCCGACGCGGCGGTGATACTTCGAACCGTGGCTCATCGGGCCGCGCCCCGAGTGCCAGCGCTTGACGACGCCCGCGAAGCCCTTGCCGCGGCTCGTGCCGGTGACGTGCACGCGGTCGCCGCTTTGGAAGATGTCGACGCGGATCACGTCGCCCTCCGCCGGCAGCTCGCCCGACCAGCGGAACTCCTTGAGCGTGCGCACGGGCGGGATGTTGCGCTTGGCCAGGTGGCCGCGCTGCGGCTTCGTCAGCCGCGAGGGCTTGATCTCTCCGAAGCCGAGCTGCACCGCCTCGTAGCCGTCCCGCTCGACGGTGCGCACCTGCACCACGGGGCAGGGGCCGGCCTCGATCACGGTGACGGGCACAGCGCGGCCTTGGTCGTCGAAGATCTGCGTCATGCCGAGCTTTCTGCCCAGAATGCCTTTGGCCATGGTCCTCCCCCGTTACAGCTTGATCTCGATGTCGACGCCCGCCGGCAGGTCGAGGCGCATGAGCGCGTCGACCGTCTTGGGCGTCGGGTCGAGGATGTCGATCAGCCGCTTGTGCGTGCGCATCTCAAACTGCTCGCGGATGTCCTTCTCGCCGTTCGGCGCCGTCAGCACCGTGAAGATGCTCTTCTCCGTCGGCAGCGGCACGGGTCCGGCGACCGTCGCCCCCGTGCGGCGCGCCGTCTCCACGATCCTGGCGGCGGACTGGTCCAGCACGCCGTGATCGAACGCGCGCAAGCGGATGCGGATTTTCTGGCCAGCCAAGGCGGCAAACCCCCTTCGCGCGCTACTTCTCGATCTTGGTGACGACGCCGGCGCCGACCGTGCGGCCGCCCTCGCGGATCGCGAAGCGCAGCCCCTCCTCGATCGCGATCGGCGTGATCAGCTCCACCCGCATCTTCACGTTGTCCCCGGGCATCACCATCTCCACGCCCTCCGGCAGGTGGATCGTCCCCGTCACGTCCGTCGTCCGAAAGTAGAACTGCGGCCGGTACCCGTTGAAAAACGGCGTGTGCCGCCCGCCCTCCTCCTTCGTCAGCACGTACACTTCCGCGTCAAACACCGTGTGCGGGTTGATCGACCCCGGCTTCGCCAGCACCTGGCCCCGTTCCACGTCGTCCTTGTCGATCCCCCGCAAAAGCGTCCCGATGTTGTCCCCCGCCACCGCCTCATCGAGCAGCTTGCGGAACATCTCCACGCCCGTCACCACGGTCTTGCGCGGCTTCTCCGCCAGACCCACGATCTCCACTTCGTCCCCGACCTTCACCTTGCCCCGCTCCACGCGCCCCGTCGTCACCGTGCCGCGACCCGTGATCGTGAACACGTCCTCCACCGGCATCAGGAACGGCTTATCCACGTCCCGCACCGGCGTCGGAATGTAGTTGTCCACCGCCTCCATGAGCTCCAGAATCTTCTTCTCGTACTCCGGGTCCCCCTCAAGCGCCTTCAGCGCCGAGCCCCGGATCACCGGCACCTCGTCACCCGGGAAGTCGTAGCTGGAGAGCAGCTCCCGCACCTCCAGCTCCACCAGCTCCAAAAGCTCAGGATCGTCCACCATGTCGCACTTGTTCAGAAACACCACGATCGCCGGCACGCCCACCTGACGCGCCAGAAGAATGTGCTCCCGCGTCTGCGGCATCGGCCCGTCCGCCGCCGACACCACCAGAATCGCGCCGTCCATCTGCGCCGCGCCCGTGATCATGTTCTTGATGTAGTCCGCGTGACCCGGGCAGTCCACGTGCGCGTAGTGACGCTTCTCCGTCTCGTACTCCACGTGGCTCGTGTTGATCGTGATGCCCCGCTCCTTCTCTTCCGGAGCGTTGTCGATCTGGTCGTAGGGCTTGTACTCCGCGTGCCCCTGCTTCGACAGCACCAGCGTGATCGCCGCCGTCAACGTCGTCTTCCCGTGGTCCACGTGACCGATCGTCCCGATGTTCACGTGCGGCTTCTTCCGCTCGAACTTCTGCTTGGCCATCGGCCTCGAACCTCCCCGTTTCCGTTACTTGTGACCCTTGCTCCGCCCGCGGCTGACGATCTCTTCCGCGATGTTGCGCGGCACTTCCTCATAGTGGCTCGGCTCCATCGTGTACGTGCCGCGGCCCTGCGTCTTGGAGCGCAGGTCGGTGGCGTAGCCGAACATCTCCGCCAGCGGCACGTACGCGCGGATCGCCTGCGCGCCGGCGCGCGGCTCCATGCCCTCGATGCGGCCGCGGCGCGCGTTCAGGTCGCCGATCACGTCGCCCATGTACTCCTCAGGGACGACGACCTCGACCTTCATGATCGGCTCAAGGAGCACCGGGTTCGCCTGCTGCGCGCCGTTCTTGAAGGCCATCGCGCCGGCGATCTTGAACGCCATCTCCGAAGAGTCGACCTCGTGGTAGGAGCCGTCGAAGACCGTGGCGCGCACGTCGATCACCGGGTAACCGGCCAGCACGCCCGATTCCATGGCCTCCCGCACGCCGGCCTCGATGGCCGGGATGAACTCCTTCGGGATGACGCCGCCGACGATCTTGTTGACGAACTCGAAGCCCTTGCCGGGCTCAAGCGGCTCGAGCTCCAGCCAGCAGTGGCCGTACTGGCCGTGGCCGCCCGTCTGGCGCACGAAGCGGCCCTCCGCCCGCACCGTCTTGCGGATCGTCTCCTTGTAGGCCACTTGCGGCTTGCCCACGTTGACCTGGACCTTGAACTCCCGCATGAGCCGGTCGACGATGATCTCCAAGTGGAGCTCGCCCATGCCGGCGATGATCGTCTGGCCGGTCTCCGGGTCGGTGTACATGCGGAAGGTCGGGTCCTCTTCCGCGAGCTTCGCGAGCGCCTCGCCGAGCTTGTCGGTGTCGGCCTGCGTCTTCGGCTCGATCGCCACGGAGATCACCGGCTCCGGGAACTCCATGGCCTCGAGCACGATCGGATGGTTCTCGTCGGCGAGCGTGTCGCCGGTCGTCGTCACCTTGAGCCCGACGGCCGCGGCGATGTCGCCCGTCGCCACCTCCGGGATGTCCTCGCGGTGGTTGGCGTGCATGAGGAGCAGGCGGCCGACGCGCTCCCGCTTGCCCTTGTTGACGTTGTAAATGTAGGAACCGGCCTTGAGCACGCCGGAGTAGACCCGGAAGAACGTCAGCTTGCCGACGTACGGGTCCGTCATGATCTTGAAGGCCAGGGCCGAGAACGGCTCGTCGTCGCTCACGAGACGCTGGATCTCCTCGCCCGTGTTCGGATCCGTGCCCTTGACGGCCGGAATGTCGAGCGGCGAGGGCAGGTAGTGGACGACGGCGTCCAGAAGCGGCTGCACGCCCTTGTTCCGGTAGGAGGAGCCGCAGAGCACGGGCACGATCTTCATGGCGATCGTCGCCCGCCGCAGGGCGGCGCGGATCTCCTCCTCCGTGAGCTCCTCGCCCTCGAGGTAGCGCTCCATGAGCGTGTCGTCCGTCTCGGCGACGGCCTCGATCAGCTTCTCGCGGAACTCGGCCACCCGCTCCCGCATGTCCTCCGGGACATCGGTGACCTCGCTGCGCGTGCCGAGATCATCGATGTAGATGATCGCCTTGCCGGTGATGAGGTCGACGACGCCGCGGAACGTGTCCTCGACGCCGATCGGCAGCTGGATGGGCACGGCGTTGGCGCGCAGGCGCTGCCGGATCTCCTCGACGACGCGGTAGAAGTCGGCGCCGAGGGTGTCCATCTTGTTGATGTACGCCAGCCGCGGGACGCGATAACGGTCGGCCTGGCGCCAGACCGTCTCGGACTGCGGCTCCACCCCCTCCTTGGCGGAGAAGATGGCGATGACGCCGTCGAGGACGCGCAGCGAGCGCTCCACCTCGACGGTGAAGTCCACGTGGCCGGGCGTATCGATAATGTTGATGCGATGGTCCTTCCAAAAGCAGGTCGTCGCCGCCGAGGTGATCGTGATGCCGCGCTCCTGCTCCTGCTCCATCCAGTCCATGGTGGCGGAGCCCTCATGCACCTCGCCGATCTTGTGCACGCGCCCCGTGTAGAAGAGGATCCGTTCCGTGGTCGTGGTCTTTCCGGCGTCGATGTGCGCGGAAATCCCGATGTTCCGGTAACGTTCCAACGGGACGGTGCGGTTGACCGCGGTTCCGCCTTTGGACTGCGTCTGCGTGCCTGCCACGGCTACCGTCCTCCTGTGCGCGGCCCCGCCCCGGGACCGCGCGGTCGTTCCTCAGGTGCTCGTCACCAGCGATAATGCGCAAACGCGCGGTTGGCCTCCGCCATGCGGTGCATCTCTTCCTTGCGCCGCACCGCCGCGCCCTGGTTGTTGGCGGCGTCCAAAAGCTCGCCGGCGAGGCGCTGCACCATCGTCCGCTCCCCGCGCTCGCGGGCGAAGCCCACGATCCAGCGCATCGCCAGGGACAGCCGGCGCTCCGGGCGCACCTCCACGGGCACCTGGTACGTCGCGCCGCCCACGCGGCGCGGGCGCACCTCCAGCACGGGCGCCACGTTGCGGATGGCCGCCTCAAAGACTTCCATCGGATCGCGCTTGGAGCGCTCCGCCACGAGGTTCATCGCCTCGTAGAAAATCCTCTGGGCCAGCGTCTTCTTGCCGTCCTTCATGATCTTGTTGATGAATCGGGCCACAAGCTCGCTCTTGTACACCGGGTCCGGCGCCACCTCGCGCCGCGGGACTCGGCCCTTTCTCGGCATCGGCATCCTGCCTCCTTCCCGCCACCGGGGATGTCACGTTCGCCGCGCGGCGCCGCCGCGCGCCGCCGTCACTTCTTCGGGCGCTTGGCGCCGTACTTGGAACGGCCCTGACGGCGCTTCTCCACGCCGGCGGCGTCCAGGGCGCCGCGCACGATGTGATAGCGCACGCCCGGCAGGTCCTTGACGCGGCCGCCGCGCACGAGCACGACGGAGTGCTCCTGGAGGTTGTGCCCCTCGCCGGGGATGTACGCC
This sequence comes from Bacillota bacterium, assembly GCA_014896375.1. Classification (GTDB taxonomy): domain Bacteria; phylum Bacillota; class Sulfobacillia; order RBS10-35; family Bu92; genus Bu92. Next base: position 29,494 of record JADBKN010000064.1, on the reverse strand, counting down.
GTCACCTCGATGCCGTTCGTCAGGCGCACGCGCGCGATCTTGCGCAGCGCCGAGTTCGGCTTCTTGGGCGTCACGGTCTTGACGACGGTGCACACGCCGCGGCGCTGCGGATTGCCGCGCAGGGCGGGAGCGTCCGACTTCGCCCGCACCGCCTTGCGGCCGTGACGGATGAGCTGGTTGATCGTCGGCATGCTGCCAACCCCCTTTCACACCCGCGTGTCCCGCAGCCGGCGCCCTCCGGGCCGGCCGGTCAGGCCTCGCGCGTCCAGGGCTGCCGGAGGATGGCCGCGGCCGAGGCGCCGACGTCGATGCCGCACGCCTTGCCCAGCCACGCCATCGACTCCGCCTCCAGCACCTGCACGCCCTGCTGCCGGCAGGCCTCCAGGAGCGGCGCCACGATGCTGCGCTCCGCGTCCTTCGCCACGTACACCAATTCGGCCAGGCCCTTCTGCACGGCCTTGGTGGTCTGCTTGACACCGACCGTCCGGTGCTTGGCGGACTTCAAGCGTTCATCGTTCACGTGCGCTCCCGGCGGTTCCCCCGCCGATCCCGTTCGGGCATAGAGACAGACACTCGTTAATATTAAGCGGCCTGACAACGGCTGTCAATCAAAGAACGGCGCCGCGCCCGGGATACCGGACGCGGCGCCGGCCGCTCACCGCTCCTCGTGCTCGCCCGTCTCGCCGAAGGCCGGCTGCGAGCCGAGCACCGAGACCGGCCGGTCCTCCACGGAGGCCGCCACGTACGCGCCGTCTGTTGCGCGCGTCTCGCCGGCCGACTTCTCCGCCGCCGGGGCGTCGACCCACACGCGGATGTTGCGGTAGCGCGACATGCCCGTGCCGGCCGGGATCAGCTTGCCGATGATCACGTTCTCCTTGAGGCCGAGGAGCGGGTCGCGCTTGCCCTTCGTCGACGCCTCCGTGAGCACGCGCGTCGTCTCCTGGAAGGAGGCCGCCGAGAGGAAGGAGTCCGTCGCCAGCGACGCCTTCGTGATGCCGAGCAAGACCGGCTTGGCCACAGCCGGCTCGCCGCCCTCTTCGCGCACCTTGGCGTTGGCCTCCTCCAGCTCGAACATGTCGACGAGCCCGCCCGGAAGGAGGTCGGTGTCGCCGGCGTCCTCGACCTTCACCTTGCGCAGCATCTGCCGGATGATGATCTCGATGTGCTTGTCGTTGATGTCCACGCCCTGCAGGCGGTAGACGCGCTGCACCTCCTGCAGGATGTACTGCTGCACGCCGCGCACGCCCTTGATCTTGAGGATGTCGTGCGGGTTCACCGAGCCTTCGGTGAGCTCGTCGCCCGCCTCCACGCGGTCGCCGGAGCGCACGCGGATGCGCGCGCCGAACGGCACCGTGTAGGCCTGGTAAGTGCCGTCCTCCTGCACGATGCGCACCTCGCGCCGGCCGCGGTTCTCCACAATCTCCGCCACGCCGTCCACTTCCGAGATCACGGCCTGGCCCTTGGGCTTGCGCGCCTCGAAGAGCTCCTCCACGCGCGGCAGACCCTGCGTGATGTCGTCGCCGGCCACGCCGCCCGTGTGGAAGGTGCGCATCGTCAGCTGCGTGCCGGGCTCGCCGATCGACTGCGCGGCGATGATGCCGACCGCCTCGCCGACGTCGACGAGCTTCCCGGTGGCGAGGTTGCGGCCGTAGCACTTCGCGCAGACGCCGTAACGCGAGCGGCAGGCGAGCACCGAGCGGATCTCGACCTCGGTGATGCCCGCCTCCACGATGCGCTCGGCGGCCGTCTCGTCGATCATCTCGTCGCCGCGCACGATGACCTCGCCCGTGCGCGGGTCGGCGATGTCGTGCAGCGCCACGCGCCCGACGATGCGGTCGCGCAGCGACTCGATCTCCTCCATGCCGTCGGTGATGGCGCGCACCTTCACGCCGGACGTCGTGCCGCAGTCCTCCTCACGTACGATCACGTCCTGCGCCACGTCGACGAGGCGCCGCGTGAGATAGCCGGAGTCGGCGGTGCGCAGGGCCGTGTCGGCGAGGCCCTTGCGCGCGCCGTGCGTGGAGGTGAAGTACTCCAGCACCGTCAGGCCCTCGCGGAAGCTCGCCTTCACCGGCAGCTCGATGGTGCGGCCGGAGGGGTCCACCATGAGGCCGCGCATGCCGGCGAGCTGCGTGATCTGCGCCATGTTCCCTCGGGCGCCGGAGGTCGCCATCATGTAGACCGGGTTGAAGCGGTCGAGCGCCTCGACGAGCCGCTGCTGCAGTTCGTCCTTCGCCTGGTTCCAGATGGCGACGACGCGGTCGTAGCGCTCCTGCGCCGTGAGGAGGCCGCGCCGGTACTGCGTCTCGATCTGCTCCACCTGCGCCTCGGCCTTCTGCAGGATCTCGGCCTTGTCGATGTCAACATCGAGGTCCGTGACGCCGATGCTCACGCCGGCGCGCGTGGCGTAGTGGAAGCCGAGCTCCTTGATGCCGTCGAGCATCTTCACCGTGCCCGCCGCGCCGAGGAGCCGGTAGCAGTCGGCGACGATGCGACCGAGCTCCTTGCGGTCGACGACCTTGTTGATGAAGCGCAGCTCCTTCGGCAGGCTCTCGTTGAAGATCACGCGGCCGACCGTCGTCTCCACGCGCGGCTTCTCGGGCTCCAGGCGCACCTGCACCTTCGCGTGCAGCGCCACGGCACCGGTGTCGTAGGCGAGGATCGCCTCCTCCGGCGAGGCGAAGACGCTGCCCTCGCCCTTCACCCCATCCTTCTCCATGGTCAGGTAGTAGGCGCCCATGACCATGTCCTGCGTGGGCGTGACGACGGGCGCGCCGTCCTTCGGGTTGAGGATGTTGTTCGTCGCCATCATGAGGATGCGCGCCTCGGCCTGCGCCTCCGCGGACAGCGGCACGTGCACGGCCATCTGGTCGCCGTCGAAGTCGGCGTTGTAGGCCGTGCAGACGAGCGGGTGGATCTGGATGGCGCGACCCTCCACCAGCACCGGCTCAAAGGCCTGGATGCCCAGGCGGTGAAGCGTGGGCGCGCGGTTGAGGAGCACCGGGTGCTCCTTGATCACTTCCTCAAGGACGTCCCAGACCTCGTCCCGGGCGCGCTCCACCATGCGCTTCGCGCTCTTGATGTTGTGCGCGTAGCCGAGCTCCACGAGCCTCTTCATGACGAAGGGCTTGAAGAGCTCCAGAGCCATCTCCTTGGGGAGGCCGCACTGGTGCATCTTGAGGTGAGGCCCCACCACGATCACCGAACGGCCGGAGTAGTCGACGCGCTTCCCCAAGAGGTTCTGGCGGAAGCGGCCCTGCTTGCCCTTCAGCATGTCGGAGAGGCTCTTCAGCGGCCGGTTGCCCGGGCCCGTCACCGGCCGGCCGCGCCGGCCGTTGTCGATGAGCGCGTCGACGGCCTCCTGCAGCATGCGCTTCTCGTTGCGCACGATGATGTCCGGCGCGCCGAGGTCCAGGAGGCGCTTCAGGCGGTTGTTGCGGTTGATCACCCGGCGGTAGAGATCGTTCAGGTCGCTCGTGGCGAAGCGGCCGCCGTCCAGCTGGACCATCGGGCGCAGGTCCGGCGGGATGACGGGGATGACCTCGAGGATCATCCACTCCGGCCGGTTGCCGGACTTGCGGAAGGCCTCGACGACCTCCAGGCGCCGCACGGCGCGCATGCGGCGCTGGCCGCTGCTGTGGCGGATCTCGTGGCGCAGCTCCTCGGCGAGCTCGTCGAGGTCCATGCGCTCAAGGAGCTCCTTGATCGCCTCGGCGCCCATGCCGGCGCGGAAGGCGTTGCCGTACTTCTCCCGGTACTCGCGGTACTCGGCGTCCGTGAGCAGCTGGCGCTCCATGAGCGGCGTCTCGCCGGGGTCGAGCACGATGTAGCTGGCGAAGTAGAGCACCTTCTCCAAGGAGCGCGGCGACATGTCGAGGAGCAGCCCCATGCGGCTGGGGATGCCCTTGAAGTACCAGATGTGCGAGACCGGCGCCGCGAGCTCGATGTGCCCCATGCGCTCCCGGCGGACGCTGGAGCGCGTGACCTCCACGCCGCAGCGGTCGCAGACGATCCCCTTGTAGCGCACGCGCTTGTACTTGCCGCAGTGGCACTCCCAGTCCTTCGTGGGCCCGAAGATCTTCTCGCAGAAGAGGCCCTCGCGCTCCGGCTTGAGCGTGCGGTAGTTGATCGTCTCCGGCTTCTTCACCTCGCCGCGCGACCACTCCCGGATCTTGTCCGGGGACGCGAGCCCGATGTAGAGCGCGTCGAAGTTGTTGATGTCCGCGATCAGCTGATCCTCTTCGGTCTCGGCCGCGAAGTGATCCATCGTCTTCAAGCCGCTCACTCCCGAGCCCAGCTTTCGTCGTCCTCGTCATCCTCGTCCGCGGGCAGCTCGGCCGCGTCCTCCTCGACGTCCTCATCGAAGGCCTCGCCGTCCGCGTCATAGCCCGCGCCGCGCTCCGCGTCCTCGCCCGCCTCCGCGCCGGCGCGCCGGCCGGCCAGCACCTTCGGCCGCTCCGCCTGGCCCTCGCCGAGGTCGAGTTCGAGGTCGCGCGCCGTGTCGTAGATGTCGTCGACGGACTCGCGGATCTCGATCTCCTTGCTGTCCTCCGTGAGGATCTTCACGTCGAGGCAGAGGCTCTGCATCTCCTTGATGAGCACCTTGAAGGATTCGGGCACGCCCGGCTCCGGGATGTTCTCGCCCTTGATGATCGCCTCGTACGTCTTCACGCGGCCGACGATGTCGTCGGACTTCACCGTCAGCAGCTCCTGCAGCGTGTAGGCGGCGCCGTAGGCCTCGAGCGCCCAGACCTCCATCTCGCCGAAGCGCTGGCCGCCGAACTGCGCCTTGCCGCCGAGCGGCTGCTGCGTGACGAGCGAGTACGGTCCCGTCGAGCGCGCGTGGATCTTGTCGTCCACGAGGTGCGCGAGCTTGAGCATGTAGACGTAGCCCACCGTGACCTTGTTGTCGAAGGGCTCGCCGGTGCGGCCGTCGTACAGGACGGCCTTGCCGTCCTCCGGCAGCCCGGCCTCCCGCAGCATCTTGACGATGTCCTCTTCCGTGGCGCCGTCGAAGACGGGCGTGGCCACGTGCAGGCCGAGCGCCTTCGCCGCCCAGCCGAGGTGCGTCTCCAGCACCTGGCCGATGTTCATGCGCGAGGGCACGCCGAGCGGGTTGAGCACGATCTCCACGGGCGTGCCGTCCTCGAGGAACGGCATGTCTTCCTCGGGCAGGATCTTCGAGATCACGCCCTTATTCCCGTGGCGGCCGGCCATCTTGTCGCCCTCGCTGATCTTGCGCTTCTGCGCGATGTAGACGCGGATCAGCTGGTTGACGCCCGGCGCCAGCTCATCGCCGTTCTCGCGGCTGAACACCTTCACGTCGACGACGATGCCGGACTCCCCATGCGGCACGCGCAGGGAGGTGTCGCGCACCTCGCGCGCCTTCTCGCCGAAGATGGCGCGCAGCAGGCGCTCCTCGGCCGTGAGCTCCGTCTCGCCCTTCGGCGTCACCTTGCCGACGAGGATGTCGCCCGTGCGCACCTCGGCGCCGATGCGGATGATGCCGCGCTCGTCGAGGTCCTTGAGCGCGTCCTCGCCGACGTTCGGGATGTCCCGGGTGATCTCCTCAGGGCCGAGCTTCGTGTCGCGCGCCTCGCACTCGTGCTCCTCGATGTGGATCGAGGTGAAGACGTCCTCCTTCACGAGCTTCTCGCTGATGAGGATGGCGTCCTCGTAGTTGTAGCCCTCCCAGGGCATGAAGGCGACGAGCACGTTGCGGCCGAGGGCCAGCTCGCCCTGGTCCGTCGAGGGGCCGTCGGCCAGCAGCTGCCCCTTCTCCACGCGCTGCCCCTTGCGCACCACGGGCTTCTGGTTGATGCACGTGCCCTGGTTCGAGCGCTGGAACTTCAGGAGCTGGTACTCGTCGCGCGTGCCGTCGTCGGTGCGCACGACGATCTCGCGCGAATCGACCTTCTCGACGACGCCCGCACGCTTGGCGAGGATCACGGCCCCGGAGTCCATGGCCGCCTTGTACTCGATGCCCGTGCCGACGAGCGGCGCCTCCGTCCGCAGGAGCGGCACCGCCTGCCGCTGCATGTTCGCGCCCATAAGCGCGCGGTTGGCGTCGTCGTTCTCAAGGAACGGGATGAGCGCCGTCGCCACGGACACGACCTGCTTGGGCGAGACGTCCATGTAGTCGACCTGTTCCGGCGGCACCTGCGTGACCTCGTGCCGCGCGCGCACGTTCACGCGCTTGTCGACGAACGTGCCGTCCGGGTTGAGGCGCGCGTTCGCCTGCGCGATGACGGCGTCGTCCTCCTCGTCCGCCGTGAGGTAGACGATCTCGTTGGTGACGCGACCCTTCTCCACCTTGCGGTAGGGGGTCTCGATGAAGCCGTACTCGTTGACCCGCGCGTAGCTGGAGAGCGCGCCGATGAGGCCGATGTTCGGACCTTCGGGCGTCTCGATCGGGCACATGCGGCCGTAGTGCGAGTGGTGCACGTCGCGCACGTCGAAGCCCGCGCGCTCCCGCGAGAGGCCGCCCGGCCCGAGCGCGGAGAGGCGCCGCTTGTGCGTGAGCTCCGCCAGCGGGTTCGTCTGGTCCATGAACTGCGAGAGCTGGCTCGAGCCGAAGAACTCGCGCACGGCGGCCACGACCGGGCGGATGTTGATCAGCGCCTGAGGCGTGATCATGTCGACATCCTGGATGGTCATGCGCTCCCGCACGACGCGCTCCATGCGCGCGAGCCCCACGCGGAACTGGTTCTGCAGAAGCTCGCCCACGGAGCGCAGGCGCCGGTTGCCGAGGTGGTCGATGTCGTCGACATGCCCGACGCCGCCGAAGAGCGTGACCATGTAGTTCACGATGGCGGCGATGTCGTCCACCGTGAGCGTGCGGCGGTCCATGTCCGGCTGGCCGTTGCCGAGCACGACGAAGCGGCGCCCGTCGTTGTCCTGCACGACGACGCGGTTCACGCCGGAGCGGCTGATGCGCTCCGCCAGCGGCCGGTCGATGCGCTCGCCCGCCTGAGCGAGCCGCTCGCCCGTGGACGGGCTCACGATGTCCTCCGCCGCCGTCAGGCCGACGAGGCGGTGGCGGATGTTCAGCTTCTTGTTCACCTTGTAGCGGCCCACGGCCGCGAGGTCGTAGCGCTTCGGCTCAAAGAAGAGGTTCGTGAGCAGGGTGCGCGCCGTGTCCTCCGTGGGCGGCTCGCCGGGCCGCAGGCGGCGGTAGATCTCGATCAGCGCCGCCTTGGCGCTGTCGGTGTTGTCCTTGTCCAGCGTGGCGCGCACGTTCTCCGTGTCGCCGAGGATCTCAAGGATCTGCGCGTCCGTCTCGAAGCCCACGGCGCGCAGGAGCACGGTGGCCGGGAGCTTGCGCGTGCGGTCCACCCGCACGTAGAGGACGCCCGCCGGGTCCGACTCGAACTCGAGCCACGCGCCGCGGTTGGGGATGACGGTGCAGGTGTAAAGACGCTGGCCGGTCGAGTCGACTTCCTCCGAGTAGTACACGCCCGGCGAGCGCACGAGCTGGCTCACGACGACGCGCTCCGCGCCGTTGATGATGAACGTGCCCTGTTCCGTCATGAGCGGGAAGTCTCCCATGAAGACCTCCTGCTCCTTGACCTCGCCCGTCTCCTTATTGATGAGGCGGACGCGCACGCGCAGCGGCGCGGCGTACGTCACGTCCCGCTCCTTGCACTCCTGGACGCTGTACTTCGGCTCTCCGAGCGTGTAGTCGATGAACTCCAGCACCAGGTTGCCCGTAAAATCCTGAATGGGGGAGATGTCCTGGAAGAGCTCCTGCAGGCCCTCTTTGAGGAACCACTCGTAGGACTTCAGCTGCACCTCGATCAGGTTGGGGAGATCCAGCACTTCCTCGATACGGGCAAAACTGCGCCGTTCCCGTCGTTGTCCCTCGACGGCGATGGCCATGCGCTCACGCTCCCTGAGGGCAGAATGACGCCGACGCCGCAGACAATACGGCAATGTTGGATACTAGCACACCCGGCGAAAACTGGTCAAGGGAAAAAAGGAGGCTGACCGAGCGCCTGGGGTGTCCTGGCCCGGTTGGCCTCCTTATGCAGGCTTCCTTTTGGCCGGCGCGCCACCTTACTTGATCTCGACCGTGGCGCCCGCTTCCTCCAATTTCGCCTTGATCTGCTCGGCTTCCTCTTTGCTGACCTTCTCCTTCACCGGCTTCGGCGCGCCGTCGACCAGGTCCTTGGCCTCCTTGAGGCCCAGCCCGGTGAGCTCGCGCACCACCTTGATGACCTGGATCTTCTTGTCGCCGGCGTTCGCGAGGATCACGTCGAACTCCGACTGCTCCTCCGCCGGCGCCGCCGGAGCCGCGGCCGCGCCCGGCACCGCGGCGGCCACGGCCACCGGAGCGGCGGCCGAGACGCCGAACTTCTCCTCGAACTTCTTGACGAGCTCCGCCAGCTCAAGGACGGAGAGACCCTCGACGAGCTCCAGCACCTGTTCGACCTTCGACAACGTCCCCACCTCCGATGAGTCTTGACCTTATCCGGCAGCGGCCCGCTGCTCCCGCAGGGCGTTCGCCGCGGTGACGAAACCGCGCAGCGGCGCGGACAGCACGTAGGCGAGCTGCACGAGCGGCGCCTGCATGCCCGCCAGCACCCGCGCGAGGAGCACCTCCCGCGAAGGCAGGTCGGCCAGCGCCTTCACGTCCTCGACCGATACCACGCGGCCCTCCAGGATGCCCGCCTTGATCTGCAGCTGCGGGTGGTCCTTGGCGAAGGCCTGGATCTCCCGCGCGGCGGCGGTGGCGTCCGAGTAGCTGAACGCGACCGCCGTGGTCCCCTCCAGGTACGGCTCCAGGCCGGTGATGCCGGCCTGCCGGGCCGCCAGCCCCAAGAGGGTGTTCTTCACGACGCGGTACTCCACGCCCGCAGCGCGCAGGCGGCGGCGCAGTTCGGTGTCCGCGGCCACGCTCAGCCCGCGGAACTCGGCCAGCACCGCGGCCGGCGCGCGCTCCAGCTTCTCCTTGATCTCGGCCACGCGGGCCTCTTTCAGCTCGCGGTTGCGCGACAATGTCCCACCCCCTTCAACACGAAGCCCCTCCGTAGACGCACGGAGGGGCGAGCGCCGCCCCCGCCGCGGGGGCGGCGGGAACACCGGCGGTGGTCGCGCCTCGGCAGGCGGCCCCCGGAGGAGCGCTTACGCCCAGAGCACCTGCTGTCTACGGCCGGGTATGAAGTTCGCAAAACCTCAGGCGGCCTGGCCGCCGCGGGGCATTCTACCACCGGGCGCGCGGCCGGGCAAGCGGCTACGCCGTGACGCGCGAGGGCACGATGCGCACCGCGGGCCCCATCGTGCTCGACACGGCGACGGAGCGGATGTACTGGCCCTTCGCCGCCGCCGGCTTGGCCCGTACCAGCGCCTCCATCAGCGCCCGGAAGTTCTCCTCCAGCTGCTCCACCGTGAAGGACGCCTTGCCGATCGGCGCGTGCACGATGCCCGCGCGGTCGGTGCGGTACTCGATCTTGCCCGCCTTGATCTCCTTGACGGCCTGGCCGATGTCGAAGGTGACGGTGCCGGACTTGGGGTTGGGCATGAGCCCGCGCGGGCCGAGGATGCGCCCCAGCTTGCCGACGGTGCCCATCATGTCCGGCGTGGCCACCGCCACGTCGAACTCCAGCCAGCCGTCTTCGATCTTCTTGGCCAGCTCCTCGGCGCCGACCTCATCCGCGCCGGCGGCCTGCGCCTCCTTGGCCTTCTCGCCCTTGGCGAAGGCGATCACGCGCACAGGCTTGCCGGTGCCGTGCGGCAGGGCCACAGCGCCGCGCACCATCTGGTCCGCGTGGCGCGGATCCACGCCCAGGCGCACCGCGACCTCGATGGTCTCGTCGAACTTGGCCCGGGCGAGCTCCTTGACCTTCGCCAGAGCCTCCCGCACGTCCTCATACGGCTCGGTCGGCAGCGACTTCTTCGCGTCGACGTAACGCTTCCCGTGCTTCGGCACGGCCGATTCCTCCCTCTAACGCGGACGCGCGGTCCGCGCCTGGTCCGAGCGAGCGGCCCCGAGGCCGCTCTCCCAACGGGGGCCGCCGGCGGCCTAGCCGACGACCTCGATGCCCATGCTGCGGGCGGTGCCCTCCACCATGCGCTCCGCGGCCTCCAGCGAGGCGGCGTTGAGGTCCGGCATCTTGAGCGCGGCGATCTCCCGCACCTGCTGCCGCGTGACCTTGCCCACCTTGTTGCGGTTGGGCACACCCGAGCCCTTCTCCAGGCCCGCGGCGCGCTTGAGGAGGACGGCCGCCGGCGGCGTCTTCGTGACGAAGTCGAACGAGCGGTCGGCGTAGACCGTGATGACGACCGGGATGATGAGGCCGACCTGGTCCTTCGTGCGCTCGTTGAACTCCTTCGTGAACTGTGGGATGTTCACGCCGTGCTGGCCCAGCGCGGGGCCGACCGGCGGCGCGGGCGTCGCCTTGCCCGCCGGAATCTGCAGCTTGATCTGGCCTACGACTTTCTTCGCCATTCTGTCGGCGAGCCTCCCTGAAGCGGGGCGCGCCCCGCGTTACAGCTTTTCGACCTGCGTGAAGTCCAGCTCCACCGGCGTCTCGCGGCCGAACATGGAGACGAGCACCCGCACCTTGCCGCGTTCGACGTCGATGCTGTCGATGACGCCGATGAAGCCGTCGAAGGGACCCGAGCGCACGCGGATGTTCTGGCCCAGTTCCAGGTCGATGCGCGGCTTGGGCTTCGGCTTCGGCGCCTCTTCCTCCAGCAGGCCCATCTGGCGCAGGATCTGCTTGACCTCTTCCTCGTCCAGGGCCGTGGGCTTGCTGCCGGAGCCCACGAAGCCGGTGACGCCGGGCGTGTTGCGCACGACGTACCACGAGTCGTCCGTCATGACCATCTCGACGAGGACGTAGCCGGGGAAGATCTTCTTCTGGACGGTGCGCTTCTTGCCGTCCTTGATCTCGACCTCTTCCTCCACGGGCACGAGGACCTGGAAGATCTTGTCCTCCATGCCCATGGACTGCACGCGCTTCTCCAGGTTGGCTTTCACCTTGTTCTCGTACCCGGAGTACGTGTGGATGACGTACCAGTTCGCGTTCGCGTGCCGTTCCAAAAGCTTGTGTTCAGCCATCCACAGCGGCGCTCCCCGTCATCCTCTAGTACTGGATCAAAAGGCCGAGAAGGTATCCCAGAATGGAGTCGAAGATCCAGATCGAGACGGCCACCAGCGCGACCGTGCCGATCACGACGCCCGTGTAGATCGCCGTCTCACGGCGCGTCGGCCAGACGATCTTGCGCATCTCCGCCAGGACTTCACGGAAAAACTTGGCGGCGCGTGCGAAGGAGCCCTTCAAGAAAGAATACCCCCGGCATAAAATTGGCAGGCCCGGAGGGATTCGAACCCCCAACATGCGGTTTTGGAGACCGCCGCTCTACCAATTGGAGCTACGGGCCTGTGCAAACTTGTTCGATATCGGTTCCCGAAGCCGCCGGCGCCCCGTCAGCGCGTCTCGCGGTGGACGGTGTGCGCGCGGCAGAACTTGCAGTACTTGCGAAGCTCCAGGCGCGAGTTGTCGCCGGTCTTCTTGTTCTTGCTCGTCGTGTAGTTGCGCCGCTTGCACTGCGAGCAAGCCATGGTGATGATGACGCGCACCGGTGTCCCTCCTCGCCTGGGGTTCTCGGGCCACGATAATCTATCACGCGCGCGGCCGCGCTGTCAATGCGGGCGGCGGGGCCGGGCCGCGGCCCCGCCGCTCCCCAGGCGCGCTACTTCTCGATCTTGGTGACGACGCCGGCGCCGACCGTGCGGCCGCCCTCGCGGATCGCGAAGCGCAGCCCCTCCTCGATCGCGATCGGCGTGATCAGCTCCACCCGCATCTTCACGTTGTCCCCGGGCATCACCATCTCCACGCCCTCCGGCAGGTGGATCGTCCCCGTCACGTCCGTCGTCCGAAAGTAGAACTGCGGCCGGTACCCGTTGAAAAACGGCGTGTGCCGCCCGCCCTCCTCCTTCGTCAGCACGTACACTTCCGCGTCAAACACCGTGTGCGGGTTGATCGACCCCGGCTTCGCCAGCACCTGGCCCCGTTCCACGTCGTCCTTGTCGATCCCCCGCAAAAGCGTCCCGATGTTGTCCCCCGCCACCGCCTCATCGAGCAGCTTGCGGAACATCTCCACGCCCGTCACCACGGTCTTGCGCGGCTTCTCCGCCAGACCCACGATCTCCACTTCGTCCCCGACCTTCACCTTGCCCCGCTCCACGCGCCCCGTCGTCACCGTGCCGCGACCCGTGATCGTGAACACGTCCTCCACCGGCATCAGGAACGGCTTATCCACGTCCCGCACCGGCGTCGGAATGTAGTTGTCCACCGCCTCCATGAGCTCCAGAATCTTCTTCTCGTACTCCGGGTCCCCCTCAAGCGCCTTCAGCGCCGAGCCCCGGATCACCGGCACCTCGTCACCCGGGAAGTCGTAGCTGGAGAGCAGCTCCCGCACCTCCAGCTCCACCAGCTCCAAAAGCTCAGGATCGTCCACCATGTCGCACTTGTTCAGAAACACCACGATCGCCGGCACGCCCACCTGACGCGCCAGAAGAATGTGCTCCCGCGTCTGCGGCATCGGCCCGTCCGCCGCCGACACCACCAGAATCGCGCCGTCCATCTGCGCCGCGCCCGTGATCATGTTCTTGATGTAGTCCGCGTGACCCGGGCAGTCCACGTGCGCGTAGTGACGCTTCTCCGTCTCGTACTCCACGTGGCTCGTGTTGATCGTGATGCCCCGCTCCTTCTCTTCCGGAGCGTTGTCGATCTGGTCGTAGGGCTTGTACTCCGCGTGCCCCTGCTTCGACAGCACCAGCGTGATCGCCGCCGTCAACGTCGTCTTCCCGTGGTCCACGTGACCGATCGTCCCGATGTTCACGTGCGGCTTCTTCCGCTCGAACTTCTGCTTGGCCATCGGCCTGCGCCCCCCGCCTTCACGAAGGAAAGTATGCCGCGCGCGCGGCGAATTCCGACGCCGCCACGGCGCGCCAAAAAAGCCTGCCGGGCGGCAAGCGCACTTATTGTAGCCAATCCCGGCCTGCGGGGCAACGCGCGCGCGCCGGCAAGCGAAACGGCGCCCAAAAGGGGCGCCGTCTGCGAAAAACTGGAGCTGCCGGCCGGAATCGAACCGGCGACCTTCTCCTTACCATGGAGATGCTCTGCCGACTGAGCTACGGCAGCCCGCAAAACGGCCGGCGAGGCGCGCGCCGGCGGGCCGCAGCGCGCTTCGCAAAACGCGCCGGCACCTTCGTGCCGGCGCCAAATTTGGTTGCGGGGGCAGGATTTGAACCTGCGACCTCCGGGTTATGAGCCCGACGAGCTACCTGGCTGCTCTACCCCGCGGTATAAAGCTGGAAATCCGTCAAACTTTTGGTGGAGAGGGGAGGATTCGAACCTCCGAAGGGAGACCCAACGGTTTTACAGACCGCCCCGTTTGGCCACTTCGGTACCTCTCCATGTCGATGCCATCGTGGAGCTGGCGGACGGACTTGAACCGACAACCTTCCGCTTACAAGGCGGATGCTCTGCCGATTGAGCTACGCCAGCCCGTTCCACCGTGCGGCTCCGCAATCGCAGTCGTTACTATAGCACACGGCCGTTTCGCGATGCAACCGCGTTTTGGCCGCGATGGCGGCGGCGCGGCGCCGCAGGATGGCCGTCCGCGGCGGGCCGTATGTGCGCCCGCGTCGTCGGGCTGCCCGTGCGCCGGCGGCGTCAGCCAGCCCATGCGCCCGCGCCGTCAGACGGCCTGAGCGCCGGAGCCGTCCTCGCCGGCGAGCACGCCCAGGCGGCGCGCCGCCCAGGACGTCGTCGAGCCTTGCAAGAGGAGCGTGGAGAGGATGGCGGCGAAGACGGCCGCCTGGATGAGCCCGGCGTGCGGCACGTGCTCGGCGGTGAGGATGCCCGCCAGGGCGGCCGGGATGACGCCCGTCTCGCGCACCCACATGAGGAAGAGCAGCTCGTTCCGCGTCCACCGCACGGCCCGGTCGACGCCCGCGCTCAGGAGCACGGCCAGCGGCCGCCCCACGAAGATCAGCACGGCCATCACACCCATGAGCGGCCAGAGGTAGCGGCCGAGCACGCCGAAGTCCACGTGCGAGCCGAGGAGGATGAAGATCAGCATGCGCATGATGAGCGCGTTGACGCTGAAGAAGTGCCGGTGGACGCGTTCGTGCTCGTCCTCCACGCGCAGGCCGAAGGCGGGCTTGTTGCCGTTGACGATGCCCGCCACGAAGACGGCCATGAAGCCGCTCGCCCCCACGGCCTCGGCGAGAAGGTAGGCGCCGATGATGATGACGAGCGACATGACGGAGCCCGTCTCGCTCTCCCCGAAGATGCGCGGGATGCGGCTGCCGTGCGCGATGAGCGCCGAGGCCACGAAGCCGACGAGCAGCCCCACGCCGATGCCGCCGGCGATGAGCAGCACGAACTGGGCCGCGATGTCCGCGCCGCTCAGCCCCCGCGCCATGAGGAGCGAAAGCAGGCTCACCACGAGCACGGAGCCTGTGGCGTCGTTGAAGGCCGACTCCGATTGGGCCGTCTGCGCGAGCCGCGGCCGCAGGCGCACCTGCTGGAAGATGGGGATGATCGTCGCCGGGTCCGTGGGCGAGAGCACGGCGGCCAGCAGAAAGGCGACGAGGAAGGGCAGGTGCAGGAGCCACATCGCCGCCAGCGCCACCGGCAGCGCCGTGAGCAGCACGCCCGTCGTGGAGAGCAGCGCGACCGTCCGCCAGACCTGGCCGAGGATGGGCAGGTCCACCTCGCGACCGCCCTCGTACAGCATGAAGGCGGCGCCGAAGACGAGGATGAGCTCGCTGAGGGTGGATTCGGCGGGGATGTCGATCCAGCCGAGAAGCGGCGGGCCCAGCACGATGCCGGCCAGAAGATAGAGGACGATGTCGGGGACGCGCAGCCACTCGGCGACCTTGCCGGCAGCCAAGCCGGCGAGGAAGAGGAGGCCGACTTGGAAGAGGACGTGCTCGGCGGGGCCGTTCATCCTACCTCGCCGAGTCGTCGAGGCGCCGCGTCTCCAGATAGCGCTCCAGCTTGCGCTTCACGCGCTGCAGGGCGTTGTCGATCGACTTCACGTGGCGCTCCAGGCTGTCCGCGATCTCCTGGTACGACTTGCCGTCCAGGTAGGCCATGAGCACGCGCCATTCCAGGTCGCTGAGGATCTCGCCCATCTTTTGTTCGATGTCGCCGAACTCCTCGCGGCTGATGACGAGGTCTTCCGGGTCGCTGACCTTCGCGCCCGAGATCACGTCGAGCAGCGTGCGGTCCGAGTCCTCGTCGTAGATGGGCTTGTTGAGCGACACGTACGAGTTGAGGGGGATGTGCTTCTGGCGCGTGGCCGTCTTGATGGCGGTGATGATCTGCCGCGTGATGCACAGCTCCGCAAACGCGCGGAAGGACGACAGCTTGTCGCTGCGGAAGTCGCGGATGGCCTTGTAGAGGCCGATCATGCCCTCCTGGATGATGTCCTCCCGGTCCGCGCCGATGAGGAAGTAGGACCGGGCCTTGGCGCGCACGAAGTTCTTGTACTTCGTGATGAGGTACTCCAGCGCCGCGGTGTCCCCTTCGCGCGCGGCCGCGACGACGTCTTCGTCGGCGAGATCCTCGAACCCGCCGTACAGCTGGACGTTCGGGTTCACCGCCACCCCGCACCGCCTCCCGATTCCGCCGGCTTCCAGGCTTGTCTTGCGCACCCGACAGCGGCGCTAGTATAGGCCAAAGCCGGCGCGCCGGTCAACGCAAGGCGCGCTGGCGCACGGCCTCATACAAAAGGATGGCCGCCGCCGCCGACGCATTCAAGGACGAGACCCGCCCGTTCATGGGTATGCGTACAAGTTCGTCGCAAGACTCGCGCACGAGGCGCGAGAGGCCCGCTCCCTCCCCGCCGATGACGATCGCCGCCGGCGCGGTCCAGTCGACCTCCCAGTAGACCCGCGGCGCCGCCGGATCCGTTCCGTAGATCCATATGCCGGCCGCCTTCAACTCGTCCAACGCGCGCGCGGCGTTCGGCACGACGGCCACCGGCAGGTGCTCGAGCGCCCCCGCGGCGGCCTTGGCGGCGGTGGGGGAGAGCGGCGCGGCGCGCCGCGCCGGGACGACGAGGCCGTGCGCCCCCGCGCCTTCCGCGCTGCGCGCGATGGCGCCCAGGTTGCGCGGATCCTCGACGCCCGCAGCCACGACGAGCAGCGCCGGCTGGCCGCGCCGGCGGGCGAGGTCGAGGAGGTCGTCCAGCTCGACCGTCGGGTAGGGTTCGGCCAGCGCCACCACGCCCTGGTGGCGCGCTCCGGCCGAGAGGCGCTCGAGCTCCGCGGGCGGCACGATCTCCACAGGCACGCCGGCCGCCTCCGCCTGCTGTACGAGGGCCCGCAAACGTGAGTCGCGCCGGCCCTCGGCCAAGAGAAGGCGGCGCGCGCGGCCGGCGGCCAGCGCCTCCTCCGCCGGGTGCCGCCCGGGTACGGCGATCTCCCGCACGCCCGCGGCCTGCGCGCGCCGCGCCCCGCGCCACGGGCTGCCGGCGCTGAGGGGGTCGCCCTTCTTCACGCCTGCCACTTCCAGCGCGTCCCCTGCGGCAGATCCTCCAGCACCACGCCCACCGAGGCGAGGTCATCGCGTATGCGGTCCGCCAGCGACCAGTCGCGCGCCGCGCGCGCCTCCGAGCGCAGCCGCACGAGGATCTCCACGAGGCGGTCGGCGATGCCGTCCCGAGCGGGCGCGGCGGTCGCGCCCGTCCAGAGGCCGAGCACGCCGCCGAGCTCGTCAAAGGCGGCGAGCGCCGCGCGCAGCGCCTCCGGCGAGGCGCCGCGCGCGCCCGGCGCGACGAGCGCGCTGTTCGCGGCGCGCGCGAGGTCGAAGAGCGCCGCGAGAGCCAGGGGCGTGTTCAGGTCCTCGTTCATGGCGGCCGCGAAGGCCGCCCGCGCCTCCTCCGCGGCGCGCGCGAGCTCCTCCGCCCCTTGGGCGGCAGGCTGGGGAGCCGCTCCGTCCGGCGCCCCCGCGGCGCCCTGCGGCCCGCCCGCGGGCGGCGCCGCCCGCAGGGCGGCCGCCACCGCCTCCCGCGCGTTCGCGAGCCGCTCCCACGCGCGGCGCGCCTCCTCGAGGGCCTCCTCGGAGTAGTTGAGGGGCTTGCGGTAGTGCGTGGAGAGGATGAACATGCGCAGGACCGGCGCCGGATAGCGCCGGACGAGGTCGCGCAGCGCGACGATGTTGCCGAGCGACTTCGACATCTTCTCCTCGTTGATCTGCACCATGGCGTTGTGCAGCCAGTAGCGCGCGAAGGGCGCCTCGCCCGTGAAGCACTCCGACTGCGCGATCTCGTTCTCATGGTGCGGGAAGATGAGATCGTCGCCGCCGGCGTGGATGTCGAGGCCGCTGCCGAGGTATTCGAGCGTCATGGCGGAGCACTCGATGTGCCAGCCGGGGCGGCCGGGGCCCCAGGGGCTGGGCCAGGCCGGCTCCCCGGGCTTCGCCGCCTTCCAGAGGGCGAAGTCCATCGGGTTGCGCTTGCGCTCATCGACCTTCACGCGCGCGCCGGCCATCATCTGGTCCAGGGAGCGGCCGCTGAGCTTGCCGTAGTCCGGGTCGCGCGTGACGTCGAAGTAGACGTCGCCGTCGAGCGGATAGGCGAAGCCCCTCTCCACGAGAGCCTCGATCATGCGGATGATCTGCGGGATGTGGTCGGTGGCGCGGACGTAGCGGTCGACCTGGTCGATGCCCAGCACGCGCATGTTCTCCAGATAGTCCGCGATGTAGCGCTCCGCCACGTCGCGGTAGCCCACGCCCTCCCGCTGCGCGCGCTCGATGATGCGGTCGTCGATGTCGGTGAAGTTCGAGATGTAGAGCACGGAGTAGCCCAGCCGGCGCAGCCAGCGGGCGAGCACGTCGCTCACCAGAGCCGGGCGCAGGTGGCCGATGTGCGTGTAGTCGTAGACGGTGGGGCCGCAGGTGTACATCGTCGCCCGGCCCGGCGTGCGCGGCACAAAGGGCTCCACGCGCCGCGTGAGGGTGTTGTAGAGACGAAGCTCCGCCATGCGACCACGCCTCTTCCACGGTGTACGCCCGCGGGCGCGCCCGCGCCGCGGGGTTCAGATGCCTAGTTTACCACGCGGCTGCCAGCGGATGAGCGTGGCCACGGCCTCCGCGCGCACGCCCTCGCCGCGCCCCACGGCGCCGAGGCCCTCGGCGGTCGTGGCCTTGATGCTCACGCGCTCGGGCTCCACGCCCAGCGCGCCCGCGAGGCGCGTGCGCATCGCCTCCGCGTGCGGCCGCAGCCGCGGCTCCTGCGCGAGCACCATGACGTCGACGTGGCGCACGGCGAAGCCCGCGGCCTCGACGCGGCGCCGCACCTCGGCGAGGAGCTCGAGGCTGTCGGCGCCGGCGTAGGCGGGATCGTCGTCCGGGAAGAGGGCGCCGATGTCGCCGAGCGCCGCTGCGCCGAGCAGCGCGTCCATCACGGCGTGCGCCACGCAGTCCGCGTCCGAATGCCCGAGGAGGCCGCGCGGGTGCGGGATCTCCACGCCGCCGAGCACCAGGCGCCGCCCCTCGGCGAAGCGGTGCACGTCGATGCCGAAGCCGACGCGCACATCGAAGGCCGCAGGCGGATCCCCGGCCGTCTCGCGCGCCCAGGCGAGGTCCTCGGGAGACGTGACCTTGCGTAGGATCGGATCCCCCGGCACGAGCGCCACCTCCGCCTCCGGCGCCGGGCCGCCCGCGGCATTCATGCCCGCCGCGCTCGCGCCGCCCGCCGCGCTGGCGCCCGCCGCACCCGCGCCGCCCGCAACCGCCGCGCCCCGGTGCTGCAGATATCGATAGACGAGGCCGGCATCGTCCGTGACCGCCGCCGCCAGGCCCGCCGCCTCCGCCCAGGCGTGCGCCGCACGCAGCAGAGGCGCGCGGAAGGCCTGCGGCGTCTGCACAGCCGCCAGCCGGCGGCGGTCGAGCGCCCCCGTCACGCGGCCGCCCTCGCGCTCCAGCACCGTGTCGACCACATCCAGCGCCGGCGCCGCCGCGCCGTGGCGCAGGGCGGCATCCAGCACGCGCTCCACGACCTCCGCCGGCAGGAAGGGGCGCGCGGCGTCGTGCACGAGCACGAGCGCCGCCTCCTGCGGCACGGCCTCCAGCGCCCGGCGCACGGACTCGGCCCGCTCCGCCCCGCCCTCCACCACGCGCAGAACGGCCCCGCGCGCGTGCGGCTCCAGCGCCGCGCGCGCCTCCGCCGCCGCGCCGGGGGGCGCCGCGAAGACGATCCCCTCCACGCGCGGATGGCGCGCCAGGGCGGCCACCGCATGCGCCGCGAGCGGCCGCCCGGCCACCGGCACCCACGCCTTCGGCGTCCCGGCACCGAGCCGGCGGCCCTCCCCGGCACCCGGGACGATCGCCCAGGCGTTAATTGGCCTGCGCCACCACTTGCCGGGCCTTGGCGAAGATCATGCGCCCGGCGTTCGTCTGCAGCACGCTCGTGACCTCCACGTCGATCGTCTCGCCGACGTGGCGCTTGCCGCCGTCCACCACGACCATCGTGCCGTCGTCGAGGAAGCCGACGCCCTGGCCGGGCTCCTTGCCCTCGCGCAGGATCTGCACCGTCATGCCCTCCCCGGGCAGCACCACAGGCTTGAGGGCGTTCGCCAGCTCGTTGATGTTGAGGACGGGCACGCCCTGCACCTGCGCGACCTTACTCAGGTTGAAGTCGTTCGTCAGCACCTTGCCGCCGATCTCGCGCGCGAGGATGAGGAGCTTCGTGTCGACCTCGTCGGCGCCCTTGACCTCGCGCTCGTCGATCACCACAGGCATTTGCAGGTCGCTCTGCAGCGTGTTGAGCACGTCCAGGCCGCGCCGGCCGCGGTTGCGCCGCAGCGGGTCCGAAGAGTCCGCGATGTGGCGCAGCTCGTCGAGCACGAAGCGCGGCACCACGAGCACGCCCTCAAGGAAGCCCGTGCGGCAGAGGTCGACGATGCGGCCGTCGATGATCGCGCTTGTGTCGAGAACCTTATAGGAGCCGCCCTCCGCCGGCTCGGCGGCCGCCTTGGTGGCCGCCGCGGCGGAGACGCCGTCCCGCAGCCGCGCCAGCGGCACGAGCTGCATGAGGTCCTCCCGCTTCCGGACGGCGACGGTCCAGCCGAGATACCCCAGGAAGAGGCTGGTGATCGCCGGCAGGTAGTTGCCGACCGTCGGGATCTTGGCGAGCGAGGGGCCGAGTAGGAAAGCCATAATGAGTCCGAATACGACACCCAGGGCCCCGAACGCCATCTCGCCGGCCGGGATGCGGAAGAGGCGCTGCTCCATCCAGCGCACGAACTGCACGATGCCGTCCGTGACCGCCGGCGCCAGCGCGTAGAGCGCGGCGAAACCGGCCGCGGTGAAGAGGACGACGAACCCCGCGGCCTCCCACGTGTTGAAGGTGACGCCGAACGCGGGGAAGACGTAGAGCCACTCGACGCTGAGGTAGTATCCCGCCACGCCGCCCAGCGCGGCCATGAGGATCCGGATGACGCGGTTCATTGCCGTCACCTCCCTTCAGCGTCATTATGCCATCGGACGGGAGGCGCCAAAAGGAAACCGGCCCGGCGCCGGCGGGCGTCAGGCGGACTGGTTGGCCAGCACGGCCTCCTCGATCCAGCGGGCCGCGCACGCCTCATCGACGCCGCAGGCGAGGACGATCTCGCTCACGAGGATCCGCTTGGCGTTGTCCAGCATCTTGCGCTCTCCCGTAGAGAGGCTGCGGTGGCGGTCGCGCACCATGAGGTTGCGCACGACGGCCGCGACCTCATAGATGTCCCCGGTCTTCAGACGCTCGGCGTTCGCCCGGTAGCGCCGGTTCCAGTTCGTGTAGACCTCGGTGTCCTCGGTGGAGAGAACCTCCGCGACGGACTCCCACGCATCGGCCGCCATGACCTCCCGGAGCCCGATCTGGTCGACGCCGTCGACGGGGATGAGGACCTGCATCTCGCCGATGGGCATGCGCATCACGTAGTACTCTTTGCGCTCCCCGAGGATCTCGCGCTCCTCGACGGCCTCGATGACACCCGCCCCGTGCATGGGGTAGACGACCCTGTCGCCCACATGGAACAAGCGACCACCTCCATGCCACCGCAAATGATTTTCTATTATATCGAACCGGTCATCGTTGTCAAGAAAAAATGAGTTTATCATCCCGCGTTTCAGCCTGTCAACGCGCGCCCGCGGCAGTCCGCCCCCGTTGCCGAAAACCCTTGAAAGACAAGCCTTTCCGGTCTCTCCGTTTCATTGACAGGCGAGAAAGCCGATCCCTATAATGGCGGTGCATCGGGGCGGGCAGAAAGGTGGAAGGCCGTTCGATGAAAGACCTCCTGTGGGACGAATTCCAGGAAGCGGTCCAGGAAGGCCTCGTACGCGACCGGAGCATCCTCGATGTCCTGTCCAAGCTGCAGGATTCCGCCTGCCGCGTGCAGCGCTCCGTCACGAAAGCGGTCACCACCTGCGGATGCATCAAGATCCACGCCACGAAGCCGGAGGTGCCTCCGGAGATCTCCCTCCGGGAGTTGCGCAATTACCTCGATGACCACGTCGAGGGTTCCCTTTGTGCGCACTGCCAGGAGGTGCTCGAAGAGGAAGTCGGCCGGCAGCTGTTCTATCTCGCGGCTTTGGCTAATATCCTGAACGTGAATGTATACGATATTCTTTTAAAGGAGCATAAGAAAGTCGCCGCGTTGGGGATCTACAACATCTGACGCGGCCGCGGCCACGCTTCCTGCGTGGGCCGGCGGACGCGGCCTCAGCGCAGGACGGCTTCGATGGCGTCGCTGAGGCGGCGCACGGGAATGAGCTCGGCGGCGGGGACCCCTCCCACGCGTGCGGAGCTTTCGTTTGCCGCCGGCAGCACCACGCGGGTGAAGCCCAGGCGCAGCGCCTCCCGCACGCGCTGCTCGGCGTGCTGCACGCCGCGCACCTCCCCGCCCAGGCCTACCTCTCCGAAGACGGCCACATCGGCCGGCACCGGCCGGTCGAGGAAGCTTGAGGCCAGCGCCAGCGCCGCGGCCAAGTCGGCCGCCGGCTCATCGAGGCGCGCCCCGCCGGACACCTTCAGGTACGCGTCCTGATCGCCGAAGGCGAGGCCGCAGCGCTTCTCCAGCACCGCGAGGAGCAGCGCCAGGCGGCTCGCGTCCATGCCGCTCGCCGTGCGCCGCCCGGCGCCGAAGCGCGCGCCCGCGACGAGCGCCTGCACCTCCACAAGGAGCGGCCGCGTGCCCTCCACGCAGGCCGCCACCACCGCGCCGGGGGCGTCGGCGCGCTCGGCGAGGAACCAGGCGGACGGGTTCGGCACCTCCACGAGGCCCGTCTCCCGCATCTCGAAGCAGCCGACCTCATTGGCGGCGCCGAAGCGGTTCTTCGCGGCGCGCACCAGCCGGTAGGCCGCGTGCCGCTCGCCTTCGAAGTAGAGCACCGTGTCGACGGCGTGCTCCAGCACCTTGGGTCCGGCGATGGCGCCTTCCTTCGTGACGTGGCCGACGAGCACGAGCGGCACGGCGGTGGCCTTCGCCAGCGCGATCAGCCGCGCGGCGGCGGCGCGCACCTGGCTCACGCTGCCCGGCGGCGACTCCAATTCCGCGTCCGCCAGCGTCTGGATCGAGTCCACGAGCACGAGCCCCGGCTCCAGCGCCCGCCACGCTTCCTCGACGGCCGCGGCGTCCGTCTCCGGGAGCACGCGGATGCCCTCCGCCAGCGCGCCCAGGCGCTCCGCTCGCAGGCGGATCTGCTGCGGCGACTCCTCCCCGGCCACGTAGAGCACCGTGCGCGAGGCCGCCGCGGAGCGGGCCACCTGAAGGAGCAGGGTCGACTTGCCGATGCCCGGCTCCCCCGCGAGCAGGGTGACGCCGCCGGCGACGAAGCCGCCGCCCAGCGCGCGGTCGAGTTCGCCGAGGCCCGTGGCCAGCCGGCGCTCCGCGGCCGAACTCACCTCCAGGAGCGACGGCGCCTGCGGCGCGGGCGCGCGGCCGCGCCCCGAGCGCGCGCCTGCCGCCCGCCGGGGCGCCAGCCGCTCCTCCACGTAGGAGTTCCAGGCGCCGCAGTCCGGGCAGCGGCCCAGCCAGCGCGGCGACTGCGCCCCGCAGGATTGGCACGTGAAGACGGTGTGGGGCGCGCTCAGCGGGCATCCTCCCCCCGCCCGCGGCGTCCGGCGCCAGGCGCCGTCAGGGCCGCGGGCTCCACTCCTCGGTGCCGTCCGGCCGGATGTCCTTCTTCCAGATCGGCACCGTCTGCTTCAGCGTGTCGATACAGAAGCGGCACGCCTCGAACGCGCCGGCGCGGTGCGGCGCCGAGACGGCGATCATGACGCTCGCCTCCCCCGGCCGCAGGCGGCCCGTGCGGTGGGCCATGGCCACGCGCGCGCCCGGCCAGCGCGCCTCCGCCTCCCGGGCGATCCTGCGCATCTCTTTCAGCGCCATGGGGCCGTACGCCTCGTAGAAGAGCTCCGCCGTCTCCCGGACCTCGCCGCCCCGCCGCGTGCGGGCGCGCACCGTGCCGGTGAAGGTGGCCACCGCGCCGGCATCGGCATGCGCCACGCGCGCGATGAGCGCATCCAGCGAGAGCGGCTCCTCGGTGAGCCATACCCGGTCGGCAGCCGAGCCTGGCAACTCCGCGGAATCCCCCACCGGCTCGCCACTGCCGCTGCTGCCGCTGCCGCCGCTGCCGCCGCTCACCGGCGGGATGAGCGCCACTTCCGCGCCCTCGTGCAGCGGCGTGGAGGCGCCGGCGTACTCCTCGTCGACGGCCACCGCCAGGGACGGCAGGAGCGGCGCGAGCGACGGAAGCCGGCGCGCCAGCTCCCGGAGCAGGTCGGCCACGCGGGCGCCCTCCGGCAGGTCCACTGTCCACGCCCGCCGGCCCGCGGCTTCGGCCGCCGCGCCGAAGGCCAGCACGGTCACGGTCACGAAAGATCGCTCCTCAAATCATGGTGACGGGGCCATCGTACCGCAGGGCGGCAGGATGCGGGCCTGCCCTCACATGAGCGGCTCCTCGCCGAGCATGCGCCGGATGTAGGCGATCTGCCCGGCGTGGTACGCCTCGTGCTGGATGACCTCGCTCAGGTGGCGCAGGAGCGGCCGGCCGTGGTAGGCGGGCGCCGCCAGCTGCTCGTCCGTCAGCGCGGCCACGGCCTCGGCCAGCTCGCGGCGGTGCTCCTCGAACGAGCGCACGGTCTCCCGCCACGCCGCCTCCGTCAG
Organism: Bacillota bacterium; assembly: GCA_014896375.1. Taxonomy (GTDB): domain Bacteria; phylum Bacillota; class Sulfobacillia; order RBS10-35; family Bu92; genus Bu92. Next base: position 5,322 of record JADBKN010000064.1, on the reverse strand, counting down.
CGGCTCCGGGGTGGCGACCCAGCTCTGGGACTCATCCCACCGCCGCGGGCCGCCCTTGCAGCGCGAGGCCATTTCCCTCGCGCTGTAATCCAGGTGGACGACGATCTCGTGGATCGTGTGGCCGCCCTGCGGCGGGCGCCACGCCGCCTGGGCGGCCGTCGTCCGTTCCAGAAGCTGCGCGAGCGGGGCGTGCCAGTGGGACGCCGCCCAGGTGCTGTCCATCTGTTCCAGGAGCATTTCGGCGAGCCGCATCGACCCTCTCCTCCCCCGCACATATGTTCGCCACCCCCGGGCTGGATCCTTTGGGACGCAAAAAAAGGGCCTGGGCGGACGACGGCCGCGGATGCCTCGCGCACCCGCGGCCGCGCCGTGCAAGCCCCAAGCCCGCTCCGCCGCCCAGCCGTGACCCCGCGCCGCCCAAGCCCGCGCCGGCGCGGCGGCCGCGCCCGGCCCGCGGCGGCTCACTTGCCCTTCTGCCCGCCCGCGGCTGCGGCGCCCTTCGTCCCGGAGCCGGCGCCCTTCGCCCCGGCCGGGGCGCCGGGCGCGGTGCCGTCCGCGGACGCGTCGGTCGCCTTGCGGAACACGATGCGGCCCTCCGCGTCCGCATCGACGGTGATCGTGTCCCCCGGCTTGAACTTGCCGGCCAGCACCTCTTCCGAGAGCGGATCCTCGACGAGGCGGGTGATCGCCCGCCGCAGCGGCCGCGCCCCGAACTCCACGTCCGCGCCCTCGTCCACGATGATCTCCTTCGCGCGCTCCGTCACCGCGAGGCGGTAGCCCTGCTCCGCCAGCCGGTCGTTGAGCCGCTTGAGGAGCAGCTCGACGATGCTCTTCAGGTGCTCCTTCGTCAGCGAGTGGAACACGATGATGTCGTCGATGCGGTTCAGGAACTCCGGGCGGAAAGTGCGGCGCACCTCGTCCATGATCTTCCGCTTCATGGCCTCGTAGTCGGCTTCCTCGTCCTGCTTCGTGCGGAAGCCCATCTGCGTCTGGCGCTTGATGAGGTCGGCGCCCACGTTGGAGGTCATGATCAACACCGTGTTGCGGAAGTCGACGGTGCGTCCCTTCGCCTCCGTGAGCCGGCCTTCCTCAAGCACCTGGAGCAGCAGGTTGAAGACCTCGGGGTGCGCCTTCTCGATCTCGTCGAGCAGCACCACCGAGTACGGCTTGCGCCGCACGGCCTCCGTGAGCTGGCCGCCCTCCTCGTAGCCGACGTACCCAGGCGGCGCGCCGACGAGCCGCGAGACGGTGTGCCGCTCGGTGTACTCCGACATGTCGATCGTGATCATCGCGTCCTCGTCGCCGAAGAGCGCCTCCGCCAGCGCCTTCGCCAGCTCCGTCTTGCCCACGCCCGTGGGGCCGAGGAAGATGAAGGAGCCGATCGGCCGGCGCGGGTCCTTGAGGCCGGCGTGCGCGCGGCGGATGGCCCGCGCCACCGCCCGCACGGCGTCGTCCTGGCCGACGACGCGGCTGTGCAGCACCTCTTCCAAATGGAGCAGCCGCTCCGACTCCTCCTGGGTGAGCTGCTTCACGGGGATGCCCGTCCAGTCGGCCACGATCTGCGCCACATCGTCCGCGGTGATGTCGATCTGCTCCATCACCTGCGTGTTCTGCCACTTCTGGCGCTCCTTCTCCAGCTCCTGCTGCAGCTTCTGCTCCTGGTCCCGCAGGGCGGCGGCCTTCTCGAACTCCTGGCTCTGCACGGCCGCCTCCTTCTCCTTGCGGATCATCTCCAGGCGCTGCTCCACCTCCTGGAGGGCGGGCGGCATCACGAACGCCTGCAGGCGCTTCTTCGAGGCGGCCTCGTCGATGAGGTCGATCGCCTTGTCCGGGAGGAAGCGGTCGGCGACGTAGCGGTCGGAAAGGCGCGCCGCCGCCTCGATGGCCTCGTCCGTGATGCGCACGCGATGGTGCGCCTCGTAGCGGTCGCGCAGGCCCTTCAGGATGGCGATCGTGTCCTCCACGCTGGGCTCGTCGACCATCACCGGCTGGAAGCGGCGCTCCAGCGCGGCGTCCTTCTCCACGTGCTTGCGGTACTCGTCCAGCGTGGTGGCGCCGATCGCCTGCAGCTCCCCGCGCGCGAGGGCCGGCTTCAGGATGTTGGCCGCGTCGATGGCGCCCTCCGCGGCGCCGGCGCCGATGATCGTGTGCATCTCGTCGATGAAGAGGATGACGTTCCCGGAGCGCCGGATCTCCTCCATGACCTTCTTCAGCCGGTCCTCGAACTCGCCGCGGTACTTGGAGCCGGCCACCATGGCGCCCAGGTCCAGCGCCACCACGCGGCGGTCCTTGAGGAGTTCCGGCACGGTGCCCTCCGCGATGCGCTGCGCCAGCCCCTCCACGATCGCCGTCTTGCCCACGCCCGGCTCGCCGATGAGCACGGGGTTGTTCTTCGTGCGCCGGGAGAGGATCTGGATGACGCGCTGGATCTCCTTGTCGCGCCCGACGACCGGGTCGAGCTTGCCCTCCTCGGCCATCTGGGTGAGGTCGCGGCCGAAGTTGTCGAGCGCCGGCGTGTTGGACTTCGTCCGCCGGCCGCGCACCGGCTGGCCCTGCGGCGGCACGCTGCCGCCGAGGAGCTTGATGACCTCGCGCTGCACGCGTTCGAGGTCCGCGCCCATGTTCTCGAGCACGCGCGCGGCCACGCCCTCGCCCTCGCGGATGAGGCCCAGAAGGATGTGCTCGGTGCCCACGTAGTTGTGGCCGAGCTGCCGCGCCTCCTCCAGGGCGAGCTCCATCACGACCTTCTTCGCCCGCGGCGTGTAGCCGATCTCCCCTGTGACCGGCTGGTTGCCGCGGCCGATGACCTTCTCCACCTCGGCGCGCACGTGGTCGAGGTCGATGCCCAGGTTCTGCAGCGCCTTGGCGGCGATGCCGCTGCCCTCGCGGATCAGGCCGAGCAGCAGGTGCTCCGTGCCCACGTAGTTGTAGTTGAGGCGGCGCGCTTCTTCCTGGGCGAGGATGATCACCCGCTGAGCCCGTTCCGAATACCGGCTGTACATCCCTCTCCATCCCCCTTCACAACGTGATCCGCAGAAGCGCCGCGCCGCGGAGGACGGGGCGCGGCCGCCGGGCCTTCAGCGAGCACGCCCGCGGCGCAGCGGGCCCGGCACGGCCGCGCCGGCGGCTCACGAGGCGCGCGCCTCCGCGCGGCGCAGGGCCGCGCGGATGAGCGACGCGCGTTTCACGTCCCGCTCCTCGGGCCCGGCCTCCTGGCCCGTGAGGTGCTGCAGGAAGGCCGGGCGCGTGGCCACGATCAGCTCGTTGAACACCTTCGCATCCAACTGCGGCAATATGTGCAGGTCGATGCCCAGCCGCAACAGCGACAGGAGTTCCATGGCCTCGGCGGAGGAGATGCGGCGGGCGTGCGCGAGCACCCCGTAGGCGCGCCAGATGCGGTCTTTCAGCGCCTCGCCCATCTGGTTGAGGAGCCGCTCGCGCACGCTGCGCTCCCGCTCCGCCAGCTGGCGCACGGCTTCCTCCATGCGCTGCACGATCTCCCCCTCCGCCCGGCCCAGCGACTGGGCGTTCGAAATCTGAAAGAGGTTCCCTGCCGACTCGCTGCCCTCCCCGTAGAGGCCGCGCGCCGTCATGCCGTTGTTCGAGAGCGTCATGAGCACGCCGGGGATCTGGTTGGCCATCGCCAGCCCCGGCAGGTGGACCATCACGGAGGCGCGCAGGCCCGTGCCGACGTTCGTGGGGCAGGTGGTCAGGTGGCCCCACTCGGCGTCGAAGGCCCACGGCAGGCGCTCCGCCAGCGCCGCGTCCAGGCGCAGCGCGCGGTCCAGCGCCGGGCGGAGCTGCAGGCCGGCCGCGAGGCACTGGATGCGCACGTGGTCCTCCTCGAGGATCATGACGCTGACGGACTCGTCCTCCGACAGCGCCAGCGCGCCGACGGCCTGCCGCACGTGCGCCGGGCTGGTGAGGTGCTTCTCCACCATCACCTGACGCTCCAGCGGGCTCAGGGCGTCGAGGCGCACCACGCGCAGCGGCCGTCCCGACTCATCGGTCCAACCGCGGAGCGCCTCCGCCACCCTTGCGACGACGGCCTCGGCGCCGGCGCGGTCGAGGCGCGGGGGGTAGGGCGCGTCCCGCATGTTGCGGGCCAGCCGGATCCGGCTGGAGAGGACGACGTCCGACGACGGGCCATCGCCACGCATCCAAGAGCTGAGCGCGTTCCCAGGTGCGTCGAGCGCCGACACGGCCCTCACTCCTTCGTAAGCGCGCGGATTTCATCCCGGAGGCGCGCCGCGTCCTCGTAGCGCTCCTCCGCGATCGCCTTCTGAAGTTCGGCGCGTAGGCGGGCGACGCGTTCGGCCGCCGGTTCCTGCGGCCCGGCCGACGCGGCCGGCGTTTCCGGCGAGGCGGCCGCGCCGGAGGCTCCCACGCCGGGGGCAGCGGCCAAAGGACGGTCGCCCGCCGATGGTCGCGGGGCGGGTCCGTCGGGCGGGCGGTGCCCCACGTGCCGAGCGGCCCCGTGGATGCGGCGGATGGCGGGGCCCAGCTCATGGCGGAACGCCTCGTAGCAGTGCGCGCAGCCCAGCATGCCCGTGCGTGCGAACTCCTGGAACGGCAGGCCGCACGCCGGGCAGCGGCCGCCACCCGGGGCGCGGCCGGGCGGCATGAGCGGCGCCGCCGCCGGCCCTGCGGCGGACCCTGCGGCCGGCCCGGGACTGCCGACCCCCAGGCCGCCCAGCGCCGCGAGGAACTGCTCAAGCATCCAGGCCGGGCTCTGCATGAGCGGCCCGATCTCGCCCTTCTCCATGGCGCACTGCGCGCAGAGGTGCATCTCCGTCTGGTGGCCGTTGACGCGGCGCGCGACGTGCACCGTGGCCGGACGCTGACCGCACTCTTCGCACATGGCGGACCCTTCTTTCAACCCTTACAGTTTGCCCTCGGCCGACGCCCTTCCATAAGGCAGGAGGGCCTGGGCCATGGCCTTCAGCAGGCGCGCGCGGACCTGGTCGCGCAGCGGCAGGGGCAGCCCCAGCGCCTCCCGGCCCAGCGCGGCGCGCATGATGGCCGCGGAGCGGTCGTCGAGCCAGGACTCCCGCTGCAGCCAGTCGACGACGCCGCGCGCGCGGTCCTCACTGATGTATTCCCCGATGAGGCGCTCAAGGCGGCTCAGCCACTCGTCGCAGCCCTCGACCTCCACGCGCTCGATGCGCACGTATCCGCCGCCGCCGCGCCGGCTCTCCACGCGGTAGCCGCGCTCCAGGCCGAAGCGCGTCTCCAGCACGTAGGAGATCTGCGAGGGCGCGCAGCCGAAGCGCTGGGCCAGGTCGGCTCGCCGCAGCGTCACCCGGCCGCCACCCGACTGCA
>JADBKN010000063.1 GCA_014896375.1 Bacillota bacterium | reverse complement strand
GAGCGCGATGACCGGCGTGATGTCGAGGTGGTAGGTGTCGACGGCGTGGCGCTGCTCCTCGTACCTGCGGCGCAGCTCGGCGAAAGCCTCCGCGTCCGCGACGAAGCCCGTGATGCGGTCCGCCCGGCCCTGGACGGCGGCCGCCAGCACCTCCGCCAGGGTAGCGGCGAGGTCCGTGTGGTCGTCGAAGAGCACGAGCACCGAGCCCTCGCGCTGCAGGACCTCCGCCTCGAACGTGTCGGGTGTGACCTTAGGAAGATTCGGCGTCGTCATGCCAGTCCCCCTCTTCGTGGACGGGCCGTGCGCCGTCGCCAGCGCGCGCCTCCCTCGCGGGCGCGACGGCGACCGCCACGCGGCGGCCGCGCCGTTCGAGCACTACCGTGGCGCCGGCGGGGAAGCGGACGGCCAACGCCAGCCGTCGCGCCGGGCGCGGCGGGTTGCCCGCCGGCGCGCCCACGAGGACCACATCCCATGCGCGCACGCGCCAGTGGAGCACGCGGCCCTCTTCCGTAAATATTTCCAGGCGGCCGCCCGCGGCGCGCAGGAGACGGACGCCCTCAATGCGGATGCGCCCCGTGCGCGACGCGGCGCGCGGGGGTGCGGAGCCTCGGAGATCGCTGCGACGGATGGCCAAGGAGGACACTCCTTACGTACGCCACCCGCTTCGACCTTCTTCGGCACCGCTCCTTCCGCCGCTCGACGCTTTCCGACAGCCCCTCCAGCCCGCGTCCGGAAGCCCCGGCAGGACGATCCGCCTGGCTCCGGCGAGCGGCCCTTACTGGAAGCGCTGCTCCTTCCAGGGATCGCCGCGCATGTGGTAGCCGTAGCGCTCCCAGAAGCCCGGGACGTCCTCCGCCACGAACTCGAAGCCGCGCACCCACTTGGCGCTCTTCCAGAAGTAGAGGTGCGGCACGACGAGCCGCAGCGGCCACCCGTGCTCCGGCGTCAGCTCCTCGCCGTCGGCCGCCCAGGCGAGCAGGTTGTCCTCCCGCAGCAGGTCCTCCACCGGCAGGTTCGTCGTCCAGCCTTCCTCCGCGTGGACGATGACAAAGCGGCCCTCCGGCTTCACGCGCGCCCGCGCGACGAGATCGCGCACCGGCACGCCGGTGAAGGTCGCGTCCAGGCGGCTCCAGCGCGTGACGCAGTGGATGTCGCGGGTGATCGTCCGCGCCGGCATGGCGCGGATCTCCTCGTACGTCCACTCGCAGGGGTCCTCCACCAGCCCCGTGATGCGGAAGCGCCAGGTGGCGAGGTCCACCTTGGGCACGTCGCCGTAGTGCAGCACGGGCCAGCGCTGCGTGACATACTGTCCGGGCGGGATGCGCGGCCGCCCCTCGGCCGCGCCGGCCGGCGCGTCGTCCTGCATCGCGGACGCACCCCCTTCAACATTGGCATTATACCCGTCGCGTCGCGCCCGCCGCGCGGGTTCGTGTAGACTTGAGCCGCAAGCCCAGCCATGGGAGGGGACGCTGACGTGAACCGCTGGATCGAGCTGAAGACCGAACTGCCCGGCCCCAGGTCCCGCGCGCTCCTTGAGGCGAAGCGGCGCGCCGTCGCGGACGCCTTTGACGTGCACGCGCCGGTCGTCGTGGAGCGGGCCGAGGGGGCGCTCGTGACGGACGTCGACGGCAACCGCCTGATCGACCTGAGCGGCGGCCTCGGCGCGCTCAACGTGGGCCACGCGCACCCGCGTGTCGTGGAAGCCGTCCAGGCGCACGCCGCCCGTTTCCTGCACACGGACTTCACCGTGCTGCCCTACGCGTCCCTCATCGAGCTGGCCGAGCGCCTCGCGGAGGTCGTGCCCGTGCCGCGCCCCGCCAAGGGCGCCTTCTTCAACTCCGGCGCGGAGGCCGTCGAGAACGCCGTGAAGATCGCCAAGCACTTCACGCGGCGGCCGGCCGTGGTGGCGTTCGAGCGCGCCTTCCACGGGCGGACCTGGATGGCGATGTCGCTCACGAGCCGCATCCGGCCGTACAAGAAGGGCTACGCGCCCTTCGTGCCGGAGGTCTACCGCGCACCCTACCCCTACGTGTACCGCAGCGAGACGGGCGACCCCGACCTGGAGGCGGAGCGCTGCCTGCACCAGCTGCGGCGCATGTTCGAGCACACCGTGGATCCCGAGACGGTCGCCGCGGTCGTGTTCGAGCCCGTTCAGGGCGAGGGCGGCTTCATCGTGCCGCCGGCCTCGTTCATCCAGGGCTTGCAGGAGATCGCGCGCCGGCACGGCATCCTGCTCGTCGACGACGAGGTCCAGACCGGATTCGGCCGCACCGGCGCGATGTTCGCCGCCGAGCACTTCGGCATCGAGCCGGATCTCGTCACGCTCGCGAAGTCGATCGCCGCCGGACTGCCGCTCTCCGCCGTCTTCGGCCGCGCGGAAGTGATGGACGCCGCGCCGGCCGGCTCCATCGGCGGCACGTACGTGGGCAACCCCGTGGCCTGCGCCGCGGGCCTGGCCGTGCTCGACGCCTTCCGGGAGGAGAGCCTCCTGCAGCGCGCGCGGGAGAGCGGCGAGCACCTCATGGCGCGCTTCCGCGAGATGCAGGAGCGCCACCCGCTCATCGGCGACGTGCGCGGCCTGGGCGCCATGGTCGCGATCGAGCTGGTGCGCGACCGCCGCACCAAGGAGCCCGCCGCGGAGGAGACCAAGCGCGTGCTGCAGCGCGCCCTCCAGCGCGGCGCGATCTTCGTCGGCGCGGGCGTCTGGGGCAACTGCATCCGCGTACTGGCGCCGCTGGCGACGCCCAAGGAGCAGCTGGACGAGGCACTGGACGTGCTGGATGCGGCGCTGGCGTCCGTCGAGGCGGAGCTCGGGGCGCGGGTGGTGGTGGCGGCGCGAGGTGGCCGCGGCGCGCGGGCGCGCCTCCCCGCCCTGCGGCCCCTCCGGCCCACGCCGCTCGGGGCGTCGCGCGCCGCTGTCTTCGGCCGATGCGAAACGACGGGTGCGGTCGCGTCCGCCGGAGCCACCGTCCTCGCCCGCCACGCCAACCTGGACCAGACGACATACCCCAGCACTGAGGAGAGACCGAACTTCACCAGGTTGAAGGGCAGGATAGCCGCCCACACGATCGGCAGGACCTGGGCACGCGGCACGCCCCACGCCGGCAGGAAGACGAGCGCGTTGCCGGCCGCCATCACGACGGCGGTGAGCAGCGTGGCGGCCGCCAACGCGCCGGCCGTGCGCCGCCCGCCGGCCCGCCCCAGCGCGGCCGCCGTCCAGACGTACGCCCCACCGGCCAGCGTGTTGGCGGCGATGCCGATGGGCGTCGCCCCTTGTAAGAGGAAGGCGAGCACGTTCTTCACGACTTCCGCGGCCAGGCCGGCCCATGGGCCGAGCGCGAGGGCGGCCAAGAGCGCCGGCACGTCGCCGGGATCGTAGGTGAGGTAGCTCGGGAAGATCCCGAGCGGGACGGCCGCGTACATGAGGACGAAGCCGAGGGCGCCGAGCACGCCCGGAAGCACGACGCGCCGGGCGCGCGAAACGACAGGACTCATGGGGTGACGCCTCCCAAATGGCGCACACACCCGGGGCGGATTGAAAAACCCCGAACCGCACGCGCGGTTCGGGGCATGGAGACGCGAACGCCTCACGCCTTCTCCCATCCGGACTATACCGTCGGCTCCGGAATGGAAACGGCCGCTGCCGTTTCACCACCGGATCTGCGAGCGCGGCCGGGCCGCGCCGCTCGCGGGCTCCGCTCTGGACGAGCGCTACCGCCGGTCAGGAATTGGGGCCGCAGCCCCTCACCTTGCCCCGAAGGCTGTGTCGCTGATGATGATGTGGTTTGGATGCGCACGGATCCGCTGGATCCGTGCGCGCTCCACCGTCACCCTATCGCAGGGCGCGCATCCCGTCAACGGATACGTGTCCCGACGGCGGCAGAGGCGAGGGAACGGAGCCGGAGCACACAAGCACTGGCACGCGCCCCACTAGCCAGCGGCACCGCGGCCGCCGCCCGCACGGCGGCCCCGCTAACCGCCCGCCTCTTCCGCCTCCGCCGCCTCCGCCGCCAGCCGCTCCGCCAGCAGGGCCAACGTGCGCGTGCCGAAGCCGTTGGCGATGTCCTGCGACTCCGGGTGGTACGGCCGCTTCTGGCCGCTGGCCGCGCCGGCGATGTCCAGGTGGCACCAGGGCGTGTCGCCGGCGAACTCGCGAATGAACATGCCTCCTACGATGGCGCCCGCCTCTCGCTCCCGGGCCACGTTGCGGATGTCGGCGTAGGAGCTGCGGATGAGCTCGCGGTAGGCCTCGTCGACCGGCAACGGCCAGAAGCGCTCCCCCGCCGCTGCGCCCGCCGCCTGCACGGCGCCGCCCAGGTCCTCGTCGCTGGCCATGATCACGCCCATCTCGTGACCGAGGGCCACCACCGCCGCGCCCGTGAGCGTGGCGATGTCCACAATCCACCGCGCCCCCTGGCGCGCGGCGTAAGTGACGGCGTCTGCGAGCACGAGGCGCCCCTCCGCGTCCGTGTTCGCCACCTCGACCGTCTTCCCGGCGAGTGTGCGGATCACGTCGCCCGGGCGGTAGGCGCACCCGCTGATCACGTTCTCTGCGAGCGCCACGACGCCGATGACGTCGACGGCGGGGCGCAGCTCGGCGATGGCGCGCATGGCGCCGGCCACGGCCGCCGCGCCCGACTTGTCCGTGCGCATCGTCTCCATGCCGGCCGCCGTCTTGATCGAAAGGCCGCCGGCGTCGAAGGTGATGCCCTTTCCCACGAGGGCGAGGAGCGGCGCCCCCTTCCGGCCGCACGTGTACCGCAGGGCGACGAGCCGCGGCGGCTCCGCGCTGCCGCTGCCCACGGCCAGGATGGCGCCGCAGCCCTCCGCGGCTAGTCGATCCTCGTCCCACACTTCGATGGACAGACCCGTCACCTGGGCCAGTTGCCGCAGGCGCTCGGCGAAGGCGCGCGGCGGCAGGGCGTTGCCGGGCTCGTTCGCGAGGTCGCGCGCCAGGGCGACGGCCTCCGCCAGCGTGCGGCCCCGCCGCACGCCCGCGGCGAGGCCGCGCCCCTCGCCGTGCAGGCCCACCGTCTCCACGCGCGGCTCGTCCCCGGGCGCGCGGTAGCGGTCGAAGCGGTAGAGCGCCATGCCGATCGCTTCGGTCATCGCCTGCGCGACCGCCGTGCCGGGGAGGTCGACATCGAACACGTCGGCGCGGACGAGGCGCGCTCCCGCGGCCTCGGCGGCGCGCACCGCGGCCGCCGCCGCGCGCCGCACCTCCTCGGCGCCCACCTCCTCCTGCGGGCCGAGCCCGGCCAGAACGACGTGCCTGGCGGGCAGGCGTCCTCCCGTGAAGAAGATGCGCACGGACCCCGCACGCCCGTCGAAGCCGGCGGCGTAGGCCTCGCGCAGCGCACCCTGCAGCCGCTCGTCGCACGCGCGCGCCGCGGCCGTCAGCCGGCCGCCGGCGAAACCGCCCACGATCAACGCGTCGGCCGCCTCGTCGACCGCCGTGCGACCGGAGATTTCGTATTGCACGTCCTTCTCCCCCTTTGACGTCCGGCGGCGCCGAGTCGCGGTCCGGCGCGGGCCGCGAACGCCGCCGCGCGGTTCAGGTCGCGTGCGCAGGCAGCGGCCGCCGGCCCTGGTGGCCGGCCTCCGGGTCGTGGTAGTACATCACCCAAGGCTCATCGCACTGCCAGCAGAGGTAGACCGGCCGGCCGTCGATCTCCGCCGGGAAGTCGACGACGCCGGCCTCGATGTCCCGCAGGATGCAGCCGAGCCGCTGGATCTGCTCGATGAGGGCGTTGCCGGCCGCGACCATGCGCTCCAGGCGCGCCGTGGCCTCCGCCTGGTCGAAGAGGCGGATGACGTTGCCCTCTCGCGCGTAGCCCTTGAGCCGCATACGCTCCATGTGGACGAACTCTCGTTGCACGTCCTCGTGCAGCGTCCGCAGGCGCTGCACGAGCGCTCGAAGCTGCGGGACGAGGGCGTTCGCTTCGGTCACCGTGAAGCGCCGTCCCTCGTGGTGAATGGGGGATGAATGTTCCGAAATCTTCGCTTCCCTCCCACACACGGCGGGATCCCCCTGCCGTGCCCGGCAGGCGGGGCGCACCGTTTCGCGGCGCCCAGAGGGCGCCCGCTCTCCCCAGGCTTCTCCAAGGAGGCGGCCGTCCCTGCCGCGGCGGCGCCGGCAGGATTTGCCCTTGGGCCGGCCGCGCCGCCGTACAATACCCTCAAGGACTTCGAGCGCCACTGTCAACCCGTTGTCAGGGGGGTCCATCCATGGCCTTGGACCACGATCGTTTCGCGCGCATCGCCCGGGCGCTTTATGAAAGCGAGCCCCGCACGCCGGTGCGGGCGCCTTCGGCGACCCGCATCGTCGAGTGGGCGGAGGACGTCCGCCGCGTGCTCTTCTGGCGCCACTTCGGCCGCGATCGCAAGATCGCCACGCTCGGCCACCTCATCGAAGAGGTCGGCGCCCTGGAGTGGAACCTGGCGCGCCTCATCCACGACACCCTCTGCGGCGACTGCGGCGAGCAGGAAGGGCCCTGCCCAGAGTTGGAGCGCGCGTTCGAGACGGCGCGCGCCTTCACCGACTCCCTCCCCGAATTGCGCGCCATCTTGGAGGAGGACGCCCAGGCTGCGTATGACGGCGATCCGGCCGCGCGCAGCGTGGACGAGGTCATCCTCGCCTACCCCGGCTTCTTCGCGGTGACGATCTACCGGGTGGCGCACCGGCTGCTGCAGCTCGGCGTGCCGCTCCTGCCGCGCATGCTCACGGAGTACGCGCACAGCCGCACCGGCATCGACATCCACCCCGGCGCGGAGATCGGCCGGCACTTCTTCATCGACCACGGCACCGGCGTAGTGATCGGTGAGACGGCGCGCATCGGCGACAGGGTCAAGATCTACCAGGGGGTGACGCTGGGCGCGCTGAGCTTCCCGAAAGACGAGCGCGGCCGCGTGGTGCGCCACACCAAGCGCCATCCCACCATCGAGGACGACGTGACGATCTACGCCGGCGCGACCATCCTGGGGGGTCGCACGGTGATCGGCCGCGGTTCGGAGATCGGCGGCAACGTCTGGCTGATCGAGTCCGTGCCGCCGGGGAGCAAGGTGCTGAACCGGCCGCAGATCGAGGTGCGGGCGTAAGGCGGCCCCCCGCGGGCGGGCCGCGAGTCATAGGCGGCGCCCCGCAGCCATACCGGTGAACACGCCGGTGGAGGGGAGGGGCTGCGGTGCTGCGCCGGGGACGCGTGTGGCGCTGGGTGGCGCTCGCCGCCGCGTTGGCCTCCGCCTGCGGCGGCGCCTGGCTCGCCGGCGCGCGGCCGGCGGCGACGGTCGACACGGCCTGGCTCCTCGTCCCGGCGGACGGCGGCGGTGCGGTGGCGTTCTCCCCCGCCGGCCGCGCCGTGGCGGTGCGCCGCTGCCCGCCGGCGTGCGCCGACGGCCGCGCGGCGGCGTGGTCGCTTTCCCCGGACGGGCGGACGCTCGCGTGGATCGAACGGTCGGCAGGCGGCGCGGAGACCCTGCGCGTGGAGCCGGCGGACGGCCCGGGAGCGGGGGGCGGGGCCGGATCCGAGGCTTCCCCCGCGGTCTGGACGGTGACGCTCCCGGAGCCGGCGCCGCTGCCCGGCGAGCGCCTGCCGCCCGCGGCGCCGCGACTCTTGTGGAACCCGAACGGCCGCGCCGTCCTCGTGCTCCCGTTGGAGGGCCCACCGCTCGCGGCGTGGACGGACGTGCGCGACGTCACGCCCCTGGATGCGCCCTCCGCCCGTTCCGTGCGCGCCGCCGCCTGGTCGTCCGACGGCGCCTCGGTCGCGCTTGTCATCGGCAGCCGCGACGGCGGCGCCGACCAGGCCGGCGCCGTGCTCGTGGCCGACGCCCACACCGGGCATGTGCGGGTCCAGGCGGCCGTCGTGGCGCCGGCGGAGGGCGTCGCCTGGTTCGACGGGCGGGTCGTCTTCGCCGCGTACGAGCAGCTCGATTGGACCCTGGCCCCGGCGCTCCCGCGACGCCCCCGCCTTTGGACGCTCGATCTCTCCGGCCGCCTGCGCGCCTGGACGCCGCTCCCTACCGGGTGGAGGCCGCTGCGCCTCGCGGGCGCGCCCGTCGCGGCACCGCTCTTCTTCGCCGCCCTGGAGCCCGAGCGGGCCGCAGCGCCGGGCGAGGCGGCCGGATCGGGTGGGGCCGCCACCCGGGGTACGGCCCCCGCGCCGGCCGCCGACCTCTGGGCCTTCGATCCCCAGCGTGGTCAATGGCGGCGCCTCTCGAAATTCGCGACCGGCTCCGTCATCGTCGCGCTCGCCCCCGCGCCGGACGGGCGGCGGGCGGCGTTCGTCGTCGAGCGGCGGAGCGGCGCGCGCGCCTACCGGACGGTGTGGCTCGTCGCCGGTCCGGAGGCGCCGCGGCGCCTGGGCGGCAACGGCGCCTACGGCGTGCCGTCGTGGGCTCCGCTCCTGCCGGAACCCTGGACCACCACGGCCGCCTGGCTGCCCAACGCCTAGCCGCACCGTGGTAGCATGATGCCATGGCCAGCGCACGTCACCGCGAGATCCTTGAGCGCCTGCGCGCGCTCTACCCGAACCCGAAGACGGCGCTCCATTGGACGACGCCGTTCGAGCTGCTCGTCGCCACGATGCTTTCCGCTCAGTCCACGGACGCGCGTGTCAACCAGGTGACCGCCCGTCTCTTCCCCAAATACCGCACGCCGGCCGACTTCGCCGCGCTCTCCCCGGAGGCGCTGGCCGAGGAGATCCGTGACGTCGGCCTCTTCCGCACCAAGGCGGCGCACATCGTGGAAGCGTCGCGCCTCATCCTCGAGCGGCACGGCGGCGAGGTGCCGGGGGAGCGTGAGGCCCTGGAAGCCCTGCCCGGCGTGGGCCGGAAGACGGCGAACGTCGTGCTCGCCAACGCCTTCGGCGTGCCGGCCATCGCCGTGGACACGCACGTGTTCCGCGTCGCCAACCGGCTCGGCCTGGCACGCGCCCGGACACCGGAGGAGACGGAGCGGCAGCTGATGCGCCGCATTCCCAAGAAGGATTGGGCGGACGCGCACCACTGGCTGATCTACCATGGCCGGCGCGTCTGCCACGCTCGCCGCCCGCGCTGCGAGGCCTGCGCCCTGGCGGACCTCTGCCCCTCCGCCGGCTGCGCCGATTTGCCGACGGGCCGCGCACGGGCCCCGC
>JADBKN010000062.1 GCA_014896375.1 Bacillota bacterium | reverse complement strand
CACGACCGCGCCGTCGCCGTCGACCGGCTGCGGCCGCCGCTCATCAAGGGCTGGATCATCGTCGACCTCGTCGCCGTGGCAGCCGCGGGCATCGCACTCGTCAGCCGCCGCCGGCCGCTCTCTTGGGTGGGCCGCGTCTTCCCCGTCCTGGCCGCCTTCGGGCCGGCCACCCTGGTGGCCGCGGCCTCGCCCTGGCCCCCGTGGAGCAGCCTGGCGGCCGCCATCGTCGATACCGTGGGCACGGCGCTTTTGCTGGCGGGGCTCGCCGGCTGGGCCGGGCGACGCGTGTGGGGGCGACCGGTGGGCGCCATTTACGCGCTGGCGCTCGCCAGCGCGGCGCTGCTTACGGTGGACGCGCTGCGCGGCGGCACCTGGACGCGATGGTCGTACCTGGGGTATTCCGCACTGTCCGGTGCTCGCTATTACGGCATCGGCAACGAGTTCATGGGCGTCTGGGTGGGCGCGGTGCTCGTGGCCACGGTGGGCCTCTTGGAGCGCTGGCCGCGCCGCGGCCATTGGGGCGCGCTCGCTCTGATGGCGGCGTGCGTGGGTCTCCTCGCCTGGCCCGAAGGCGGCGCGAACTTCGGCGGCGCCACCGCCGCCGTGCTGGCCTTCGTGCCGACGTACCTCTACGCCGTGCGCCGCCGCGTGGAGTGGGCCGATGTCGGCTGGGCGGCGGCGGGCTTCGTCGCCGTGACCGGACTGATGGTGGCCCTTGACCTCCTCCTCGACCGCGGCCCCGCCTCGCATGTGGGGCGTCTGGCGAGGGAAGTGTGGGCGGCCGGGCCGACCCCGCTCGTGCGCATCGCGCTGGGTAAGCTGGCCACGGAGTGGAGGCTCATCCAGCTGACGATCTGGACGAAACTTTTGGCCGTCTTCATCGCCAGCAGCGCCATGCTGCTGCTCTGGTCGCCGGAGCCGATGCGCCGCCTGTGGGCGGAACACCCGGCTCTGCGTGTGGGTGCGTTCGGTTACGGCCTCGCCACGTTCACCGTCATCGCGTTGAATGACTCCGGCATCGTCGCGGCGGCGACGATGCTGACCATGGTCGCAGCCGCGTTCTTCGCGAGTGTGAGCGACCAGTTGGGCCAAGTGTAAGGGCTGGGGCATGGGGGCCGGGGCCGCGGGTGCGGCGGGCGCGGGGCCGGGGGGCGCTCCGTCCGTGCGGACCCTCTCCCCCTGCTCCCGCCCCCCTCCGCCTGTCAGCGCTCCGGCGGCCGGCCCAGGCGATCGAGCCACCGCGCCCATGTATGCTCCTCGATCCACGCCGTGAGCGAACGCCGCTCGATCCACACGTGAAAGAGCCCGAGCGCCAAGAGCACACCCACGCGCGCCCCTGCATCCGGCACCGCGAGCCAGGCCAACCCCGCCACGGCGCCCAGGGCGTTCGCGCCGGTGTCCCCCATCATCGCCCGTGCGCGCAGGTCCCATGGCGCGAAGCCCACCGCGGCGGCGAGAAACGCAGGCAGCCACGGCGAGCGTGCACCCAAGAGCCAGGCGAGCCCCACAAGCAGAAGCCAGCCCTTCAGCGCACGGCCTGGGCGCAAGTCGAGGGCGTTGAGGGTGTTGATCGAAAGGGCCACGAGGAGAGCGTCCGCCAGCCAGGCGACGGTCGACGCGGCATCCCGCGGCGGCCGCGCCGCCGCGGCCGCCGCCAGCGCGAAGGCGCCGCCGCCGGCCAGCTTCCACACGCCCGTCGTCACACGTCCGTGAAAGAGCGCGCGCAGGTGGCCGCGCAGCCCCTTTTCCCGCGCGCTGCCCAGACGGTCATCGAGCCAACCCAGCGCAGCCAGAAGGAGCGCACCGCCGCAAGCAGGTCCTTCCACCGTGCGCACGCCGACCGCGCGCGCCGCGACGATCCCGGCGCCCGCAAGCCGCGTTGAGGGAGCTCGATCGTCGAGGGCCCCGGCACATGACGCCGTCGCCCCGCCGCGAGGGCGATAAGCGCGCGCGTGCGCGGGGAAGCTCGACTGTGATGCTGACCGCGGTGGCGCCGAGCCTTCGCAGGCCGAGCGTCACCATGCTCGCCTCCCGGTGCCCGCGCGCCGCCGCCAGAGTGCTCTCGCCACCGCCCAGAATTGCCGCCCCCTGTGCAGAAATCCTCGCACGCTGCGGCCCGTCACGGCGTGGGCGGCCGCAACCGGCAGCGTCACCTCCAGCAGCCGCCCGCCGCGCCGGGCGACGTCGATGTCCAGGCCGACCTCCAGGCCGAAGCCCGGCTCCAGGTCCACCGAGCGCAAGAGCTGCGCCGTGGCGGCACGCTGTCCGGAGAGAGGCGCCGTCAGCTCCACGCCGGCCAGCCGCCGCACGCCCCAGCGCGCGAGCCGCACCACGGCACCGACACCGCCGCCGCTCCCGCGCCGGCCGAAGACGCCGATCGTCATGTCCGCCTCTCCCCGCCGAACGGGGTCGAGGAGGGGGCCGAAATGGCGGATGACATCGCCGAGGTCCGCATCCGCGAGGAGAATGAAAGGCTCCTGCGCCGCCGCCACGGCCGCGGCCACCGCCTGCCCCTTGCCCCTGTGCGGCAGACGCAGCACCCGTGCGCCGGCCGCGGTCGCGCGCGCCGCGGTGGCGTCGCGCGAACCGTCGTCGGCCACGATCACCTCGCGCACGCCGGGCAACGAGAAGGCCGCCGCCACGCTCTCCGCCACGCGCGCCTCCTCGTTGAAGGCCGGGATGATGACGCTGACCGTCACGGGCCCGTCCCCGTCCCCGGTGCCGCCGCCGTCGCGGCGCCCAAGCCCGCCGCCGTGAGCGCGCCGCTCGTCCCCGCCCGCGCCCCGGGCGTCCCCTGCGCGGCGGGCGCGGGCGACGGCGGCCACCACCCGCGGTCCGCGGGCTGAGCGCCGTAGTGTCCCTGCGCGCCCGCGAGCAGCCGCGCGAGCGCCACCTGCCCCTCGGGCCGGTCGAGCGCGTCGGCCGTCGCCGGCGCGGCCGTCCAAAAGAGCCTCGCCATGGAAGCTGCGGCGTCGCCGTCGGTCGCCACCACCGCGGTCAGGTGTCGGCGGGCGGCGGCGTCGAGCCACGGCTGGACGAGATCGCGCCACTCGGCGGCCGTCAGCGGCTGCGGGCAGAGGATGGCGACGGCGTCGAGCGGGCCCGGCGCCGACGGAACCCAGGTCAGCGCGCCGGCCGCCTCCGCGCGCGCGATGGCGGGCCCGGGCGCCGAGAACGCCTCCTCCGCCCAGGCGGCCACGTACCGCGCCAGTGGCTGCGACCGCCCCTCGCGGCCGGCGAGCGCGGCGAGCAGCGCGTCCGCGCCGCGCACGAGCGCCGGGTCCATCGTCAGCACGAAGCGCCACTGGCCGCCGGCCGCGCGCACGGCCTCCAGGGCGCGACCCTCAAGGTCCGGCGGGCCGACGTTGACGATCCCCACGGAGCGCCCGGCCAGCGTGCCGCGCAGGAGCTCCTGCGTGAGCCGCGCGCTCGTCGCCGCCTCCGCCTGAGCCGCGTCCCGCTGCGCGGCGATCGTCGCCTGGGCCTTCTTGAGTTGCGCCTCGTCATCGGCGAGGCGCAGGTGAAGCTCGTGGATGAGGTTCTCCTGCTGCGCCACGACCGCCTCCGCCTTCGACCCCATCATGCCGCCGATGGCGATACCGAGGCCGAGGGCCAGGAACACGGCGACGAGAGACAGCGCGTGCGTACGCCAGTCGATCATGGCCTGCCTCCTACCATCCCAACCATAGGCGGACCTTCCAGTACACGAGGCTCAGGGCGGCCCGCATGAGCGGCGAGGCCAGGACCACCAGCGCCGCAGGGACGAGCGCCGCGGCCGTGAGCGCCAGGAGGTACGAGGGCCGGAAGGCGGTGCGGTACAGCTGGTGGACGCCTTTGGCGTCGACCAGCATGTGCCCCACCTTCATCCGCGTCAAGAGCGTGCTCGCCATGCCGGCACGATCCTTCTCCATGAAGTCCACGAAGCCCGAGTGGCTGCCGACGAGCACCAAAAGCCGCGCGCCGTGGTCGTGGGCGAAGTGCAGCGCCACGTCCTCGCTGGTGCCGGGCGCGCGGAGGATGTCGGCGGCCAGGCCGAGGCGCCGCACGCGCTCCAGGCCGGGCGCGCGCCCGTCCGGGTAGGCGTGCACCACGATCTGCCGCGCCTGGCGGAGCGCCTCGTCGCCGACGCTGTCCATGTCACCGACGACGACGTCCGGCCGCAGGCCGAACTCCAAAAGCCCGTCCGCGCCGCCGTCGACGCCGATGAGCACCGGGCGCACGTCACGGATGTAGGCGCGCAGCGTCTCCAGATCCGCGCGGAAGTCCAGCCCGCGCACCACGATGAGCGCGTGCCGCCCGCGGATGGGCACGCGTGCCGGCGGCACGTCCAGAGGGCCCAAGAGCCAGTCCTTCTCCTGGTCGGCGCGCTCCACCGTGTTCTTGAGAAAGGCGACGAAATTCGCCTGGAAGCGGGCGCGGTGCGCGGCGCGGTCGCTTTCCAGCGTCTCCAGGGTGACGCGCCGCCCGCGCGCCACAAGGCGCCCGTCCACCCAGACGCCGTCGCCTTCCAAGCGCACGGGAGCGCCGTCGGGGATGAGGTCGAAGACGGCCTCCCCGGCGGAGTCGAGCACCGGCACGCCGGCTTCCAGCAAAAGATCCGTCCCCTCGGCCGGGTAGCGGCCGGTGACGGACGGGGCGGCGTTGATGACGGCCTTCACCCGCGCGGCGAGCAGCGCCTGGGCGGCCACGCGGTCGAGGTCCGGGTGGGAGAGGACCGCGATCTCGCCGGGGTGGAGGCTGCGCACGAGGGCCTTCGTCCGCCGCCCGAGGCGGGCGCGGCCGCTGACGACCATCGCGTCACCCCCTCGGCATTGTATCCCGCCGGCGCTCCGGCCGGATGCGCGGGGCGGAGGATGCACCGGACAGGCCGCCGCCCGCGTAGCATGACGGCGAACCTGCCCGGGACGGGCGGCCCGTGGAAGCCGGAGGTGAGGATCATGGTCACCGTGCAACCTCTTGAACTGCCCGGCTGCACGGCCATCGGCGTCGTCGTGGAGCTGCCGCGCACGCGCCTTGTGGCCGCCGCGGCCGGCGACGGCTACATCATGTGCGGCGCCCTGGACGTGCACCTGCTCAACACGCGGCTCAGCGACCGCGGGATCATCGCGGGGCGCGCGCTGGGCGTGCGCACGTTGGACGACCTCTTGGAGGCGCCGTTGGAGTCGGTCACCGACGCCGCCCAGGCGATCGGCATCAAGCCCGGCATGCGCGGGCAGGACGCCCTCCTGCGCATGGCCCGCTACGCGGGCGTGGCGCGCGCCCGCTGACGCGCCGGCCGCCGGCGCGCCCCTCCCACAGGCGGGCGGCGCGCGGGGCGGCCCGTCGCCCGCGGCTTAGGGAGCAGACGGTCGCCCTCGGCCTGGGGGACACCGACCGCCCGCGGCTCAGGGCGTGCCCGCCGTGTCCGCGTTCACGTAGCGGATCTCGACGGGCGTGCCGATCTTCACCCAGCGGTAGAGCGCGTCCATGTCGCCGGCCGGCAGGTTGATGCAGCCGTGCGTGGGACCGGGCTCCTCCTCGTCCGTGGCGTCGTTGATCTTGTACGCGTGGAAGCCGTAGTTCCCCTGGATCTGCAGGAAGTCCCTGAGGTAGTACTCGTGCCCCTCCGTCTCCCGGTAGAGCCCCGTGTGGATCGTACCCAGGCGGCGGATGATGCGGTAGCGGCCTTCGATGGTGCGGTTGTCGGGCGGCCCGCCGAAACCGTAGAAGGTGGCGACGAGCCGGTCGCCGTCGTAGAGGTGCACCGTGGCCTCCGCGCGGGGGGAGTCGACGATCGTCACCACGATGCGCGGATCCTCCGCCGGGTGCGTGAGCAGCCAGGCATCGAGTTCCGGATGGTCCTGGGGCACTTCCGCCGACGCGTCCTGCCCCGCGGGGGCGGCCGCCTCACTCGGGCTGGCCTCGGACGGCGCGGCCTCGCTAGAGGCGGCGGACCCGCCACGCGGTTCCGCGGCGGCAGCGCCTTCGCTGCCGGAGCCGGACGCGCCCGCGCCGCCGGCCTCAGACGCTGCCGGGGTGCCCTCAGGACCCCCTCCGCGCAGTCCCGCCGCCCATCCCAGCAACGGCCCCGCCCCCGAGCCGGGACCGGGCAGAAGGTATTGCGCGGCCGCGTACCCCGCCCCGAAGGACACGAGCGTCAACGCGGCGACGATCCACGCCGGTGCCCAACGCCGCATGCCCACACCTCTCGCCGCGCGGCATCCTGTGACAAACGCTGTCGTTAGCGCTGTCGAAAGCGCTGTCATTATATCGGTTCGTCGCACGGCCCGTCCTCCGGGTTCCCTTGCGGTCGTCGTCCTTGAACGTATGCCGCGCCGGCAAAAAAGATGGCCGCCCCGCGGGGCGGCCGCCGCAGGGCACGCTACCGGGCCAGGCGGCGTTCCACGTCTTCCAGGATCACATCCGCGCGGTGCAGGAGAGATTCCGCCAGGGCCGCCATCACCGGCACCGTCCCGTAGCGCTCGCCCAGCGCCGCAAGACGCTCCCGCTGGCGCGCGTCCAGCGGTCCTCCGTGGGTCTCAAGGAACGCGACGAGGAGTTCCTGCCCGGGGTCCGCGGAGACGGCCGCCGGCCGCAGGCGGAAGGCCGGCGCAGCCGGCGCCGCCGCGGCCGTGCCGGCCGCGCTGTTCCACGCGGCCGCCGCTCCCGCCGCCCCCTCGCGAGCCGCGCGCGCCGCGTTGTCCACGCCCTCGCCCATGCCCGCCTCATCCACGGCCCCGATCCCCGCCGTCGCGGCGGCCGCCCGCGTGCGGCGCAAGCGCGCCTGCACCGCCGCGTCGAAGGCCGCGTCGGCCCGCCGCAGGTGGCGGATGCGGCGCAGCACGCTGCCGGCGTCGCGGTTGAACTGTGCATGTCCCATCTCCGCCACCGCCTGGAGCGTCCCCAGCCGCCCCAGCTGCGAGAGCACCAGCTGCCTGAGCCGCTCGTCCTCCAAGCGCGTCCAATGCTTGAAGCCGCGCCGCGGTCCGCGCCGCCGCACCGCCACACCCTCCGCAGCACCGGCGCCGCCTCCGTCGGCCGCAAAGCACCGCGCCCCGCACGCCCCCACATGTCGCACGCGAAATCCTCCCTTGGATGGAAACGACTTTTGCGTGCTTCATACTGTGCCCGAATATTCAGCAAAAATAACCTGGAACGGCGGATTTTTCTGTGGGCCTAGCGGGCCAGGGACGCGGCCGGGCGGCCGGCGCGGCGCACGGCATCCAGCGCGGGCCGCGCGAGGAACACGGCCCCGGCGAGGCGCAGCGCGGCGGAGATCCACATGCACGGCCCCAGCCCCCACGTCTCGAACACGACCGTTCCCACGAGCGGGGCGGCGAAATTGGCCAGGCCGATGAGGAAATTGAACCAGGCCACCGCCTGCGGGCGGCGGTCGGCCGGCGCCACTTCCAAAAGACCGTTGAAGAGCGAGAGGTTGATGCCGGCCACGGCCACGCCGGTGAGCACGTTGAGCAGGCTGATGGGGATGCCCGTGCGCAGCACCAGGTAGGCCGGCGGAAAAAGGACGAAGATGGCCGCCGCCAGGCCGGCCGTGGCGAAGGGGCCGCGCCGGTCGTAGAAGCGGCCCCACCAGCGCGCGCAGAGCACCGTGAAGAGCGACGAGACCACATTCCAGACGCCGAACCAGAAGGCATGCAGGCCGTCGATGCGGAGGAAGAGGATCGGCCAGATCCCCTGCGGCAGCGCCCAACCGGACTGGAAGACGAAGGCGGCGAGGGAGAAGGTCCAGAAGAGACCCCAGCCCGCGCCGGCCCTGGCCCGCGCGGCCGCACCGCCCCTGGCCGCGGGCGAGCTCGTCACGCTGATCTCCGTTGGGCGGGCTTTTGGTGCTCCTTCTTGCCGTGGCCGGAGGCAGGGACACCATCTGGCCCACAAACGTGATCGCCACGAGCGCCAGATAGTGCTCCGGCCACGGCAGAAGGAGCACCAAAAGCCCGCCCAACGCGGAGGAGATCAGCGTGACGAGCGTCAGCCACATGTTGCGGTCGGCGAAGATGCGGCCGCGCAGCTGGGGCGGGAAGATCTCCGCCATGAGCGCCGTCCAGGCGACGTTGCCGACCGTCGCAGGGAAGCTCATGTACGCGTAGATGATGAGGAACAGCGCCACGCGCACGCTGGCCGGCAGCGGCAGGAAGGGCACGACGGCGAGCGGCACGTACGCCAGGCGGCTCGCGCCGTGCCAGCGCAGCACCACCGGCAGGCGGCGCGGGTGCCGCGAGACGACGCGCGCGCCCGGCAGCTGGGCCAGCGTCTGCACGAGCGCCGGCAGCGAGGCCGAGAGCCCGACGGCGAAGGCGTCCCCTCCAAGGGAGAGGACGAACGCCCCCACGAACGGTAAGAAGCAGCCCGTCACGAGGTTGAACGCCATGCCGTCGACGAGGCTGTTGAAGGCGTTCCTCTGGGTGACGGGATCGGTCGGGTAGGTCGTGGCCTGCAGGAAGGCCTGTCTCAGCCGCCTCATGACCCGCCGCCCGCGGCGGCCGCATCCGCTGCGCCCGCAAAGGCCGGCGCCACCTGCCGCGCAAAGCGTTCAAGAGACGCCCGCACGAGCTCCGCGCGCAAGCCGCCGAAGCTGGCGAGCAGCAGCACCAGGGACACCCCCGCCGCCTGCGCGGCGGCCACGCGCCGGGCCACCTGCTCCGCGTCGCCGAACCAGACGAAGTCCCGCGGCACCGGCCGGCCCTCGTAGCGCGCACCGGGCACGCGCCGGGTCTCCAGGTACAGCCGCAGCGCGTCCTCCGCCGGCGCGTACGCCGGGTCCTGCGGGCCGCGCCAGGGCGTGTCGCCGACGAACGCATGGCAGGCGATGCCCACGCGCCCCTCCCCGGCGTGGCCGGCCTCGCGCCGCCCGCGGCGGTACTCCGCCGCCAGCTGCGCCAGCTCCGCGTCTCCGGAGAGGCGGATGTAGGGCACGCAGAGCACGTCGCGGCCGGCGCGGCCGGCGTACGGCGCCGGCTCCGGCCGCGTGATGCCCAGCCACACGGGCGGGTGCGGCGACTGCACGGGGAGCACGTTGAGGCGGGCGCCGTCCACCCGCCAGTGGCGGCCCTCGTGCCGCACCACCTCACCGCGCCACGCCCTCAGGATGACGTCCAGGCTCTCCTCAAAGCGCGCCTGGCGCTCTGCGGGGTCGAGGCCGAAACCGGCGAACTCCTGCGCCAGATAGCCGCTGCCCACGCCGAACTCCAGCCGGCCGCCGGAGAGGGCGTCGACGAACGCGAAGTCCTCCGCCAGGCGCATGGGGTGGTGGAGCGGCAGCACCGCCACGGCCGCGCCCAGGCGCACGCGCCGCGAGCGCTGCGCGGCCGCCGCGAGGAAGGCGGCGGGCGACGGCGTCACGCCGTAGTCCGAGAAGTGGTGCTCCGCCACCCACACCTCAAGCCCCAGGCCGTCGCAGAATTCCACGAGATCGAGGGCCTCACGGAGAAAGCGAGCCCGGTCCGGGGACCTCCCCGGGTAGTAGTCCATGGTGAGGAAGATGCCGAAGCGCATGACGCCCTTCCTTCGGCCTATGCCTACTCCGCACGATACCACAGTTCGCGGCCGCGCAGGATAGCGGCCCGCAGGAAACGCGCCGCGCGGCCGGAATTGCTATGCCTCGACGAAATCCTTCATCGAGGTGACAGCGTGAGGCCGGGGAGCCATCGGGTCGTCATTACGGGGATCGGCGCGGTGACGCCGTTCGGCGTCGGCGTGGAGGCATTCTGGGAAGGCCTGCGCAGCGGCCGCTCCGCCGTGCGGCGCCTGGAGGGGCCGGAGTGGGAGGCGTTGCCCACGCGCATCGGCGCGGTGGTGCCGGAGTTCGATGCGGCGGCGCACATGGATGCGCGCGCGGCGCGGCGCACGGCGCGCTTCGGCCAGTTCGCCGTGGCGGCCGCGCGGGAGGCGCTGCGCCACGCCGGGCTGGACCTGGAACGCGAGGCCGAGGACGCCGGCGTGGTGCTCGGCACGGCGGGCGGGCTCTTCGCCTCCGGGTATCAGGAGAAGCTTCTTGAGGAAAAGGGGCCGCGGCGCGTGGACCCGCTCTTCGTGACGCGCCACGGTCCGCACATGGCGGCCGCCCGCGTGGCGCGGGAGCTCGGCCTGCGCGGGCCCAACACGACGATCAACAGCGCCTGCGCGAGCGGCGCGGACGCCATCGGGCAGGCGCTGAACCTCATCCGCCTCGGCCACGCGCCCGTCCTCCTCGCGGGCGGCAGCGAGGCGATCACGCACCCGGTGACGATCGCCTCGCTCGGCATCGTCGGCGCCCTCTCCCAGCGCAACGAGGAGCCGGAGCGCGCCTCGCGCCCCTTCGACCGCGACCGCGACGGCTTCGTGCTGGGCGAGGGAGCGGGCGTGCTCGTCTTGGAGAGCGAGGAGCACGCGCGCGCGCGCGGCGCCCGCATCCTGGCGGAGCTGGCCGGCGCCGGCTGGTCCTTCGACGCCACGGACGACACGGCGCCGGACGCCGAAGGCCAGGCGCTGGCGATGGCGCGCGCGCTGCGGGACGCCGGCTGCCGGCCGGAGGACGTCGACTGGGTGAAGGCGCACGGCACCTCCACGCCGCTCAACGACCGCACGGAGACGGCCGCCATCAAGCTCGTCTTCGGGGAGCACGCGCGGCGCGTGCCGGTGAGCTCGATGAAGTCGATGATCGGCCACGCCGCCTCGGCTTCCGGCGCCGTGGAGGCCGTGGGCGCTGTGCTGGCGATGCTGCATGGCACGATCCCGCCGACGATCAACTATGAGACGCCGGACCCGGACTGCGACCTGGACTACGTGCCCAACGCGGCGCGCCCCGCGCGCCTGCGCACGGTGCTGGTGAACGCCTTCGGATTGGGGGGCCAGAATGCCGCGCTCATCCTTCGAGCCTACGAACCCTGACGGCCCGGCGCGCCCGGTGCGCGTGGCCGTGGACGCCATGGGCGGCGACCACGCGCCCGCGGAGCCGGTGCGGGGCGCGCTCGAGGCGCTGCGCCGCGCGCGGGGGCAGCTGGAGGTGCTGCTCGTCGGCCGGGAGCCGGAGGTGCGCGCGGAGCTGGAGCGGGCCGGCGGCGCGCCGCCCGGCGTGCGCATCGTCCACGCCCCGGACGCCGTGCCGGACGGCGGCCACCCCGCCGCTTTCATGCGCGCGCATCCGGAGAACAGCATAAGCGTGGCGGCGCGCCTGGCCGCGGAGGGCGAGGCCGACGCCGCCCTCTCCACGGGCCACACAGGCGGCTGTGTCGTCGCCGCCACCTGGCACATGGGGCTCCTTCCGGGCATCGACCGGCCCACGGCCGGCGTCCACTTTCCCTTCGCGCCGAAGACGGTGCTCTTGGACCTCGGCCTGAACCCGGAACCCAAGCCGCACCAGCTCTTCCAGTTCGCTGTGCTGGGCGCGGCCTACGCGCGCATCATGCTGGACGTGCCGCAGCCGACCGTCGCCCTGCTCTCCAACGGCACCGAGCCCGGCAAGGGCACGGAGACGGTGCGCCGCGCGTACGAGCTCCTCAAGCGCAGCCACCTCCGCTTCCTCGGCTACGTGGAAGGCCTCGACATGGTCGCGAACAAGGTGAACGTCGTCGTCACGGACGGCTTCACGGGCAACGTGATGATCAAGTTCCTCGAAGGGTTGAGCATGTGGATCGGCGACCGCATCCGCCAGCTCGCCGACCACGCCCTCCTCCCCCAGCTGAAGCCCCTCCTCCTCGACCTCGACCGCATGACGGACGTCACGCAGGCGGTCGACGGGCTGACGGTGCTCGGCGTGGACGGCGTCTTCGTCCCCGGCCACGGCCGCGCGCGCGCCGCGGCCATCGCCAACCTCATCCTCGGCGCGGTGCGCATGGTGCGGCGCGATTTCGTGAACCAGGTCCGGCAGGAGATCTCGCGCGCCCTGGACGCCCTGGCCTGACGGGACATGCTAGGCTAGGCTAGGTTGGGACGGGAAGGTGGTTTTGTGACGACGACGCACCCGGCGGTCGACCTCGACCGCCTGCGCGACCGCGCGCGGGAGCTGCGCCGGGCGGTGCTGGAGATGATCGCCGCCGCGGGCTCCGGCCACCCGGGCGGGTCGCTCTCCGCGGCGGACATCGTCGCGGCGCTTTTCTTCCACGAGCTGCGCCACGATCCTCATCGCCCCGACTGGCCGGACCGCGACCGCTTCATCTTGAGCAAGGGGCACGCCGCGCCGGTCCTGTACGCGGCGCTGGCGGCCTGCGGCTACTTCGACGCCGGACTCCTGCGTACGCTGCGCCGCCTGGGCAGCCCGCTCCAGGGGCACCCCTCGGTGCGCGACCTGCCTCCCGTGGAGGCTTCCACCGGCTCACTGGGTCAGGGGCTCTCCGTGGGTGTGGGCGAGGCGCTCGCCGGCCGGCTGGACGGGCGGGACTACCGCGTCTTCGTCATGCTCGGCGACGGCGAGTGCGACGAGGGCCAGGTCTGGGAGGCCGCGATGAGCGCCGCGCACTACGGGCTCATCAACCTCGTCGCGATCGTCGACGCGAACGGCTTCCAGCTGGACGGCCCCACGGACGAGATCATGGACCTCGGGCGCCTCGAGGAGAAGTGGACCGCGTTCGGCTGGGACGCGGTCACCATCGACGGGCATGACATGGCGCAGGTGGTGCGCGCCCTGGCCGTGCCGCGCCCGGACTGGGGCGCATCGCGGGCCGCAGGCGGGGCGGCGCGCGGCGCGGTTGCAGGCGGGGCGATGAGTGGGGCGGCCGCGGAGGCCGCAGGCGGGGCCGCCCGGCCGCGGGCCATCATCGCGCGCACCGTGAAGGGGAAGGGCGTGTCGTTCATGGAAGGCAACAACGAGTTCCACGGGCGCGCGCCCACGGCTGAGGAGTTGCAGCGGGCGCTGGCCGAGCTCGCCGCGGGGGGTGCCGCCCGGTGACGCGACCGCTCGGACTCGCCACCCGTGAGGCGTACGGTCTCGCCCTGGCGGAGCTCGGCCGCGAGCGGCCGGAGATCGTCGTCCTCGACGGCGACCTCTCCAAGTCGACGATGACCAAGTACTTCGCCAAGGAGTTCCCCGACCGCTTCTTCAACATGGGCATCGCGGAGGCGAACATGGTCGGCGTGGCGGCCGGTCTCGCCCGCTGCGGCAAGGTCCCGTTCGTCTCCAGCTTCGCGGCCTTCCTCATGTGCAAGGGCTTCGACCAGATGCGCGTCTCCGTGGCGTACGCGGGGCTGAACGTGAAGTTCGTCGGCAGCCACGGCGGCATCAGCATCGGCGAGGACGGCGTGTCGCAGCAGAGCGTCGAGGACGTGGCGCTGGCGCGGGCGCTGCCGGGCTTCGCCGTCTTCGTGCCGGCCGACGAGCACGCCACGCGCGCCGTGGTGCGCGCGGCCGCGGACCATCCGGGGCCGTGCTACGTGCGCGTGGGGCGGCCGAAGGCGCCCGTCGTCTACCCGGACGGTTGCGACTTCCGCGTGGGACGCGCGATCCAGCTGCGCGACGGCGGCGATGTGACGCTCGTCGCCAACGGCTTGATGGTGGCCGCCGCGCTGGACGCGGCCGAGGCGCTGGCGCGCGAAGGCGTCGAGGCGCGCGTGCTGGACATGGCGTCCGTCAAGCCGCTGGACGAGGACGCGCTGGAGGCGGCGGCGCGCGAGACGGGCGGCATCGTCGTGGCCGAGGAACACCTTTTGGCGGGCGGCCTGGGCAGCGCCGTGGCCATGAGCGTGGCGCGCCGCCGGCCGGTGCCGATGGGCTTCGTGGGCCTGGACGATACGTACGCGGAGTCCGGACGGCCGGAGGAGCTCATGGCGAAGTACGGCCTCACGGCGGAGCGCATCGCGGAGGAGGCGCGGCGCGTCCTCGCCCTGGCGCGGTAGGGCGGGTGCGGGGCCGGGCGCGGCTGGCGGGCGCGCGCGGGGCCGGGCGGCGGGGCCAGGCTTGCGGGCGGCGGGCGCCGGGGGGGCCGGCCCGCTCCTGCGCGGGTTGCCGGAGAGCGGGCCTCGTCCGGTCCCCGCGTGCCGGCCGCGGCCGGCCGTGGCCAGCCTCGTCCTCTCTAGCACCGCCCCGCGCGAATCTCCTCCACGTTCCGCCACTGTGTGTCATCCCAGCGCTGCACATGGATCACCGCAGGGCTCTCCTTCTCCCATTCGTTCTCCAGGTACAGCACGAACCGCAGGCCGTGGCGGTCGAGGATGCGGGGATACTCCGCCATGGTGAGCAGGTCGCGCAGGAGCGCGCGGGCAGCCTCGCAGGCCTCCTCATCGGTCATCTTCAGCGGACGATGATCACCGTCGTTCGCGCCGCGCTGCAGCGCCCCGGCCAGCGCGGCGATCGTGTCCTCAAACAGCAGGGAGTTCGTCACTCAGCCCACCCCATAAGGGATTCTACCCTTGTGCACGCGACGGCGAATGCACTGCGAGGAGCCCTCTTCACATCTCCCTCGGGGGCGGCCGGGGTCACCCCAGGGGAGTGGCGCAGGACGGCATGATGCGCCAGCAGCGGCAGTGCCGTGGAACGCGGTCACTGGCGGTCACGAAGGCCGTCGCACCGCTCAGTACGCGCTTGGCTGCCAGCGCAGCGTCGCGGAGACCGGCGACGCGATAAGGCCTCGAGAGGCCTTATCACACGGAATATGCTCCTCTGCCGCCGCGATAAGGTCACTTCGGCCGCTAAAGTCATGGAAACTTGACATAAGTCGTCGTACTGTCAACTCATAGCTGCGCAAACGCACTAAAAAGGGGTTTCCGCCCCCTGGACAGGCGGTTTAGGCCTCGAACGCACTTACGCTCGGCGGCCGCGCCGCCGCCGCCCCACGTGCGAGGGACTCCGCCGGCAGCCCACGCGCCAGGCGCCCCAGGTCTCCCCCGGCCGGTTACAGGAGACGGCCGGCCGGCGGCGAACCTCGGACGTCGGGCCGTACCCGTCGCTGCCTATGCATCGCCGTACCCGTCGCCGCCATCCGTCATGGGGCCATCCGTCATTGAACGGGGAAGTGAACGCATGCTCCGCCGCCACGCCGATTTCAACAAGCTCTGGTTCGCGCAGACCGTCTCCGTGATCGGCTCCCAGGTGACGGGCCTCGCCCTGCCGCTCGCGGCCGTGTTGACGCTTAGCGCCACGCCATGGCAGATGGGCGTGCTCTCCGCAGCCTCCAGCCTTCCCTGGCTGCTCTGCGCGCTCGTCGTGGGGGTGTGGGTGGACCGCCTGCGCCGCCGGCCGGTGCTCATCGCCGCCGACCTCCTCCGCGGCCTCTTCATCGCCTCCGTGCCGGCTGCCGCGGCGTTGGGCCGGCTATCCATGCTGCACCTCTATGTCGTCGCCTTCGCCACCGGCGTCCTCACCGTCTTCTTCGACCTCGCCCACCAGGCGTATCTGCCGGCGCTCGTGGAGCGTCGCAACGTGGTGGAAGGGAACGCCAAGCTGCAACTCTCACAGTCGGTGTCCATGCTCGTGGGCCCGGGCCTCGCGGGCGCCCTCGTGCAGGCCCTCACGGCGCCGTTCGCCCTGATCGTGGACGCGCTCTCCTTCTTTGTGTCGGCCGCGGCGCTCGCCCTCATCCGTCGGCCGGAACCGCCGCCTGCCCCCTCGGGGCGCGGCCTGGCCGCGGACGTGGCCGAGGGGCTGCGCTTCGTCTTCCGTCAGCCTGTGCTGCGCGCTCTGGTCGGCTACGCCGCCACCAGCAACTTCTCATGGAATATGCTCATGGCCATCCTCGTGCTGTACGTCACGCGCGTCCTCGGGCTCTCCGCCCTGGAGATGGGCGCCGCCATCTCCTTGGGCGCGCTGGGCGGCGTCGCGGGGGCACTCACGGTTCAGCGCCTCGCCGGCCGCTTCGGCGTCGGGCGCATGCTCGTGGCCGTGGCGCTGCTCGACGCGCTCGGCGCCTGGATGGCCGTCCTCGCCAGCGGGCCGCACGCGCTGCGGCTCGTCATCTTCTGCGCGGCGGCATTCGTCGTGCTCTTCTCCAGCGCCGCCTCGAACACGCTCACCGTCAGCCTGCGCCAGGCGATCACCCCGGACGCCCTCCTCGGCCGGATGACGGCCACCGTGCGCTTCGTCATCTGGGGCGTCAACCCGCTCGCCGCCCTCGCCGGCGGCGCCCTCGGCGAGTGGCTGGGGCTGCGCGCCACGCTGGTCGCGTCGGCGCTGCTCTCTTTGGCCACCCTGCCCTGGATCCGCTGGTCCCCGCTGCGGGACATGGCCGGGCACCCGGCGGGACACGCCGCTCCGGCTCCACCACCGGCGACGGCGTCGCCGGAGCCTGCCCCGCCCGTGCCGCCCGCCTAGTCGTGGGCGTCGAGCGTCCGGTAGCCCCAGACCAGCCGTCCTAGGGCGAGAGCATGCGTCAAAAGCGCCAGGGCGGCGAGCGCGGCCCACGGCGCGCCCAGGAGGCCCAGGATGCAGACGACGAGGCAGCGGCCGTCGCGGTTCGCCGGGATCCAGCGCAGCCAGGCGGGGTCGTCTGCGAGCGGGTTGTAGCGGCGGTCCGCGCCGCTTAGGAGGCGCAGACGGTCCTTCATGAGCGCGGAGAGCGGCATGCCGGCCAGCGCCGCGAGCGCCGTCCAGACGACGACCGCCGCGCCGGGCGCGTACACCCACGCCGCCGCGCCCTGCGCCTCCCGCAGCGCCCCGGCCGCCAGCCCCATCACCAGCGCGGCATCGGCATAGCGGTCGAGCACCGTGTCGAGGAAGGCGCCCGCGGGTCGCTGCGAGAGCCGCAACCTCGCCAGCTCGCCGTCGACGCCGTCGACCACCGAAGCCGCCTGGGCCAGGAGCCCTCCCAGCGCCGGGTGGCCCGCGGCAAAGGCGGCTGCCGCGAGGAGCATGAGGACGAAGGCGGCCGCCGTCACGGCGTCGGGCGTGGCGCGCGTCCCGGAGAGCACACGTGTAACAAGGCGGGAGAGCGGGCGGTTGAGGTGGCGGGCCACCGGCCCGTCGCCGCCGGAGGCCGTCGCTTGCGCGAGGAGCCTCTCCCGCGCGGCGCGCGCGGCGGCGGCGTCGTCCACGTCCACCCACCAGCCGCGCTCCAGCGGCACGGCCAGCAGCCGGCCGCGCGCCGCGAGGCGCGCCGCCGCCGCCGTCAGCGTGAGCGCATCCCCGCCTGCGCGCGCGTCACCGCCGTCCGCCGCGCGCGCCGCCTCCTCCAGGGCGTCCAGCAGACCGTCGCCGCCCACGAACACGCCGGCATCGACGGCGTCGAACGGTTCCAGCCCCTTGCCGATGGCCGTCACGACCTCCCCCTCGCGACGCACGCGCGTGGCCTCCGCGAGGTCGTGCACCTCCTGGAGGCGCGCGTCCACCAAAAGGAGCGCCGCCCCGGAGTCGAGCTCCGACCGCCGCTCGGCGGCGGCGGCCGTCGCCCGGCGCAGCACCTCCGGGTCGAGGACGTGGTCGGCCATCAAAAGGAGAAAGGGCGCGCCGCGCAGGCGGCCCGCGGCCGCGAGGAGGCTCGCGCCGTTGCCGCGCCGCCATTCCGGGGCGTGCACCCAGCGCACGCCCGGTCCCAGCCGCGGCGCAAGCCGCGCGCGCACGCGCTCGCCCTCGTACCCGGTGACGACGACGATCTCCTCGCATCCCGCGGCCCGCGCGCAGCGCGCCGCTCGTTCCAGAAGGGTCAGACCGCAGACGGGAAAGAGGGGTTTGGGCGGGCCGCCGGCGGAGGCGCGCAGCCGGCTGCCCTCGCCGGCGGCCAGAATCACGGCCCTCATGGCGCCACGCTCCGTCAGTCGCCGCTGGCGTGCGCCACGAGCTCCTCGGCCGCGACCTCGGCGGCGACTTCCTCTTCATCGCCGCGGATGAAGGCTTCCATCAGCCGGCGCGCCTCGTAGTCGGGGTACTGGACGGGCGGTGACTTCATCAGGTACGCGGACACGCCCTCCAGCGGGCCGGCCGTGCCGCGGTCGAGCGCCAGCTTCGCGCAGCGCACGGCGTCGATCATCACACCTGCGCTGTTCGGCGAGTCCATGACGGAGAGGCGCAGCTCCAGTTCGATGGGCTGGTCGCCGAAGCCGCGGCCCTCCATGCGGATCATACAGACCTTGTTGTCCTCGAGCCACGGGACGTAATCGCTCGGGCCGATGTGGATGCGCTCGGCGGCGAGCGGCGCGCCCAGCTGCGATTGCACGGACTGCGTCTTCGACTTCTTCTTGCTCTTCAGCCGCGCGTGGTTGAGCATGTTGAGGAAGTCGGTGTTGCCGCCGAAGTTCAGCTGATACGTGCGCTCCAGGCGCACGCCGCGCTCCTCGAAGAGGCGCGTGAGCACGCGGTGAACGATCGTCGCGCCCACCTGGCTCTTGATGTCGTCGCCGATCACCGGCAGCCCCTTGCGGCGGAAGCGCTCCGCCCAGTGCGGCGACGAAGCGATGAACACGGGGATGGCGTTGACGAACGCCACACCGGCCTCAAGGGCCGCCTCCGCATACGCGCGGGTGGCCTGTTCGGAACCGACGGGCAGATAGTTGACGAGCACGTCGGCCTTCGTGTCCTTCAGCACGCGCGCCACGTCGACCGGCGACGCATCGGCCAGCTTGAAGGTGCGCTCCTCCGGGTATTCGCGCATGTGCTCGCTGAAGCCGTCGAGCACCGGGCCCATCTGCACGACGACCGGGATCTCCGGCAGCTCCTGGAACACGGGCGTGCAGTTCGGCCGCGCCATGAGCGCCTCGTGGAGCGGCCGACCCACCTTGCGGGCGTCGATGTCGAAGGCGGCCACGAACTCGATGTCCTCCGGACGATAGCCGCCGATCGACGGGTGCATCAGGCCGGCGACGCCGTCCCGGCGCCGCGGATCGGAATAGTAGTACACTCCCTGCACGAGGGAGCTGGCGCAGTTGCCTACGCCGGCGATCGCTACACGCACCTTGCCTGGCATGATCGATCCACCTCCATGACGCGGGGAGCCGGGCCGGACAGCGCGAGGCCGCCCAGCGGCGCGCGCCGCCCGGCGCGCACCCCCGGTATTGAGATTGAAGCGAGCATGCAGACAACGGTTCGGCTCGAGCCGGTGGGTGAAGCTGCGCCCACAGTGTAGCAAATGGCGCAGGATTTGGCAACACCGCCGGAATGATATGGCATTCTGACGTATCGATTCATTTTTACGTGGAATATTACATTCGTATGGCGTTGTCCGCGAGGATCTTCGTTACAGGTTTCCGTGCAGGCTGAATGCGCCCAGCCTCCGGCCCAAAGAGCGAACGCCCCGCCAGGTCCGACCCGGCGGGGCGCCGATGGCCGTGCCCGCCCCTTATTTGAACTCGGCGAGCAGCGCCTCGAAGTCCTTTTCGCTGATCGACCAGTCCTGGTGGACGATCGGTTCCTCGCGGTAACCGGGGATGGCGTCCTCGAAGGACGGCCCCTCCTGACGGTAGATGACGCCCGTGAGGAGCGCATCGTGCTCGATCACCGTCTGCAGCGCCTTCGTGCGGTCGGTCGGGTCGTAGCCCTCGATATCCTCGATCTTCTTGAGGTTCGCGCGGTAGAAGTCGTACGTGTTCACCTTGTTGTAGGTCACGCACGGGCTGATGACGTTCACCAGGGAGAAGCCATGGTGTTCGATCGCCTGCTTGATGATCTCGATCAACTGCGGCTGCCAGCCGGAGAAGCCCTGCGCCACGAAGCCGCAACCGGAGGCGATGGCCAGCTCCAGCGGCCGCACCGGATGCTCGATGTTGCCGCTGGGCGTGCTCTTCGTCTTGAAGCCCGGATCGCTGGTAGGCGAGACCTGGCCCTTCGTCAGCCCGTAGATGTGGTTGTCCATGACGACGTACGTGATGTCGACGTTGCGCCGCAGGGCGTGCATGAAGTGGCCCATGCCGATCGCGTAGCCGTCGCCGTCGCCGCCCGCCGCGATCACCGTGAGCGAGCGGTTCGCGAGCTTCAACCCCGTGGCCACCGGCAGGGTACGGCCGTGGGTCGTGTGGATGTTGTAGCAGTTGATGTAGTTGCCGATCTTGCCGGAGCAACCGATGCCCGCGACGATCGCGACCTCCTCCGGGCGCCGCTGCAGGTCCAGGAGAGCCTTCTGCAGCGCCGCGAGGACGCCGAAGTCACCGCAGCCCGGGCACCACCAGGATTTCTCGTTCGTGCGGTAATCCGCCAGCGTCAGCGCCATCAGCCCATCACCTCGGTCGAGCGAACGTAGAGTTCGCGGGGTAGGAACGGTAACCCGTTGTACTTAAGAGCCGACTCCAGCTTCCCGTGGTAGCCGATCTTCATCTGGATCAGCTGGCGCAGCTGGCCGGTGGCGTTCTGCTCCACCACGAGCACCTTCCGCGCCGCCTCCAGCCGCGGCGCGATCTCCTCCACCGGGAGCGGCCAGAGCCGCTTGAGGAGGAGGAATCCGGCGCGCACGCCCTCCTTCTCCAGCATCTCCATTGTCTCCGTGATCGCCCCGAACGTGCTGCCGAAGGAGACGAAGAGCAGTTCCGGCTGCTCCGCGCCGAAGTAGCGCGTGCCGCCGCCCTTCAGCCCCTGCAGCTTGCGCGCGCGCTTATCCATCTGCCGCACACGGTTTTCGGGGTTCTCCGTGACCTTGCCGGTGGGCGCGTGCTCCACGCCGGTCGCCAGGTACTGGCCGTTCTTCATGCCGGGCAGCGAGCGCGGCGAGATGCCGCTCTCCGTCACGGCGTAGCGCTGGAAGGTGCCGGCCGGCACGGCTGCGAGTTCCTCTTCCGTGACGATGGCGCCGCGGTCGATGCGGATCTTGGAAAGGTCGAGCGGTTCCACCAGCGTCTGCGGCGAGAGGCCGACCATGAGGTCCGAGGCCACGATGACCGGGCACTGGTAGCGGTCGGCGAGGTTGAAGGCCTCCGCGGTGTCGTAGAAGCAGTCCTCCACGGTGGCGGGCGCCAGCACGATGCGCGGCGCGTCCCCGTGCGTGCCGAAGATCATCGCCATCACGTCGCTCTGCTCCACCTTGGTGGGCATGCCGGTGGAAGGGCCGGCACGTTGAACATCGACGATGACGATGGGGATCTCCGCCGCCGCGGCGAGGCCGATGGCCTCCTGCATGAGCGAGAAGCCCGGCCCGGCGGTGGCGGTCATGGCCCGGGCGCCCGCGAAGCCGGCGCCGATGAGCGAGGTGACGGACGCGATCTCGTCCTCCGCCTGGATGACGACGCCGCCGAACTTTGGGAAGACCTTGACGAGGTACTCCATCACGTCCGAAGCCGGCGTGATCGGGTAGGCCGCCATGAACCGGCAGCCGGCGGCCAGAGCGCCCAGCGCCACAGCGTCGTTGCCCATGAGGACGGGACGCGCGACGCCGTCGCCCTCCACGACGTCGAAGTGGATGCCGTCGAGGTGCTCCTTTGCGTAGTTGTAGCCGTCCTCCAGCGCCTTGATGTTCTGGCGGACGACCTCCTCGCCCTTGCGCCCCCAGCGCTCGCGGATGAGGTCATGGAAGGCCGAGACCTTGAGGCCCAGCACGTAGGCGCTGGCGCCGATGGCGACGACGTTGCGCATGAGCTGGTTGCCGTTGTCCTGGGCGATCTGCGTGAGGGGGATGTCGAGCAGGCGCGCGCGGATGCCGTCCGGCAGCTTGGGATTGAAGTGGCTGTCCGCGACGATCACGCCGTCCGGAACGACTTCCGTGGCGTTGAGATCGATCGATTCCTGGTCGAAGGCGACGAGGATCTGCAGGTCCTCGTTCGGGGTGCGGATCGGCCGCGTGCTGACGCGCACACGGTAATTCGTGTGGCCGCCCTTGATGCGGCTGGAGAACACGCGGTATCCGTGCACGTAATATCCCTGCCGCGCGAGCACGGTGGCGAGGATGTCACCGGAACTTTCGATGCCCTCGCCCTGCTGCCCGCCGACTTTCCAGGCAAACTCTTGTAGCACCGTCGTTTCCCTCCACCGGGCCGTGTGGCACGCGACCCTACTTCATACTACTCCGCCCGGCTCGTGATTGGAATAACAACTCGCGCTCCGCCTAGTCAAATCAAGACAGATCGGCACTTGACATCGCGCTCCGGCCACAATTCCTTTTCGATTTGAAAGTCAGGGTCTTTTGCCACTCACCTTCCATCCGCGCGCCGCCACCCCCGCGCAGGAATGCGCAGCGCAGGTTTTGCGCGCGCCGTGACGAAGCCTACGCGGTGGAAGGAGGCGCCCACGGTGGAGCTCCTGCGGGTGATCGACGGCGAGGGACGGCCGCTGCGCGAGGCGCCGTGCACGGATGAGGACGCCCGCGCGCTCTTGGAACGCATGATCTTCCTGCGCGCCTTCGACGAGCGCGCTGTGGCCCTGCAGCGCCAGGGCCGCATCGGCACGTACGCGCCCTACCGGGGCATGGAGGCGTGCCAGGCGGGCGCCGCCTCCGCCTTGAGCCCGGAGGACTGGCTGCTCCCCACCTACCGCGACCACGGCGCGGCGATGATCCACGGCCTGCCGGTCGAGGAGGCGCTCGCCTACTGGGCGGGCCGCGTGGAATCCTACCGCGCGCCCGCGGAGGTGAACGTGTTCCCGCCGGCCGTGCCCATCGCTACGCAGATCCCGCACGCCGCCGGCATCGGCTGGGGGCTGCGGCGCGCCGGCAGCGCGGCGGCCGTGCTCTGCTTCTTCGGCGACGGCGCCACCAGCGAGGGAGACTTTCACGAGGGCATCAACTTCGCGGGCGTGTTCCGCGCGCCCGTCGTGTTCTTCTGCCAGAACAACGGCTACGCCATCAGCGTGCCGTTCTCGCGCCAGACGGCGGCCGCGTCGATCGCCGTGCGGGCCGCCGGCTACGGGATCGCCGGCGAGCGCGTCGACGGCAACGACGCCCTCGCGGTGCTGGACGCCGTGCGGCGCGCGCTGCAGCGCGCGCGGGAGGGCGGCGGGCCCACGCTCATCGAGGCCCTCACGTACCGCGTGGGGCCGCACACCACCTCGGACGACCCGTCCCGCTACCGCGACCCGGAGGAGGCGCAGCGCCTCGCCCTCGGGGACCCGCTGGAGCGCCTGCGTCGCTACCTGGCGGGACGCGGCGCCTGGGACGAGGCGGACGAGGCGCGCGCGCAGGAGGCGGCGCGGGCGCGCGTGGCCGCCGCCGTGCGGGCCGTGGAGGCGATGGCGCCGCCCGACCCCGCCGACATCTTCGCGCACGTGTACGGCGCGGAGCCGCTCTTCTTCCAGGAACAGCGGCGCCGCTTCCTCGCGGAGCTGGAGAGCGCGGCGCGGCCCGGCGCGGGCGGGCCGGCGGCGCGCGGCCCCGCGCCGGGCGGAGCGGCCGGAGGGCCGGCCGTGCGCACTGAGGGGGGCGGGCGCTGATGGCGGCGGGCAGCACGAGCGCGCCGGGCGCCGGGGGCGGCGCGCGGGAGCTGACGCTCCTGCAGGCGGTCACGGAAGCGATGGCCGTCGCGCTGGAGCGCGACCCGGCCGTGCTCGTCCTCGGGGAGGACGTCGGCAAGAACGGCGGCGTGTTCCGTGCCACCGACGGCCTGCAGGCGCGCTTCGGGGAGGAGCGCGTCGTCGACACGCCGCTCGCGGAATCCGGTATCGTCGGCGCCGCGCTGGGCCTCGCGGCCTGCGGCTTCCGGCCGATCGCCGAGATCCAGTTCATGGGCTTCCTCTATCCGGCGCTGGACCAGCTCTTCTCCCACGTGTCGAGGCTGCGGCTGCGCTCCCGAGGGCGGTACAGCGCCCCGCTCGTCGTGCGCATGCCTTACGGCGGCGGCGTGCGCGCGCCGGAACTGCACTCGGAGAGCGCGGAGGCTCACATCGCGCACACGCCGGGGCTGAAGCTGGTCGTGCCCTCGACGCCCGCGGACGCGAAGGGGCTCCTGCTCGCGGCCGTCGAGGACCCGGACCCGGTCATCGTGATGGAGCCGATGCGCCTCTACCGCGCCGTGCGCGGCCACGTGCCCGGCGGATATTACACGACGCCCATCGGGGGGCGTGACGTCCACCCAGTGCCGCCCGCCGTCCTCGGTGCGCAGGAGCGACTGCCGCGTGCCGTGCCGGCCGTACCCGTGGAGGTCAGGGCCCAGCCGGTCGAAGCCGTCATCATATCGAGCCACAAGAAGTGAGTCGAGGGCGTCCGGGCGGCATCCGACGGGGCCGGCTCCGACACAGCCGGCGGACTGCTTACTGCGAGCGGCCCATGCTCAGACCCCGTGCGCCCAGCCGCCTCCTGCCATCCGTCGCAGCCGCTGAACCCCGCGAGACCTACGAGGATCATCGCTGATATGCATCTGGGCTTCCTGGTCTCAAACGGAGCTTCGACCGGGCCCATGCACCTCTTTCGGTCCACGGATGGGGGACGCACCTGGCAACCGGTGCGCCTCGCCGTCCCGCCGGGAGTGGACAGCGCCGACCGCCTCACACGCATCGGCACGCCGGTGCGGGATCCTGCCGGGACGCGCCTTTGGCTGGCGACGGCGGTGTCCGACGAGCAGGGTGACGTCGCCACGTTCGTCGAATGCTCGGCGGACGGCGGCGCCACATGGTCGGTGTGCGGCGAGCCTCTCATCGGTTGGCCCGTCTGGGCCCGCGAGGATCCGCGCGCGGGGTGGGACATCACAGGCTTGCAGCAGGCGCCGATGGTGTTCTCCACCGACGGCGGACGCACGTGGCTCATCCGCATGAGCGAGGACCTCGTGCGCTGGCTGGGTACGGATCGGCCTGCGGACGTGATGGTCGACGCCCTCTCCACCCATGAGGCCTGGGTGGTACTGCGGAACGAGGGTCAGGACGACCTCCGTTTCCACACGCGGGACGGCGGCGAGCACTGGGAACAGCTGGCGCCTCGGTAGTCCTTCCGGGCCGGACAACCGCACTTCTGGGGGCCGCCACACGGCGGGGAGGGGGGCAAGCGGTTTCAAAGAAGAGCCCGCGCGAGGGCCTCGGCCGTCGCCGGGTTGGTCGCGACGGGGATCGAACGCACGTCGCAAAGGCGCAGGAGCGCCGAGACGTCGGGCTCGTGCGGGTGGGCGGTGAGCGGGTCGCGGAAGAAGAGGACGAGGTCCACGCGGCCGGCCGCGATCTCGCTGCCGATCTGCTGGTCGCCGCCCAGGGGGCCCGACAGATAGCAATGGACAGGCAGGCCGGTCGCTTCCGCGACGAGGCGTCCCGTGGTCCCTGTGGCGATGAGCTCGTGGCGCGCGAGGCGTTCGCGGTGCCGCCGGGCGAAGGCGACCATCTCGTCCTTCTTGCGGTCATGGGCGATGAGCGCGACGCGCACGGGCCACCCTCCGAGCGCAGCGTATCACGCTTGGGAGCCTGGCGACAGGAGCGAGGGCGGTGACAGAGAATGGAGCGAGGGTGAGTTCATGAGCGCCATTCTATCGGCGATGGACCTGACGAAGATCTATCTCGTGGGCCCGGGTGTGCGCGCGCTGGAACGCGTCTCCCTGGAGATCGAGGAAGGGGAGTTTGTGGCGCTCACGGGGCCGTCCGGCAGTGGCAAGAGCACGCTCCTCCATATCCTCGGCGGCCTCGAACGGCCCACGTACGGGGAGGTGCGGCTCGCCGGCCGGTCGTACTCCAGCCTTGCCGCCGCGGAGCTGGCCCGCATCCGCCTCCGGCGCATCGGTTTCGTCTACCAACGCTTCCACCTGATCACCGAGCTCGACGCCCTGGAGAACGTCGCCATCCCCATGCTGCTCGCCGGCGTGCGGCGAGCTGAGGCCGTGGCGCGTGCCCGCGAGCTCCTGGAGCAGGTCGGCATGGGGGCGCGGCTGCGCCACTATCCCTACCAGCTTTCAGGCGGAGAGCAACAGCGTGTGGCGATCGCGCGGGCTCTCGCGAACCGGCCGGACGTGGTGCTCTGCGACGAGCCCACGGGCAGCCTCGACCGTCGCACGGCCGATGCCATTCTGGACCTCCTCCAGGCGCTCCACCTCGCGGGCCAGACGATCGTCATCGCCACCCACGATCCTGCCGTCATGGAGCGCGCCGGCCGCATCGTCCGCATCGCCGACGGGCGCATCGCCGGCGATGAACGCGTGCGGAAGGTCGTGAACACGTGATCGGAACGGAGCCGCAGCGGCACCGCGCGACGGCGCGGCCACGGGTGGAGGAAGCGGTGCAGGCGCTGCCGCCGGCCACCGTGCTTCGCTACGCGTGGAGCTTTCTGCGGCGCCACCGCGGCGATGCGGTGGCGCTGGCGCTCTTCGCGGCGGTGGCCGGCCTCGCCGCCGGCTACGCCACGCTCGGGGGCGGCGCGTCCGCCCCGGCCGCGCTCCTGCCTGCCCTGGCCATGCCGGACGGGTACGCGCTCGCGGTCTGGGAGCCAAGGGGGTTGGACGCGGAGGGCATCCGGGCGGCCGAGCGCGATGCGCACATCGCCGAGGCGGCGGTGTTCGTGGGTGCCGGCGTGTGGACGTCGCACGGCTTCCTCGACCTTCTCTCCGCCTCCCCCGAACTGTCGAAGAACCTCGACGCGTCCTGGACCACGGGGCAGGCGGCCTGGGTTCCGGACGGCCAGGCGTGCGGTGCGGAGGGCTCCGACGGTGCCGCTGGGAAGGCGGGAGGCGGCGCCACGCCGCTGCCGGGCTCCATCGTGATCGGCGGCAGGGTCCTGCCTCTGACGACCCGTTCCTTCGGCTGCCTCCCATTCCTCCGTGCGGCCGTCTTCCTGCCGGCGCCCGGGGCGAGCGGCGCGGCTGCGCCGGTGCCGCAGCTCATGCTGGTGCGCCTTCGTCTGCCCGAAGCCCGACCGGACGTGCGCGCCGCGCTGCAGCGGCAATTTCCGGAAGCCATCGTGTTCGACCCCGACTTTGCCCGGCGCGCTGATGCGGACCTGGAGCGGGACGCGGCGCTCTCCGGTGCCGCGCTTGCCGTGGTGGAGGCGGCGGTCGCCGTGGCGGCGATCCTGCTGGGCGTCGCCTTCGCCTTTGTGGCGCAGCTTGGGCATCTCAGCCGGTTCCGCGCCGCCGGCGCGGACTGGCGCGCGGGGGCGGCCGTCTTCGCCGTGGAGGTGGCGCTGGCGGCCGGTGCCGGGCTCGGGCTCTCCGCCGCCGGCGTCGCGGCGCTGTCCGCGGCGCAGCCGCCGGTCTCCGGGTGGGGATGGCGGTTTTTGCTGCTCTGGGTTCTTGTCGCGCTGGCGGGCGCGGTCCTGGGCCGGCGCTGGTTCCGCGCGGCCTGGCCGCGGTTTTGACGGGAGGGTCGGGGGTGCTCGCGCTCGCCTGGAACAATGTGCGGCGATACGCTGGGCAGATGCTGCTGGCGGTGGCGGCGGTGACCTGCGCGGCGGCGCTCCTGACGGCGGCCCTCACCCTGCGGGAGGGCTTCCCGGCGGGCTTCGACCGCGCCCTGCGCGCGTACGTGGGCGGCGACGTCATCCTCTGGCCCGGGCTTCTGCCGCGGTTCGGAGCCGGCGAGGAGGGGGGTGCGGCGGCTCTCGCCTGGGCGCCGGCACCGCCGGAGGGTGCCGCGACGCTGCCGCTTTTCTGGCCGGAGGTGGCGGAGGCCGGCCTCTACCTGACGGCGCGGCCGCTTTC
Organism: Bacillota bacterium; assembly: GCA_014896375.1. Lineage (GTDB taxonomy): Bacteria > Bacillota > Sulfobacillia > RBS10-35 > Bu92 > Bu92. Next base: position 12,451 of record JADBKN010000062.1, on the reverse strand, counting down.
GCCGGCCGCCGTCGACCCGGCCCGGCCCGTGCGCAAGGCGGTCACATCGGCCGGCCTGGCGGTCCTCTACCCGCGCCTGGCGCTGCCGGCGCGGCTCGGGGACGCGGCCGTCGTGCTTGTGCCGCGCTTTCCGGGGCAGATGGACGCGGCCGCCTGGCAGGCGCTGAACGCGCCACCGCCTCCGTCCGGTTGGGCGGACGAGGCGGCCGGCGACGCGCTGGACGCCTACTTGCCGGCGGGCCTCGCGGCTGGCGACGGGCGCCTTCTCGTGCCGCGCTCCGGCGCAGGCTCCGGCCCCGGTGGCGCCGCCGCGGCGGCGACGGTCTCCTGGGACTGGCGGAACCCGCTGGCCGTTCCCGTGAAGGTCCGCGGCACCTATGTCCTTGAGCTGCCCCCGCTCCTGCCCGTGCACGATCCCGCCGGCCGCCCGCTGGCCACAGAGCGCGGGCCGGTCTCCGCCTACCCCGTCTGGCCGGCGAGGGAGGTGTTCGTGCCCTGGCCGCAGTGGCTCGGCCTTTGGCAGCGTGCGGCCGGCGGCGCGTGGCCGCCCGCCTGGGAGTGGGACGTGCGCGTGGCCGACACGGCCAAGGCGCAGGCCGCTGCGGCGGAACTGGCCGCGCCGGGCGCCGCCACCGCGGCGGCGGTGCACGAGCTCTGGTCCAACCGGCGCAGCGACGCGTACATCGTCCAAAGGGGCGACGCGGCGGCGGCGGCTCCGGCCGGCGGCGCGCCGTCCCCGGCGCCGGCGGGCACGGCCGGCGGGCTGCGGACGCAGTGGTACGGGCGCGGCCTGCCGGGCCTCGTCCGCGTCCCCGCCGCGCTCTGGTGGGGCGTGCTCGTCACGGCGGTGCTGATCCTCGTCGGTCAGAGCATCCTCCTCCAGGGGGCGCGGCGGCGCCAGCTCCTCATCCTGCACGCGATCGGCGCGGGCGCGGGGCAGCTGGCGGCGCTCCTGCTCTCGGAGGTGCTGCTCTACTCTCTCCTGGGCGCCGTCACAGGGTGGGCGCTGACGACTCTTTTGATGCTCCCGGCGGTGCTGCCCGGAAGGGCGACGGCCGCCTGGTTCGCCGCCCAGGCCGCCCGCCTGGGCATCGTGGCGCTCGCGGCGGCCGTCGCCGGCGTGGCGGCGGCGCTGCCCGTCACCCTCTTGCAGCTGCGGCGCATCGACGCGGCGGCGTTGCAGGAGGAATAGGAAGGGGTAGGAAGGGGACGGAGCGAGGGACCGGCGCGCGAAACGGAAGGCGGGGGTGTGAGACGGTGGAACGGCGGTCCGTATTGACAGTCGATGTCGGCAGCACGACGACGAAGTCGATCCTCTTCGTCCGGGACGGGATGCGCTACCGGGTGGCGGGCCTCGCCACGGCGCCCACCACGGTGGAGGGCGCGCGACCGGACGTGATGGCCGGCTTTCGGGAGTCTCTGCGCCGGCTGGAGCGGCGCGCCGGCCGGCGGCTCCTGGACGCGGACGGCGGCGTGCTGCGGCCGGAGCGGGACGGGGAGGGCGTGGACGCGCTCTTTGTGACGTCGAGCGCCGCGGGCGGCCTCGTCATGGCGGCGGCCGGCGTGGTGCGCAAGCTGACGGCGGAAAGCGCGGAACGGGCGGCGCTCGGCTCCGGGGCCATCGTCGGCGAGATCCTGGCGCTCGATGACGATCGCTCCCACCTGGAACGCATCGAGGCGCTGCGGCGGCTGCAGCCCGACCTCATCCTCATCGCCGGCGGCACGGACCAGGCTAACCCCTCGTCTGTGCTGCGCATCGTGGAGATCGTGGCCGCCGCGCGCACGCGCGCGCGGGGCGGGCAGAGCCTCGTGCCCGTCGTCTTCGCCGGCAACGTCCAGGCGCGGCCCATGGTGCAACGCATCCTCGGCGAGATCCCCGTGGAGTTTGCGGACAACATCCGGCCCACGCTGGAGGAGGAGCGCACGGGCGCGCCGGGCGAGGTGATTCACCGCCTCTTCTTGGAACACGTGATGGCGCATGCGCCAGGCTACGATGAGCTGGCCGCCCTGGCGGGGCGGGAGATCGAGCCGACGCCGCGTGCCGCTGGGCGCATGGTGGAAGCGCTCGGCGCCTCGGGGCGGAACGTGCTCGCCTTCGACATCGGCGGCGCCACGACGGACGTCTTCTCCTGCGTGCGCGGCGTCTTCCACCGGTCGGTGAGCGCGCACGCCGGCATGAGCTACAACGCCGTCCATGTCCTCGGGATGGCGGGCGAGGAGGCGGTGCGCCGCTGGCTGCCCTTCGAGCCGGCGCCGGGTGCCTTGCGCCGCTGGGCGCTGAATAAGACGGCGCACCCCACGACGATCCCGGAAACGGAAGAGGAGATCGCGTTCGAGCAGGCTCTCGCGCGGGAGGCGCTGCGCCTCGCATGGGAGCAGCACATGCGCATCGCCGTCACGCTGCGCGGCGTCCACCATGAACGCGGCTACACCCTCGACCAGTCGGAGCTGACGGGGGTGCCGCTCCTGCAGCCGAACACGGTGGACGTCCTCGTGGGGAGCGGCGGCGTCCTCTCCCACGCGCCCAGCCCCGGACAGGCGCTGGCCATGCTGCTCGACGGCGTGCCGCTGGCCGGCGTGTTCGAGGCCTACGTCGACCAGGAGTTCCTCATGCCGCACCTCGGGGGCCTGGCGCGCCACGATGCCGATGCCGCGCTGGCCACGTGGCCGGCCGAGGGGTTGCGCTTCCTTGGGACGTGCGTGGTGCCCGCGGGCTCGTTCCGGCCGGGGACGCCTCTCCTGCGGCTTGAGGTGCCGGCCGGCGGCGGGGAGGCGGCCGGGCACGTCCTGCGCGCCGGCGAGGTCCTGCGCGTGCCGCTGCCGGAGGGCGGGCCGGTGCGCGTGCGCATCCTGCCACGGCGCGGGCTGGACATGGGCGCCGGGCCTGGCCGGCCGCGGGAGATCGAGGCGCGCGGCGGCGAGGTCGGCCTGGTGGCGGACGGCCGCGGGCGGCCCGTGCCGCCCGGCCTGCAAAAGCCGGCCGCCGTGCGCCGCTGGCTGGAGCTGGTCGGCGGGCTTCCGGGCCTGGCCGGGGGCGGCGCGGGCGCGGTGGGCGGCGCCGTCGGGAGCGCCGCGCCGGAGAGGGGAGGCGCTTGGGCATGACGTACATCCGGCCGCTTCTGGAGCCGGGAACGTTCGAGCACGTGCGCGCGTTGGCCGCCGAGGGGAGGGTGCTCGCGCAGGTGGGCGACCGCGTCCACCCGGACGACGTCGTCGCCGAGGTGGAGCTCGTCGCCGGCGCGCCCTACTTCATCGACGTGCGCCGGGAGCTGGGCCTGCCCGCATGGGATCCGGAACGGCATGCGGACGCGCTCCTCGTGCGCGTGGGGGACCGCATCCGCGCCCACGATCCGATCGCGCGCGTGGAGTTGGGGCGCCTCCGGGAGGTGCGTTGGGCGAAGAGCCCCGTCGGCGGCGTGGTCGAGTGGGTGTCGCTGACGGCCGGGCAGCTCATCGTGCGCGAGGACGCGCAGTCCGCCTCGCCCGTCGAGGTCGTCGACGTCGCCGGCCGCTTGAAACTGCCGCCCTCCGTGGCGCTGCGGCTGCTCCGCTACCGGGAGGGCGACGACGTCCAGGCCGGGGCGGTGCTCGCCGCCGAGGCGTCCTACCTGTCGCGCGACGTCGTCTACGCGCCGGCCGACGGCTGCATCGAACGCATCGACCCGCAGACGGGGGTCGTGTACATCGTGCGGCCGAGCACGCTCTCGCGCCTCGCCGCCGGCTACCCTGGGGAGGTTGTGGCGGCCGCCGCCTCCTCCGTGACGGTGCGCACGTCCGGTTGGCGGCTCTGGGGCGTGCTCGGCCGCGGGCCCCTGCGCTGGGGGCCGCTGCGCCCGCTGGAGGAGGGGGAGCCGGTCACGGCCGCGCACGAGGGCTGCGTGGTGGCCGTGCGCGGGGAGCTGACGGCGACGATGTGGGAGGCCGCGCGGCGCCACCGCGTGGCGGCCGTCGTGGCGGCCTCGGCCGCTCCGGAGGCGTGGCCGCCCGAGCCGGCGCGGAGCGCCGGGGAGCGCTCGCCGGCCCTCATGCTTACGGAGGGAGCGGCCGGCGGAGCCATGCTCGACGAGGTCTGGACGGCACTGGAGCGCTCCGCGGACCGGCTGGCGACGGTGAACCCGGTGGCGCACGTGCGCGCCGGGGCGCTGCCGCCGGCGATGGTCGTGGCCGCGCCGGAGGCCGCGCCGGCCGAGCCGCTCTACGCCGTCAAGGGCGACGCGGAGGAGGGCGAGCCCGTGCGCGTCGTCGCCGGGCGCCACGCCGGCCGCCGCGGCCGCTTCCGCGGTTGGACGGCGCCGCGGCGGCTGCCGAGCGGCGTGCTCAGCGAGGCGGCGCGCATCGAGCTCGACGGCGGCGAGGCGGAGGTGGCGCGCGAGAACTTCGAAACGTTGCGCCGCCGGGCCGGCTAGCCGGCTAGCGCGCCGTCGGGCCCTTCCAGTTCAGCATGCCGCCGCGCAGGTTGCGCACCCTGTAGCCGTGCGTGCGCAGGATGGCCGCGGCTTGGGCGCTCCGGCGGCCGCTGCGGCAGACGGTGACGACTTCCGCATCCCGCGGCACGTCCTGCAGGCGCACAGGCAACTGCCAGAGCGGGATGAGGTGTGCGCCCGGGATATGGCCCTGCCGGTACTCTTGCACTTCCCGGATGTCGAGGATGAAGAGCGGCTCGCCTGCGTGGAGCCGGCGCTGCAACTCTTCGGGTGTGATGTCTGCCGGTGCGCGATGCGATGACCGATCCGATGGCCAGAGACGGAACACGATGAGCAGCCTCCTTGACGAGCACTATAATACCCCTATGGGTATGACTCGCAAGGAGTGAGCGCGACGCTCGTCGTGCTGCTGGCCGCCATCGGACTCACGGGCGGCTTTCTGTCCGGCCTTCTCGGGTTGGGCGGCGCCATCGACGACGCGGGGGGCGATTGCGAACATGCGTTCGGTATGCTAGGGTGAAGGCGGAGGCCGGCCATGGAGCTTCTGCCGCTGGATGTGAAGACGGCCGTCAACCGGGTGGAGCGCATGCCGTTCCGCTGGTCGCTCAACCCTTACCGTGGTTGCACGCACAGCTGCATTTACTGTTACGCGCGCGTCACGCATGAGTACCTGGGCCTGAATGCGGGCACGGACTTCAACCATCGGGTCTTCTACAAGCGCAATGTGGTGGAGGCCCTGCGCGCGCAGCTGCGGTCGCGCTCGTGGCGGGGCGAGCCGGTCGCCCTCGGGACGGCCACGGACGTCTACCAGCCCGCGGAGGGCCGGCTGCGCCTCACGCGGCAAATCTTAGAGACGATGATGGAATACGGCAATGCGGTGACGATCACGACCAAATCCCCCTTGGTGCTGAGGGACCTCGACCTCTTGAAGCAGCTGGCGGAGGGACCGGGCGTCACCGTCTATTTGAGCGTGGGCACGGTGGACACGGATGCCTGGCGCTTCCTTGAGCCCGGCACGCCGCCGCCCAAGTACCGGTTGCGCGCGCTGGAGCACCTTCGGCGTGAGGGAATCCGCGCAGGCGTGCTCATGGCGCCCATCGTGCCGCGCATCAATGACGCCCCGGCTCAGCTCGAGGCCACCGTGCGCGCCGCGGCGGCCGCCGGGGCCGCGTTTCTCGCGCCGAGCGTGCTGCGGCTGCCCCACGGGGCGCGGGAGTGGTTCCTGGAACGCGTGGCGGCGGAGCGTCCGAAACTGGCGCCCTTCTACCGTGAGTTTTATAAGGGGGACACGAGCCCGCCCGCATATGTGCGCGCGGTGGAGACGCGCGTCCGGCGCCTTCGGGAGAAATACGGTATTCCCGAGAGTTCCGCGGAGGCGGGGCGTCCGGCCGCGGCGGCTGCACAGGGCGCGGGGAGGGCAGCGCTCCAGCTGAGTCTCCCGTTATAGATTCAGGCTTCCGGCGTGCGGCGGCGCCGGGCGGGCAATCCGGCGCGCGGCGGCGCCGGTCCGGGCAGTCGGGGGTCAGCGGGAAACTTCATCCGGTTCGTTCGCTGTGTCCAGGCGGCGCGTGGACAGGAGCTCACCGACGGTCACAACCTTCAATCCGCGTGCCTCAAGCGCGCTCAGGATGCGATCGAGCGCCTCCGGCGTCCGCTCCGTCGGGTGCATGAGAATCAGCGCCCCCGGGCCGGCCTTCTTCATCACGCGGCCGACCATCCATTCCACCGTCGGATTCATCCAGTCCACCGTATCGGCCGTCCACATCACGGTCTCGTGTCCCAACTCCCGCGCCGCCTTGAGGATTTCTTCGTTGACGACTCCCTTGTGCGTGCTGAACCAGAAGGGACGCACGCCGGTCGCCCGCTCGATCGCCTGGTCGGCGCGGCTGATCTGGTCGAGGATCGCCTTGCGGTCGAGCCGGTCCCAGTCGACGGCTGAATAGCCGTGGCTGGCGATCTCATGGCCGCGCTGCGCGATCTGCCGCGCGAGCTGCGGATGGGCCTCCGCCCAGTCGCCCATGAGAAACCATGTGGCCTTGGCGCGGTGGCGGTCCAACACATCCAAGAGTGCGGGGATCCACTCGTCGCCCCAGGCCACATTGATCTCCACGGCCACCGCGCGCTTCTCCGGGTTGCCCTGGTAGATCGGCGCGAGGGGCAGGTCGGCCAGCGTCTTGGACGGCGGCACCTCCCTGAGGACGAGCGGCACGGACGTGTGGGGCGCCGCCCGGAGGACGCGCTCCAGCGTGGCTTGCACGTCGAGCTCCAGGCCGTTCAAGCCGGGAACCAGCCCCTGCGTGACCGGGTCGACGGGCGAGGCTCTCGGGCACGACGAGCTCCGCCACGTCCCAGCCGGCCAACATCTCCCATGGCGGGTCGCCGGCCGGCGCGCAGAGGAGCTCGCCCGTCGACACGTCCGCCAGGGCCACGCCCCACACGTCGCGCCCGCGGCCCCGCACGCGCGCCGCCGCGGCGAGGTAGACGTTCGCGCGCGCGTCGACGAGGCTCTCCTCGATGCGGCTGCCCGGCGTGACGACGCGCACCACGCGGCGCTCCACAAGCCCGCGCGCCGTCTTCGGGTCCTCGACCTGTTCGCAGATGGCCACCTTGTAGCCGTGGTCGAGGAGCCGCGCCAGGTACTGCTCCACGCTGTGGTAGGGCACGCCGCACATCGGCACGCGGCCTTCCGCGCCGGCGTCGCGACCGGTGAGCGTGATGTCGAGCACCCGCGCCCCCACCTCGGCGTCCTCGTAGAACATCTCATAGAAATCGCCGAGGCGGAAAAAAAGCAGGGCGTCCGGGAACGCCCGCTTGATCTCGTGCCACTGCCGCATCATCGGCGTGCGGGGTTCGGTCGACAAGTCGGTCGCGCCCCTCCCCTGGTGGTTCGGCCGCGGCGGCCTTCAGCTGTGGACGGCCAGGGGCACGCGCCGCTCCGGCAGCGGCTCTCCCACGCGGCGCCCCTCCAGGTACCAGGTGTGCGCGCGCGTGATCTCGACCTCGCAGAAGCGTCCCGCCAGGCCCTCCTCATGCGGGAGAAGCACGATGCGGTTCGTCCGCGTGCGCGCCGAGAGCCGGGCCGGGTTCTTCTTGCTCGGTCCCTCGACAAGCACCTCCATGCGCCGGCCGACGAGGCGCTCGTTGCGCTTGCGCTGCAGCGCGTACTGCAGCTCGTTGAGGCGCAGGAGGCGCTCCTTCTTCTCCTCCATGGAGGTCGGGTCGCGCCGGTTCCAGACGGCCGCGGGCGTGCCCGGCCGCGGCGAGTAGATGAAGGTGAAGGCGTTGTCGAAGCCGACTTCCTCCACGAGCCGCAGCGTGTCCTGGAACTCCTCCTCCGTCTCGCCCGGGAAGCCGACGATGATGTCCGTCGTGATGCTGGCCTCCGGCACGGCCTCCCGGATGCGCCGGACGAGGTCCAGGTAGTCCTCCCGCGTGTAGTGCCGGTTCATCTTGCGCAGGATGCGGTTGTTGCCCGACTGCACCGGCAGGTGGAAGTGCTCGCAGACCTTGTCGTTCGCGGCGACGGCGTCGATCAGCTTCTGCGTGAACTGCCAGGGGTGCGAGGTGAGGTAGCGCACCCAGCGGATGCCGTCGATCTTCTGGACGTCCGCGAGCAGGTCGGCGAGGTCGTAACCGGTGCCGAGGTCGCGCCCGTATGCGTTGACGTTCTGGCCGAGGAGCGTGACCTCCTTGTATCCCTGCAGGGCCAGAGCGCGGATCTCGCGCAGGATGTCCTCCGGGCGGCGGCTCCGCTCCCGGCCGCGCGTGTAGGGCACGATGCAGTACGTGCAGTACTTGTCGCACCCGTAGATGATGTTGACCCACGCCTTCACGCCGTCCAGGCGGCGCGAGGGCAGGTTCTCCACGACCTCCTCGCCGGCGCTCTTCCACACGTCCACGACGAGCTGGTCGGTGTCGGCCGCGCGCGCGAGGATGTCCGGCAACTCATGGATGTTGTGCGTGCCGAAGACGAGGTTGACGTGCGGCGCGTGGCGGCGGATCCACTCCACCGTCTCCGGTTCTTGCGCCATGCAGCCGCAAAGGCCGATGACCATCTCCGGCCGCTCTGCCTTGACGGCCTTGAGGCGCCCGATCTCCCCGAACACGTGCTGCTCGGCCGTCTCCCGGATGGCGCAGGTGTTGAAGAGCACGAGGTCCGCCGCCTCCGGGCGCTCAGCCGCCTCGTAGCCCATCTCCTCAAGGAAACCGGCCATGATTTCCGTATCGCGCTCGTTCATCTGGCAACCGTAGGTGTAGATGAAGTACTTCGCTCCCGGAGCGAGGCGCGTCACGGCCGGTCACCTCCCTGTGGGTCACGTATGGGAATGGCGCGACAAACCGCGCCGATCGGATGATACCACGGTCTCAGGCCGGCGAGCGCACCGAGCCCAGCCGGTACGTGATGCGGCCGTCCTCGGTGAGCGACGCGACGGTCATCTCCACGACGCGCCCGTCATCGAGGCGTACGGCGAAGCGGTGCGGCACGCTGCACCAGACGGTGAACTTGCGCCCGTCGGCGTTCGCCGTGCGGTCGATGAAGCCGAGAAAGACGACGTTCGCGTCGTAGCGGTAGGCCACGCCGTCGTAGACGAGGCCGGGCTGGATCTCGTCACCCATGCGCGCCTCTTGCAAGGCCAGTCACCCCTAGGCATTCTAGCCGCCGTTTGTCGCACGCACCAGGCGGCTGCGGCAGAGGAGCGCCACGGCGCAACTCGTGCACGCGTGTGCGGCCGCATGCACAGCCTCCCGCAGCCCGTGCGCCCAGCCGCGCCGCCGTCCTCCGAGCGCCGGGTCATCCACCCCTGCGGGCGCTGCACCCCCAGGCGGCGCGCTCTCAGGCGCCGTCGCGGCGTCCGTGCGGGGCGGGAGCGGCCGCCCGTCCGGGCCGAGTAGCCCAGGCACCGGATCCAGGCCCAAGAGCATGCGGAAGAACTGCGTCCAGCCGCCGGGCAGCATGGGCTTGCCGCCGGGCGCCGTCCGCCCGCCGGACGCGGCAGCGGCGTCGATGCCGTCCTCGTCCCGGCCGTCACCATCGCCCTCCAGCCCGATGCGGCGCGCGTGCGTCTCGATGTGGGAGGTGAGCCGTGCGAAGAACTCCTCGCCGTCGATGCCCAGCGCGCGGCTGTCTTCTTTCAGGTATCGGTACATGGCCTTCATCGTCTGGAGGAGCTCCTCCTTCATCTGGCGCAGGCCCTCCCGCCGCTCCTCCGGAAGGCGCGGCACCGACCAGCGCAGGTAATAGTGCGCGAAGGCCTTGTGGCGCGACTCGTCCGCGAGGATGTTCGTCGAGATGCGCCCGAAGAGCGCGTCCGGCTGCGCGCGCGCGAACGTCTGGTAGAAGAGGCTGGAGAAGATGTCGCTGATGAGGATCCCCCAGACCCAGTCGAAGCGGTCACCCGATACCAGCCGGTGGTGGTAGCGCAACGATTCCGGCATCTCCCGCAGGCGGATGGGGTCGTGGCCCAGCGTACGGTAGAGGCGTGTCAGCGTCTCAAAGTGGCGCGCCTCGTCCATGAGAAAGGTGGAGACGTAGAGTTGGGCCGAAGTCTCGTGAGCGTTCGCGAGCTGCGGCACGACGTGCGCGGCGCCCAGCATCGCAGCCTGCTCTCCCAGGTACACCGGCGTGAGGATGCGCGCCAGTGCCTTCGCCTGCCGGTCGTCCAGCCGCAGGGGCGCCTCCCAGTCCACGTCGGCCGAGGTCCACTGGCTGAGTCGTGCCTTGTGGTAAAGCCCCATGAACAGGTCGTCTTCGATCTTTGGAAAGAGACGGATCATCGGCGGTTCCTCCCCTCCGCGCGCTCCCGCAGGCCGCCGCGTTCCCAATGGGCGCGGTAGAAGTTTTCGCTGCCTTCGACGGCCATGCTCGCCGTGGCCGAGATTTCCAGCGCCAAAGTGGCGGCGGCGACGATCTGCGCGAACCGGAAGACGGAGCCCTCGCCCTCGCATCCCATGAGCCGCAGGTACGACCGGGCGTGGGGCAGGCCGGTGCCGCCGCCCACGGTGCCCACCTCCAGACCCGGCAGGCGGATGGAGAAGTGCAGGCCCCCCTCCACCGGCGCGACGGCGCCGTGCGCCATGCTGCTCGTGCCGACCATGCCGAGGTCCTGGCCGGTTCGCGGCCCGACCGCGGCATCCTCGTCCGCCGCGTCGAGGTCTTCAACCAGCGCGACGAGCTCGTCCAGGAAGGGTATCTGAACATCATGGTGAGGCGCCGCCCGGCGGCGGAAACGCCCGAGGCACCGCCGGCCGGGGCGCCGCCGTCGACGTGACGGCCGTCCCTGGCGCCGCGGCCCCCGTGACGGGCCGCCCGCGCCTCGCCGCCGCCGGGCGGCCGCGTCACATGTTGCGGCCGCCCGTCACCTCCACCACCGCGCCCGTCATGTAGCTCGCGTACTCCGAGGCGAGAAAGACGGCGACGCGCGCCACCTCCTCCGGCCGGCCCGTCCTCCCCAGCGGGATGGCGGCCACGGCCTGGGCGCGCACGTCCTCAGGCACGGCGGCCGTCATCGCCGTCTCGATCCATCCTGGTTGGATGGCGTTCACTCGCACGCCGAAGCGCGCGAACTCCCGCGCGGCCGTCTTCGTCATGGCGACGATGCCCGCTTTGGCGCCCGCGTAATTGACCTGGCCGAAGTTACCCACCTTGCCGCTGATCGACGAGATGTTGACGATCGCGCCGCCTTGGCCCTGCGCGCGCATGCGCGCCCCGGCGGCGCGCATGCCGAGAAAGGTGCCGCGCATGTGCACGCGCAGGACGAGGTCGAAGTCCTCCTCGCTCATCTTGAGGATGGTCGCGTCCCGTGTGATGCCGGCGTTGTTCACCCAGACGTGCAGGCCGCCGAGTTGGCGCACGGCCGTCTCGGCTGCGCCTTCGACGTCCTCCGCCGACGTCACGTCCGCCCGCACCGCCACCGCCTTCCGCCCGAAGGCGCGCACCTCCTCCGCCGTGCGCGCGGCCGTCTCCAGGTTGAGGTCGAGGACGGCCACGTCCGCGCCGTGCCGCGCCATCTCCAAAGCGATCGCCCGGCCGATGCCCTGCCCCGCGCCGGTGACCACCGCCACCTTGCCGGAAAGGTCGATCACATCCGCCACCTCCACGTCCGCCGCCTCACATTCGCCGCGCGCGGGCCGGTTCACTTCCGGTCGGAGGACGAATCGCGGATGTAGGCGTCGGCCTCGTAGCCGCGCACTTCCCAGTAGCCGAGGTGGCGCTCGGCCGTGAACTCGATGCGCGTCAGCCACTTGAGGGACTTGTAGCCGTACATGCTCGGCACCACGAGGCGCACGGGCGCGCCTTGGGCGCGGGGGAGAGGGCTGCCGTTGAGCGAGTGGGCGAGGAGGACGTCGTCCGCCTGGGCCTGTTCCAGGGAGAGGCTCTCCGTGTAGACGCCGTCCGCGGAGTAGAAGGTCAGGAAACGCGCTTCCGGCAGGGGCCGCGCGCGCGCGACGACCTCCGCCAGGCGCACGCCCTGCCACTTTACGTTCGGTACCACCCAGCCGGTCACGCATTGGAAGGTCTCGCGCTCGGCCGTCTGCGGCAGGCTCAGGAACTCGGCGAAGCTCAGGGTGAAGGGCTCTTGCACCAGCCCGTTCACCTCGAGGCGCCACGATTGCGGCGGGACGTCCGGGTAGCCCGGGACGACGGTGTAGAGCTGGAAGCCCGGCCAGCCCTCGACGCCGGCCGGGCCGGCGCCCTCGCGCGGCGCCGGGCGGCCCAGGCTCTGCCAGAGCCGGACGAGCGGCGTGCCGAAGACGGCCGCGCCGGCGGCGAGCAGGAGCCCGCCGCCCGCCCACGCGAGGAATTCGCGGCGGTCGATGGGGCGGAGCGCGGGCGGCGCGGGGCGCGGGGATGCAGCGGTAGGGGCGGCGGGCGCGGCGACGGGTGCGGGGGTAGAGGCGGCCGGGTCAGGGGACGGAGCGGCCCGTGGGGACGAGGGCGCCGCCGGAGTGGCGGGAGCCGTGGAGGCCGCGCCGGCGGGCGACGGTCCCGCCGCCGTGCCCCGTCCCTTGGCGCGCGGCGCCAGCGC
>JADBKN010000061.1 GCA_014896375.1 Bacillota bacterium | reverse complement strand
AAGTACGCGACATTCCCGCCGCTGCGGCCGGGGGAGGGCGGGGGAGCGGGGGAGGCGGGGGGCGCGCGCATCGACCTCAACGCGAACTTCCGCAGCCGTCCCTCCGTGGTGGACGCCCTCAACTTCCTCTTCCGCCAGCTGATGACGCCCACGGCCGCCGGCATGGCGTATGACGACGCGGCCAGGCTCGTCGCCGCGGCCGAGTATCCGCCATCCGGCGCGGCCGGGGAGGCGCCGGTGGAGGTGCACATCCTGGAGCGGCGGCCCGGCAGCGAGCCCTGGCCGGGATCGACCGCAGCCGCGGGTGACGGGCCCGGCGCGGGCGAGGGAGCGGACGCGGGCGCCGGCACGGAGGCCGGGGCGGGGGCGGGCGAGGGCGCCGGCGACGAGGATTCCGCCCGCAGCGCGGACGCGGGCGCCGCGGACGCGTTGGAGCTCGACACTTTGGAGCGCGAGGCGCTCGTCGTCGCCCGGCGGATCCGCGCATTGGTGGAGGGTGAGGAGGGCGCGCCGCCGCTCCACGTCTGGGACCCGGACCGCCGCGCCGACCGTCCGGCCCGCTACCGCGACATCGTCGTGCTCCTCCGCAGCCTCAAATGGAAGGCGACGATCTTCGCCGAGATGCTGGCGCGGGAAGGCGTGCCGGTCCACACGCGGGCGGGAGGCGGCTACTTCGCGGCGATGGAGATCGAGCTCGTGCTCGCGCTCCTTTCCGTCATCGACAACCCGCGCCAGGACATCGCGCTCGCGGCCGTGCTGCGCTCCCCCGTGGTGGGGCTGAGCCCGGCCGAGCTGGCGGAGGTGCGCCTTTGCGACCGGCGCGGCGACTTCTACGACGCCGTCTGCGCCGCGGCGCGCGCGGAGGGGCCGTTGGCGGAGCGGCTGCGCCGCTTCCTCGCCGACCTCGAAGGCTGGCGCACGGCGGCGCGGCGCGATCGACTGAGCCACCTCGTGGAGCGGCTCTACCGCGAGACGGGCTTCCTCGCCTATGCCGGCGGTCTGCCCGCAGGAGAGCAGCGGCGCGCGAACCTCCTCGCGCTCCTCGACCGCGCGCGCCAGTTCGACACCTTCGCGCGCCAGGGGCTCTACCGCTTCCTCCGCTTCGTGGAGCGGCTGCGGGAACGGGAGGCGGACCTCGGCCCGGCGCCCGCCCTGGGTGAGCAGGAAGACGCCGTGCGCGTGATGACCATCCACCAGAGTAAGGGCCTTGAGTTCCCGGTGGTGATCGTCGCCGACCTCGGCGCGCCCTTCCAACGCACAAAGGGCGACCTCTTCGTGGACCGCGGGCTGGGCCTGGGGTTCAAGGTGGTCGACACCGCCCTGCGGATCAAGTACCCCTCGGCGGCGTACTGGGCCGTGCGCGAGCGCGCGGATGCGGAGGGCCTGCGCGAGGAGCTGCGCATTCTCTACGTCGCGCTCACCCGCGCCCGGGAGCGGCTGATCCTGGTGGGTTCGACGACGGACCTCGTAGAGCGGGCGGCCGGCTGGCTGCCGGCCGACAGCGCGCCGGCGTGGGAATTGCCGGACGCGCTGGTGACGGGGGCGAAGGGGTACCTGGACTGGCTGGGGATGGCGCTCCTGCGCCACCCGGATGGCCGCCCGCTGCGGGAGCTGGTGCAGGCGGGGGCGGGT
>JADBKN010000060.1 GCA_014896375.1 Bacillota bacterium | reverse complement strand
GATCCGGAAATGGTCCGCAATCTCCTTGAGACGGAGCTCCTCCTCACCGAGCGGCGCAGCCACGGTGCGGCGGCCGTGTTCGAGACGGCGGGCGGCTACGCGCCCACCATGGGCATCATCGGCACCGTCATGGGCCTCGTGCACGTGTTGGGCAACCTGACGGACGCGGAAGCTCTGGGGCCGGCGATCGCCGTGGCGTTCCTCGCCACCTTCTACGGCATCTCCACGGCGAACGTGCTCTGGCTGCCGCTGGCCGCGAAGCTGAAGGCCCGGGGTGCGGAGGAGCTGGCCATGCGGGAGATGGCCTTCGAAGGGATCCTTTCGATCCAGCAGGGGGACAACCCCAGCCTCCTGCGGGAGAAGCTGCAGGTCTTCCTGCATCCGGCGCGTACGCGCGCGGGCGCGCCGGCGGAGACGGGGGAGGACGTTGCGTAAGGGGCGCGGCGGCGGAGGAGGCGGCGGGGGCGGCGCCCACGACAACACGGGCGCCATGCGCTGGCTTCTGACCTACGCCGACCTGATCACCCTCATGATGGTCTTCTTCGTGGTGCTCTACTCGATGTCCAAGCTCGATCAGCAGCGCTTCATCACGCTGAGCAACGCCCTCAAGCAGAGCCTCTACGGGCAGACGAGCGGCAACGCGGTGATCTCCACCACGGCGAAACCCTCCCTGGTTCCCGACAACCTCCCGGAGCAGCAGACGCTCTCCGATCTCGGCCGCGAGCTGGCGCAGGAGGTCGTCAAGGCCGGCCTGCAGGACAAGGTGCGGATCGAGCTGACGGACCGCGGGCTCGTCGTGAGCTTCAGCGCCGAGGCGGCCTTTTTCGAGCTCGGCAAGGCGGACCTGCAACCGGCTTTCCAAAGCCTCCTCGCGCAGCTCGCGCCCACGCTCAACCGCGTGACGAACCCGATCGAGATCGACGGCTACACCGACGACCTGAAGATCCGCACGGCGGAATTCCCCACGAACTGGGAGCTCTCGGCCCGGCGCGCCACGAACGTGGTGCGCTTTCTGGCCGAAGAGGCGGGCGTCGATCCCCATCGCCTCAAGGCGGTGGCGCTGGGCGAGTTCCATCCCAAGTACCCGAATGACTCGGACGTCAACCGCGCCCGCAACCGGCGCGTGGACCTCGTCGTACTGCGGGAGCCGTCCGAAGGGGACGGCGGCGGCGTCGTCTTCCTCGACACGCACGCCTCGCCGCCCGTGGTGCCGGCCCTGCCGCCGGCTCAGCCCTCGCCCTCGCGCTGAGGCCCGAGCGCGCCCTCCGGCCCTTCGAGCGGCAGGAGCGCCCCGTTCACGACCGCCGCTTCCTCAGAGAGCAGCCAGAGGATGACGCGCGCGACGGCGAGCGGCGACACCCAAAGGCGCCGGTCGGCCCCCGGGCGCGCCGCGCGGTTCGCTTCCGTGTCGATGGCCCCGGGCGCAAGGCAGTTCACCGTCACGCCGGTGCCGCGCGTCTCCTCCGCGAGCTCGGCGGCGAGGCGCGCCACCGCACCCTTGGCCACGCCGTAGGCGGCCAGCCCGGCGCGCGGCTGAAGGGCGGCGCGCGCCGCCACGAGCACGATGCGGCCGCGCCCCAGGCGCAGCATGTGCGGCAGCGCGGCGCGGGCCGCGAGGAAGGCGCTGTCCACGTTCGCCTGCCAGAGGTGGCGCCAGTGCCCGGCGCCTGTCTCCACGGCGCGCCCCGCGAGGAAGGCGCCCGCGAGGTGGACGAGGCCCGCGACGGCGCCGAAGCGCGCCGCGGCCTCATCGAAGAGGCGCTGGACGCCTTCCGGGTCCGTGAGGTCGACGGGTGCGCCGGAGACCCTCGCGCGCACCGCCGCGGGCTCTGCCGAGAGATCCAGAGGCGGGCGCCCGTCCCGGTGAGTGTAGAGGACGGTGCGTCCGGCCCGCGCGAGCTCCCGCACCACCGTCCGACCCACGCCGCCCGTGCCGCCCGTGACGACGACCACGCCCTCCATGGCGAACCTCCTCCTGTCTCTTGCCCGACACCGGCGCCGCGGCGCCGCCAGACCCATCCTGTGCCCAGGCGCGCCGGCCCCGCAAGCCCACCGGCCCGGACATATCCGCCGGACAGTCCTCATATAGATCCGGCGAAGGGAGGGTGGACAGCATGCAGCGCGCAATGCAGCGGAAGATGTGGGCGGTGGCGGCCGCTGTCGCGGCGGTGCTGGCGCTGGGGACGGGGTGCGGCAGCCTCTTCACGTCGGGCGCCGACTCGGGGGTGACGCTCGACTCACTGGCGCAGCGCATCGACCAGCTGGAGGCCGAGGTCAGCAATCTCCAGTCGCAGGTGACGGCAATGGGCGTCGGCACCGCCAGCGAAGTGAGCACGCCCACCGGTGGCGCCGGAGCCACCCTGGCCGTCGTCGTCGCGGACGTCCTCAACGTTCGCCAGGACCCGGACGTCAACTCGCAGCGCATCGGCGTCCTCATGAAAGGCGCGAAGGTGACGGTGGAGCAGGTCGAGGGCGACTGGACGAAGATCAATTTCAACAACACGCTGGAAGGCTGGGTCTCTTCCCAGTATTTGAAAGCCTCCGGCAAGTGACGGCCGGCGACTCCATTCGACCGATCGACCCAAAGAGGACGGAACCGCGACCGTCCTCTTTCGCTTTGTTGCGGTCCGTTTGCGAGCCTTGACGCGCCGGGACCCCCTCATTAGAATGAACGTCGAATTGCATCACAGGGACCTAGTTTCGCTTAAAGGGTTGGGGCATCGGCCACGCCCGGCCGCTGTGCCCGACTTCTCCCCCGTGGCGAAAACGATGGCCCCGTCCGGCTTGAAAGAGCCGGGGATCCAGCAGGGCAATGGGGGGGTTTTTTTATGGCCGTGGAACTGGGTTCTCACGACACACGCGGGCGGCACATCCTCCTCGATGTGTGGGGCGTCGACTACGATCTCCTCAATGACCTCGAAGCCGTAAAGGACACCATGCGCCGTGCCGCCATCGAGTGCGGCGCGACGATCGTCGACGACTCCTTCCACCGCTTCCCGGTGCAGGGGTTGAGCGGCGTCGTCGTGCTGGCCGAGTCGCACATCTCCGTGCACACCTTTCCCGAACACGGGTATGCTTCATTCGACATCTTCACCTGCGGCGACCACATCGAGCCGGCGGTCGCCTGCGATTACATCGTGCGCCGGCTCAAGGCCGAACGCCACTACGCGCGTTACTTCGTGCGCGGGGACGAGCAGGGCATCTTCGAAGCCCAGGACTTCGCCCTCGCGCGGTCCCAGCGCTGACTGTGCGCAACCGGCCGCGGCTCCGCCGCCGCGGCCGCCTGCATGTAGACGCCGCCGCATGCGCCGCCGCGCCCCGAAACCCGCACGCCGTGCGGGTTTCTTCTTTTGCTAAATATTCTCGCCGCCGTTCAGGAATGGCCGCCGCGGCCGCCGCCGCAAAATACTCGTGAACTCCGACTGGAGGAGGTGACGAAATGGCACGCGGAAGCAACACGGGCAACAGGGTGCTCGTTCGGGAAGCCGCGCAGGCTTTGGACAACTTCAAGTATCAAGTGGCCCAAGAGATCGGGGTGAACCCGCCGGCCAGCGGTTATTGGGGTGATCTGCCCGCCCGCCAGTGCGGTGCCGTGGGCGGTCACATGGTCAAGAAGATGATCGAGCAAGCGGAATCGCAGCTCGCCGGCCGCACCTTCACCCCGCGCTAAGAGAGAGAAGGATCGCGGATCCACCGGAACCCTTAAGGGGCCGCCACGGCGGCGGCCCCTTCTTGGCGTCCCGGCGTCTCCCCCGCCCGGTGCGAAGTGTGCGATGATGAGGATGAAGCTGACGGCGCGGGGGTGTCCAGCATGGTCGAAGAGGGACGGTTCAATCCGGACGAGACGCGCGTCCTGGGGCGCTCGGCCGCCGACGGGCGCTCGAACCGCGAGATCCTCCTTGAGGTGTACGAGGCGCTGAAGGAGAAGGGCTACGACCCCATCCGTCAGATCGCGTACTACCTCGTGACGGGGGAACCGGTCTACATCACCGCGCACCGCAACGCGCGCAGCCTGGCCGCGCGCCTGGAGCGGGACGAGGTCATCGAGGAGCTCGTCGCTTTCTACCTTCAACACCACCGCCCCTGAAACGCCCCGGTCCCCGTTACATGTTCGCCCGGGCTCGTGCACATACTAGCCCAGCGAACGTCGATGGGATCGGAGTGAGCTGCCCTTGAAGGCGACCGGCATCGTGCGCCGCATCGACGATCTGGGACGCATCGTGATTCCGATCGAGATCCGCCGCGACATGAACATCCGCGACGGCGACCCGCTGGAGATCTTCGTGGACAAGAACGGCGAGGTCATCCTGAAGAAGTACTCCGCCGTGGCGGAACTCGGCGACTTTGCGCACGGTGTCGTCCAGTCGCTGCATGAGACCACCCACCTCGTGGCGATGATGACCGACCGTGACGGCGTGGTGACCGTCGCAGGCGGCGACGAGCGCGCCTACCGCGGCAAGCCGATCGGCCCCGTGGTCCTGCAGGCCATGGACGGCCGCGAGACGCTCGTCTTCACGCCGGAGCGCCACGGGCATGACGGCTCCATCTTCGGCGGCGACGGGCCGTGCCCGTTCGCCAGCGAGGTCATCGCGCCGATCGTCGTCCACGGCGACCCGCTCGGGACGGTCATCCTCGCCTCCACGTCCAAGGAGAAACCCATCACGCAGTTGGAGACCAAGCTCGCCCAGACCGCGGCCAACTTCGTGGCCCGCCACATGGAGGAGTGAGGGGCGGCCGCCCGCCCCTTCCAAGGGCGGACGCCTGGTCCCGCTCAGGGCCGGCAGCGGAGGATGCGCGGCCCGGCGGCGCCGCGTCCGGCCATGAGGCCGCAGACCGCCTCCACGGGCTCCTCCTCAAGCCAACGATAGAGCGATCCCATGCGCAGGGCGAACGGCGTGACCGGCAGGCCCGTGATGTCCTGCAGGCGCCGGAAGAGGAGCATGACCTGGCGCAGCGTCAGCGGGTGGCCGAGGCGCGTGGTGAAGAGGGCGGGGCAGCGCGGGTTGCGCTCCTGCGCCACGTACTTGGCGAGGGCGCTCAGCGCCTCTGGAGCGAGGCGCCCCTCCCGCCCCTCGCTGGGCCAGTACACGCGTCCGGCGGGAAAGTTGACGTGGCCGATCTCAAGGGACAGGGCCTGGCGCACGGTCGGCCCGTGGTGGTAGAAGAGCTCGATCAGGGCGCGATCGCGGTAAGGGGTGGCGGAGCGTGCCGTCGCCGCGTAGATGAGGTCCCGCTCCCGTTCGCCGAATCGCAGGGCGTCCTCGATCTTCATCTGCGAGCCTCCTGCCGGTAGTGTCCCGGGCCGGGCGAGGCGCCATGCGGTCCCCGGGCCGCCGCGCGACCGGAGAATGTTGCGACGAGCGGCATTGTGGACCAGCTAGCGGGCGGCCGGAGCGTCGGCTTCCGAAACGGCCGGCACCGCGATGGGACGGCCCGGCCGGCCGCGCCGCTCCCTGAGCTGGACGGTGAGCGTGCCCCGGGAGGGATCGAGCACGGCGAGGAAGACCTCGCGCGGCGAGGCGGCGCCGGCACGCTTCAGGCGGTCGGCGAGCCAGGTCTCGTCTCGTCCGGTCTCAGCGAGCGCGCGGCGATCGACGGCGCCGTCGAGCACGAGGTACGCCGGGCGCTTCTCCTCCGGCGGGGAGATGTGCAGGTCGCGCGGCTGGACCGGCCGGGCGGAGGCGGCGGGCAGCACGCTGAGGCGGCCGGAGGGCTCGAGGATGCCCCACTCCACGTCCTCGAGGTTGTGCACGTTCTGAAGGCGCAGGCTGGAGAGAAGCTCGGAGAGATTCATGCGCTGCTGTCGGAGGGCGGCCTCGTCGACGACGCCTCGGCGGATGACGATGGTCGGCGCGCCCTCCACGACGCTGCGGATCGTCGGGCTCTTCAGATTGAGCCAGGAGAGCAGCAGCTGGGCCGCGACGAGCACCAGCACGGGCAAGAGCCCGACGAGCACCGGGATGCGCTCGTCCTCGATGCTGATCACGGCGGCGTCCGCGAGCATGATCGAGACGACGAGGTCGAGCGGGGCGTAGGATGCGATCTCCCGCTTGCCCATGAACCGCAGCAGGACCAGAAGGACCACGTAGAAGAACGCCGCCTTCCACACCATGCCGACAGCGAGCGGGGCGGCCTCGTGCAGTTCGGCCAAGGTCCCCCTCCTTTCACCCGTTCAAACGTTCGCGCGCAGCCGCGCGCCTCGGCGCGCGCGCCGATTCCCTGTGCACCTCCTGGGCGCGCCTTCGGCATGAATGCTGTCGCAGCCCGCCCGCCGCCATGCCACCTGTGCCGGAGGA
This sequence comes from Bacillota bacterium, assembly GCA_014896375.1. Classification (GTDB taxonomy): domain Bacteria; phylum Bacillota; class Sulfobacillia; order RBS10-35; family Bu92; genus Bu92. The sequence continues at coordinate 39,961 of JADBKN010000060.1, read as the reverse complement.
AAAATATGGCAGGAGCCGGGCGCTCCCCTGACGAACCTTTATGGCAAAATCTGCCAAAGGGGGATGGCCCATGCGGTGGGGGATCGGCCTCGCGGCGGCCGCCGGTCTGGCGGCGCTGCTCACGGCCGGCGGGCTCTTCGCCGCCCGCCCGGTCACGCTCGTGTCGGTGTGGGAGACGGAGGTGGGCGGGGACCCGGTGGCGCTGCCGGAAGCGGAGCCTCGGCCGTGGACGGTCGACCGGGATGCCGGCCGGCTGCGCGCGGGGGAGTTGCCGGCCGGGTGGCGCTGGGCGCCGTGGATCGTCGTGTGGCAGCGGGACCGCTTCGCGCGCACCGTGACCGTCCAGGCGCGCAGCCTCTGGCGCCTGCCGGCGCGCCTCGCGGGGCCGGGGGGCGCGGCGCCGGGCGCGCCGGAGGTGCGGCTCGTGTCCGAGCGCGCGGGCGGGGCGGTGCTCGTGGAGGCGCAGGGGCGCCAGCGGTGGCTGGCGCCCGGACAGTCGTGGTCGCTGGCCGTCGTGGACGGGAGCCTGGCGCAGTGGTCGGACGGCGGAGCGTGGCGGGAGGCGGTGGGCCGCGCGATTTTGGAAGGGCGGCGGCTGACGGTGTGGCGCGTGGCCAACGAAGGCGCCTGGCCGCGCGCGGCGCTCGCCGGGGGGGCCGGACGATGAAGCCGCGCTGGCGGCGCGTTTGTGCGGCGGTGTTAGCCGCGGCGCTCGCGGCTCCATGGGTGTGGTGGCCGGCGGCGGGCGCGGTGCGGGCGGCCGGGGGCGCGGGCGCCGCGGGCGGTGCGGAGGCGAGTGCGGCTCGCCGCGGTGCGGACGCCCTGGTGCCCGTCGTGCTGGTGCACGGCTTCACGTCCGGGCCGGAGATCTGGGAGACGGGGCGCGAGGGCGGGCTGTACGCCGACCTCATCCGGCGAGGGTACCGTCCGGGGGAGACGCTCTTCCGTGTGGACTACGCCGCGGACGCATCCGCCGATCCATGGCGCCTGGCCGATCGAGTCGCGGAGGCGGTGGCGGCTGCGGCCGAACGCAGTCCCGACGGCCGCGTGGACATCATCAGCCACTCCTCCGGGGCTCTCGCCGCGCGCGCGTATGTGGAGGGCGGCGCGCCGCCCGGCCGCGTCCGCACGCTGGTCATGATCGCACCGCCGAACCGCGGCAGCTTCGGCGCCGACGCGCTGCGCGTGGCCGCCTTCAGCCGCGCACTCGCGGCGGCCGTGTCGCGCGCGCTGCCGGCGGCGCTGGCCGGTGCCGCGGCCGGGGTGGAGCCGGCGCCGCTGGCAGCGGCCGCGGAGGCGGGCGGTGCCACGGAACTGGACCATGTGCGCGCCCTGGCGGAGCGCGTCTGGCTGCCGGCCATGGCGTGGTTCGTCGTTCAGGAACGCCTCCTGCCGGAGGAGGAGCGGCCGGCGGCGCGCCTCTCTTTCGTAGAGTGGATGCGCCGCCAGCGGCCGGGCATGTGGCGCGCTCTTCTTGAGGGCGCACCCGAGTCTCGCGGTCCGTCCCCGGCGGATCCCGCGTGGCGCGGTCTGAGCGAAGCATATGAGCGCGCGCTGGCCCTTGCCGTGGCCGACGAGGCCGTGAGCCTCGCGCAGGGGCTCGCGGATGCGCGCCCGCCGCTGCCGGATGTGCTGGGCCTCGGCGCGGCAGCCGCCGGCGGCTGGGCGGACGGCGATTGGCGCGCGGCTGCGTGGCGGGCTCTCGTGGCTTGGCTGGAGGAGTGGGCGGTGAAGGCCGGCCGCGCGCTTGTCAGGCCGGCGCTGGTGGCCGGCGCGCGCTGGACGGGCGCGGCGGCCGCGGAGCGCGCGTGGGGTGTGCAGGCGGAGAGCCCTGTCCTCGCACGCCTGGTGACCGAGGAGATCGGGTTGCCGGGCGACGCGCAGGAGCGCGTGGCCGCGAATCTGGCGCTCGCGGCGGCGAACGCGCGGGCGGCGCGCGGCGCCCCCACCCGCGCCACATGTTATGTGACGATCGCCGGGCAGACGTGGAATGTGTGGGGGCGCTTCGCCCGCGTTGGCGGCAACGACGGCTTCGTGGAGGCGTCGGCGGCACGCCTGCCGGCAGGCCCCTTGGACGTCTCGCGCGCGGTGGGCGGAGTGTGGGCCGCCTCGCACCTCGCCCTGCCGGGCGCTCCGGCCGTGCGGGAAGCCGTGCTGCAGTCGCTCGACCCTTTCCGCGCAGCGCATGAGGTGCCGGCCGGCCGCACCGTGCGGGAGCCGCTCGTCGCCGACCGGCCGACCGTCCTCCGGGTCGGGGCCGGGCGCGTGGGCATCGAGACCGCGGCGCCGGCGGGGTGGCGGCCGTTCCTTGCCTGGGTAGCGCCCGACGGGCGCACCGCGCGGCCGCTCCCCATGGTGCAGGGGCGCTGGCAGGGCGACGTGCCGGCCGGTCATCTCGCCGTGCGGCTCCTACCGGCCGGCGGGCCGGAGGGTGGAGGGGACGGCGCGAGGACGGGCGCCTACGGCCAACTGCGCGTGACGTGGACGGCTGTCGCGCCGGAGGAGGCCGGCGGGGGACGCATGGGGGAGCCCGGCCCGTCGGAGGCCGCGGGACGGCCGGCATCGGAGGCGGACGGTGGGGAGGACGCCCACGCGGGCGGATCTCCGCCTGCCGGCGGCGACGCCGAGGACGGCGACCCGCCGGCGCCGCCCGCCTCGGAATCGTCCTTGTCCGAGGATCCGCCACTCATCCGCGTCGTCCTGCACACGCGCCTCACCACGGCGAAGCAGCCGCGCGTCACGCGCCACGCGCGCTGGGTCTGGTCCTTCGGCGACGGCGAGGCCGCTGCCGACGACGACCCCGCCCACACCACCGTGGACGTGCGCCACGCGTTCGCGGCCCCGGGCACCTTCACGGTCACGGCCCGCAGCCTGGCGGAAGACGGGCGGCTCATCCGCGAGCAGCGCTGGACCGTGGCGGTGCAGCAGGCCGGCGAGACGCTCGCCTTCCGCGCGGAGACGATCCGCCCTCCGGTTGTGCGCCTCGCGCTGGAAGGCCCGCGCGCGTGGGTGGCCGGCCGGCCGGCCGAGTTCCGCCTGCGGTGGGAGATCTCCGGCGGCGGCTTCGTCGAGCGGGCGGAGGCGCGCGCGGACCCCGGACCGCGCTTCCGGGTCCTTTGGGCGCGGCCGGGGAACGATTTCACGGTGCGCGCCGCCCTCATGCTCAAGATGCGTTACCGGTTCCCGGACGGCTCCACGTTCACCGCATATGACACGTACGTCACCGAGACGCTCGTCGACGTCTACGCCACCTCGGTGGTGCGTTGATGCGCATGGCGGGCCGGCGGGGGAGGGCGCCGCCGCAGGTCACAGAGAATGGCGATTTTGACACCCGTTGGCGGCGAAGTCTATAATGATGCGGAAATGCGGGGCTACGGAGGCCTACCCGCGCGGTGGGCCTTTTTCTATGGTGCGTTCCGAAAAGGGGGATCTCCGTGGAGATACGGCGTCCTAAGATTTCCATCCTCGGCGCCGGCATGACGGGCTCCACCACCGCCCACTGGTGCGCGGCGAAGGAGCTCGGGGACGTCGTCCTCTTCGACATCGTCGAGGGCATGCCCCAGGGCAAGGCGCTCGACCTCTTCGAGGCCGGACCGATCGAGGGCTTCGACGTCGCCGTGCGCGGCACGAACGACCTGCGCGACACCGCCGGCTCGGACCTCGTCATCATCACCGCCGGCATGCCGCGCAAGCCCGGCATGAGCCGCGCCGACCTTCTCTCCGCCAACTACCGCATCGTCAAGGATCTCGTGCTGCAGAGTCTCGAGGTCTCACCGGACGCCTTCTTCATCGTGCTGACCAACCCGGTCGACGTGCTCACCTACGTCGTGAAGAAGGTCAGCGGCCTGCCGCGCCATCGCGTCATGGGCCAGGCGGGCGTGCTCGACTCGACCCGCTACCGCACCTTCCTCGCCGAGGCGATCGGCGTCTCGGTCAAGGACGTGCACGCCATGGTGCTCGGCGGCCACGGCGATGCGATGGTCCCCCTCGTGCCCTACGCCAACGTCAACGGCATCCCGATCACCCACTTCCTCTCAAAGGAACGCATCGACGCCATTGTGGAGCGGACGCGCAAGGGCGGCGGCGAGATCGTCAACCTGCTCAAGACCGGCAGCGCCTACTACGCGCCGGGGGCGGCCCTCGCGGAGATGGCGGAGGCCATCCTCAAGGACCGCAAGCGCGTGCTCGCCGTCACGACCTACCTCGAGGGCGAGTACGGCCTGCGCGACCTGTGTGTGGGCGTGCCGGTGGTGCTCGGCGGCGGCGGCATCGAGCGCGTGATCGAGCTCGAGCTCTCGGAGGAGGACCGCCGCGCCCTCCAGGTGTCGGTGGACGAGGTCCGCGCGCAGATCGCGGAGCTGCCCGAAACGCTCTAGTTCCGAAGGGGATGACGGAGTGGCCCTCTCGAAAGACGAAGCGGAAGGGTTGCGCCAGAGGGCGCTCGAGTTCCACCGAAGGCTACGGGGCAAGATCGAGGTCGTCAGCAAGGTCCCGCTGCGCGACCGCGCCGACCTCACCCTGGCCTACACCCCGGGAGTGGCCGAGCCCTGCCGGGAGATCCACCGCGACCAAGACCTCGCCTACGACTACACGTCCAAGAACAATCTCGTGGCCGTCGTCACCGACGGCACGGCCGTGCTGGGGCTGGGCGACATCGGCCCGGCCGCGGCACTGCCCGTCATGGAGGGCAAGGCCGTGCTCTTCAAGATGTTCGCCGGCGTCGACGCCGTGCCCATCTGCCTCGCCACGAAGGACGTCGACCGCGTCGTCGAGACGGTGAAGATGATCGAGCCGGCCTTCGGCGGCGTGAACCTCGAGGACATCTCCGCGCCGCGCTGCTTCGTCATCGAAAGCCGCCTCAAGCGGGAGACGTCGATCCCCGTCTTCCACGACGACCAGCACGGCACGGCCATCGTGGCCGGCGCCGCCCTCATCAACGCCCTGAAGGTCGTGGAGAAGGAGATCGACGAGGTCCGCGTGGTGATCAACGGCGCCGGCGCGGCCGGCATCGCCATCACCTACCTATTGCTGGACCTGGGCGTGCGCGACATCATCCTCTGCGACCGGGCGGGTGCCATCTACGAGGGCCGCGAGCAGGACATGAACCCCTACAAGGCCGAGGTGGCGAAGGTCACGAACCCGGGCGGCGTGCGCGGCTCGGTGCACGAGGCGCTGCGCGGCGCCGACGTCTTCATGGGCGTCTCCGCCCCCGGCACCCTCACGGGCGACGATGTCCGCGCCATGGCGCGGGATCCGATCATCATGGCGATGGCCAACCCCACGCCGGAGATCGACCCGGCCGAGGCGCAGGCGGCGGGCGCGCGCGTGGTGGCCACCGGCCGCAGCGACTATCCCAACCAGATCAACAACGTCCTCGCCTTCCCGGGCGTCTTCCGCGGCGCTCTCGACGTCCGCTCCCGGGAGATCACGCGCGGCATGGAGCTGGCGGCGGCGCACGCCATCGCCTCGCTCGTGAAGCCCGAGGAGCTGCGCCCGGAGGCGATCATCCCCAGCCCCTGGAACCCCGAGGTGGCGCCCAGCGTCGCTGCGGCCGTGGCGCGCGCGGCGGTCCAGGAGGGCGTGGCGCGCATCGCCGTGCCTCCGGAAGAGGTGGCGGCGCACACGCGGCGTCTCGTGGCTCGCGCGAGGCAGTTCGTTCGAGGAAACGAGGTGGAGTGATTCGATGAAGTTCTACGAGTACATGGCCAAGGACGTGCTGCGGCGCCACGGCATCCCCATCCCGCCCGGACGCCTGGCCACCACGCCGGAGGAGGCTGAGGCCGCGGCCCGGGAGATCGGCCCCGTGGCCGTCAAGGCGCAGGTGCTGGTGGGCGGGCGCGGCAAGGCCGGCGGCATCAAGCTGGCCGAGACGCCGGAGGAGGCCCGCCGCGCCGCCGAGGCCATCCTGGGCATGGACCTCAAAGGCTACATCGTGGAGAAGGTCTACTGCGAGGGCAAGCTCGACATCGACAAGGAGCTCTACCTCGGCATCACCGTCGACGCCGGCGCCAAGCGGCCGCTCGTCATCGCCTCCGCCTCCGGGGGCATGGACATCGAGGAAGTGCCGGAGAAGGCCATCGTGCGCATGCACGTGCCCGTGCCCTGGGGCCTTTCGCCCTACATGGGCCGCCAGCTGGCGCGACGCCTCGGCCTCACGGGCAGCCTGGCCGGCCAGTTCGCCGACATCCTCATGCGCCTCTGGACGGTCTTCCGCTCGTACGACGCGGAGCTCGTGGAGATCAACCCGCTCGCGATCGTCGGTGAGCGCATCATCGCAGCGGACGCACGCCTCAACGTGGACGACGACGCCCTTTACCGCCACCCGGACCTGCCGCGCGTGAGCGAGGCGACGGAACTGGAGAAGAAGGTGCGGGAGCTCGGCCTCGCCTTCGTGCAGCTGGACGGGGACATCGGCATCATGGCGAACGGCGCCGGCATCAACATGGCCACGCTGGACGCGGTCAAGCATTTCGGCGGGGAGCCGATGAACTTCCTGGACGCCGGCGGCGGCTCGGCGGCCGAGCCGACGGCGCAGGCGCTGGAGTTGCTCGTCGAGAAGGGGCCGAAGGCGATCCTCATCAACATCTTCGGCGGCATCACGCGCTGCGACGAGGTCGCGAAGGCGATCATCCGCGTGAAAGAGGAGAAGGGCATTCCCATGCCGCTCGTCGTGCGGCTCGTCGGGACGAACGAAGAGCAGGGGCGGGCAATGCTCAGGGAGCACGGCATCGAGGCCTTCCGCTCGATGGCCGAGGCGGCCCGCAAAGTCGTCGAGCTGGCCCGCGGGGGAGCGAACGGCTGATGGCGATCCTTATCGACGAAAAGACCAAGGTCCTCGTCCAGGGCATCACGGGCAAGCAGGGGCGCTTCCACACGCAGCAGATGCTGGCCTTCGGCACGCGCATCGTGGCCGGCACGGGGCCGGGCCGCGAGGGCGAGGAGGTCGAGGGCGTGCCCGTCTACGACACGGTCGAGGCGGCGGTGGAGCGCCACGGGGCGAACGCGTCCGTGCTCTTCGTGCCCGCGCCCTTCGCCAAGGACGCGGCTTTCGAGGCGATCGCCGCGGGGCTCTCGCCCGTCGTGATCATCGCCGAGCACGTGCCGCTGCACGACGCCATGGAGATCATGGCCTTCGCGCGGGAGAAGAACGCGGTCGTCATCGGCCCGAACACGTACGGCCTGTGCACGCCGGGCAGCCGGTGCAAGATGGGCATCCCGCCGAACACCGTCTTCTCGCCGGGGCCGGTGGGCGTGGTGGCGCGCAGCGGCACGCTGAGCTACGAGATCGTCCAGAGCCTCAGCGCCGCGGGGCTCGGGCAGACGACCGTCGTGGGCATGGGCGGCGACCGCGTCGTCGGCGTGAGTTTCGTCGACATTCTCAAGCGCTTTGAGAAGGACCCGGAGACGCGTGCCGTGGTGCTCGTGGGCGAGATCGGCGGCACCGCGGAGGAGGAGGCCGCCGAGTTCATCAAGCAGATGACGAAGCCGGTGGTGGCGTACATCGCCGGCCGCAGCGCCCCTCCCGGCAAGCGCATGGGCCACGCGGGCGCGATCATCGAGCGCGGCCGGGGCACCTTCGAGAGCAAGGTGAAGGCGCTGCGCGAGGGCGGCGCCCAGGTCGCGAGCATGCCCTGGGAAGTGCCGGACCTCGTCAAGCAGGCGCTGGGTTAGGGACGGCCGTGGAGCCCCGGGCCACCCTGGGCATGCGGGGCGTGACGCGCTGGCTGGGCGGCCGCCCGGTCCTGCGCGACGTCTCCCTGGAGCTGCGGGCCGGCGAGGGCCTGGCGCTGGGGGGCGCCAACGGTTCCGGCAAGACGACCGTCTGGCGCATCCTCGCGGGCCTCCTGCGGCCCCAGTCCGGTTGTGTCACCTGGGAGGGGCGTCCCCTCGCCCCGGACGACTGGACCGGGCTGCACTTGCGCATCGGCCTGGTCGGCCACGCGGTCATGGCCAGCCCGGCGCTTTCGGGCTTCGAGAACCTCACCTTCTTCGCGCGCCTGCACGGCGTGCCGCGGCCGCGCCGGGCGGCGTCGGAGTGGCTGGAGCGCGTCGGCCTGGGAGGCGTGGCGGCGCGTCCCCTAGGCGCCTACTCCCGCGGCCAGCGGCAGCGCTGGGCCGTGGCGCGGGCCTGGCTGCCCGCGCCGGATGTGCTCCTTTTGGACGAGCCCTTCGCCGGGCTCGACGCCGGGGGGGTGGAGATGGTGACGTCGCTCCTTGCGGAGCACCACCGGCGGGGCGGCGCGAGCCTCGTCATCGACCACGACTGGCTGCGGGCCTGCCGGCTCACGCGTCAGCAGTTCGTGCTGGCCGGCGGCCGCCTGCTCCCGGCTGCGGGCGGCGCTCCGCCGGCCGGCGGGGCGGGCGGCGCGGCCGTGAACGCAGCGGCGGGGGCTGCGGGCGGCGCGCCGGGGAGCGCGCCGCGGTCGCCGTGAGGCGGCCCTTGCCCTTCTGGGCGCAGGTGGCGGCCGTCGTGGCGCGGGAGTGGCGCGCGGAGCTCGGCCGCCCGGACATGGTCGTCTCCTTCCTCGTCTACGGGCTCCTGCTCGTCCTCGTCTTCACCTTGGCCGTGAACCCGCTGGCGGTGGACGTGCGCCCCTCGGCGGCGGGGCTTCTCTGGATCGGCTTCTTCTTCGCGGCGCTCGCGGGCTTCCAGCGCTCGTTCGCAAGGGAGCGGGAGGGGGACGCCATGCTCGGCCTGCGCGCCGCGCCGCTCGACGCGGCGGCGCTCTACTACGGCAAGCTGCTCTTCGGCTCGGCCTTGCTCGGCGCCACGGAGCTCGTCGTCGCGCCCGCCTTTCTCAATCTCGCGAACGTCCGGCCGGTCTCGTCCGCCGGGTTGGCCGGAGCTTTGGCACTGGGCAGCGCGGGCCTCGCGGCGGTGGCCGCGCTGGTGGCGGCCGTGGCCGCCTCCCTGAGGTCCGGGGAGGCGCTCCTGCCGCTCCTCGGCCTGCCGCTCCTCGCGCCTCTCGCGCTGGGCGCCGTGCGCCTCACGGACGCCGCCTTGACAGGGGCGCTCGTGCCGGCCGCCCTTTGGCTGCGCGTGCTGGTGGCGTACGATATGATCTTTCTTGTGCTGCCCTTGGTGGTGTTTCCCTACATCGCCGAGGAGTGAGCGCGCCACGGCCGCGCCGCGCCTGCAGCGCGCCCGGCGGAGGAGGGAGGTGGCGGTGCGGTGAGGTTCCTTCCGTGGGTGGCCTACGTCCTCGTCGGCCTGGCCCTCTGGCTGGGTCTGGTCTTCGCCCCGCCGGAGGCCGTGATGGGACAGGTCGTGCGGCTCCTTTACTTCCATGTGGGGAGCGCCTGGAACGCCTTTCTGGCCTTCGGCGTCGTGCTCATCGGCAGCGTCGCCTTCCTGCGCACGCGCGCGCCGCGCTGGGACCGGCTGGCGGCCGCCTCGGCGGAGATCGGCGTCGTCTTCACCACCGTCACGCTGCTCTCCGGCATGTTCTGGGCGCGGGCCGTGTGGAACACGTGGTGGCGGTGGGAGCCGCGCCTCACCACGACCGCGCTCCTCTGGTTCATCTACGTGGCCTACCTCATTTTGAGGTCGAGCGTCGAGGAGCCCGAACGCCGCGGCACTCTTGCGGCCGTGGTGGGCATCGCCGGCTTCCTCGACGTGCCCCTCGTCTATTTCTCCGCCCGCTGGTGGGGCGGATTCCACCCCAGCGCGGTGGAGATGAGCGGCTCGATGGTGCTGGCGCTCGTGGCGAGCGTCTTCGCCTTTACGGCGCTCTACGCGGAGCTCCTGGGCCTCGCCGTGGCCACGCGCGCCGCGGAGGACCGCCTGGCGCGCCTGCGGGCGGGGGCGCGGCCGTGAGGCGCGGTCGCGTGGGGCCGGGGGGGCCCGGTGGAAAGGAGGCGGGCGGCCGCAAATGACTTACCTCTTCTTGGGCTACACTGTCATCTGGACCGCGATCTTCTTGTACATCCTCTCGCTGCACCGCCGGCTTGAGGCGGTGCGCCGGGAGCTCAAGGCCCTGGACGCGGAGCGCGGCGGGGCGGAGGCGCCGCGCTGAGCCCGGCGGACCCGGCCGTTCGACCGTTGACGCGGGATTTTACGGCTTTTATGGTACTGGTTGGGCCGTTTCAGGCCAGCTGAAGCGGATCCGTCTTTGGGAGGTGCTGGGGTGGCAGAGCATCGGCACTCAGGCGACGAGGCCCCCGAGGGCTGGCCGGAGGGCGACACTCCACAGGAGATCAGCCGCCGCCGCTTCATGACGATGGCCATCGGCTTCGTCGGCGGTCTCCTGGCGTTGGCCTACGGCGGTCTGGGCCTGCGCTTCCTGTGGCCGGCTTCCCAGAAGAGCATCCAGTGGGAAGAGGTCGGCACGTCCGACGAGTTCAAGGTCGGCGGCCAACCGGTCCTGAAGGTGACGCACAACCAGGGTTCCGAAGGCGGCGCGTGGATCGTCCGGTTGAAGGAAGAGGGCCTCGTCGCCTACGACATGCACTGCACGCACCTGCAGTGCCCGTACACCTGGGCGGGGACGAGCTTCGCCTGCCCCTGCCACGGCAGCCAGTTCGACATCCACGGCAACGTCACCCACCCGCCGGCCCCGCGGCCGCTGCGCCGGCGCGCCATCAAGGAAGAGAACGGCAAGGTCTACGTAGGGGGCATCATCTCGTGAGCATGCTGCAGCGCGCCTGGCGCTGGGTGGACGAGCGCCTCCACATCGAGGACGACGTCAACGAGGCGATGTACCACCCGATCCCGCGCGGCGAGAGCTACGCGGACTTCCTGGGGTTCGCCGCCGTCTTCGTCTTCATCAACCAGTTCATCACGGGCATCCTCCTGGCCAGCTCCTACGCGCCGAGCACCGCGCTGCAGGACGGCCTCCCCTACGCGTACTGGAGCGTCAAGCACATCATGTCGACGCCGTGGGGCCACTACCTGCGCAGCCTGCACTACTGGGGCGCGAGCTTCATGGTCGTCGTCGTCTTCCTGCACATGCTGCGCGTCTTCTACATCGGCGCCTACAAGAAGCCGCGCGAGATCATCTGGATGATCGGCACGCTGCTCTTTGTCACGGTGCTGGCCTTCGCCTTCACGGGCTACCTCCTGCCGTGGGACCAGGAGGCGTACTGGGCCACCATGGTGGGCACCGCCATGGCCGGCTACACGCCGTGGATCGGCGACTGGATCACGGGCATCCTGCGCGGCGGCCTCTTCCTCTCCGGCGCCACGGTGAGCCGCTTCTTCGCGATCCACGTGCTCGTGCTGCCGATCACGCTGATCCTGCTCCTCCTCCTGCACATCGGTCTGGTTTTCAAGCTGGGCGTGACGGAGGCGGAGAAGAAGCTGCCGAAGGACTACCACCAGCGGCACGTGAAGGGCCGGCGCGACATCCCGCCCGGCATGGTGCCCTTCTTCCCGTACGGCGTCTTCGGGATGACGATGACCGTCGCCCTCACGGCGCTGATCCTCTTCGTCGTGGCCTACTTCTACATGCCCGGCCTTACCGACCCGGCCGACCCGCTCAACCGGGAGGGTTACGAGCCCAAGCCGCCGTGGTACTTCATGTTCCTCTACCAGTTCCTCAAGTTCGTGCCGGGGTACTACTGGGCGGACGTCTTCGCGATCATCGTCGTGCCGGCCTTGGCCATCGCGGCGCTCTTCTTCCTGCCGCTTTATGACAAGAACCCGTACCGCTCGCCCGCGCGGCGGCCGGTCGGCCTGGCCACGATGGCCTCGGTGGTCGTCGTCATCGTCGGACTGACCTACATCGGCATGTCGAGCACGGTGAAGCCGCCGACATCCACCGAGGTGAAGACGAACGCCACATGGAGCGACGTCTCGGCCATCTTCGCCAACTACTGCGCGACGTGCCACATCGCCTCGAACTCCGGAGGCTTGAGCCTCGCGTCTTATGAGAGCACCATGAAGGGCGGCGACGCCGGACCGGTGATCGTGCCGGGCAAGCCGGAGGAGAGCCTCCTTTGGCTCGTGATCAACGGGAAGCCGAACAAGGCCAACATCCCGCCCATGCCGCTCGGCCAGCAGCCGATTCCGGCGAACGCCATCAAGACGATCGAGAACTGGATCAAGAACGGCGCGCCGAAGTAGGCGCGTTCGGAGCGGACCGCGCGGGCGGCACGCGCCCGCGCGGTTTTTCATACGGTGGAGCGCATTCCAGAAGGGGGCCGCGCTCCAAGAGACAAGCGCCTGCACTCGTGGCGCCCCGCCCATGCGGCGCCGTGCCCGCGCGAGCGGGCCGGGCCGGCGGACGGGGCGGGCGAGTGGACGAGGACGGGGACGATCGAAGCGTTCGGCGGATGCCCCGCGGTCGGCACGACCGTCAAACGCCGCCCAAAGCCCGCCGGCGACGGCGGGGACAAGAGCGGCCGGGTGCGCGCGGCCCCCGTGAGGGGGTTGCCGCCGTTGACCAGGGAGATCACCGTGTCCGTCATCAAGGCGGACATCGGCGGGTTTGTGGGCCACGGGCAGGTGCACCCGGAGGTGGTGGCGCGCGTGCGCGCCCACCTGGAGGAGGAGGGGCCGCGGCGCGGCCTCATCGACCTGCACGTGACGAGCGTGGGGGACGACATCGTCTGCGTCGTCACCCACCGGCGCGGGCCGGACGACGCCGCCGTGCATGGGCTCGCGTGGGAGGCGTTCCTCGCGGGGACGGAGGTCGCGCGGCGCCTAAAGCTTTACGGCGCCGGCCAGGACCTCCTCAGTGACAGCTTCTCAGGCAACGTGCGCGGGCTGGGGCCGGGCGTGGCCGAGATGACGTTCGTGGAGCGGCCGAGCGAGCCGATCGTCGTCCTCATGGCCGACAAGACCGAGCCGGGCGCCTGGAACCTGCCGCTCTACCGGATCTTCGCCGACCCCTTCAACACGCCCGGCCTCGTCATCGACCCCAAGCTGCACGCCGGCTTCCGCTTCGACATCCTGGACCTTCACACCGACCGGCGCATCTCGCTCTTCACGCCTGAGGAGAGCTACGACGCGCTCGTCTTTCTCGGCGCCACGAGCCGCTACGCCATCCAGGCCGTGCACTCCCGGGCGCTCGGCACCGTCGCCGCCGCCTGCAGCACGCAGAGGCTTTCGCGCATCGCCGGCCGATACGTGGGCAAGGACGACCCGGTGGCGCTTTTGCGCTGCCAGAACGGCCTGCCGGCGGTGGGGGAGGTGCTGGAGCCGTTTGCCACGCCGCATCTCGTGGCCGGCTGGATGCGCGGCTCGCACGCGGGGCCGCTCATGCCGGTCGCCCTCGCGGACGCGACGCCCTCGCGCTTTGACGGGCCGCCGCGCGTGGCGGCGATCGGCTTCCAGCTGGCGGAGGGGCGCCTTGTGGGGCCGCGCGACCTCTTCGGCGACGTCGCCTTCGACGGCGCGCGGCGCGAGGCGCTGGAGATGGCCGCCTACCTCCGCCGCATGGGGCCGTTCCAGCCCCACCGGCTGCCGCTGGACGAGATGGAGTACACGACCCTGCCGGAGGTGGCGGCGCGCCTCGCCGGCCGCTGGAGCGTCAGCGGCTGACGGCGGGCTCGTACTTCGAGGGGCACTTGACGGTCACGTCGGTCGCCTGCAGCGTGCCGCCCTGCAGGCGGCCGGCGGCCACGGCCTCAAGCCCGTCCTGGAACACGTCCGGCTTCACGCCGCGGTAGACGACGGGCAGCACGGCGCCGTTCCACTCGAGCTGAAAGCGCAGCTCCGGCACGGCCGGACGCCAATCGATGGAGCCCGGCAGCACGCGGCCGTGGACCTGCAGGAAGCGCCCGGCCGCGGCGCCCGAGAGCTTCGTGACCTGGTCGACGTTGTAGTAGTACTCCGCGGCGTTCGCGACCGTGGTGTAGGCGAGGAAGGCGATGGCGGCGCAGAGCACGCCGAAGACGACGATGTGGCGCGCGCGTCGACGCACGGACGAACCTCCTCCTCCAGGGCGCGGCGCGGTCCGGCCGCGCCGTCCTCCTGGTCCTCCTGAACGATACCGCATCCGGCGCGGCCGTGGAACGGCCGAACGGCTTAGCCCGCCGTCCCGGCTTCCTCGGCCGGCGGCGCGCCGGCCTCGGCCGCCGGCCGCGCACCCTCCAAAAGCGCGAGGAGCGCCGGCAGAGCCTGCCGTGCCGCCGCACGGCCGCGCTCGATGAGCTCCGGGATGAGGTGGAAGTCGGTGAGGTCGACGCGGCCGATCTCCGGCCGGATCACGAGGTCGGCGTAGAGTTTCAGCTGCAGTTCGCAGAGGCGCCGCGTGGCCACATCCAGCGTGCGGTTGAGGACGCGCGCGATGCCGCGCACCTCCTGAGGCTGGTCGTTGTCGTAGCCGAGATCCACCGCCACCACCACATCCGCGCCGGCGAGACGCGCGGCCTGCACCGGCACGGGGCTGACGACCGCGCCGTCGACGAGCATGCGCCCGCCGATGCGCTTCGGCGCGTAGAGCCAGGGGATGGACGAGCTGGCGCGCACGGCGGCGGCCATGTCCCGCACGGGCAGCGACACCACGGCCGGAGGCGGCGCCACCGGCAGCACGCGCGCACTGCCCAGGAGCACGGCCGCCCCGCTCTGCAGGTCCGCCGCCACGGCGATCGCCGGCCGCCGCAGCCGGTCCGGGTCGCGCTGCGGCAGGCGCTCGCGGATCCACTCCTCAAGCCGCAGCCCGGGCGCGATGCCGTTCGGCGTGGGCCGCAGGAGGCGGCTCTCCACGCCCAGCGCCTCAAACATCGTGCGCGTGCCGATGTACGCGAGGGAAAGGGCGTTCTGGCGCGCGTCAAAGAGGATCTCCGTCGACAGGTCGGCCGCGTGACGGGCCATGTCGGCGGCGCGCGCGCCGCCTGCCGCCATGGCGGCGACCAGGCTGCCGACGCTCGTGCCGGTGTAGATGTCCGGCTCCAGCCCCGCCTCCTCCAGAACCGAGATGACGCCGATGTGCGCCGCGCCCTTGAGGGCTCCTCCGCCCAGCGCCAGTGCCCAGCGCATGCCTTTCCCACCTCCTCCGGTGCCCGCGGCGGCAGGGAACGCGGCCGGCGCCCCGAATGGGCTACAGCATGATCGTCCCCGACTTCGAACCGCGCGCCTCCGGCTTCGCCGCCGTGCTCCGCCAGGTTCTGGAACCGGCCGGCCTCATCCTCCTGGCGGCGGCGCTCGTGGCCGGCCCGCTCTACTATCCCTATCTTTACTATCACCAATACTGGTACGTGGCCGCGGAGGCGGGCGCGTGCCTGGCCGGCGCCGCGGCCGTCCTGCACGCGCTGGCGCGCGCCGGCCGGCGGCGGTCGCCGCCGGCCTTCATGACGGCGCCGCTGGAGCTGACGCCGGCCGCTGCTTGGCGGCCGGCGGCGGAAGCGCGCCGGGCGGCCGCCTGGGTGCCGGCCGGCGTCTTCGGCGGCTACGCCGCCTACGCCACCTGGACCTTCGCCAACTCCTTCCGCGGCCTCTGGCCCGCCAAGGCGTGGAGCGAGTGGGCCTTCATCATCGCCTGCGGCCTCGCGGCGTTCGCCGCCTACCGCTTCTCCGGCGGGCCGGGGCGCGCCGGCTGGACGCTCTTACTGTGCGCGGCCGGACCCGTGGCCGTCGCATGGGTGGGCCTGGAGCAGTACGCCGCGCTGCATGACTGGTCCACGCGGGAGATCACGCGGATCTGGTCGACGACCGGCAACGCCAACACGCTCTCCGGCTACCTCGCCGCCTCACTGCCGGTGGCGGCCGCCATGGCCTGCGCCCGCCGCGGCTGGCGGCGCTGGGTGTGGGCGGCCGCGGCCGTCGTGCTGGCCACGGCCATCCTGCTCTCCTACACGCGCGGCGGCTGGTACGCGGTGCTGGCGGCGCTCGTGCTCCTCGCCCTGTGGGTCGACCGCCGCCTCCTCCTTTGGCTGGCGGTGTACGTGGTGGCGGCGAACGCCGTCTTCCCTGGAGTCCTCAGCCGCGCCGCCTCCGGGCTGAACCCGGAGGAGGTGGGCACGTTCCAACAGCGCCTGCAGCTCTGGGCCACCGCCTATTACATGTGGCGCGACCACCCCTGGGTGGGCGTGGGGACGGGCGACTATGTGCCCCTCACGCCGGAGTACGTCGCGCGCCATCCGGAGATCGACCGCGGCCTGAGGAACCGCGAGCCGCACAACTCCTACCTCAAAACGCTGGCGGAGCAGGGGCTCTTCGGGCTTGTCCTGCTCCTGGGGCCGCTCGTCCTCTGGTGGCGGGCGCTCCTTTTCGCCTGGCGGCAGGCGCGCCCCGGGCCGCGGCGGGCGCTTCTCGGCGGCCTGGCGGCGGGCAGCCTGGCCGTGGCCGTCCACTGCCTCTCGAACAGCGTCCTGCACGACTACCGCAGCGCCCTCGGCTTCTGGCCGTACGTGGGACTCGGGCTGCGCCTGATCGTCGACCCTGCCGCCATGGAGGCGGACGACGCGTTTCCGCTCTAGATACCCCTCCTTCGCGCGGGCCGCGCCCAGGCGTGCCAGGCGAGGGCCGCGACGCCGGCGAGCAGCACGAAGACGAGGGCCGTCACGGCCGCCGCGAGGCGCAGCGCGCGCAAGAACATCGTGCCGAAGTCCGGCGGGTGCCCGCCGTACCACGGAATCACCACGATGGAGGAGAAATACACTCCCACCACGGCGGACCAGACCCAGTGGACCACCCACAGAACGACGAACGCCGCGAGCGCGATCCCCACGAGCGGCCCGGCCGGCGGCGCGTGCCGTCCCCATGGCAGCCGCCGCTGCCAGTGGCGCATCATCCCAGCCTCACCTCGCCTCCGAGGAGCAATGCCGGTGTATGCGCGGGCCGCTTGTCAGGTTCGGGGGCGCCGGCGGGGACGCTGCCGGGGGGGGGCGGTGGGATCGGGCGCGCGGGCTCGTCAGTGCCCGGCGGGCGAGGCCGCGGTCTGGCGGCTGAGCTCGAGGGCCAGTTGCGCGGCGAGGCGCAGGCGGTCGAGCGCGTCGACCGTGACAGCGGCGCCGGCGGGTGGGCGCGGGACGACGAGCCACAGACAGCTGCGCGTGCTGTCCGCCGCCGCGCCCCGCTGTGCGGCGTCCGCAGCTCTGCCGACCGCGAAGGCGCCGCAGGCGGGCAGCGCCCAGACATGCCCGGAAGAGGCGGCCGCGGGCCAGGTCATGGCCACGGCGCGGCGTTCGGCCGCGGTGAGGAAGGGGTCGAACGAGGCGGCGTAGGCGGCGGCCGGGCCGGGCGGCAGGGGGCCCAGGTAGACGTCCGGCGCGCGGCCGGCGTCGACGGCGGCCGGCAGGCGGCGCGCGGCGCCGTCACCCGCCCAGAGCACAACCTCCACCGCCCATTCCGGGTGACGGCGCTGCCAGGCGGCGAGCGCCGCCACCCAGGGAGCCGCCGGCGGCGCGGGCGCGGCGACCCACACGCGCAGCGCCGGGCGCGCGCCTCCCGCGGCGCCGGCGGCCGGCGGCACCTCCGGCGCCCGTGCGCCCACGCCGGCGCCGGCCGGGGCCGGCCCGCCGCCGGCCGCCTCCGCCCACGCCGGCTCGCCGCGCGCCGGCGGCGGGCCGCCCGCCGGCTCGAAGCCGAAGGGCGCCGCCGAACGCGGCGGCGCCGCCGCCCAAAGCGCCAGCCCCGCGCCCATGACGAGCCACATCCAGGCGGACGCGCGCCGGTTCACGCCCCGTCCCTCCCCCGGCATGGCTATTCCGCCGGGCAGCAAATGAAGAACGGCCCGTGAAGGCCGTTCTTCGTCGCGGGGGATGGGGGAGGGGAAAGGTGTCAGCGGCCGCCCTTCTTGTAGGTGTCGAGGTGGACCACTCCGGGGCGCTCTTCCGGGACGAGCGCCTCCTGGATCCGCGCGAACTCCGCCGCGGCCGCCCGAAACTTGCCGTGAAACGAGGACCAGATCTCCGCCAGCGCGTCGCGCCGCTCCATCAGGAGGCGGAGCTCCTCCTCGACCTCCGCCTTGGCCGCCTTGAGGCCGGCCACCTCCTGCTGCAGGGCGAGCGCCTCCTCCTCGGCGCGCGCGCGGGCTTCTTCGACCACCTGCGCCGCCTGCGCCTCCGCCGCGGCCAGGACCTGGCGCGCGCGCTCCTCCGCCGACTTGAGCGACTGCGCCGCCGCCTGTCGCGCCTCGAGGATGGCGTCGGCCAACTCCCGCTCCTTCTCGCGGTACCGTTCCAACTCGTGCTCCAGCGAGCGCAGGCGCTGCTGCACGGCCGGATCGTCGCCGGCGCGCGCGGCCTCCAGCTCCCGACGCGCCGCCTCCAGCTCCGCGCGGGCCGCCTGCAGCTCTCGCGCCAGCTCGGCCGCGCGCGCCTCGGCGGCCTGGGCGCGCCGCGCCGCCTCCTGCGCCTCCGCACGGACGCGGCGGAGCTCGTCCGCCAGGCGCTCGTGGTCGTCGCGCGCCCGCTGCCACTCTTCCTGGAGCTGGTCGACCTCCCGCGCCAGCTCCTCCATGAATGCATCCACCTCGGCCGGATCGTAGCCGCGGAACGCCTTCGCGAACTCCCGGTTGAGGATCTGCACCGACGACAACGCCAACGTCTTCACCCCTTCCTCGCGGGTCCGCGCCGCCCAGCGCTCACCAGGGCAGCGCCGGGCCGAGCCCGCGCGGCACGTCGGCCGCTTGCGGGAGCGCGGCGCGGGCCGGGCCCGCCGCGCGCCCTTCGGCCTGCGGCACAAGCGCCCGCAGGAGCGGCTCCAGCGCGCGCACGAAGGGCGTGGGGCTGCGCCGCGCGGCCGCCGGCTGCCCGTTCTGCGCCGCCAGCGCGGCCGCCTCGTCGAACGGGACCTGGATGACGTGAGCCACGCCGAGCGCCTCCGCCACCGCCTGAGGCGGCAGCTTCATCTCCGGGTGCGTGCGGTTGCAGACGACGGAAAGGCGCTCCCCGCTCCAGCCGGCCTCGGTCAGGCGGCGCAGCCAGCGGGCCGCCGGCACGAGCGCGGCCACCTCCGCGGGCGTGACGAACACCACCCGGCCGCAGGCGTCGAGCACGGCGGCCAAGCGCTCGTCGAAGACGACAGGCAGGTCGAGTAAAGAGGCGGCGAACGCCATGTCGATGCGCTCCACCACGCCGCGCAGGGCCTGGGCCGGCGTCGCCGCCCACGTTCCAGGCTCCGACGGCGAGGCGAAGAGGCGCACGGGGACACCCGCCACACGTGCCGCCGCCTGGCGCAGCGCGTCGCTGTCGACGGCGGCGCCCAGGCGGACGAGGTCGGCCACCGTGGCCGGGGCCTTCACGCCGGCGTAGGGCGCGAGGCTGCCGGCGTCCAGGTCGAGGTCGACGAGCGCCACCTCCTCTTCCAGGCGGCGCGCAAGGAGCACGGCGAGGTTGAGCGCCAGGGAACTGCGCCCGCAACCGCCGCGGGCGGAGAGCACGGCCACGGGCCCGGCGGCCGGGTCGCGCGGGGCGGCGGCCTCGATCTCCGCGAGCGCCTGGAGAAGGCCGCTGGCCGTGAACGGCCAGACGAGGAAATCGCGCGCGCCGGCTGCCATGGCGCGGCGCATGACGTCCGGCTGCGCCTCGCGGCCGTAGGCGAGGATGGGAATGGCGGCCCCGGCGAGCGCGTCGGCGTCCGCGACCCGGTCGACGGCCACCAGCGCGACGTCCGCCGGCGCCTGGGCCGCAGCGGCAGCGGCTTCCTCCAAGGAGCCGGCGGTGCCGGCCACCTCCAGCCGCGGTTCAGCCCGGGCGAGGCCGGCGATCGCTGCGCGCACGTCGGGATCGGGGTCCACGACGAACAGCCGGATCCTGCGCGCCATCGCCACGCCTCCGTCCTTTGGGTCCTCTCGCTCCCAGGCTAGCTCCGGCCGGAGCCGGCGGCCATGCGTCTTCGGTCCGGCGCGCGAGGGACCTTCGTCCCCGCGGCGGGAACCGGCGCGAGCGGGCCCGTCGAGCGGCGGGGGCGCGCCGCCGCCGATGGTATACTGCGGTACGGGGCGATTCGGCTGAAGAGGGTCTATCTGGACAACGCCGCCTCCACCCAGGCTCTTGAGAGCGTGGCGGATGCCGTGCGCCACGCCCTCTTGCACGCCTACGGCAACCCCTCCTCGCTGCACGGCATGGGCCTGGAGGCCGAGCGCATCGTGGAGGGCGCGCGCGCGGAACTGGCGCGCGCGCTGGGCGTGGAGCCTGCGGAACTCTTCTTCACCTCAGGCGGCACGGAGGCCAACAACCTCGCGCTCAAGGGCGCGGCGCGCGCGCGCGCCCGCCGCGGCCGGCACATCCTTGTCACGCCGATCGAGCACGACTCTGTCCTCAATGCGCTGAACGCGCTGAAGGCAGAGGGTTTCGAGGTTGAGTACCTGCCGGTGGACGGCGCCGGGCGCGTCGATCCGGACCGGGTCCGGGAGCGGGTGCGGCCGGACACGGTCCTCGTCTCCATCGGCGCCGTGAACAACGAGATCGGCACGGTGCAGCCGCTGGCGGCCGTCGGGCAGGCGCTTGCAGCCTTGGGCGAGGAGCGCCCGCTCCTGCACACGGACGCCGTCCAGGCCCTCGGCAAGGTGCCGCTCGGCGACGTCATCCGCCACGTGGACCTCGCCTCGTTCAGCGCCCACAAGATCCACGGCCCCAAGGGGACGGGGGCCCTCTACGTGCGCCGGGGCGTGAAGCTCCTGCCGCTCGCGGAGGGGGGCGGCCAGGAGCGGGGGCTGCGGCCCGGCACGGAGAACGTGCCCGGCATCGCCGGCTTCGGCGCGGCGCTGCGGGAGCTGGAGATGCTCGTGCAGGCCTGGCCGCGCATGCGGGCGCTGAAGGAGGCGCTGTGGGAGGGCCTGCGCGACGGGCTCGACGGCGTGCAGGTCCGGCGGCTGGGGCCGCCGCCGGCTGAGGCCGCGCCGCACATCCTCAGCGTGGCCTTTCCGGGCCTGCGGGGCGAGGTCGTCGTGCACGCTCTTGAGGAACACGGCGTCTTCGCCTCCACGGGTTCCGCCTGCACATCCCGCGACCCGCGCCCGAGCCATGTCCTCAAGGCGGTGGGCCTTGAGGACGAGGTGGCGCAGGGCGCCGTGCGGCTGAGCCTCTCGCGCTTCACCACAGAGGAGGACGTGGAGCGGGCCGTGGCCGCCTTCCGGGCCGCGCTCCCCGCCCTTTGGCGGTTTGCG
Source organism: Bacillota bacterium (assembly GCA_014896375.1). Taxonomy (GTDB): domain Bacteria; phylum Bacillota; class Sulfobacillia; order RBS10-35; family Bu92; genus Bu92. The sequence continues at coordinate 18,965 of JADBKN010000060.1, read as the reverse complement.
CGCCTGCGCGGGCGGGGCGGCGCGCGCTGACACGTAAGGAGGGACCGGCATGGACGGCGCCGCGCGGCCGGGGGCCACGATGCTCGTGCGCTACGGGGAGATCGGCCTCAAGGGGGCGAACCGCAAGGCCTTCGAGGGTGCGCTGAAGCGCCGCCTGGAGGAGGCGGCGGCGCGCGCCGGGGCGGCCGGCGTGACGCGCGTGCGGCTCGCGCACGGTCGCATCTACGTGGACTGCGAGGAGGCGGACGAGGACACGCGGGAGCGTCTCCTTGCCGCGCTCACGCGCACGTTCGGCGTGGTCTCCGTGAGCCCTGCGCAGCGCGTGCCGCTGGAGTGGCCGGCGGTCGTGGAGGCGGCCGAGGCGCTGGGCAGGCGCGCCCGCCTAGCGGGCGCGCGCACCTTCAAGGTGGAGGCGCGCCGCGCCAACAAGTCGTTCCCCAAGACCTCGCCGGAGATCGCGCGGGAGCTCGGCGCCGCGCTGGCCAAACGGCTCGACTGGCCTGTGGACGTGCAGCGGCCGGACGCCGTCGTGACCGTCGAGGTGCGCGAGTGGATCTACGTCTTCGCGGAGACGCGGCCCGGTCCCGGCGGTCTGCCGCTCGGCACCGGCGGCCGCGGCATGCTCCTGCTGTCTGGCGGCATCGACAGCCCCGTCGCCGGCTGGCTGCTCGCCAAGCGCGGCCTGGAGCCGGTGGCCGTGCACTTCCACAGCCCGCCCTACACCGGCGAGAAGGCTCTTGAGAAGGTGCGCGACCTCTGCCGCGTCCTCGCGGCCTGGTGCGGCCCCGTGGAACTCTTCACGGTGCCCTTCACCGAGGTCTCCCAACAGATCTATGAGCGCGCGCCCGACCCGCTGGGCACGGTGCTCATGCGGCGCTTCATGGTGCGCATCGCCGAGCGGCTGGCCGACCGTGCGGGAGCGCAGGCGCTCGTCACCGGCGAGAGCCTCGGCCAGGTGGCCAGCCAGACCATCGAGAGCATCGCGGCCATCGCGGACGTCGCCACGCGGCCCATCCTACGGCCGCTGGTGGGTCTCGACAAGGCGGAGATCGTCGAGCTGGCGCGGCGCATCGGCACGTATGAGATCAGCGTGCGTCCCTTCCCCGACTGCTGCAGCGTCTTCGTCCCGCGCCGCCCGGCCACGCGTCCGAAGGTGGAGGACTGCCGCCGCGCGGAGGAGCGCCTGGACGTGGCCGCCCTGGTGGAGGCGGCCGTGGCCGGCGCAGCGCACGAGCGGCTCGAAGCCTGGCCAGCCTTCTCCGCGCGTTCTTCCCGGACGGACCCTTGAAGGAGGCGACCGTCATGCCGTATCAAGGCCTGCGCATCATCGACAGCCACGCGCACTTCCCCGTCGCCCGGCCGCGTCCGGGCGCTCCTGCCCAGGAGCCGCACCCCGCCATCGCCGCCTACAACCGGGAGCGCATGGCGCGCATGCGGAAGGCGTGGAACTTCCCGGACCCGCAGCCGCCGGCCGCCACGGACGAGGAGATCCGCGCGTACGCGGATGCGTACGTGGCGGACCTCGACCGCTGGGGCGTGGAGCGCATCATCTGGGTGACGGGCGGCGGCAACGCGGAACTCGGCCGCATTGTCCAGCTACACCCGGACCGCTTTGTCGGCCTCAGCCACGAGCCGATCCACGAGGACGGGGCGCTGGAGCGGCTTCAAGAGGGGATCGAGGTCCACGGCCTGCGCGGGCTCAAGATGTTCGGCCCGCGCCTGCCGATCCCGTTCGAGGACCCGCGCCTGCGCCCGATCTGGCGGTACCTCGCGGACCGGCGGCTGCCGGTGCTGATCCACTTCGGCACCCTGGGCCACGGGGGCGGGGTCGTGTATCACCCGCGCATGAGCCCTCTCACCCTTGAGCCGGTGGCGCGCGAGTTCCTCGACATCCCCTTCATCATCCCGCACTTCGGCTGCAGCTACATGTGGGACCTGCTCCAGCTCTGCTGGGCGCTGCCCAACATCTACGTGGACACCTCCGGCTCCAACCAGTGGATGGAATGGATGCCGTACCCGATGGACGTGAAGACGGCCCTGCGCAAGTTCTACGAGCTCATCGGGCCGGAGCGCATCCTCTTCGGCACGGACTCCTCCTGGCGGCCGCGCGGATTCGTGCACCAGTACCTCGAGCTCCAGGTGCGCGCCGCAAGGGAGTTGAACCTGCCTGAAGAAGACATCCAGAAGATCTTCGCCGGCAACGCGGCGCGGCTCTATCGCCTCGACGCTTGATCCGGCGCCCGGACACGGGAGGAAGGAAGAGGATCCGTGACGTCAGCCGACGTGCCGATGCCCAAGCTGTTGCAGGAAGACGCCGCCCCCGACCTCGCGGCGGCCGTGCGGCGGGAGTGGCCGCAGGCGGTGGCGGACCTCGTCCGGCTGGTGCGGCAGCCCTCGGTGGCGGCGCAAGGGGTGGGCATGGAGGAGTGCGCCCAGCTCACCGCGGCCATCTTCCGCGAGGCCGGCGCCGAGACCGTGGAAATCTGGCGCCTGCCGGACGCCGCGCCGGCCGTCTTCGCGGAGTTCGCGGGCGGCGGCGACCGCACCCTCCTCTTCTATAACCACTACGACGTCCAGCCGGCCGAGCCGCTGGAGCTGTGGTCGACGCCGCCATGGGAGGGCGCCGTGCGCGACGGGCGGCTGGTGGGGCGGGGCGTCTCGGACGACAAGGGGCCCCTTATGGCACGCATCGCCGCCGTGCGCGCCCTGCGCCGGCTTCGCGGGGAGCTCCCGTGCCGTGTCAAGTTCCTTGTCGAGGGCGAGGAGGAGATCGGCAGCGTCCACTTCGACACGTACGTGGAAGCGTACAAGGACCGGCTGCGCGCGGACGCGTGCATCTGGGAGTTCGGCGGCATTGACCAGGAAGGTCACCCTGAGCTGACGCTGGGCCTGAAAGGCCTTTGCTACGTGGAATTGGAGGCGCACGGCGCCAAGCGCGACCAGCACTCGTCCGTGGGCGCCATCGTGCCGAACCCGGCCTGGCGCCTCGTGTGGGCGCTGAACGCGATCAAGGGCCCGGACGGCCGCGTGAACGTGCCCGGCTTCTACGACGGCATCCAGCCGCCCACCGAGGCCGAGCGCGAGGCCGTGCGGCGCGTGCCCTGGAACCCGGAGCGCATGCGCCAGAACTTGGGGATCGCCGCCTTCACCGTGGAGGGGGACGACGCGGCCCGCGAGGCGCTGCTCTTCGGCCCGACGTGCACGATCTGCGGCCTGGACAGCGGCTACCAGGGTCCCGGCCCCAAGACGGTGCTGCCGGCGGTGGCCCGCGCCAAGGTGGACTTCCGCCTGGTGCCCGGCCAGGATCCGCACGACATCTTCCGCAAGGTGCGCGCCTTCCTCGACGAGCGCGGCTTCGGCGACGTGCAGATGAAGCTCCTCAGCGCAGAGAAGGCCTACCGTACGCCGGTCGACGACCCCTTCGTGCAGCTCGTCGCCGCCACGGCGGAGAAGGCGTACGGCAAGCCGGCGCGCGTGCACGTGACGAGCGCCGGCAGCGGGCCCATGTACCCTTTGGGCCACGCGCTGGGCATCCCCATGGTCAGCGCCGGCTGCGGCTACTGGGACAGCCGCGCGCATGCCCCGGACGAGAACATCCGCATCTCGGACTACGCCCAGGGGATCTACCACATGGCCATCCTGCTGGAGGAGTTCGGGCGCGCGTAGACGTCTAGGCCCCTCCCCGGAGCGCATATGTTGAGGCGTCCGGGGAGGGATCGCATGGCTTCGCTGCGAGAGCTGGCGAGGGCGCTGCACGACGCGGAGGCGCCGCTCTGGGCGCAGTATGAGAGCCTGGCGGGCGCGGCGGCGACGGACGTGGAGAAGGAGCTCGTCCGACACCTCGTGGAGTCCCAGCGGTTTCAGCTGTCGTTCCTCGAGTTGATGACGACGCCCCTGCCCAGCCGCTTCCACTGCTTCGCCAAGGTGACGGACGACCAGGTCAAGCTGCGCCAGGGTCCGGGCGCCGGCCACCCGCTCGTCGGCCAGCTGACATACGGCACGCCCTGCCTCATCATCGAGTTCAGCGGCTACTGGGCGAATGTGCAGTTGCCCGACGGCACGCGCGGTTGGGTCTTCAAGGACTACGTGGCGTGCGAGCGCGGCGGCGGCGCCCAGGAGCAGCCGGCCTGGCAGTCCCTGGCACGGCCCGGCCGGCGCTGAGCGTGCGCGCGGAAGCCGGTTCCGGCGCGCGTGGAGCGGGTACAATGGTGCGAGAATGGACCGGGAGGAAGAGGATTTGGGTCCGGCATCGCACGTTGAGACGCCGCCCCCGCCGGCCGGGTCGCTGCCGCCGGACGTCCCCACCGGCGCGCCCCCGGAGCCCGCTCGCGGCGGTGGTCCGCGCCGCCGCGCGGGGCGCACGCTGGCGTGGGTCGCCTTCGGCCTCGCCTGCGCGCTCGCGGGCGGCGTGGGCGGCGCGTGGGCCGTGCTGGCCGTCTGGCCGGGCGCCGCGGCGCTGGGCCGCGGCCCGCAACCCGTCCCGCTGATCTCGCGGGCGGGCGCCGCCGAGGCGCCGGCCGTCGTCGTCGCGCGGGAGGTGGGGCCGGCTGTCGTCGGCGTCATCAGCCAGGAGCGCCAGACGAACTTCTGGGGGCCCGCCGTGGCGGCGAGCATCGGCACGGGCGTCGCCTTCGACCGGCGGGGATACATTGTCACGAACGACCACGTCATCGCCGGCGGCAACTTCTTTCAGGTGGAGCTGCCCGACGGGCAGCGTGTGCCGGCGAGCGTCGTCGGCACCGATCCGCAAACCGACCTCGCCGTCTTGAAGATTGTGCCCCCGGATTCGCTGCGCGTGGCCGTCTTCGGGGACTCGGACGAGGTGGAGGTCGGCCAGCCGGTCGTCGCCATCGGCAACCCCTTGGGGCTCGACTATCAGCGCTCCGTCACCGCGGGCGTCGTCAGCGGCATCCGGCCCGCGCTCTACGGCTATACGGGAGATGAGGAGGTCAGCTTCGACCCCTCCCGCCAGCGTGTGACGCAGCTCATCCAGACGGACGCGGCCATCAACCAGGGCAACAGCGGCGGCCCGCTCGTGGACGCGAGCGGCCGCGTGATCGGCATCAACACGCTGAAGGGGCCTGCCTCCAGCGCCGTCGAGGGCATCGGCTTCGCCATCCCCTCGAACATCGTCAAGCGCGTGGTCGACGACCTTGTCCGCTACGGCGCCGTGCGGCGCGCCTACCTGGGCGTGTCCTTCCCCTTTGTGGGCCGCGACCCGCTCACCGGCGACCCCGAAATCTCCCTCCGCGTGAGCGACGTCGTCCGCGGCGGCCCCGCCGACGCCGCCGGCATGCGCGTGGGCGACCGCGTCCTCTCCTTCGACGGGCATCCCGTCCGCGACTACATCCACCTCCTCGGGATGCTGGAGATGCACCACCCTGGGGATGTCGTGGAGGTGGTCGTGCAGCGCAACGGGGCCCAGCGCACGCTGCGCGTGCGCCTCGCGGAGATGGGCCGGGAGGGGCAGAGTTGACGACGCGCGAGCGCATCCTCGCCGCGGCCGCGGCCGTCTTCGCCGCGGAGGGCTACTCCCGCGCCACCATGGACGGGATCGCGCAGCGCGCCGGCCTCTCGAAAGGGGCGCTCTACTTCCACTTCGCCTCCAAGGAGGAGCTCTTCCTCGCGCTCATGGACCACATGGCCGAGCTCCTCTGGGCGTCGGTGGGGGAGGCGCTCGGCTCGGTGCGCGGCGCCTCCGCGCGCATCGCGGCCGCCCTGCGCGCGGCGCTGGAGGTGTTCGAGCGCCATCCGGAGCTGACGCGCGTGACGGTCGTGCAGGGCGCCACGGCCGGCGAGACGGCGCTGGCGCGTCAGCAGGCGCTGAGAGACTCCTTTGAGGACGTCATCGCCCGCTACGTGGAGGAACTTGTGGCCGACGGCGACGCGCCGCCGCAGGATCCGCGGCTCACGGCGCTCGCGCTCTTCGGCACGGTGTGGGCGGCCGTCACCGAGTGGGCCACGCGCCCCGCGCCGCGGCCGCTCGCGGTGATGGCGGACGGCATCATCGCCTACAACCTGCGCGGCATCGGTGTGCGGGCGGGGGACGGGTGAGCGATGGGACCGCTCGTGCTGGTCGTGGACGACGACGACCACATCCGCGAGCTCGTGCGGCTGGCGCTGGAGAAGCGCGGCTTCCGTGTGGAGCAAGCCGCCGACGGCGAGGAGGCGCTCGAGCGCTTCGACGTTCTCTCCCCAGACCTCGTCATCCTGGACCTCATGCTGCCGCGGATCAACGGTTGGGACGTGTGCCGCCGCATCCGGGCGCAGTCGCGCGTGCCCATCCTCATGCTTACGGCGCGCGGCGAGGAGGACGACGAGATCCGCGGGCTGGAGCTGGGCGCGGACGACTACATCACGAAGCCCTTCAGCCCCCGCCAGCTGGCCGCGCGCGTCCAGGCGCTCCTGCGCCGCGTGGGCACGGAGACCGGCGTCACCCTGCGCTACCCGGGGCTCGTGATCGACACGGCCGCCTACCGTGTGCAGGTCGATGGCGCCGAGGTGCAGCTCGCGCCGCGGGAGTTCGAGCTTCTCGCCTTCATGGCGCGCCACCCCGGCCAGGTCTTCACGCGCGACCAGCTCCTGGACCGCGTCTGGGGCTGGGATTACGAGGGCGACGCGCGCACGGTGGACGAGCACGTCAAGCGGCTGCGCCAGAAGACGGCCGGCAAGGAGCGCCACCGCTACATCGAGACCATTAATGGGGAGTGGGCTACCGGTTCTCGCCGGAGGGCCGTGAGCCGTGAAGGGGTGGCTGTCGCGCCTCGCCCGCTGCTCCTCTCGTACCTGGCGGCGTGCGTGCTCCGCCTGCGCCTCCCTGGCGCTCACCTACTTCTACCAGTCTATCTCATCAGCTCGAGCAGCAGGACCTGTTGCGCGACAGCCACAACCTCGGCGGCTCGTCCAGGTGTCGCTCCTCAACGGCAGCCCACCGGAGGCGTTGGGCGGCGCCTCCACAGGTCGTCGCCCCCTTCGTGCCCTCGCAGCCGATCGTCGTCAACCGCCTGGGCATCGTGTTGGCGCACGCCCGCCGGACGGGATCTCGTCGGCGTGCGGCTCACCGCGACGCCGTGGAGCAGGTGCTGCGCGGCCGCACCGTGATGGGCTGGGGCAGAACTTCCGGACTCCCACGCCGTCGATCGCCGTGGCCGTGCCGGTCACCGTGGGCCGCGAGACGCTCGGCGCCGTCATCCTGCACCGGCCGCTGCAGGACATCCAGGCCACGGTGCGCGACGCGCGCCGCCGGCTCGTCTGGGCCTTCGCCATCGCGCTGGCCGTGTCCGCGGCCCTCGCGGCCGCACTCTCCCGCAGCGTCGGCCGCCCCCTGGAGCGCATGGCGCGCGCGGCCGGGCGTCTCGCGCAGGGCGACCTCGACCAGCGCGTGGCGGTGGAGGGGCCGGAGGAGCTGCAGCAGCTGGCGCGCGCCTTCAACCGCGCGGCGGAGGCCGTGAGCCGCACCATCGAGGAGCAGCGCCGCCTGGAGCGCATGCGGCGCGAGTTCGTGGCCAACGTCTCCCACGAGTTCCGCGCGCCGCTCGCGTCCCTCGCGGGCTTCATCGAGCTCCTCGAGGACGGCACGATCCCGCAGGAGCAGGCGGCGCGCTACCTTGAGCTCATGCGCCAGGACACCGAGCGGCTTTCGCGTCTCGTCGCCGACCTCCTCGACCTCTCCCGCCTCGACGCCGGCAAGGTCACGATCCGGCCGGAACTGATCTCGGCCGTGGACGCGGCCCGGCGCGCCGTGCTCGGCGTGGAGCCGCGCGCGACCTCTCTCGGCGTGCAGGTGGAGGTGGCGGCGGAGGGCTCCCCGGCCGTCTACGCCGACCCGGAACGGCTGCAGCAGATCCTCGCCAACCTGCTCGACAACGCCCTCGACCACACGGAGGCCGGAGGCCGTGTCGAGGTGCGCGTGAGCGGCGACGCCGGGTGGACGCGCTTCGAGGTCGTCGACACCGGGGAGGGCATTCCGGAGGAGGAGCTCGACCTCATCTGGGAGCGCTTCCACCGTGTCGACCGGTCCCGCGTGCGCTCGCAGCGGCGGCGCGGCGGCACGGGGCTGGGGCTCTCCATCGTGAAGCAACTCGTGGAGCTGCACGGCGGCCGCGTCGGGGTGGAGAGCCGCCTGGGCGAGGGCTCGCGCTTCTGGTTCACGCTGCCGGCCTCGCCGGGCTCGCTCCCCGGGACGCTGTAAACATCGCGCCCGCCCGGAACGAAAACCGGGTAGGGAGGCGTAAGCATGTCGTCCACGGGTCCGCAGCTCGGCATCAGCGGCGTCGCCACCGGCATCGACGCGTCGTCGCTCATCGCCAAGATCATGGCCTTTGAAAGCCAGCCGCTGAACCTTCTGAACAACCAGATCAGCGCCCTGAAGCAGCAGGAGAACGCCTGGAACCCCCTGCGCGGCCTCTTCCAAGCGTTGCACGACGCCGCCGCTGCCCTCGCCGGCGACGACGCCTGGAACCCTCAGCAGGTGTCCGTCTCCGACACCTCCGTGCTCGAGGCCTCGGCCGGCGCGGGCGCCACCCCCGGCACGTACACCGTGCAGCCGGACGCGGCCTACCTGGCCGCCCAGGGGAGCAGCGACCCCATGGCGCGCGCGGAGCAGGACGTCTCCACCACGACATCCATCACGGACGCCGACGCGCCGCTCGGCTACAGCGGGACCTTCACGCTGAACGGCGTCTCCTTCACCCTCAACGGCTCCGAAAGCCTCAACCAGATCGCGGCCCTCATCAACGACCAGACGGCCGCCGCGCACGTGCGCGCCAGCGTGCTGCAGGTGTACGACGCCGCCACGGGCGGCACGCACCTCGCCCTGCAGCTCCTCTCCACGAAGACCGGCGCGCAGAACGGCATCGTCTACGGCGATGCGACGACCTCGTCTTCCGGCGGTGTCTCGCTCTTCGTGGACCTCGGCATCCTCGCCTCGACGGCCGATACCTCCGCCCAGGCGGCCGCCGTCAAGCAGCGCGCGCAGGACGCGCACTTTGTGGTGAACGGCGTGCCGATGGTCTCCGATTCGAACACGATCACAGGGGCGATTCCCGGCGTCACCATCACGTTGAAGAACCTCAAGCAGAACGATCAGGTGACGCTAACGCTCACGTCGGACGAGTCCGCGGTGGAGCAAAACGTCCAGAAGTTCGTCGACGCCTTCAACAACCTCGTACGGACGCTGCGCGACGACACGAAGTACGACCCGCAATCGAAGCAGGGGGGGCCGCTTCTCGGCAACACCGACATCCTCCTCGGCCAGGGGCGGCTGGGCAGCGACGTGCAGGCCTGGGTGAGCGGCGCGGGCACCTTCCAGACGCTTGCGCAGATCGGCATCACGCAATCGACGGACGGCACGCTCGCTTTCGACACGGCCAAGTTCCGCGACGCCTGGAACCGCGATCCCGCCTCCGTCAAGGCCGTCTTCACCGCCGCCGGCAGCGGCGTGGCGCAGCGCGTCGCGACGGACACCGACGCCTGGCTCAAGGCGGGCGGCATCCTCGACGCGGCGCTGAAGTCCTGGGACGCGCGCATCAAGGCGCTGCAAGACCGCGCGCAGGCCATGCAGGAGTTCCTGCAGCGGCGGGAGCAGGCGCTGCGTGACCAGTTCAACCGCATGGAGGAAGCGATCAGCCGCCTGCAGGGCCAGGCGCAGTCGCTGTCTCTGGCGCTCTCGGCGCTCTTCGCGCCGCCGTCCGGCTCGCAGAAGAGCTAGCCGGACGCGGGGAAGGAGGGAGCGATGTGGCCATTCGACCGCCATCGGGCCCGGCCTGGGATCCCACCCGCGACCTCGCCGGCGCGGCGGCCGTCCCGCCGCCCCGGGAGGCTCCGGCCCTGTCCGCGGCGCGGGAGGCTCTGGCGCAGCACCTGGCGCGGCTGCCGGTGATCGTGGGTGTGAGTTACGACCCGAACATGGGCCGGCCGGTGATCGTGGTGCGGGAGGTGTCGACCGGGCGCGTCGTCGCCCAGATTCCCCCGGACACGGCGACGGCGCGCCTCAGCGACTGGGAACGCGAAGTCCGCCGCGCGCTGGCGGAGGGGAAGGATGAGACGCGTGGATAACGCGGCGCTTCAGGCGTACCGGGCGAGCCTTGTGCAGTCGGCGTCCCCGGCGGCGCTGATCGAGTTGCTTTTGAGGAAGGCGGTCGCCGAGACGCGCGCGGCCGCCGCCGATCTGGACGGCGGACGGCGCGCGGCCGCGCACGGGCGGCTCTTGCGCGCCCAGGAGATCGTTCAGGCGCTGCGCGGCGCGCTGAACCGGGAGGCGGCGCCGGAACTGGCCGAGCGCCTTGAGGCGATCTATGACTTCGCGTACTGGCGATTGGTGCGCGCGAACGCGTCCGCAGACGCGGGCGCCGCGCGGGAGGCGCTGGAGGCGCTCGAGCCGATCCGCGAGGCCTGGTCGGCCGCCTTCGCGCCGGCGGCGCACGGCGGCGCGGGCCCGTCGGGCGGCGCGGCCGGCGGTGGCGGCGCGGCCGGCGCGGGAGCCGGCGGCCGTGGCTGACGACCGCGCGCGGCGCTGGCAGGCCGCCGAGGAGGAGCTCGCGCGCTGCCTTGAGCGGCGCGACCTGGCCGGGGCGGAGACGCTGGTCGAGCACCTGGGCGCGCTCCTCGCCGAGCTGGAGGCGGATCCGCCCGCTGAGGCGGCGGAGGCTCCGGCCTGGGCCGCCGTGCGGGCCCTGCACGACGCGAACGTGTCCCGCCTGCGCGCCTGGCAGGCGGACGTGGCGCAGGAGATGGCGCGCACGGCCGCGGCGCGCCAGGCCCTCCCCGCCGCGCCGGGCGCGGCCCGCTGGCTCGACCGCTCGGGTTGAGGCTAGGGCCGCTGGAAGGGGCGGCCGCCGGGCGCCTCGGCGCGCTCGAAGCCGGCGCGCCGCACGCGCTGCGGCCGCCGGCGGTCCTTGTCGCCCATGCCGGGGGGCAGCATCTTGCGCTGGTCGATGAACGCCATGCTCAGCACCAGGGCCAGCGCGGAAAGGGCGGCGGCGCCGAGAAAGGTGACGGTGCGGCCCCAGTCGACGACCATGCTGAAGACGGGCGGCCCCGCCGCAGCGCCCACGAAGCGTACGGTGCCGTAGAGCGAGGTGACGGTGCCCCGCTGGGCGCTGCCGGTGCAACTCGTGATCATCGTGTTGAGGGCCGGCAGGATGAGGCCGTTGCCGAGCCCCATGAGGGAGATGGCCGCCGTCAGCAGGTAGAGGTTGTGGAAGAAGGCCCACATGCCGACGAACGCCGCCGCCACGAGCCCCAGCCCCACGGCCACGGCCGCCTTTGCGAGGCGCGCGAGGTGCTTCTGCAGCACCGTCCCGGACACGTAGGAAGTGGCGGCCATGACCGTCACGGGCACGGCGATGACGAGGCCCTTGGCGAAGCCGAAGATACCGTACGGTCGCTCAAGGAGGTCCGAGTAGTCGCTGAGCACGCCGAAGAGAAAGAAGATCGCCAGGGATCCCGCGAAGAAGGCGACCGTCAGAGAGACGCCCTTTTCGGCCCAGATCTCCCCCAGCTTCCCCAGGTACTCCGGCAGCGGCTGGCGCGCGCGCTGCGCGCGAGGCGGCTCCTTCACCCAGAACCAGACGGCCAGGGCGGCGAGCCACGCGAGGAGGGGGTATACGAAGAAGGCCGCGTACCAGACGATGAGCGCCGCCGCCGCGCCGATGATGGGGCTCAGCACCTTGCCGAGGCCGTTGGACGCCTCGAGGAGCCCCAGGGCCTTCGTGCGCCGCCGTCCCTGGACGAGGTCGCCCACGAGGGCCATCGCCACCTGGTAGAGGCCGCCGCCGCCGACGCCCTGCAGGACCCGTCCGGCGAGGATCCAGGAGTAGGGGCGGTCGGTGAGGAGCGGCGCGAGCCCCCCGACGGCTCCGCCGAGGCCGAAGAGAAAGAGCGCCGGCACGATGATCGGCTTCCGCCCCCAGCGGTCGGAGAGGTAGCCGCCGACGGGGATGACGAGCGCCGCGGCGATGGAGAAGGCCGTGATGAGGAGGCCCGCGCGGAAGAGGCTCACGTGCAGCGCGCGCTGCATCTCCGGGAGCACCGGGATGATCATGGAGTTCGAGAGGACCATCACAAAGGGAACGGCGGCGATCGCCACGAAGGAGAGAACCGGTGAGCGCTTCAAGACGGGGCTCCTCTCCGCGCTGACAACGGTAGTAACATGAGCGCGACGGCAGGCGGATATGCGCTGGGGAAGATCAGGAGACGGGCGATGACGGGGCGGCGCGCCTTGGGGCTTTTGGCGGTCACGCTGGCGCTCATCGGCGCGTTTCTCGTTCTGCGCAGCCCGGCCTTTCTTGTCACCCGCGTGCAGGTGAGCGGCCTTTCGGAGCTGACGCCGGAGCAGGTGGTGTCGGAGGCGGCCATCGCGCACCAGACGCCACTCTGGAAGATCCGCGCGGGTGAGGTGGCGGCGCGCCTCCTGGAAGACCCGCTCATCGCCTCCGTGCGTGTGCTGAAGCGCTGGCCCGACACGCTGAAGATCGAGATCGTGGAGCGGCGACCGGTGGCGGAGGTCGTGCTGCCCTCGGGCGGGGCGGCGGAGGTCGATGCGTCGGGTGTCGTCATGCGCGTGCGTGCGGGAATCGATGCGCGGCTGCCGCTCGTCACGGGCGCGCGCGAGGACCTGCACCCGCGCGGCATCGTGCAGTCCGCGGGGCTCACGCGCGCGGTGCAGGTGGCGGCCGCGGCGCGCTCGTTCCCGGAGGTCGAGGTGGCGGAGATCCACGTGGAGGCCGACACGTCGATCGTCGTCTACCTCGCGGACCGCACGCCGGTGGAGTTCGGCCTCGTGCCGGACGCGGAGCGGCAAATGTCCGTCCTCTCGGGGCTCCTCGGCGCCTTGAAGGAGCAGGGGACTCAAGCCCTATACATCAGCGTCGTCAACCCGGACGAGCCCGTCGTGCGGCCGGTGGAGCCCCCCGCGCCGCCGCCCCCGCCGCCGCCGGCGGGCGGCGGATGAAGGGGCGGCAGGGATCGGGCGCTGGCGCACGGAACATGGCGGGGTTGCGAGAAGGAGGACGGGGCGTGCACGACGCGGAGACGGCGTGGGTGGCGGTCGCGGACCTGGGCACGACGAAGACCCTGGCGCTCGTCGCCGTGCGGGAGCGCGCGGGGCTGCGCGTCGTGGCCCATGGCCAGGCCGTCACCCGGGGGCTGCGCCACGGCCGCGTGACGGACGTCGCCGCCGCCGCGAGCAGCCTGCGGTTGGCGGTGGAGCGCGCGGCCGCCGGCCTGGCTGAGCTGCCCCCGCTGCACCTGGGCGTGGCGGCCCCCGCGGCGGAGGCGTGGGCCGCGGGTGCGGAGCGGGAGGCGGCCGCGGCCGCCGGCCTGGAGGTGGCCGCCGTGGTGCCGAACGCGCTGGCCGCCGCGGAGGCCGTCCTCGACAGGGCGGAGGCGGAGGCGGGGGCAGCCGTCGTCGACATCGGCGGCGGGTCGTGCGACGTGGCCGCATTCGACCGCGGCCGGCTGGTGCACACGGCCTCGATCGGCATGGGGAGCGCGTACATCACGAATGACCTGGCCATCGGCCTCGGCATCCCGTGGGCGGCCGCCGAGTCCTTGAAGCTGCGCCACGCGCGTGTGGACGGCGCGCTTCTCCAGAAGACGGTCGAGGTTCCCACGGAAGGCGGGACGCGCGCGGTGGAGCTGCCCTTCGTGCAGGAGATCGCGCTGGCGCGCGTGGACGAGATCCTGGAAGCGGTCAAGGCGGCGCTGGAGGAGGCGCGCGCCGCCGGCTGCCGCTTCGGCGCCGGCGTCGTGCTGACGGGCGGCGGCGCGGCGCTGCGCGGCCTGGCGAAGCGGGCGATGGAGGTCTGGGACCTGCCGGTGCGCTTCGGCGCGCCGCAGCTCGGTGACGAGCGCTGGACGGGGCTGGAGACACCGCAGGCGGCCGCCGCCATGGGGCTTCTGCGGCTCGCGGCCGCCGCGCCGGCCGCAGCGGCGGCGAGCGCGCGCGAAGAGCCCCCGGCGACCTTCGCCCGGCGCCTCTGGGCGTGGCTCGCCGGGCTCGTCTAGGCGGCGGGCCACGCAGGATCCGGAGCGCCCGCGGCCGAACAGAACTGTCCATCGCCGCGACGGGTTCGGTACGATGATGCGGATGCGGAACATGGGGCCGGCGGTCGACAGGAGGGCTAAGCGTGCTGGATTTCGATCTTGAAGAAAGCCGATACGCGGTGATCAAGGTGGTCGGGGTCGGCGGCGGCGGCAACAACGCCGTCAACCGCATGATCCGCGCGGGCTTGCGCGGCGTCGAGTTCATCTCCATCAACACGGATGCTCAGGCGCTCGCGCTGAGCGAGGCACCCGTCAAGATCCAGATCGGGTCGGAGGCTACACGGGGGCTCGGCGCCGGGGCGAACCCGGAGGTGGGCGCGCGCGCCGCGGAGGAGAGTCAGGACCAGATCGCCCAGGCGTTGAAGGGCGCCGACATGGTGTTCATCACGGCCGGCATGGGCGGCGGCACCGGCACGGGCGCCTCGCCGATCATCGCCCGGCTGGCGAAGGAGTCCGGGGCGCTGACGGTCGGCGTGGTCACGAAGCCCTTCACGTTCGAGGGGCGCCGGCGCATGCAGCAGGCGCTCATCGGCATCGAGAACCTGCGCAACAACGTCGACACGCTCATCACCATCCCGAACGACCGCCTCATGCAGGTGGTGGAGCGGAAGACGTCGATCATGGAGGCCTTCCGCATCGCCGACGACGTGCTCCGCCAGGGCGTGCAGGGCATCAGCGACCTCATCGCCGTGCCGGGCCTCATCAACCTCGACTTCGCGGACGTGCGCACGATCATGCTGGATACGGGCACGGCGCTCATGGGCATCGGCGTGGCGCGCGGCGAGAACCGCGCCGCGGAGGCCGCGCACACGGCCATCTCCAGCCCGCTTCTGGAGACGTCGGTGGAGGGCGCCAAGGGCGTGCTGCTCAACATCACCGGCGACCCGAACCTCGGCCTCTTCGAGGTCAACGAGGCGGCGGAGATCATCGCGCAGGCCGCGGATCCGGAGGCGAACATCATCTTCGGCGCGGTCATCGACGAGAACCTGCAGGATGAGATCCGCGTGACGGTCATCGCCACCGGCTTCGACCAGCCCGGCGGCCGCGCCGCGAAGGCGAAGGTGGAGGATCTCGACATCCCGCCCTTCGCCGCGGACGATTTGGAGATCCCCGCCTTCCTGCGGCGCAAGAGCCGCTGACATCCGGGGCCCCCGCGGGTCGTGCCCGCGGGGGCCCCGCGCGTCGCGCGCCCGCGCGGCCTTCCCCCCTGATTGCGACAGACTCCGCGCCCGCTCCTCCTCCATAATGGGCCTGCCGCCGCGCCGCCGGGCCCGGTCTAGGCGGCCCGGGACCGGCATATCCGTGTCCAGAGGGCCGTGCGGGGACAGGTGACCGGGATGGTCGTGTACGGCGATCTCGTCCTTTTGGTCAACGCGGTCGTGGACGCGGCCCTGCTCCTCTCCGCGGCCCGGCTGGCGGGCGTGCGCGCGCGGGGCGGGCGCGTCGCCCTCGCGTCGCTCCTCGGCGCAGCCTACGCGCTCGGCTTCTACCTGGCGCCCTCGTCGGCGGCGTACGGCTTCCCAGGGAAGCTGGGGGCGTCCCTGGCCATGGTGGCGGTCGCCTTCGCCCCGGTGAGGGCGGCCGTCTTC
This sequence comes from Bacillota bacterium, assembly GCA_014896375.1. Lineage (GTDB taxonomy): Bacteria > Bacillota > Sulfobacillia > RBS10-35 > Bu92 > Bu92. The sequence goes on along the minus strand of JADBKN010000060.1, from coordinate 3,330 downwards.
GTGCGGCTCGTCGGCTGGCTCTGGACGGCGGCCGCCCTTGTGGCGGGCATGACGCTCGCCTTCGACATGTTCGGGCTGGGCGCCGTGGGCGCGTGGCAGAGCGGCTACTGGAGCTCCGGGCAGGGACCGGTGCCGTGGTGGGCGCTGGCCGGATCCCTCGGGGCGCTGGCGCTGATGGCCAGCTGGCTCTGGAGCTGGCGGCGGGCGGGGGCGGTGGAGACGGTCGAGGTGACGGTCGAGCTCGACGGGCGTACGGCCTCCTGCCGCGGTCTCGTCGACAGCGGCAACCGCCTCCGCGACCCGCTCACGGCCGCGCCCGTGATCGTGGCCACGGCCGCCGCCCTGGCAGACCTCCTGCCCGCCGCGGGGCGTGCCGGCGTGCAACGCGCGCTGACCGACTGGTCGAGCCTCGAGGAGGTGGCGTCGGCGGCGGAACTCGCCGGCCGGCTGCGCCTCGTGCCGTTCGAGGCGGTGGGCACGCCGCGGGGGCTGCTCGTCGCCCTGCGCGCGGACGCCGTGCGCCTGCGCGCTGGTCGGAGGGCCTGGCGCCACGAGGGTGTGCTCGTAGGGTTTGCCCCGGACCCGCTTGACCCCGGCGGCGCCTATGCCGCCCTCGTGCCCCCGGAGCTCGTCCTCGCCGAGCCCTGCGCGGCCGAATCCACGGAAGGGAGCGGAACGTTGTGAGAGCCCATCTCATGCGCCTCCGGCTGCGGTGGCGGGTGGCCGTCGTGCGGCTGCTATCGGCGCTCGGCCTCTACCGGCTGCCTGTGCATTACGTGGGCGGCAGCGAAGCCCTCCCGCCGCCGCTGTCGGCGGAGGAGGAGGAATACCTGCTCGCCCGCCTGGCCCAGGGGGACGCGGCCGTCAAGAGCGTCCTCATCGAGCGTAACCTGCGCCTCGTCGTCTACATCGCCCGGCGCTTCGACAACACGCGCATCGCCATCGAGGACCTGGTCTCCATCGGCACCATCGGACTCATCAAAGCCGTCAACAGCTTCGATCCAGGGAAGCGGATCAAGCTGGCCACCTATGCCTCCAAGTGCATCGAGAACGAGATCCTCATGTACCTCCGGAGGACGAACCGCACGAAGACGGAGGTCTCATTCGACCAGCCGCTGAACGTGGACTGGGACGGCAACGAACTGCTCCTCGCGGACATCCACGGCACGGAGCCCGACCTGGTGTATCGTAACGTCGAGGAGGAAGCCGACCGCATGCTCCTGCGGGAGGCCCTCAAGAAGCTCTCCAGGCGGGAGCGCAACATCGTGGAGCTGCGCTTCGGCCTGAAGGACGGCGTGGAGCGCACGCAGAAGCAGGTGGCGGACCATCTGGGCATTTCGCAGTCGTACATCTCGCGGCTGGAGAAGCGCATCATCCGCCGCCTGCGGAAGGAAATCGCCCACATGGAGTGACGGGAGGGTCCGGGTGGAGAGAGAGACGCCGGCGGAGCGCGGGCCGGGCCCGGTGGTGGAGGACGTGCGGGAGCTCGTCGGGCGCACGCCCCTCCTGCGCCTGCGCGGCCTCGGCCTCGCGCCGGGCACGGAGTGCTACGCCAAACTGGAGATGTTCAATCCGGGCGGCAGCGTCAAGGACCGGATCGGCGTGCACATGCTGGAGCGCGCGGAGGCCGCCGGCCTCCTGCGCCCCGGCATGACGCTCATCGAGCCCACCGCCGGCAATACGGGCATCGGCCTCGCGCTCGCCGCCCGCGGCCGCGGCTACCGCGTGATCTTCGTGGTGCCGCGCAAGTTTTCCGTGGAGAAGCAGCTCCTCATGCGCGCGCTGGGCGCGGAGATCGTGCACACGCCCACGGAGGAGGGCATGGTCGGCGCCATGCGCCGCGCGCGGGAGCTCGCGGCGGAGATCGGCGACGCCTACATCCCCCAACAGTTCGAGAACTCCTGGAATCCGGAGGCGCACTACCTCACCACCGGCCCCGAGATCTGGGAGCAGATGGGCGGCCGCATCGACCTCTTCGTGGCCGGCGCCGGCACGGGCGGCACGTTCACCGGCTGCGCGCGCTACCTGAAGGAGCGCAACCCGCGCCTGAAGGCGGTCGTGGTGGAGCCGGTCGGCTCGGTGCTCGGCGGCGGGCCGCCGGGCCCGCACCGCACGGAGGGCATCGGCGTGGAGGAGATCACGCCCACGCTGGACATGAGCCTCGCCGACGAGGTGGAGACGATCCCCGATGACGAGGCCTTCGCCATGGTGGAGCGCCTCGCGCTGGAGGCCGGGGTGCTGGCCGGCAGCTCCAGCGGCGCCGCGCTCGCGGCCGTCGTGCGGCAATCGCACAAGTGGACGGGACCGCGGCCGCTGCGCGTGGCGACGATCTTCCCCGACAGCAGCGAGCGCTACCTGAGCCAGGGCATCTACTCGTTTGAGGAGGCGGTGGAGAGATGAGCTGGTCCTTCCGCACGCGGCTCATCCACGGCGTCCCGGAGGACCCGCTCACGGGCGCCGTGGTCGCGCCCATCTACCAGACGTCGACCTTCCGCCAGGTCGGCGTGGGGCTGCACAAGGGCTACGAGTATGCGCGCACGAGCAACCCCACGCGCGCCGCGCTCGAGGCCGCGGCCGCCGATCTGGAAGGCGGCGCGCGCGGCCTGGCCTTCGCCTCCGGCATGGCGGCGATCACGGCCGTCTTCTCGCTCTTCCGCCAGGGCGACCACATCGTCTGCGGCGACGACGTCTACGGCGGCACCTACCGCGTGCTGACGCGCGTCTTCGAACGTTTCGGCCTGGCCGTCGACTTCGTCGACACCTCCGACCCCGCACGCGTGGAGGCGGCCATGCGCCCCGGCACGCGCGCCGTCTACGTGGAGACGCCCTCGAACCCGCTCATGAAGATCACCGACCTCGCGGCCGTGGCGGAGATCTGCCGCCGGCACGGGGCGCTCCTCATCGTCGACAACACCTTCATGACGCCGTACTGGCAGCGGCCGCTGGAGCTGGGCGCGGACATCGTGGTGCACAGCGCCACGAAGTACCTTGGGGGCCACAGCGACCTCGTGGCCGGGCTCGCCGTCACGCGGGACGCGGAGCTCGGCGAGCGGCTGGCGTTCCTGCAGAACGCCACGGGCGGCGTGCTGGCTCCGCACGACGCCTTCCTCCTCTTGCGCGGCTTCAAGACCCTGGCGCTGCGCATGGAGGCTCATGAGGAGAACGCGCGGCGCGTGGCGGAGTGGCTGCGCGCGCAGCCGGCCGTGCGCGCCGTCCACTATCCCGGCTTCCCCGACCACCCCGGCCACGAGGTTCACCGGCGCCAGGCCGGCGGTTTCGGCGGCATGCTCTCCTTCGAGCTCGCCTCGGGCGAGGCGGCGGAGATCGTCG
>JADBKN010000006.1 GCA_014896375.1 Bacillota bacterium | reverse complement strand
CCGCCGCGCGCCCGCGCCCACACGCGCCCGGGCCATGCCGCCAGCCAGCGGAGGTTCTCGTACGCCATCGGCACGACGACCAGCGTCAGGAGCGTCGAGGTGGACAAGCCGCCGATCACCACGACAGCCAGCGTGGAGCTGATCAGCGACCCTTCGGAGAAGCCCAGCGCCAGCGGCAGGAGCGCGAACATGGTGGCCAGCGCCGTCATGAGGATCGGGCGCAGGCGCGTGCCGGCGGCCTCGAGGAGCGCCTCCCGCACCCCCAGCCCCAGCCGCCTCTGCTGTTGGAAGCGGTCCATGAGGACGATCGCATTCGTCACGACGATGCCGTTGAGCATCAGCATGCCGATCATCGGCGGGATGCTGAAGGTGTAGCCGGCGAGCGCGAGGGCGAAGACGGCGCCCACCGCCGCGAACGGCAGCGAGAAGAGGATGGCCAGCGGCGCCAACCCCTCCCCGAAGGTCAGCAGCATGATCATGTACACGACGACGATCGCCGCCACCATGGCCTCGGCCATCTGCGTGAAGCCCTCGCGCATGGTGGCCGTCACGCCCACATCCTGCGCGGAGACGCCCGGCGGCAGGCGCACGGCCGCCACCTCGCGGGCCACGGCGGCCGTGACGGAGCCGACGTCCTCCGCCGTGATGTCGCCGGTGATCATGACAAACGGCTCTTGGTTCCGCCGGTTGATGGCCGTGGGCTGCGGCTGCACGGAGACGCTCGCGATCTCCCCGAGGCTCACGTCCTGCGTGCCGTGCAGGGTGAGGCGGCGGAGCCCCTCAAGATCCGGCGTGTGCGCGAGGTGGACCTCCAGGGGGTAGGCGTGCCCGCCGATGCGGATCGTGCCGGCGTCGTAGCCGCTGAGCGCCGCGTGCACGGCCTGCAGCACCTGGGCGGTGGTGAGGCCGTACCGCGCCGCGGCGGCACTGTCCACCCGCACGACCACCGTGTCCGACTGCTTCCGAAGGGTGTCGCTCACGTTCGTGAGGCCCGGCAGGGACTGCAGCCGCTCCTCCACGCGGGCGGCCAGGCCGCGCAGCGCCTCCTCGTCCGGACCGGAGAAGACGAGCTGGATGGAGTTCGTGCCGCCGGTGACGGCCGAGTAGGCCGCAGCCTGGACGCGCGCGTCCGGCATGAGCGGCGCCGTCTCCTTCTGGACGGCCGCGGCGACGGCGTTCGGGTCCGCGCCTGGCGCCAGGTCGACCATGAGCGTGGCGTCGTTCGGCCGCTGGGCGTTCAGGAAGGGGTTCGTGCCGCTCACGGCACCCACCACGGAGACGACGCGCGTCACGCCGGCCCGGCGGAGAAGGACCTCCTCCGCCCGGCGCACCTCGCGGTCCATCGTGGCGAGCGGCGTGCCCTCCGGGAAGACGGCGCGCACCGTCACCTGCGGGTGCTCGTCCGCGGGCAGGAAGGCCGTCCCCAGGTGGCTGCCCACCAGCGCCGCCGCGACGAGCAGCGCGAGGGCGGCCGCCGTGGGCACGGCGCGGTGGCTCAAGAGCCAGTCGAGCGCGGCGCGGTAGGCGCGCACGAAGCGCGAGGGCGCATCCGCCGCCGCCTCCGGCGGCACGCCGCGGTTGAGGATCAGCGTCAGCGCAGGCACCAGCGTGACGGCGACAAACAGGGAAGCCAGGAGCGCGAACACCACGGTCAGCGCGAAGGGGCGGAAGACACGGCCGACGATGCCGCCCACAAGGCCCAAAGGCGCGAAGACCGCGACGGTCGTCAGGGTGGAGGCGGTGATGGCCGAGGCCACCTCCGCCGTGGCCTCAAGGATCACGGGCACGGAGTAGCCGCGCGTGCGCGCGTGGCGGTGGATGTTCTCCGTCACGACGATCGCGTCGTCCACCACGCGCCCCACGGCCACCGCCATGCCGGCGAGGCTCATGACGTTGAGCGTCACACCGAAGCGGTCGATGAGCAGAAGGCCGATGGCGACCGACGTGGGGATGGAGAGCACGGCCACGAGCGTGGCGCGGCCCCGGCGCAGAAAGAGGTAGATCACGAGCGCGGCGAAGACGGCGCCGAGGAAGGCCTCCCGCTCCATGCCGCCGACCGAGCGGCGCACGCTGTCCGCGGCGTTCTTCGTCACCGTCACGCGGAAGGGGTGGCCGCCGCGCGAGAGCTCTTCGACCTGCGCCAGCGCCCCCTCCGCGGCCGTGGCGGCGTTCGCGCCCGTCTCCTTGTACACCTGCAGGAGCAGCGCCGGCCGGCCGTCGAGGCGCGTCGCCACGGTGGGCGGCGCGGCGCCCAAGGTGATCGTGGCGATGTCGCCGAGGCGCACGGTGTCGAGCTCAGCCGGCTGCGCGGCGCCGCCCGCGCCCCCCGCCGCGCCCGCGCCGGCGGCCCCCGGGATGCCGCCCTGGCCGGCGCCGCTACCCGCGCCGCCGGGCGCACCCGCGCCGCTGCCGCCGCCCGCCGCCGGGAGGCTCGCCTGCAGCGCCTTCAACTCCGCGTCCAGCTGCGCCAGCGTCCGCTCCTCCTGCGCCACGCGCTTCTGCAGCGCCGCGCGCTGGGCCGCATCCTGCGCGGCGGCCAGCTGCGCGCGATCCTGCATGAGCTGCACGGCCAGGTCCTGCTTGGCGTTCATCAATTGGACCTGGGCCTCCACCGCGCCGACCCCCTGCCCCAGGTGGGCGAGCTCCTGCCCCATGCGCCCCATGGCGCGGCCCATGCTCTGGATGCCCTCGATGAGCGGATCCAGGGAGCGGCGCAGCACCTCGTCCTGCTGAGGCAGCACGGGAATGCGTAGCTCGGCGAGGTCGCCGAGGCTCCGGAGACCGCCGTCGACGCGCACGTTGAGCTGGGTTCCGTCGCGCTCCGTGGCGCCGGCGGGCAGGGCGAGGTTGGCGGCCTGCAGCATCTGCACGACGGCCTGCGCCGTGAGGCCGTGCGCGGCGAGCTTCTCCTCGTCCAGGCGCACGTCCACGGAGGCGTCGAGGTCGGCGAGCGCCGTGACGTCGCCCACCCCGGGCACGGCGCGCACCTGCGGGATGAGCGTGTCGCGCACCCAGGCCTGGAAGGCGTCCATGGACTCGCCCGGCGCGGGTTGCAGGGCCAGTTCGAGGACCGGCACGTCGCTGAAGTTGAAGTGCGACACCTGCGGCTTCTGCGCGTTCTCCGGCAGGCGCACGCGGTCCACCGCTTCCTTGACCGCCGCCTCGTCCGCCGCCACATCGCTGTTGATGTCGAACTCGAGCTCGACCACGGAGAGGTTGGCCACCGAGGTGCTGTAGACGTTCTTCACGCCGCGCACCTGGCGCAGGGCGGACTCCAAGGGCGCCGTGACGTTCGCGTCGACGTCCTCGGGGGTGGAGCCCGGGTAGGCGGTGACGACGGCCACGTAGGGGATGTCGACGGCCGGCATCTCCTCCTGGTTCATGCGCGCGGCCGTGAAGGCCCCAAATCCCAGGAGGAACGCGAACGTCAACACCACGGCAAAGGTGTTCTGCAGGCAGAAATCGACGATGCGGCGCAAGCGGGGGCCTCCTTCAGTGCCACGCTGACGATCAACTAGCCGCCGCCGCGCGGAGGCCGCAACCTGCTGCCGCGGCCTCCGCAGCGACGTCCACCGGCTCCGCTCACGCGCTCACGCCGGCGGAATGGACGCTTCCAGTGTCTGCCTGACCGAGTCCGGGATGGCGGCCGCGCGCCCGTCCGCGTCGATCCACACCTGCACCGTCTCGGCCTCCGCCGCCGTGCGCTGCGGCTCGGCCGCTGTGTAGAGGCGGTAGGCCAGGCGGAAGCCGCGGCGGCGGACCTCGGCCGTCCAGGTTTCGATGTACAGGTCGTCCCCGTAGTAGAGCGGCGCGCGGTAACGGCAGCGCGCCTCCGCGACGACCATCACCCCGGCGTACGGCCGCCGGCCCTCAGGCGGCGGCAGCACGAGGAGGCGCCGGAGATGGTCGATGCGCGCCTGCTCGAGGTACTCGAAATACACGGCGTTGTTCACGTGGCCCATGGCGTCGACGTCCGTCGAGCGGATCTGGACGCGGGTGACGGTGACGTTCGCGCCGGGCTGGGGAAGGCGGACCTGTTCCGAAGTAGACAACGGGACAACCTCCTGGCCGAAGGGTACCATGTTCCGGACGACCCGGCCCGCGCGGCGGGAAGGCCGGCGGCAGCGCGGCGCCGTGGCGGGACGGCCGGCGGCCGCACGGCGAGGCGCGGAGCAAGAGACGTCCGCTTCCGCGGCGAAGTTCCAGTCCGGATGGGGTACGGTGAAAAGCGAGACGAATCCGGAGGGAGGCGTGGCACGATGAGCGCGGGTCGCTGGACGCTCTTCGCCGGCACGGTGCACACGCTCGCCGGAGAGGACCTGCAGGACGCGGTCATCGTGGTGGAGGACGGCCGCATCGCGGAGATCCGCGCGGGCGGCCGGGAGAGCGGGGTCCACGCCGGCGCCGCCGGCGGCGCGCGGGCGGACCGCGCCTATCCGCATGCGCGCGTCATCCCCGGCCTCATCGACATCCACGTCCACGGCGGCGGCGGCTGGGACCTCCTCACCGGCGGGCCCGCGGCCGTGCGCGGCCTCGGCCGCTTCCTCGCCCGCCTCGGCACCACGGCCTACCGGCCGACGCTCGCCACGGCGCCGCTGGAGATGATGCTGGAGGCGGCGGGCGTGATCGGCGAGGCGATGCGCCGCTGGGAGGAGGACCCGGACGGGCGCGCGGAGTGGGGCGCGCAGATGCTCGGCCTCCACCTGGAGGGGCCCTTCCTCAACCCCGCCCGCAAGGGCGCCATGCCGGCCGAGGAGATGCAGGCGCCGAGCATCGATCTCTTTGAGCGCTTCGTGGCCGCCAGCGGCGGCCGCTCGGCCCACATGACCATCGCGCCGGAGCTGCCGGGCGCGCTGGACCTGATCCGCCACGCCGCGGCGAAGGGGATCACGGTGGCGGGCGGCCACACCGATGCCACGTACGAGGAGTTCGAGGCGGGCGTGGACGCCGGCATCCGCCTGGGCACGCACACCTACAACGCCATGCGCGGCCTGCACCACCGCGAGCCGGGCGCGCTGGCCGCCATCCTCACGGACGATCGCGTCCACGCCGAGCTGATCGCCGACGGGTTGCACGTCCACCCCGCGGCCATGCGCCTCGTCCTGCGCGCGAAAGGCGTCGACCGGGTCTGCCTCGTCTCGGACGCCGTGGCCCCCGCCGGCCTGCCGCCCGGGGAGTACGAGTCGCTCGCGCGCCGCGTGATCGTCGACGAGCAGGGCTTCTGTCGCCTGCCGGACGGGACGCTGGCCGGCAGCACGCTTCACCTTTTGAAGGGTGTGCGCAATGCCGTGGAACTCATCGGCTGCAGCCTCAACGAGGCCCTGGCCATGGCCTCGCGCAACCCGGCGCGGCTCATCGGCTGGGGCGAGCGGAAAGGCACCCTTGAGCCGGGCAAGGACGCCGACTTCGTCGTGGTCGACGACGACCTTCGCCCGCTCCTCACCGTCGTCGGCGGCGTCGTGGCGTACGACGCCGCGCATCCGAAGGAGGATCTGCGCCATGGCGACATCTGAACCGCACGGCGGCGCGGGCGCCGCCCCCAACCTGTCGGCGCGCCGCTTCTTCGAGGAAGCGCACCTCGTGTTGAAACGCCTCGAGGAGACCCAGCTCGGCGCCATCGAGGAGGCGGGCCGCCTGCTCGCCCGCGCGATCCTGGAGGGCGGCGTGATCCAGGTCTTCGGCAGCGGCCACTCCGCGGCCTTCGCCATGGAGATGGCGAACCGCGCGGGCGGCCTCGTCCCCGTGAACTCCTTGCGCCTGGAGGACGCGATCCCGCCGGACCGGCTGGGCACGCTCCGCGATCCGTCCCTGGAGCGTGACCCGGCCATGGCCGCGAAGGTCCTCGCGGCGCACGGCATCGAGCCGGCCGACGCGTTCATCATCGTCAGCAATTCCGGCCGCAACGGGGCGGTCGTGGAGCTCGCGGCGGAGGTGAAGCGGCGCGGCCACCGGCTGGTCGTCGTCACTTCCCTGGACCACACGCGCCGCGTCACGTCGCGCCACCCGAGCGGGAAGAAGCTGTACGAGTTCGGCGACGTCGTCATCGACAACTGCGGCCCCTACGGCGATGCGCTCCTTGCAGTGGACGGCCTGAGAGCCCGGGTCTGCTCGATCTCCTCGATCACGGGGGCGTTCATCGCGCAGGGCTTGACGGCGGCGATCACGGCGGAGATGCTGCGTCAAGGTGAGGAACCACCCATTCTCTTGAGCGCCAACGTGGACGGCGGCGACGAGCACAACGCGCGCCTCTTTGAGAAGTACCAGGGGCGCATCGTCTACGCCGCGCCGAAACGGTGAGGAGACGTGTCCAAGTGCGCATTCTCAAGGGCATCGCGGTGAGCGACGGCGTGGCCGTCGGGCCGGCGTTCGTCTACCGGGTGCAGGAGGCGGCCGGCGCCGGACCCGACCGACGCGCGGCCACAGGTGAGGCGGCGCGCGCGGCCTTCGCCGAGGCCGTCGAAGCCGTGCGCGACGGCCTGCGCGCCCTGCGCGAGCGCGCGGCGGCGGCCGCCGGCTCCGAGGAGGCGGCCATCTTCGACGCGCACCTTTTGATGCTGGAGGACCCCCTCCTGGCGGAGGAGGTCGAGCGGCGCCTTCGGGAAGGCCGGCCGCTCGGCGCGGCCGTGGAGGAGGCGATCGACGCGCTCGCCGCCATGCTGGCCGCGCTCGACGACCCGTACATGCGCCAGCGCGCCGCCGATGTGCGCGATGTCGGCGCCCAGCTCCTGCGCGCGATCCGCGGCGCCGCGGCCGGAGCGGCCTTCGAGGGCCTCGCGCGGCCGTCCGTCGTGGTGGCGGAAGACCTCACGCCGTCGGACACCGTGTCCCTGCCGCGGGAATATGTGCGGGCGATCGTCACCGAAGCCGGCGGCCCCACCTCCCACACGGCCATCCTCGCGCGGGCCATGGGCGTGCCCGCTGTCGTGGGCGCCGGCGCGGGGCTCCTCGACCTCGCGGAGGGGCGCCTTTTGGCCGTCGACGCGCGCGAGGGCGTCGTCTACATCGACCCCGACGAGGCCACACTGGAGCGGCTTGCGCAGGCCCAGCGCGCCGAGGCCGGCGCCGCGGCCCGCCGCGCCGCCCTGCGCGCGCTGCCGGCTGAGACCGTCGACGGCTTCCGCGTGGAGTTGGCGGCGAACCTCGGCCACCCCGCCGAGGCGGATGCGGCGGTGGCGCAGGGTGCGGAGGGCGTCGGCCTCTTCCGCACGGAGTTCCTCTTCCTCGACCGCGCGGAGCCGCCCACGGAAGACGAGCAGGCCGCCGCGTACCGCGAGGTTCTGGAGCGCATGGGCGCGCGGCCCGTCATCTTCCGCACCCTGGATGTCGGCGGGGACAAGCCGCTGCCCTTCCTGCCCGTCGAGGCCGAGGCGAACCCGTTCCTCGGGTACCGCGCCATCCGCCTGCTCCTCGACCGGCCGGAGATCTTCCAGACGCAGCTGCGCGCGCTCATGCGGGCCGCCCTCGGCCGCCTCACGGAACGCGGCGAGCCGCAGGCGCGCATCATGTTCCCGATGGTGGCCACTCTGGACGACGTGCGCGCCTGCCGCCGCGCATTCGAGGAAGCCTGGCGCGCCGTGGCCGGGAGCGGCGACCGCGACGTGGAGCGCTCGCGGCCGCTTTTCGGCATCATGGTCGAGATCCCCGCGGCCGCCTTGATGATGGACGTGCTGGCACGGGAGATCGACTTCGCCAGCATCGGCACGAACGACCTGACCCAGTACACCCTCGCCGTCGACCGCACGAATCCTCGTGTGGCGGCGCGCGCGGACACGCTGGACCCGGCGATCGTCCGGCTCATGCACCGCGCGATCGCGGCCTGCCGCGAGGCCGGCACGTGGGTGGGCGTCTGCGGCGAGGCCGGCGGCGACCCGGCGGCCATCCCGTTCTTCGTCGCCGCCGGGGTGGACGAGCTGAGCATGTCGCCCGGCCGGCTGCCGGCCGCGAAAGAGCGGGTGCGCAGCCTCGACCGGCGGGAGCTCGCCCGCCGGCTGGAGGCCGCCCTGCAGGCCGGCACGGCGGAGGAAGTGAGGAGGATCTTCGATGTCGGAAGCGCGTGAGATGCCGGAAGCGCGGAAGACGGTGACGGTGACGCACGAAAGCGGCCTGCACGCCCGCCCCGCGGCCCTTTTCGTCCAGACGGCGGCGCGGTTCAAGGCGGACATCCAGGTGGCGAAGGGCGACCGCCAGGCGAACGCCAAGAGCATCATGAGCGTGCTGGCGCTCGGCGTCACCAAGGGCACGACGATCGACATCCGCGCCACCGGTGAGGACGCGCAGGAGGCCGTCGAGGCGCTGGCGCGGCTGGTCGAAGGCGGGTTCGGCGGATCCTGAGCGAGGAGCCGGCTCCGCGCGCACCGGAGTTCACGAACGGCCTGCGGACTCGAACGCCCGCGGCGCTCGACCTCCCCTGCGGGCAGCGCCGGGGCGAAGTGGAAGCCCTGCAGCTCGTCGGCGCCGAGCAGCCTCAGCAGTTCGGCCTGGGCCTGGGTTTCCACGCCTTCGGCCACCACCGTCAGCCCCAGCCATTTCGCCGCTTCAATCAGCAGCTGCACGAGCTTGACCCCTTGGGGATCGGTGGGCACGCCGCGGATCAGCGCACGATCGATCTTGACGATGTCCACCGGCAGCCCTCGAAGAGACTTGAGCGAGCTGTAACCCGCGCCGAAGTCGTCCAGCGCCAAACGGACGCCGAGATCCTTGAGCGTCCGCAAAACGCGCTGGGACGCCGGGTCCTGGGGGATCTCGCTACCCTCCGTGATCTCCAGCTCCAGCCGCTCAGGAGGCAGGCGATGCTCTCGGAGCACGGCCGCCACCACCGCGGGGAGATCCCAGCGCTCCAGCTGAGCCGGCGACAGGTTCACGGACAGGCGCAAAGCCGGCAACGCGCCGAGATCCCAAGCACTGAGCTGGCGGCAGGCCTCGCGGATCACCCATTCCCCGATACCCGCCATCAAACCGGCATCCTCGGCGACGGGGATGAAGCGGTCCGGCGGCACCGATCCAGCGTGCGGCCGACTCCAACGCAAAAGGGCTTCCGCAGCCACCATGCGGCCGCTCTGCGCCTCGATCCGCGGCTGGTAGTGCAGCACGAATTCGCGCTGTCCGAGCGCACCGCGCAGGGCCTGATCCAGGTCGAACTCCTCGCGGACCTCCCCCGCCAAGTCCGGAGCATAGATGACGATTTGCCCTCCGGGAACGCGCGCGGCGCGGTCCAATGCGATCGTGGCCGCACGCACCATGCCGGCGGCGTGCTGGGCGTGAAGGGGATAGACGCTCACGCCCACGCTCGCACTCAGGCGGACGAGCCGCCGACCAAGCGCCACCGGTTCCGCCACCCGCACGCGGACCTCCTCTGCGAGGCATCGGGCCGCGTCTTCGTCCGCCACCGTCGCGACCGCGAGGTAACCGCGCACCAGCCCGCGTGCCACGAAACCTCCGTCGGGCAGGCATAGGTGGACGCGGTGCGCCACCTTGCGCATCAGGCGGTCCGCCAGATACGGTCCCAGAGGCTCGTAGACCGGTGCCGACTGGTCGATGTCCACTGCGAAGACCGCTACTGGGTCTGCACCTGAGCCGGAGGACAGAACGTATTTGAGGTAGTCGCAGAACGTCCGGCTGTCCGCCAGGTGCGGCAGCGTCCCACTCGTCATGACGAGCCCCCCTGAAGCTCGGGAAATACCTCGTCCAGCCCCAGAATGAGAAACAGCTGCCGGACGCGTTCGTTGACCGCACCCAGCTCAAAGCGGTCGTGCAGCTCCTCGGCGGCATCGAGCATGGCCCCGACCGCGGTGGAGTCCATGAAGGTCACGCCCCCGAGGTCCAGGCGCACGGGGGCGTCGCCGCAGGCCACGGCCAGCACGGCGTTCCGGAAACTGTCGGCGGTCGAGGCGTCGATCTCCCCGCTCACGGAGAGAGTGCGGCTCGCCTCGTCCCAGTGTGTGCTGAACATGCGTCATCCCTCCACCCAGCCGGATGGCGCCATCGCTCGGATGGCGCGATCCGCGTCATCATCGTCAAAGACCAAACGGCCGTCCCGCAGGGATATCCGGCAGTTGCGCCGCAGCTCGTCCACTCGGCTGCGCACCCCGCCCACGGACACGGTGACGCCCGGGTGCACGATGCCGGCCGTGATGGCGCCGCGCGCCACCGCCACTTCGGTCCTCATCTCCATCGGCGATCCCAATTCCCGGGCCGCCACACCCGTCGCCGACCACACTCGCCCACCGCGCAGGCTCCCTGGGGACGCCACCGGGCCTAGGGCCGTCAATTCACTCTCCTCCGCCCCCCGCTCGATCCAAATGGAACCCTCTGAGAAGAGGCGCGACCGATGCGCCGCGTATGCTTGCAACCGAGCGTTCCCGGGCGCCCGGCTCTCAAGGTCCGCCAGGCGGCGCCGCCAGTCCCGCAGGAGTTGCTCGACTTCATCGGTTCCGACGCGCACCCGCGCCGGCTCCAGTACCGACCGGCCCATCGTGTCCAAGAGCGATGTCCAGTCCGCATCGACGGCGGCGAGCTGGTCGCGCGTATCGCGCCACACCTGCGGCACCCAGGCGAGGCGGCGCCGCAGCAGGACGTCGATCAGCGGGCGCAGCCCGGACTGGCGCCATTCGTCGGCACGCACCATGCCCATGCGCGCGATCTCCTCGTAGGTAGCGAGGATGGTCTCCAGGGATTCCGCCATAGCGCGCAAGCCGTGGTAGGCGGACAGCCCGCCGACAGCCGCTCCGGCCTGGACAACACTGCGCGAGACCACCCGTCCGACGGCGACGCCTCGCCCGCCGGTGAGCACGCTCTGGAGCGCCCCCTGCTCCACTTCAAGAAACCCGGCCACCTGCAGGCGACTGCGGAAGACCGACCCTCTGACGAGGACATCTCCGGTATCGGACACCAGTTCCTCGCCGTCCATATCGCGGGGCACGATCCTCAAAGGCACGACGTCGCAGAGGATCTCGCCGTCGACTTCCTGCACCATGAACCGGCCGTCCACCTGCGCGTAGAGAACGCCGTCCACCAGGCGGACACCATCGCCGGCCACCACGACGGCCGGCGACCGGCCGCCGGGTTTCAGCGCCTCGCCCGTCACGGCTCGGCCATCCTTTCCCGGCCGCCCCGGACGAATCGTCGCCACCCGCCATCCGGCCTGCACAAGGGGTCCCTCCGCGCCGGGCCGCGGCTCGACTTCCAAGACGACCTCGGCTGCCGCCGGCTCGCCGGGCGGATCGCCTCGCGCGATGATCGTGGTGAGCGGCTCGGTCGCTTGCGCGGCACGCGCCAAGGAGCGCATATCGATGCCGTACACCACGCCCGCCTGCGCCAGCGCCCGGCGGACGCCGTCCTCGCCGGCGGCCATCACCACCCGCTCTTCGTGAAGCGTCAGCTCCAGACGGGTGGAGAACGGGGAGTCCGCCAGCCGCCTGCGGATGCGCTCGCCCGGCGTAACGGTCAGTTCCGCCGTCAGGCGGTCGGCGCTCACGGTCACCGTACAGTGGCCGGCACGCACTTCATCGGCCGCCTCGAAGACGACCTCGATGCGATCTCCTTCCCGCACGGCGGCCGAGCGGCAAACTTCGCCGTTGACGACCAGCCGCATCCCCTCCCCCGCGATGACCGCCGCGTAGTGGCCGCGGCCGCGCGGTCCCTGGACCACGATGCGGCCGTCCACCACGGCGGCTTTCGCGTCCTCATCCGGCGATCGGGAGTCGGCCTCACCACCGGCATCACCTGGCCCAGCGCCCGTACCGCGGCCGTCACGGGTGGTGTGCCACGGCCGTCCCGCCCGCCAGAAGCGCAAAATCGACCTCACCCACCCCCAAATCGGCACGGAGCGACCTCTCCCCCTCATCCTGTCAAGGGCGGAAACGTGACCACGGTCACCGCAGGTGGGCCCGGCTGCGACCAGATCCCGTCCGCGGCGCTGAGCACCACCCAATAACCGCGGTGCAGGCGAGCGTCATCGCGGGGCGGAGCGGGATGCAAGTAGTGGAAGAGGATGCGCGCCAGGTCCAGGAACGATTGCCGGTCGCGGATTTCGACAGCCGGACGCCCGCCGGCCTCACCCGCCGCGATGCGCACCCGCGGGCTCCCGTATCGGAGGGAGTTCGCCAAGAGTTCCACGCACGCCGCGTACGCGACGGGGTGATCGCCGTAACGGCCCAAAGCCGAGCGCAACGCCCGGCGCACCCTCAAGAGGTCCTCCACGCCGCCCGCGATCCAGGCCTCGGCTTCTCTGAAGCCGCTCTCCGCGCGGGCATCGCGCGAAATGTGCCACGACGCGTGGAGCACGCGTTCCAACGCGCGGGCATAGGCTGCACCCACGGGCGTCCCCTGAGAACCGAAGGTCACAGCGAAGCCCAACTCTGCCGACAGAACGCGGGCCACCACGGCGAGGCCGGGACGCAGGTCCAGCCGCCAGGATGACGTCCCGTCGTCAGCGACCACGCTCTCCAGAGAGGCCGGCCATGGCCCGACCCGCTCATCCGCCGTCCACGTCCAGGCCGGTCGCCCGGAGTCCCACACCACGAGCGCATGCACTCGAGAGTTGCGGCTGCGTGCCTCCCACCGCTCCACTGCCACGTCCTACGCCACCCGCCCCTTTGCACCCGGCGCCGCTCACGTCCGCGTGGGGGAAGCCGGGCCGCGAAGGCTCCGGCTTCCCCGACCGCCTTCCGTCAATGACGCCCGCCAGGCGTCAGGACGCCGTCGGTTGTGAACTTGGACGGCTGCCCGGTGCTGGACCGATCGATCGCAGCCTGAACGTTACCGCGGTTGCTCAGCGCCACATCGCCGGCACGTTGGGCGAGGGCCAACGCGGGCGACATCAGCGTCAACGCGAACACGAGGATGGCGATCCAACGCTTCATGGGTTCACCTCCTTTCCAGCCGTGAGAACGCTGGCTTCTTCAGCGAAGTGCAGGTCGATGAAACGATCGACGAGTTCAGCGTCCACTTCGCGGTTGCGCGCCCGGATGAGATCGTTCAGCGCCTTCTCGTAGCCCGCGCGTGTCAGCGTGCGTTCGTAGACGTCCAGCATCCAGGCCAGTTGGGCCTCCGGCGTCTCACCGGCCTTGCCGGTGCGGACGACCACGGCCAGGTCCCGTGCGGCCGGACCGTACGGCAGAGACAGTTCGAGCAATTCCAGACGGCCCAGGTAGGCCGCATAGGAAAGGTCCCGGATCAGCGATGGGGCGAGCGTGAGGACGCGTCCCGCGATGTGCTCGCAGTAGTAGGCCAAGTGGAAACCGCAGCGATGCGAGGCGAGATCGTGCTGCACCAGGCGGGCCGTCGACCTCAGGGCCGGCAGGTCGAGCGCCCCGGCCGCGCATCCCTGACCGTCCACCCGCAGGTGCAGCAGGTGGCGCGCGTCCGTTCCGCAACCCAGCGCGCCCAGCCAGGCCCGTGCATACGCCCGCAGGTCGTCCGCGGATTCCCCGCGAGCGCCGCCATACGCCGCCGCCACCGCCGCGAGACGGCCCACTTCCGGAGGGTCCAGGGAACCCGGGCAAGCGATGAGGCCTTCCAGGCTCTGCGCCGCATAACCTACGGCCGATGCGGGATCGCCGCAGATCGTGAGCGCAGCGGCGGTATCGGAGGCGGTCTTGACCAAGTAGCGGATGGGGAAGACGTCCCGCGCGCGCTCATAGACTTCGAGCAACCGTTCCGCGCCGCGTTCGGGCCGGCCGCCGAGCACGTCCGACATGCCCTGGAGCTCCTCCGCGACGAGGCGGTCCACGGGCATGTGCGTCCACGCCTCTCCCGCCAGCTCGAAGAGATCCGCTGCCGTGTCGAAGTCCTCCGATTCGTAGGCCAGCACCGCACGCACGTAAGCCGCCTCACCGGCCGCCTCCTCGGGCTGCTGCAACGCGTCGTAGATTTCAGCGAACGTATGGGCCGAACGACGGAACCGTTCCGGATCGGACAGCCGGTAGGAGCTGATGAAGAGGTTCCACGCACTCCATAGCGTAGAAAGAGTGAGGGGGCGCGCCGTGGACAAGCGCAGGGCCCTCTCCGCGATGCGCTGCGCGCGGCAGTTGCGGTCGAGAGCCATGTAACCGGTCGCCAGGGCGTTGTAGGCGCGGTGCTCCGTCGCCCAATCCCCCTCCTGGCGTGCCAGCTTCACGGTCCGACGCCACTCGGAAACGGCAGCACCGTACAAGCCCTGGCGCTCCAGCCGGCAACCGGTCTCGTACGACTGTTGCGCGGCACGCATGGTCTCCCATCCTTCGCGAAAACGAAAACGCTCGCACAAAGGCGAGCGCAAAGCACCAACACACTTCGCGCTGGCGGCCAGGCTGCCTTGGCAGCGGGTGCTGCTGTAGGCCCTATGGCTTTGCGCCGCCGGCTTTCGCCGACTTTGCCTTTGACAGTCGCGCGGGTATATTTTTTTAAGTTACCAATAACTCCCGGTGTCGAATTTTGTCAAGACAGGTCGGATACGTTGAACGGATGAAACCAGCCTATACTCTGACCGTCCACCAGTGGCCGCACGTCTCCGTCGCCGTGCTGCAGGCGGGCTTACACGGCCGCGTCGCCATGGGCGACCTGGTTCTGCATCGGCCGTCTTCGGACGGCTGGCAATGCCTCGTCGTGGATTTCATGGGGCATGGCCCTGAGGCCGGGCGGTGGCGACGCGCATTGGAGAACGATGCCCGCACCGCGCTTGAACTCCTGCCTCCTTCCGTCGCCTTGCGGACGTTCAATCGCACTGCATTCGACCGCCTGCACCGGGAACGCTCTTACGCGACCGCCGTGTGTGTACACCTCCAATGTCACCCGCACCCCACGCTGACCATCGCAGGCGCCGGCCATATCCCGCCCATCGCCGTGTGGACGGACGGGCTTGTCCGGCAGCTGCCGGTCAGAGGCCTGATGCTCGGCGTCTACAAGGATTACGTGTACGTCGATCAGCGAGTGGACTTGAGTGGGTGGCGAGCCCTCGTGCTGTGCACCGACGGCCTGCTCGACATGGTGTCGGACCACCCCGCGCCCGGCGGCATGGCAGAGCTTGAGGAGGCTGTCCGCCTCCACGGTGAGAGCATGCGCACCGCCGCCGGTATGGCGACCGGCGTATTCGACTCCCTGGCGCAGATCCGCACCCGGGAGATCCGCGACGACGTCACGCTCATCGTGGTCACGCCTGAGCCGCTACTATCTTCACTAGGAGGAGGAGCAACGAGCTTGACCGTTGCACGGAGATTGCTGATCGTGGGGCGTGTCCAGGGCGTCGGCTTCCGCGCCGCAGCGCGCCGGCAGGCCTTGGCGCTCGGTCTCTGCGGCTGGGTGCGGAACCTCCCCGACGGCCGCGTGGAAGCCTGGGCGGAGGGCGATGCGGCCGCAGTGAAGGCGTTTGAGGACTGGTGCCGGCAAGGGCCGCCCGCTGCGCGCGTGGACCGCGTGGAGGCGGAAGACGCGGAACCGGCGCGCCACGCTTCGTTTTTCATCCGCTGATTCCGGTCAACCGGTGACCGCGAAGAAGCCACACCCAATTCCCAAGAACGGAGCGTCCGCCTTGCCGCAGCCGGGAACGGGAGCCCGCCGCGGGCTCCTTGCCGCCGTCGCCTTCGCCGTCCTCCTGAACCCGCTCAACTCCTCGATGATCTCGGTGGCGCTGCCGCACATCGAGAAGGATTTCGGCGTACCCTTTTCCCGCCTCACGTGGCTCATCGCCACGTATTACCTCGCGAGCGCGATCGCCCAGCCCGTCATGGGTCGCGTGAGCGATCTCTTCGGGCGACGGCGCCTCTTCTACGCCGGTCTTGTCCTCGTCACCGTCGCCTCCGCGC
The DNA here is from genome assembly GCA_014896375.1 of Bacillota bacterium. Lineage (GTDB taxonomy): Bacteria > Bacillota > Sulfobacillia > RBS10-35 > Bu92 > Bu92. The sequence goes on along the minus strand of JADBKN010000006.1, from coordinate 5,183 downwards.
TCGCGCCCTGGGCGCCGAGCCTCGTTCTCCTCATCGCCTTCCGCACCATTCAGGCTGTCGGGAGCTCCACCCTCTACCCGGCCGGCATGGCGATGGTGCGCGACGCGTTCACCACCGGCCAGGCCCAGGCGCTCGGCATCCTCGCCGTCTTCTCCTCGACCTCCGCCGCCCTCGGGCCGTCACTGGGCGGTTTCCTCGTCCATCTCGGGGGTTGGCCGGCGATCTTCACGGTGAATTTCCCTTTGATCGCCGTCTCGCTCTTTCTGGCGCTCCGCTCCCTGCCCGCGGACGCGCCGCGCGCAGGCGCGCCGTCGCGGCTCGACCTTCCCGGCGCGGCGCTCTTTTCGATGACGGTCGTTACCGCGCTGTATTTCCTTTTCAGCCTGGACGGCCGCGGCCCCGCGTGGTGGGCGGCGGCGGCCGCCATCGTGCTCGGGTGGGCGTTCACCCGCTTGGAAATGCGGGTCGACGAACCGTTTATGGACGTGCGCGTCTTCCGGCGCGATGCGCCACGCACGTTTGTCTATCTCGCCTGGACGCTCTCGAACGTCGCCTTTTACTCGATCTTCTTCGGCATGCCGACATATCTCGAAACGGCGCGCCACCTGAGCCCCGGCGCGACGGGCCTCGTCATGCTCGCGCTCGCGGCGCCGAGCAGCTTGATTTCGCCCGTCGTGGGGCGCTGGGTGGACCGCGCCGGCCACCGGCCGGCGCTCGTCGGCTCGGGCGCGACGTTCCTCCTGGGTGCAGCCGGCCTCGCCGCCGTCGGCGGCAGCGCGCCGCTCTGGGCGCTCGGCGCCATCCTGGCGCTTCTCGGCGCCAGCAACGGCATGAACAACCTGGCGCTCCAGGCGGCGCTCTACCGGTTCGTCCCCTTAGAGGAGACGGGCGCGGCCTCCGGCATCTTCATGACCGCCCGCTACACGGGGACCATCCTCTCCAGCAGCCTTCTGGGCATCGTCTTCGGGCGCGCGGTGAGCGCGGGCGGCCTGCGCGAGCTGTCCTGGCGCCTCGCGCTCGGCTTGCCGATGTCACCTTGTCCCAGATCCGGCCGCGCGCCTTCCCTCACCACCGCGCAGCCGCACTTGAGAGGCCGAAGCCGCGAGACCCAACTCCACGCGTTGCCGCGCTTGAGGAGCCGGAGGAGGCGGGTCTCGGTCCGGCGGACTCCGCCTCCCCTGTGGCGCAGGGGGCGGCCGCGCCCGGCCGCCCCCTCCCTCTCACTCACCTGAACTCGACCGGCACCCGCCGCCCCGTCTGGCGCTCCGCCTTCGGCAGGCGGACCTCCAGCACGCCGTTGCGATAGGTCGCGCGGGCGCGGGATTCGTCGACATCCGCCGGTAACGGCACGGTCCTTGCAAAGCGCCCGTAGTACCGCTCCATACGGTGAAGATTCGCCTCCCGCCGCTCGCTCGCGCGCTCCACCGCGCCGCGCAGCTCCAACGTGCGGCCGCGCACCTCGATGTCCACCTGATCGCTTCGCTCGAGGCCGGGGATTTCCGCGCTGACGACGACCTCGTCCGGCGTCTCCTCCACGTCCACGCGCACGTGGGGCGCGACCGGCGCGCGAAAGCGCTCGCCGAACCATCCGGCGCCGTCGTCGAAGATGTCGCTCCAAAGAGGGACGAACGGCCGCAAGGCCCAGGGCCGCTCATATGGACGAAGACGCATGCACTCCACCTCCGCCGCCTAGTATCCCCGCTGCGGGAGGGCCGATGACGGCGTTCTAGGGCGCGCCTCACGCCTGAGGCCCCAGCACTTCCGGATTCGCGAGGTTCGGCGGCCGCCGCCCGGCCAGCGCCGCCACGAGGTTCTCCGCCGCAAGGGTGGCCATGCGCAGCCGCGTCGCCACGGTGGCGGAGCCGATGTGCGGCAGGCAGACGCAGTTCGGCAGCTTTAGAAGCGGATGGTCCGGTCCGATGGGCTCCTTCTCAAACACGTCGAGCCCCGCCGCCCAGATCAGCCCCTCCCGCAGCGCACGCTCCAGCTCCGCCTCCCGCACCACGGCGCCGCGCGCCACATTCACGAACACCGCCGTGCGCTTCATTCGCCGGAACTGCTCGTAGCCGAAGAGGCCGCGCGTCTCCTCCGTGAGCGGCACGAGGCAGACGACGAAATCCGCCTCCTCCAGAAGCTCCTCGAAGCCGCGGTACTCGGCGCCCGTCTCCCGTTCCAGCGCCTCGTTGCGCCGCCGGTTGTGGTAGAGGATGCGCATCTGGAAGCCGCGCGCGCGGCGCGCCACGGCCGCGCCGATGCGCCCCGCGCCCACGATGCCCAGCGTCCGGCCGTGCACGTCCTGGCCCGTCATGAACATCAGCGACCACGTGTTCCAGCCGCCGGCCTCGATCGTCTTCTGCGCCTCCACCACGCGCCGCGCCGCCGCGAGCAGCAGCGCCCACGCGAGGTCCGCCACGGTCTCCGTCAGCACGCCCGGCGTGTGCGTCACCATCACGCCCCGCCGCGTGCATGCCGCGAGGTCGACGTTGTCGAGCCCCACGGCCGTGTTCGCCACCACGCGCAAGCGCGGAGCGGCGGCGAGGAGCTCCTCGTCCACGCGGTCCGTCAGGAGGCAGAGCAGCCCCTCGCACTCGCGCACTTCCTGAAGGAGCACGTCCCGCGGGACCGGCCGTCCCTCGTCCGGCCATACGCGGAAGGAGAGGCCCCCCTCCCGCAGGATCTGCAGCGCCGGCTCCGGCAGGAGGCGCGTGACGTACACGTCCGCTGCCTTCGTCATCGCAGGCATTCCCTTCCACGCCATCGCCCTCTTGCTCCCGATGGCATATAATGCAAGTGAAAGGCTCACCCTTACGGGCGAGCCTCCGGCGAGCGTCCTGTTGTGGCAGGACGGTGCAGCGCTGGGGCTTTTGGGGGACTATAGGCTCTCCATCCAAGGAGAGCCTATTGCCTTATGAGGCGCTCGATAAGGCGCCACACCAGCCGCTTGACACTGGCTGCCGACACTGGCGCCACCAGGACGATGAACCAGACGTCACCGCCGTGCATGGGCCTCACCCCCTTTGCCGGGGATTGCCCCAGCGGCCGCCGCTGCACCGGCGGCAAGGGGGGTCGAGCGCCTCCCCGTCAGCTCAGGCCCGCCAAACCTTGAATGGTCAAACCGGTCACCCGGTGAAACGGTACGTGCAGGTCGATTTTACCAGACAAGCCCTTTGGCGAACAGATGTTCTGTGCGATCCCCCGGAGTGGCGCCGGCCACGCGTCGAGACACGGGCCTGCCCGTTTGCAACCTGTTGACAATCGCCCCCTACATACGCTTGACGGAGGTGTGCCCATGGCCCGGATTGTGCAGAGAAGCGCCGTTTTCGTCTTTGTCGTCCTTCTTGCGCTCGTTCCGCTCGCTGTCGCGTCCGCGGCCGGCGGCATCCGGCTGTGGACGCCCTATCCCGGGGTCGACATCGAACCCGGCCACACGACGACCTTCACCCTCCACCTCACGAACGGCTCCGGCGCCGGCCAGACGGTGCGCGTGGGCGTGGACCGCACGCCCGCCGGCTGGTCGGCCGTGCTCAAGGCCACCGGGGACCTCGGACTCGCCGTGCACGAGGTCTACGTGGACCCCGGCGAGACGCAGGACGTGCAGCTCCAGGTGCGCGCGCCGGACGAGGCCAAGCCCGGCGAGTACGCGGTGGTCGTGACGGCCGCCACCCCGTCCGGGGCGGTGCTGGACACGCTGGACCTCTCCCTGCGCATCGCCTCCGGCGGCGGCCAGGGTCCGGCGCTGAGCGCCGACTACCCGGCGCTGCAGGGCTCGCCGGACGCCACGTTCGAGTTCTCCCTCACCCTGGAGAACCGCTCACTCGCAGCGGAGACGTTCCGCCTCGCCGCCCAGGCGCCCGATGGCTGGCAGGTCACCTTCCACCCGTCCTATGACTCGAAGCAGATCAACACCATCAAGGTCGACGCCGGCGGCAGCCAGACGTTGACGGTCGACGTCAACCCGCCGCACGGCGTCAAGGCCGGCACCTACACGATCCCCGTGACGGCGTCCGCGGGCGCGGGCCAGTCGGCCACGGTGCAGCTCGGCGTGACGATCACCGGCTCCTACAGCCTCAGCGTAACGACGCCCGACGGCCGCCTCAACGCCACCGCCGCCGCCGGCCGCCCGACACACGTGAGCCTGCTTGTCAAGAACAGCGGCACGGCCGACGCCCAGGGCGTCTCCCTCACGGCCGACGCACCGCCCGGCTGGAAGGTGGAGTTCTCCCCGGCGCAGGTGGACGTGCCGGCCCAGGGCCAGCAGCAGGTGACAGCGACGATCACGCCGGACGCGAAGGCCATCGCCGGCGACTACGACGTGACGGTCACGGCCTCGGCCAGCCAGTCCTCGGCCTCGCAGGACATCCGCGTCACGGTGGAGACGTCGACGCTGTGGGGTATTGTGGGGCTGATCGTGGTCCTCGGGGTGGTGGGCGGCCTCCTCTATACGTTCAAGGTCTACGGGAGGCGGTGAGCCGTGGCCCAGCCGGTCATCGTCACGCGGGACCTGACGAAGCGCTACGGCGAGACGCTGGCCGTGGACCGGCTCACGCTGACCGTGTACGAGGGTGAGGTGTTCGGCCTCCTCGGGCCGAACGGTGCCGGCAAGACGACGACCATCCTCATGCTCCTCGGGCTCACGGAGCCCACCTCCGGCACGGTGAGCGTGCTGGGGCGCGACCCGGCCCGCGACCCGCTCGGCGTGAAGCGCCTCGTCGGCTACATGCCGGACGCCGTGGGCTTCTACGACGACCTCACGGCGGAGGAGAACCTCCTCTACACGGCGGAGCTCAACGGCGTCCCGCGCGCGGAGGCGCTGCGGCGCATCGCGGCGCGCCTGGAGGAGGTGGGCCTCGCCCACGTGCGCCGCGCCAAGGTGGGCACGTTCTCCCGGGGCATGCGGCAGCGGCTGGGCATCGCGGACGCGCTCATCAAGGAGCCGCGCGTCCTCATCCTTGACGAGCCGACGACGGCCATCGACCCCGAGGGCGTGCGCGACATGCTCCGCCTCATCCGCTCCCTCGCACGCGAGCGCGGGCTCACCGTGCTCATCTCCTCGCACCTCCTGCACCAGGTGCAGGCGATCTGCGACCGCGTGGGGATCTTCGTGAGCGGCCGCCTGGTGGCGGAGGGGCCGATCGACAAGCTCGCGGAGCGCATGGCGCGAGACCGGCCGGTGCGCGTGGAGG
>JADBKN010000059.1 GCA_014896375.1 Bacillota bacterium | reverse complement strand
GCGGCGGCCGCCGGGCGCAGCGGCCCAGCGGCCCAGGCGCGCGCGAGGAGCCAGGCGGGAAGGAGCGCCCAGACGGCGCGCGCGCCGCCCGGGCTACCTGCGGACCAGAAGGCGAGCACGGCGCCCACCGCGGGAACCAGCACAGCGGCGCGCGGGCCGCTCCGCCCCGCGCGGGCGCTGAGCCGGGCCACGACCGCCGCCACGGCGGCGACGTCGAGCGCGCCGCCGGTGCTGGGCGTGGCCGAGACGGCGAGCCAGGCGCCGGCCGCCTGGCGCACGGCCGCGAGCGGGCCGCCGGCGGCGGCGGCCGCCAGCGCCGCCGCCGCGAGGAGGGCGCCGGCGGAGAGCGCGCCGCGCCCGGGCGCGGCCGTGAGCGCGCCCAGGGCGGCGGCGGGGAGAGCTGCGAGGGCGGCGGCGGCCCAGGCGGCGGCGCCGGACCAGCCGAGGAAGGCGGCCGCCAGGAGGCCCGCGACGGCGCCGGCGTAGGCCGCCCACGCCATGCCGGCGGCGCGCGCGCGGGCGGCGTCGGGGGAGGGCGGCGCGGCCTCAGCCATGGGCCCGCTCCTCCTCCCGCGCGCCGCCGGCCGCCTCGGCCCACGGCGCGCCGAAGCCCTCGGCCCCAGCGTAGGCCTCGTGCGCGAAGGCGCCCGCGGCCCCGCGCGGGCGGCCGTCGAAGGTCAACACAAGGAGAGGCGGGCAGTGCGGGGCGAGGCGCGCCCAGTCGCGGGCGCGCGGCGGCAGGAGTGAGGCCGCCCCTACGAGCAAAAGGGCCGGCCGCGGCGCCGTCTCCGCGAGCCGCGCCAGGCGGGCGGGGAAGCGCGGGTCGCGGCGCGGCCGCAGCGCGGCTAGGGCCTCCGCTAGCTGCGCCGCGGCCTGCACGGGCAGGGCGGCGGGCGCGCCGTCCGCCGGCGCCGTCCACAGCCACACCGGGAGGCCGCGCTCCAGGGCGTGGCAGCCCCAGGAGTGGACGGCGTCGACAGCCGCCTCCCACGCATCGAGCCGCCCGGCGGTGTCCGGGTCCACGGCCAGCGCGAGGCCGCTCGCCCAGGCGCGGCGGAACTCCAGCACGTGCGGCCGCCCGCGGCGCGCGCTGGTGCGCCAGTGGATGAGGCGGCGGTCGTCGCCCTCGCGGAAGGGGCGGATGCCGTACCATGAGGTGAAGTCCGGCTGGCCGCCCAGCGGCCGCGCCCCGCCTGAGAGGCGGCGCGCGGCCTCCGATGCGGCCGGCACCCGGCGGCGCTCCGGCCCCACGACGATGCGCCCGGGGAGGCTCAGGCGCCGGCGCGCGGCGAGGATGCCGAAGGGATCGCTCCACTCGATCTCCACGGCCGGCCAGGCGTGAACGCCGCGCGGCAGCGGCGCCGTCTCAAGGAGCGCGGCGGCCGCGCCACGACCCGGCACATGCACCGTCGTGACGGGAGCGCCGGGCGTCTCCCGCAGGCCCCGGTCCACGGGCGCCCAGCGCACGGTGCAGGCCGCCGGCCAGGGGTGTCCCGCTTGCAGCCTCACCCTTGCGGCCGCGCGTTCCCCTCGCCGCAGCACGCCGGCGGAGGCCGCCTCCGCGGCAGCCGCGGCCCCGTGCGCCGTCGCCGCCAGCCAGGCGGCGGCGAAGAGGTGGAGAGCCCCAAGCCAGTACGCGAGCGTCAGGGGCGCATCGCCGCCGAAGAGGGCGGCGAAGGCGACCGCCGCCGCGCAAAGCAGCGTGAAACCGGGGGAGCGGAGCCGCCAGCGCAGGGGTCCGCCTCCGGCCGTCTCCATGTCCCGTTCACCGTCCCTCGCTCACCAGCGCGGTTCCGCCGGGACCGGCAGGCGTTCCACCAGCTCCGCCACCACGGCCGCCCCGGCCTCGCCCTGCCAGGCGGCCTCGGGCTTCATCACCAGGCGGTGCGCCAGCACAGGCACGGCCAGCGCCTGCACGTCGTCCGGGCGGACGTAGTCGCGGCCGTCCATCGCCGCCCACGCGCGCGCCAGGTCGCGCAGCGCCAGCGCGGCCCGCGGGCTCGCACCGATCTGCACGGAGGGATGGCGCCGCGTCGCCTGGACGAGGCTCAGGAGGTAACCCGCCACGTCCTCGTGCACGTGCACGCGGCGCACGGCGGCCTGCGCGCGCACGACGGCCTCACCGTCCGCCACCGGCGGCGGCAGCGCCCCCACGGCCGGACCCGCCTCGCCCATGATGAGCGCGCGCTCCGCGCGGGCACCCGGGTAGCCGATCGTGACGCGCAAACCGAAGCGGTCCACCTGCGCCTCCGGGAGGGGGAACGTCCCTTCGTGCTCCAGGGGGTTCTTGGTGGCCAGCACGAGGAACGGGCGTGGCAGGGGGTGCGTGATCCGATCCACGGTGATCTGCCGCTCCTCCATCGCCTCGAGGAGGGCCGCCTGCGTGCGCGGCGAGGCGCGGTTGATCTCGTCCGCGAGCACGATCTGGCCGAAGAGCGGGCCGGGCACGAACTGGAAGCCGCGTTGGGGGTCGTGCACCACGGTGCCCGTGATGTCCCCCGGGAGCAGGTCCGGCGTGAACTGGATGCGGGAGAAGCGGCACCCCGCCGCGTGGGCCAGCGCCTTCGCCAGTGTGGTCTTGCCCACGCCGGGCACGTCCTCGATCAGCGCGTGCTGGCCGGCGAAGAGCGCCGCCACCAAGAGCCTCACCGCCTCCGGCTTGTCCAGGATGACGCGCCCCACGGCATCGATCATGCGCGAGGCCAGGCGCGCCGTCTCCTCCACGACCACGCGGTCGTCGAACGCTCGCTCGTCGCTCGCCGGCAAGCTGACCCTCCTCACGTCCACGGTGGACGCTCCGCGCCCGCGCGCGGTTCCACACTCAACATAACCTCTATTCCTCGTCGATTCCTTCGGACTACAATCACAAGGGAGCCGAAAGGTTCCCACGACAGGCTTTTGTCCCATTCTTCGGCGGGCCGGCCGCATTCCTGCCCGCCGCCGCGCCTTCGGCGCCGGTCAGCGACTTTTCGGAAAGCGGGGCGATGCAAGGCCGATGCTACAGCATGACGTGCTCGTCGTCGGAGCCGGTCTGGCGGGCATGCGGGCGGCGCTTGAGGCGAAAAAGCAGGGCGTCGACGTCGCCATCATGTCCAAGGTCTACCCGGTGCGCAGCCACTCCAACGCCGCCCAGGGCGGCATCAACGCGGCGCTGAGCGAGGACGACTCATGGGAGTCGCACGCGTTCGACACCGTGAAGGGCAGCGACTACCTGGGAGACCAGGACGCCATTGAGATCCTCGCGAAGGAAGCCCCCCAGGCCATCATCGAGCTCGAGAACTTCGGCGTGACGTTCAACCGCGACGAACGCGGCCGCCTCGGCTCGCGCAACTTCGGCGGCGCGAGTCACGCGCGGACGTATTTCGTCGGCGACTTCACCGGCCAGGCCATCCTGCACGTGATGTTCGAGCAACTCCTGCGCACGGGCCTGACCTCTTACGATGAGTGGTTCGTCACCCAGCTCGTCAAGGACGACAGCGGCGCCATCCGCGGCGTCGTCGCCATGGACATCCGTACGGGGCAGCTGCACCTCGTGAAGGCGAAGGCGGTGGTGCTGGCCACGGGCGGCATGGGCCGCGTCTACGAGCCGTCCACCAACGCCCTCATCTGCACCGGCGACGGCATGGCGCTCGCCTACCGCGCCGGCGCGCTGCTCATGGACATGGAGATGGTGCAGTTCCACCCGACGACGCTCAAAGCCAACGGCGCGCTCCTGAGCGAGGCGGCGCGCGGCGAGGGCGCGTACCTCCTGAACAAGGACGGGGAGCGCTTCATGTTCAAGTACGCGCCCAACAAGCTGGAGCTCGCCAGCCGCGACGTCGTCTCGCGCGCGGAGCAGATCGAGATCAACGAGGGGCGCGGCGTCGACGGCTGCGTGCTTTTCGACCTGCGCCACCTCGGCGCCGAGAAGATCATGGAGCGCCTGCCGCAGATCCGCGAGCTGGCGCTGGAGTTCGCCGGCGTCGACATCATTCATGAGCCGGTGCCGGTCCGGCCGGGCATGCACTACATCATGGGCGGCATCAAGACCGACGTGTGGGGCAAGACGAACCTCGACGGGCTCTTCGCCGCCGGCGAGTGCGCGTGCGTCAACGTCCACGGCGGCAACCGCCTCGGCGCGAACTCCCTCCTGGAGACGGTGGTCTTCGGCAAGCGCGCCGGCGCGGCCGCGGCCGAGTACGTGAAGTCCGTGGGCGACGTCCGCGTGAGCGAAGCGTGGTTGCGCGACGAGGAAGCGCGCATCGAGGGCCTCCTGAAGCGGCCGGAAGGGGAGAAGGCGGCCGCGCTGCGCCTGGAGATGGGCCAGACGATGACCCGCAACGTCGGCGTCTTCCGGACGGGGGAGCAGCTCCTCGAAGCGCAGGCGAAGATCCAGGAGCTCAAGCAGCGTTACCAGCGGGTCAGCGTGGGAGACAAGGGCCGCATCTTCAACACGAACCTCCAGTTCGTGCTGGAGCTTGAGAACATGCTCGACCTCGCGGAGGTCGTCGTCGCCTCGGCGCTCTTCCGCACGGAGAGCCGCGGCGCGCACACGCGCCTCGACTACCCGAACCGGGACGACGCGAACTGGCTCAAGCACACGGTGGCCACCTACACCGCGGCCGGGCCGAAGCTCGACACGCGGCCGGTGACGATCACGCGCTGGGAACCGCAGGAGCGCAAGTACTGAGGAGGCTTGCCGGATGAAGGTCACGCTACGCGTCAAGCGCTACGACCCGGAACGCGACCGCTCTCCGCGGTGGCAGGAGTACACGGTCGAGGTCGAGGACTACGCCACGGTGCTGGACGCGCTCATCAAGGTGCGCGAGGAGATCGACGAGTCGCTCGCCCTGCGCTGCTCCTGCCGCAGTCACATCTGCGGGTCGTGCGCCATGCGCATCAACCAAAAGGGCGGCCTCGCCTGCAAGACGAAGCTGGCGGAGGTGGCCGGGGACGGCGGCACGGTCGTCGTGGAACCGGCCGGCAACCTGCCGGTGGTGAAGGACCTCGTCGTCGACCTCGTCCCCTTCTTCGACAAGGTGCGCGCCGTCGACCCGTACCTGCAGCCGGCCGGGCCGCCGCCGGAGCGGGAGTACATCGCCTCGAACGAGGACATGGAGAACGTCAAGGGAGCCATGGCCTGCATCCTGTGCGGCGCCTGCGTCTCCGACTGCACCGTGCTGGAGGTGGACCCCGACTTCCTGGGGCCGGCCGCACTGGCCAAGGCGTGGCGGTTCGTCGCGGACCCGCGTGACGCGGCCGACGAAGAGCGCCTCGGCGCGCTCTCCGAGCGCAACGGCATCTGGGACTGCACGCACTGCTTCATGTGCGTGGAGGTCTGCCCCAAGGACGTCAAGCCCATGGAGCGCATCCTCGACCTGCGCCGGCGGGCCATGGAGGCCGGCTTCAAGAACAACAACGGCTCCCGTCACAGCGACGCCTTCGTGGAGACGATCCGTGAAAGCGGCCGCCTGGACGAGACGAAGGTCGCCATCCGCTCGACCTCCGGTCTGGGCGAGCTCCTCAGCTGGAGCGGCGTGGGCCTGCGCTCCTTCCTGCACGGCAAGGTGCCGCTCTCGCACAAGCCCATCCCGGGGGCGGAGCACGTGCGGAAGATCTTCGACAAGCTGGAGACGAAGGCGGGTGAGGCGCAGTGAAGTTCGCCTACTATCCGGGCTGCGTGGCTAAGGGCGGGGCGCCGGAGCTCTACAAGTCCGTCAACGCCTGCCTGGGGCCGCTCGGCATCGAGGTCGAGGAGCTGCACGGCGCGGCCTGCACGGGGGCCGGCGTGCTCACGGAGCGCAACCCAGAGCTCGCCGACACGCTGAACGCGCGCACGTTCGCCATGGCCGAGCGGCTGGGGCTGCCGATCCTCACCATCTGCAGCACCTGCACGGGCACGATGTACGCCTCGCACGAGCGCCTCAAGGACGACGCCTACCGCGCGCGCATCAACGAGCACCTCGCGGACGAGGGGCTTGAGTACCGCGGCACCACGGAGATCTATCACCTCATGTGGATCCTTGTGGAGAAGATCGGGCTCGACAAGGTGCGCTCGCTCGTTAAGCGTCCCCTCAACGGGCTGCGCATCGCGCCGTTTTACGGCTGCTACATCGTGCGGCCGAGCCGTCTCGTCGACCCGGAACACCAGAAGCGCGACACTTATCTTGAGCAGATCATCGCGCACCTCGGCGCGGACGCCGTCGACTACAGCGGCAAGACGAAGTGCTGCGGCTTCCCCATCACGACGATGAACCGCCGCAACGCTCTGAAGCTGACGGGCCGCAACATCGCCGAGGCGAAGGACCAGGGCGCCGATCTTATGGTCACGCCCTGCCCGCTCTGCCACCTGAACCTCGACGGCCAGCAGATCGACGCCGCGCGCGTCATCGGGCGCTCCTTGGATGTGCCCATCCTGCACCTGCCGCAGCTCCTTGGGCTGGCGTTCGGCCTTTCCCCGGAGGAGCTGGGACTGCGGCATCACATCGTCACGCCGCGCACAGTGCTGCAGAAGTTCCTCGCCGGCGCGGCCGTGTGACGGCCGGGGCGCGGCCCGCCGGCCATGGCCGCGCTCGAGGGCCGTGGCCGCGCTCGGGCGCCGCGGCGCGCCCGTGGGCCGCGGCGCGCACGCGGGCCGGTGAGCCGGAAGGGCGGCGATCGGGATCCTGCGGATCCGGATCGCCGCCCTTGCCGCTGCGGGGGCCGCTCGCTGCAGCGACGTGCGTAAGGCGGGTGCGGTCCCGTCGTCCCGACGTTTCAGGAGTCCGGCGCGGCGAACGTCACCTCCACCGCCGCTTCTTCGGCCGCGAGGAAGCGGGCGAGGGCGCGTGCCTCGTCGACGAGTTCCTCCCTCGCGCCCGCCGGGACCGGCGCGAAAGGCCGCAGGCGGAGACATCCCCGGCGTCCGCTGGCCTCCCAGTCCCAGATGCCCGCCACGAAGCCGTCGATGAGGAACGTCGGCTGCACGTGCCCGCCCGTGAGGATCACATGCGGCCGGAGGTCCGCGGGGAGCACGCGCTCGCGGTGGCGGTGCGCGAGGAGCAGGTTGTCCCGCGTGGGCAGGAGGCGGGGCAGAGCCGGCCGCGACGGCGTCTTTGAGAGAGCAGCCCGCCCAAGCGGTGAAGTCGGCCGCAGCGGCCGGACCAAAGGCGCGCAGGTAGCGGAGAGCGAGCCGCACGCGACCGCGCGCGGGGGAGCCGCGGGACCGGCCCAGCCAACGTTCGGCGTCGGCCCAGCGCGGGGTGCCGCGTCGCCCCCAGCCTCCGGGCGGAGCCAGCTGTAAAAGGGGCAGGCGCGTGCGAGGGGAATAGGTGACGGCGGCCGGGTCGGCGTCCGGCACCCACGTGTTCCACGAGGCGTTCCAGCGGCAGGTCGGCGCGCGCCAGGAGGTGTTGGCGCGCCAGCACCGCTCGGTTCAATTCGCGCAGGGACAAGGTTTTCATAAAAATATATAAGTGCCACCGCCGTTTTTCCGTGTCAAGAGAAAATGATTTGACAGGCGTCCAGCCGGGTGGTAGTGTGTGAGCACCGAGCTGCGCAGCCGGGTGATCGTACGTGTGA
>JADBKN010000058.1 GCA_014896375.1 Bacillota bacterium | reverse complement strand
ACGATCCGGCGATCTGGCAGAAGGTCCTGACGGACCCCACCTATTTCCAGATCCACTGCGTCCGGCCGCAGTTGATCCGGTGAGCCTGTGAGAGCGGGGGGATCGACGTGGACCGGCATGCCGGCGGGCGGCGGGCGCCGCCCGCCTTCCTTCTGCCCGCGGCCGCCGTCCTGGCGGCCGCGCTGGTGCTGGCGGGGCTTTCCGCCGCAGCAGCCGATGCGGATGGGGCTGGCGGCCATCCGCAGGGGCCTGCTTCGCCAGGCGTCGTGGCGGCGAAGGCCGGCTCGCTGCCGTCGGCCGGCGGCTCGGTCGCCGACGGCCGGCCGCGCCTCATCGGGACCGTGGAGCGCGATCCCGCGCTTCCGGGTTCGCCGACGGTCTATCTCGCCCAGGCCGACCTGCCGGGCGGCTGGGCGGTGATGGGCGAGGCCACCAGCGAGCGGCGCGCGGAAGACCTGGCGGCCCTGGGCGCCCGCTCGCTCCCGGAGGCGCTGGCCTACGCGGGCGCCGCCACCGGCGTCCCGCTCAGCCCGCGGGTGGACGTCACGCTGACGGAGCATGCGCTGTACCAGGCGGAAGCCGCGAGGTACCTCGGGCCCGCTCTGGCGGCGTCGTCTGCCGGCTACGTGCACGGCCTGCCTGCGGAGCCGATGGTGGAGGTCGACGCGGACGCCGCAGGCGGCGGCCTCACGCCGCTGCTCGCCCACGAGCTGATGCACGCGGTCTTGCTGCGAGACGGTTTGGACCGCTCGCTCCCGCTGTGGGCGAACGAGGCGCTGGCGGTGGAGGCCCAAGCGCGCGCCTTGTGCGGCTCATCCGGATCCGGCTGCCAAGTCTGGTCCGCGTTGGGCGGCCTGGTCATCGGCGCCGGGCTGGAGCGCCGCCCGCCATCGTCCTACGTCGCGGCCCTCGCGGACCCAGCCGAGTACGACGCGCTCAGGTCGCGCTCCGTCGTCTCAGAGGAGTGGGTCGGCTGGCTCGCGCTGCGCTGGCTCGCCGCGCACTCCCCGGCGGGGCGCCTGGACGCGCCCGGCTTCCTCGCGGCGGTGAGGGCCGACGGCTACGCCGCGGCCTTCCGCGAGTCGTTCGGCGTCGGCGAGAGGGCCGGCCTCGCCGAGGTGACCGCCTGGGTCCGGCGGGCCGAGACGGGCGGCGGGTGGGACCCGCGGGCGTTCATGCCGGCGGTCCCCGGAGCCGGCGGCCAGGCCGCCGCCCCAGCCGCGAGAAGCCCGGCCGCGTGAGCGGGCACGGCGGGCGGACGGAAGGGGGTGAACGGGCTGAACAGGGACCGCTACTCGGAGACGGTGATCGAGTGGGCCGGGCCGGGCGACCGGGCCGTCGCCTGCGTGCCGCCCGGGTCCGGCCTCGACAGGCGGCTGGAGCGCTGGCGCGAGCGGGGCGCCGAGCCGCTGGACCGCCACTCCTCCGCGGAGGCGCGCTGGTGGTCGTTCCCCCGGCGGTGGGTGCGGGTCAAGCTGCGCCCGGGGCAGCTCGGGCCGCCCGTGGATCCGCCCCTTGAGGCGGCGGGGATCCCGCGCGAGGAGCGGGAGGCCGGCTTCGCATGGGAGCGCGGCGCGGCCGACGTCGAGGTCTACACGACGGACCCCGGGCTGGTCCGCCACCTCTGCGCGGCGGGGGCGGCGCCCGAGCGCTCGGGGTGGGGCTGGACGTTCGCCATACCGGCCAAGGCCCTGCGGGTCTACCCGCCGAGGCGG
>JADBKN010000057.1 GCA_014896375.1 Bacillota bacterium | reverse complement strand
GACGGGATACGGTGCCTTGTAGATCGTCATCGGGGACGCGCCTCCTTCTCGGCCGTGCGCGGCGCGGGGGCCGGCGGCGCGCCGGCACCTGCGGCGGCGCCCGTCGCCGCGCCGTACGCCGCCGGGGTCTGCGCGCCGGGCGCCGCCGGGGTCTGCGCGCGCGGCGCCGCGGCCACGGCCCGCTCGTCCAGGTCGCCGACCGCCTTCACGCGCACGCGGGCGGCATCGCCGGGCAGGTAGGCGAGCGGCACCTCCTCGAGGTCCACCACCTGCACCGTGCGCGGGTCCGCGCCGGCTTCCACGGCGCGGGCCACGGCCTCCTCCTGCAGCGCCTTCAGCACCTCTTTGCGCCGGCCGCCCTCGTAGCTCACGATGCGGTCGACCTCGCCGCCCACCTGGGCGATGGCCGCGCCGATGGCGTTCGCCACGGCGAAGTGCTCGGGCTTGAGCGTGCGCGAGGTGCCGGCGAGCGGCCGGCGGACGAGGATGCTGCCGCCGCCGACCACGATGGCGGGGACCGGTTCGGCCGAGGTCTTCATGCGGTCGATGGCCTCCTCCAGCATGACGTGCATCCGTTCCACGGCCGCCTCCACCTTGGAGCGCTCCACCGTCGGGAGGAGGGATCGGTCGCCGACGTCCGCGTAGCCGGCCGCCACGGCGAGGTCCGTCGCCGTCCACACGTCGCCCCCGAAGACGCGCGCCTTGCGCGTCAGCTCGTAGCCCACGGACTTCGGCCCCACGGCGAACGGCTCCCACTGCACGATGCTGCCGCCGCCCAGGCCCAGCGAGTACACGTCCGGCATTCGGAAGTTCGTGCGCACGCCGCCCACTTCCACCGTGGCCGCGGCCGGCCGCGGGAAGCCGCGCACGAGCACGCCGACGTCCGAGGTGGTGCCGCCGATATCGACCACGACCGCGTCGCTCTCTCCGGTGAGGAAGGCGGCGCCGCGCATGGAGTTCGTGGGTCCGGAGGAGAAGGTCACGACGGGCGTCTCCGCCGCCACCTCGGCGCGCACGAGGGTGCCGTCGTTCTGGGTGATGTAGAAGGGCGCGTCGAGGCCCAGATCCGTGAGCGCCCGCTTGAACGCGGCGACGATCTCCCGCGCCAGCCGGACGAGCGAGGCGTTGAGGATCGCCGCGTTCTCGCGCTCCAGGAGGCCCATGCGGCCGATCTCCGTGGAGCGCGTGATGACGGCGCCCGGCAGCTCCTCGCGCAGGATGGCGGCGGCGCGCTCCTCCATCTCGGCATTGAGCGGGGAGAAGACGGCGGACACGGCCACGGCCTCCACGCCGCGCTCCCGCAGCTCGCGGCCGATGCGGCGCAGGTGCGCCTCGTCGAGCTCGGCGATGGGCCGGCCGTCGAACTCGAGGCCGCCCGTGGTCAGGTAGACGCCCGCGTCCACGATGGCGCGCAGGTCGCGCGGCCAGTCGCACATGGGCGGGAGCGAGGCGCCCGCCGGCAGGCAGAGGCGCACGGCCGCCGTGGGCGTGAGGCGGCGCCGCTCCACCACGGCGTTCGCAAAGTGCGTCGTGCCGAGCATGACGGCGGTGACGGCGCGGCGGTCGAGCCCTTCAAGGAGCTCCGCCAGCGCCTTGCGGATGCCGTCGCCGACGTCTTTCGTGGTCGGGGTCTTGACGGCCTTGACCACGCGGCCGCCCTCGACGGCCACGGCGTCCGTGTTCGTCCCGCCGACATCGATGCCGATCCTCATCGCGAACGATCACCTCATCCTCGGGGGACACGCCGACGGCTGCCTTTCTCCATGCCAGCCTGGCAGCCCCTCTCGCCGTCCGCGCCATCGAGATGGCGGGCCGCGTGCGGGTCGACGGCCGGTACCCGCGCTCAACCCACGCCCGAGGAAGCGGACGGGTCCGCCGCCTCGTGTCCCGACGGATCGTCCCTTCCTCATCGTGGGGAGGACGTACTGGGTCGGCTCGCCGCTCGCCGGAGGTCTTGAAGGGCAAGACAGGGAGGGCTTCGCCGGGAGGTGGCGCAGGGGAGGCGCCCGCGGCCAGGGCCACGCGCTGGCGGGGATTGGCCTTGACCGCCGCCATCTGCCAGGGTGGAAGCCGGCGGCCAGCCTGCACCGAGGTGTGCAGCTCGCCTGCGGTCAGGGGTCCGGCTTCCGTGAGCGGCGACTCTCCGCTTCAGGCACCCCGGGCCGCCGGTCGGCCGGGCCGGCCCCGACCTGGCCCCGGCCGGCCGCTGGCCATCCGCCTGGGAGGCTGGCCGGTGCCGGTGCCGCCGTCTCCGCCTACCTGACGCTCACTCCACTGGGCGCTGGCGTGGCTGCCGCGCCGAGGCTGGTCGACTGCGGCACCGTGCTCGACAGCCCGGCGAGTCTCTGCAACTGGGCATCCCCGTGGCGATCGGGGCCTGGTCTGGTTCCTGGTGGCGGGGGTGCTGGCACCTGGCGCGCCGCCAGCGGTCTCGCTTCCTCTGGGCGGGGGGCGAGGAGCGCCGTCGGCCGTCCTGAGCCTCGTCTACACCGAGCTGTTCGTGGTCGGCGCCCTCTGCCTCTGGGTCACCCTGGTCCATCTCCTTCATCCACACGGCGACGTCCAGATCCGAATCCTGGCGGGCAGCGCCCCGAGCCGCGGACCCGAACAGCCACGCGGAAAGCACGTCCGTTTCGGACGCCAGGGCGTCGCGCAGGGCTCGTACGACCTGCTCCAGATCCACGCTCCACGCGCCTCCGGTTGGAGACATCGTACCACTGAAGAGCGGCCCGGGATCGAGTCCCGGGCCGCCCGCCGCGCGCCGCACTTGCCCCCGCTGCCGCCGCGCCTCAGTCCGCCTGCACCGCCACCGAAGTCGCCCGCCGCTCCACCGGGAACACGACCGACTGCGGCAGCACCTTCATCAGCACCACGTACACCGCGCCGCCGACGATCAGCGCCGTCAGCGAGGGGATGCCCCACGTCACCACGTGTCCCGTCACCGAACCGACCGCCCAGGCCACGAGGCAGGCCACGTTCACCGTCGGGTAGGACGACGGCAGCGTGCCCTTCGCGCGCGTCGCCTCAAGCTCCTTGCGGTGCGTCTTGAGGATGAAGTAGTCGGCCATCATGATGCCGCCGACGGGCGGCAGCGTCACGCCGAGGAGCGTCAGGAACGGCACGAAGAGGTTGAGGATGCCGCCGATGGCCAGCGCCGTGCCCAGCGCCCCCACGACCACCGTGACCCACGCGCGGTTGATCGGCCGCCCGAAGACCGACTCCCACAGGTTCGTGATCGCCAGGGACGGCGCGTAGAGGTTCCAGTCGTTGATCTTGATCGTCGAGAACGCCACCATGAGGCCGCCGACGACACCCGAGAGCTTCAGCAGAATCGTCACCACGTCCGCGGTGCCGGTCGCGTGCGCCATCAGCACCGCCGTCATGCCCATGAGGATCTCGCCCGTGGTGAAGGCGATGATCGTCATCCACACGACGTCGCGCCCGCTGCGCATGTAGCGCGTCATATCCGGCGTGGCGATGGCGCCCACCATGAACGCGCCCGCCACGACCGTCGCGCCGGCGCCGATGCTCATGGCCGCGCCGGGCGGGGCCGAGGCGATCAGCGAGGAGAGCGAATGACCCTGGAACATCTTCACGAGACCGTACGCCACGACCACGAGGAAGCCCGGCACGGCGATCGTCGCCGTCCAGCTGAGCCAGCGGAAGCCGTAGACCACGATGACGACGACCACCGCCGCGGCGATGATGTTCGCCGCCACCATCCCGAGGTGCCCGCCGAATGCGGAGTTGAGGCCCTCAGCGAATACCGTGTTCTGCACGCCGAACCAGCCGATGCCCGAAATCGCCGTGACGAGGCTGAGGATCGTCGTGCCCACGCGGCCGAAGCCGGTCCAGCGGCTGAGCACGTAGGTGGACACGCCTTCCCGCGCGCCCGCGATGCCGATGAGCGCCGAGACGATCTCCAGCAGCACCGTGCCGAGAAGGATCGCCCAGAAGGCGTCCCAGAAGCGCATGCCGACGCCGAGGGCCGCGCCCATCATGAAGAGCGGCAGGCAGGCCAGCTGGCCGAGCCGCACCATCACCATCTCGCCGACGCCGCGTCGCTCGCTCTGCGGCACGCGGGAGAGGGCGAAGTCCCACCCGGGGCGGAAGGCGGCCAGGTCGCCGGCGTGCAGCCAGCCGCCCGTCCGGCGGGCGAAAGCGTCGATGCGCTCGGCCAGCTTCGCCCCGGTAGAAGGCCTCCGCGCTCTCGGCGATGCGCCGGAGCGTCCGCGCGTGGTCGGGCGAGCGCCAGATGGTGCCGATGCGGGGGGCGCCTCTGTCCGGCGCGAAGGTCTCGGAGCCAGGGTCCGAAGCGCTGCCTCAACCTCCTGGAGCGGCCCGACCGCGGCCGCATCGTCATCGACGGGCGCGACCTCTCCCGCCTCTCCCGCCGCGAGCTGCGCAGCGCGCGGCAGGAGATCGGGATGGTCTTTCAGCAGTTCCACCTGCTGAGCTCCCGGACGGCCGCCGGCAATGTCGCCCTGCCGCTGGAGATCCGCGGCTGGACGCGCGAGGCCATCCGGCGGCGCGTGGCGGAGCTGCTGCTGCTTGTCGGCCTCGCGGACAAGGCCGACGCCTACCCGGCCCAGCTCAGCGGCGGCCAGCAGCAGCGCGTGGGCATCGCGCGCGCCCTCGCCGCCCATCCAAAGGTGCTGCTCTGCGACGAGCCGACCTCCGCGCTGGATCCCGTCACGACGCGCCAGATCCTCGATCTCCTTAAAGAGATCCACCGCCGGCTGGGGCTGACGATCGTGATCATCACGCACGAGTTGTCTGTGGTGAAGGCCATCTGCGACCGCGTGGCCGTGCTCGCCGACGGCCGTGTGGCCGAGGTGGGGCCGGTGGCGCAGGTGATCGAGGACACGCGCTCGGAGGCGGCGCGGCGCATCGTCGCCGCCTACCGGCAGCAGGAGGGGGGTGCCATCGCGTGAACCCCGACGTGTGGCCGAAACTCGCCCAGGCGACGCTTGAGACGCTCGACATGGTCGGCGCCAGCGTCCTCTTTGCCGCGCTTCTCGGTCTCCCCCTGGGCGTGCTCGTCGTCATCACGCGCCCAGGGCACGTCATGCCGCTGCCGGCCTTGCAGCGCGCGCTGGGCGTGCTCATCAACACGGCGCGCTCGGTGCCCTTCCTCATCCTCATGGTCGCGCTCTTCCCGCTGACGCGGCTCATCGTGGGCACGGCCATCGGCACGCGCGCGGCCGTGGTGCCGATGACCGTCGGCGCCACGCCGTTTGTGGCGCGCCTTGTGGAGCAGGCGCTCTTGGAGGTGGACGCCGGCGTGATCACGGCCGCCCTCTCCATGGGCGCCACGCCCTGGCAGATGGTGCGCAAGGTCCTGCTGCCGGAGGCGCTTCCGGGGCTCGTGCTCGGCATCACGATCGCCACCGTGAGCCTCTTGGAGTTCTCTGCCGTCGCCGGCGCCATCGGCGGCGGCGGGCTGGGCGACCTCGGCTACCGCGCGGGCTACCAGCGGTACCGCGCGGACATCCTTCTCGGCGCCGTCGTGCTGCTGGTCGCCATGGTGCAGGCCGTCCAGTTCCTCGGAGAAACGATCGCCCAACACATCCGCGCAAGGAGGTCCATCGCATGAAGCGTTTCAGCGTCGCTCTCGTCCTCGTCGCCGCTCTTCTCCTCTCCGCCTGCGGCAGCGCGCCGGCCGGCGGCGGCTCCGCGGCGTCCGGCGCCTCGGAGGCGCAGCGCGTGCACCTCGTCGTCGGCGCCGTGCCCACGCCGCACGCCGAGATCCTCAACGACGTCGTCAAGCCGATGCTCGCCAAAAAGGGCATCGACATCGAGGTGAAGGAGTTCGAGGACTACATCGCGCCGAACGAGGCGCTCTCGGCCGGCGACATCGACGCCAACTACTTCCAGCACGTGCCTTACCTCGAGGACTGGAACCAGCACCACGGCACGAACCTCGTCTGGCTGGCGAAGGTGCACATCGAGCCGATGGGCGTGTACTCCAAGAAGATCCAGAGCCTTGACCAGCTGAAGGACGGCGACGCGGTCGGCATCCCGAACTCGCCCACCTCGGTCTCGCGGGCGCTCCTTCTCCTGCAGACGGCGGGCCTCATCCAGCTCAAGAACGGCGGCTCCTACACGAGCACGGTGGACGACATCGTCGCCAACCCGAAGCACCTCAAGTTCGAGGAGATCCAGCCGGAGCTTCTGCCGCGCTCGCTGGACGACCTCGCGGCGGCCGCGATCAACGGCAACTACGTGCTGGAGGCGAAGGAGGCCGGCATCCTCAAGGACCCGAAACCGCTCATCCAGGAGGGGGCCGAGTCGCCCTTCGCCAACGTGCTGGCCGTGCGCGCGGAGGACAAGGGCAAGCCCGCCCTCTGCGAGCTGGCGAAGGCGCTCGTGACGCCGGAGGTCAAGGACTACATCCTCCAGCATTACACGGGCACAGTGGTGCCGGCGCAGTCGCTGAACCCGGATTCCGGCTGCAAGTGAGCCCCCGCTGGGCGAGCCTCAGCGCGGGCCGCGCACGCCCGCGTGCCGCGTGAGGAAGGCGCGGTGGGCGGCCCACTCCAACTCGTCATCCAGGGGTGGGAAGTCCACCGCGACCCCCGCGTACGCGGCGGCGAGGGACAGGAGGAAGTCGGCGAGGCGCGGGTTCTTGGGTAGGAGCGGGCCGTGGATGTAGGTGCCGACGACGTTCCGGTAGCGCACGCCCTCGTAGCCGTCGCGGCCGTTGTTGCCGTGGCCGCGCAGCACGGTGCCGAGCGGCGCGTGCCGGTGGACGGTGCGGCCGCCGTGGTTTTCAAAGCCGACGACGGTGCCCACTTCGGGCGACTCGATCGCGATGTTGCCGATCAGCCGCGGCCGGCCGGCCGTGGTGACGAGGTCGAGAAGCTCGAGGCCGGGCACCTTCGTGCCGTCCGGCAGCTGGTAGTATTCTCCAAGAAGCTGGTAGCCGCCGCACACCGCGAGCACCGGCAGGCCGTCCTCGACGGCCGCCTTCCACTCGCGCCGGCGGCGCCGCAGCGCCTCGGCCACGAGCGCCTGTTCGCGGTCGGAGCCGCCGCCGATGAGCACCAGGTGGTAGTCCCGCAGGCGGACCTCGTCATGGCGGCGGACGGGGGTGACGTGCGCGTGCAGGCCGCGCCACTCGCAGCGCCGCAGGAGCGTCTGCACGTTGCCGCGGTCGGCGTAGAGGTTCAGCACGTCCGGGTAGAGGTGGGCGATGCGCAGGGTGCGCAGCCTCCCACGCGACGGCGCGCCTACGGGCGCTCCGGCGCGGCCGCTTCCGCCGCGAGGCTCTCCAGGATCCGCGCCGCCTCGTGCAGCGCCGTGTACGTCGTGAGCACGTGCACCGGCAGGCCCCCCAGCGCACGCGCCGCCCGCAGCGCCCGCCGGATCCCGTCCTCCAGGTCGGGGGTAGTCTCGATCCGGCCGGTCGGGTAACCGGCGTACTTCAGGCGCACCGCCATGTCCTCCGCCCGCGTGCCCGTCGTGACGCATTGTGCCACGCCGCACCTCTCGGGGACGAGCTCCCAGTCCGCGTCCCACAGCCAGGATACGTCGCGGCCGTCGGCGGCGCGATCGTTGATGGCCACGCAGAGCACCTTCGGGCCCGGCTCGCGGCAGATGGCCTGCAGGATGGAGTCGCAGCCGGCCGGATTCTTGATGAGGCTAAGGATGGAGACCGGCTCGGTGGCGAAGACCTGCATGCGGCCGGCCGGCCCACGGTAGCGCTTCAGCGCGGCGGCGATCTCCGCGGGGCGGAAGCCGTTGAGGCGCGCCACCGCGATGGCGCAGAGGGCGTTATAGGCGTTGAAGAGGCCGCGCACGGGCAGCTCGTAGGTCTCGGGGCCGGAGCGCCCCTCCGTCACGTGGAGCGCGGTGCCGTCATAGAGGCCTGTGAAGTCCAGGGGCGGCCGCGCGAAACGGCAGTGGCTGCACCAGTAGAGCCCCAGCTGGCCGTAGAAGTAGCCGTCGTAGCGCAGGCGGTGGCCGCAGCGCAGGCAGGCTTCGCCGTCGCGCGTCTGCTCCCGCTCCGGCGGCCGCGCCAGCTGGCGCGCCATGCCGAAATAGACGGTCGGGCGGCCGCAGCGCAGGCCGATGTGGCGCGCGAGGGGGTCGTCGGCGTTGAGCACGGCCGTTGCGCGCGTGCGGCGGATGCCGTCGATGATGAGCTGCAGGGCCGTGTCGATCTCCCCGTAGCGGTCGAGCTGGTCCCGGAAGACGTTCGTGACGGCGACGAAGTCGATCGGCAGGTCGGCCGCCACGAGCGGCAGGGTGGCCTCATCCACCTCGAAGACGGCGCGGTCGGCGCGCAGCCGGCCGCGCCAGTCCGCCGAGGTGATGAGGGCGTTCATCAGCCCCTGGCGCAGGTTGGCGCCGGAGGCGTTGTGCACGCAGGGCCCCTTGGAACGGAAGACGGTGGCGAGCATCACGGAGGTCGTCGTCTTGCCGTTCGTGCCCGTGACCACCGTGCAGGAGCGGAGCTGGCGCCCCAGCCTGCGCATGAGGCGCGGGGAGACGCGCAGCGCCAGGAGACCGGGGAAGCTCGTCGCCCGGCGGCCGACCAGGCGGAGCAGGACGCGGCTGCTCTTGCCGACCCACACTCCGATCGTGTCTGTCAGCTCCCTGCACCGTTCCTCTGGGATTGACTCTACGATCGGGGGGGCGCGGGCATGATCTTCCAAGGGAAGGTATCGCCTTCAGAGCCCGCGTACGAGGCCCCCGTCCACGAGGAGCGTCTGGCCCGTCACGTACGTATTCTCGGGGCCCATGAGGAAGGCGGCCACGCGACCCAGCTCCCGCGGCCGACCGTAGCGCCCGAGAGGGATGCGCGCCTCCATCTCCGCGCGCGCCTCCTCTTCGGTGATGCCGCGCCGCGCGGCGGCGTCGCGGTCCACCTCCACCACCCGCTCCGTCATGAAGCGGCCGGGCGCCACGCCGTTGACGAGGATGTGGCGGGGCCCCAGCTCCCTCGCTAACGTACGGATGAGGGCGGCGATGGCCGGACGGTAGGTGTTGGACATCGTGAGGTTGTCGATGCCCTCCTTGACCGACGAGGACAGGATGGCCAGGATGTGCGCCGGGCGGTCCGGCGCGGCGCGCAGCACGGGGACGGCGGCGCGCACGGTGCGGATGAAGGCGAGCAGCGTGGCGTCCATGCCCTCGAGCCAGTCCTCGTCCGTGAGGGAGAGGAAGCTGCCGAGCTTCGGGCCGCCCGTGTTGAACAGCACCGCGTCCAGCGCGCCGAAGCGCTCCACGGCGGCCGCCACGGCCGCTTCGATGTCGGCGCGCCGGGTCATGTCGGCGGCGAAGGCGGCGGCGCGCCCGCCGGCCGCCTCGATGGCGGCGACGGCCGCAGCGAGCTTTTCGCGGTTGCGGCTGGCGAGGAGCACGGACGCGCCGCGCGCGGCGAGCTCCTCGGCCACGGCGCGGCCGAGGCCGGAGCTCGCGCCCGTGACGAGCGCCACGCGGCCGGCGTGGTCTTGGGCGGATGTGGAGTGGGACACAGCGTTCAGCCTCCTCGCCGCCCCGCAGGATGCGGGGCGCGGTTTCTTCCATCATGCCACGGGTGCGCGGCGCGCCGGACCCGGCCTCACCCGCGGCGTGCCCTGGGCGCCGCAAGGTGCGCGCCGCGGCCGCCCACGCGCACGCGCCGCCCGTGCGCGCGCACGCCGAGCCCTTCCCACAGCCGCACGAGCCGCTCCACCGCCGCCTGCGGCACCGGTTCGAAGGAGAGCAGCAGCACGGCCGGCCCGGAGCCGCTGAGCGCCGCCGCCAGCCGCATCTCCTCCCGCGCGCAGGCGAGGACCTCCGCCAGCCCCGGCGCCAGGCGGGTGCGGGCCGGCTCATGCAGGCCGTCGCGCATGGCCGCGCGCAGGGCCTCCTCGTCCCCGGACGCGAGGGCGGCGACCACCGCGGCCGTGCGCTGCAGGGAGGCCACGGCGCTCTCCAGCGGGACGCTCGGCGGCAGCGCGGCGCGCGCCTCGGCCGTGGACACGCGCGCCTCCGGCCAGACGACGGCGCCGTGCAGCCGCCGCCGCAGCCGCAGGTGCACGCTGCGCAGGGCGCCGCCCTCGGCGGGGAAGGCCGCGCGCACGCCGCCGTAGAGCGCCGCCCCCAC
This sequence comes from Bacillota bacterium, assembly GCA_014896375.1. GTDB lineage: Bacteria > Bacillota > Sulfobacillia > RBS10-35 > Bu92 > Bu92. Next base: position 22,322 of record JADBKN010000057.1, on the reverse strand, counting down.
GTTGTCGGCGTGACCCTCGATCTCCGCGGCCCACGCGAAGACCTCCGGCGCGTCGATCGGCTGCCCGAGAAGCGCACGCCCGAGGGCCAGCCCGCCCACGACCGCTGCCGCGCTGGAGCCCAGTCCCCGTGCGAAGGGGATGCGATTCGTCAGGCGCAGCTCGCCGTCAGGCAGGGGCCGGCCCTCGCGCTCGAAGAGCCAGCGCCAGGCGCCGAGGACGAGGTTCGGCACGCCGGGCCGCGCCAGCTCCGCCGCACCCTCGCCGCCCGCGCGCACGATGAGCCCGGAGCCCGGCGCGCCGGGCGTCCAGGCGACCTCGTTCCAGAGGTCCAGCGCCGCGCCGAGCGCGTCGAGGCCCGGGCCGAGATTCGCCGTCGTGGCGGGCACGCGGATGCGGAGCGGCCGGCTCACGCCGCCGGACCGCCCCCCGCGAGGCGATCCAGCTCCCGCGCCACGGCGGCCGGCTCCGCCTCCAGCACCCGGGACGGCCGCCCCAGGCGCGCGCCGGCATCGGGATCCTTGAGACCGTGTCCCGTGAGCACGCAGACCACGCGCACGCCCGGACGCACGCGCGCCGCCACCTCCGGCGCGCGCCCGGCGGCGGCCTCCAGCAGCGCCGCCACAGGCGCGGCGGAGGCGGGCTCCACGAAGACGCCCTCCTCCGCCGCCAGGCGCCGCTGAGCATCCAGGATCGCCTCGTCCGGCACGGCGGCGAACGCGCCGCCCGTCTGCGCGACGGCGCGCCGGGCACCCTCGGCGCTCGCCGGCCGGCCGATGCGGATCGCCGTCGCGACCGTCTCCGGGTTCGGCACGTCCCGGCCGAGCACCAAGGGGGCCGCCCCCGCCGCCTGGACGCCGATCATCGCCGGCAGCGCCGCCAGGCGGCCCGCCCGGCGGTACTCCTCGAACCCCATGTGATAGGCCGTGATGTTGCCGGCGTTCCCCACGGGGAGGACGACGGCGTCCGGCGGGCGGTCCCCGGCGAACGCGTCGCAGATCTCAAACGCGGCCGTCTTCTGGCCCTGCAGGCGGTCCGGGTTGACGGAGTTCACGAGGGCCACCGCCGGCACGGACGCGGCCGTGGCACGCACGAGCTCCAGGGCGCGGTCGAAGTCGCCCTCGATCTCCCACACCTCCGCGCCGCAGGCCAGAGCCTGCGCCAGCTTGCCGCGCGCCACGCGGCCGCGCGGCACCACCACGGCCGCCGCCAGCCCCGCTCGGGCGGCGTAGGCGGCCGCCGACGCCGCCGTGTTGCCCGTGGAGGCGCAGATCACGGCCCGCGCCCCGCGCGCCCGCGCGAGGGTCACGGCGACCGTCATCCCCCGGTCCTTGAAGGAGCCTGTGGGGTTCTGCCCCTCCAGCTTGAACCAGAGGTCCAGCCCCAGAGCCGGTCCCAGCCGGCGGCTGGGGAGGAGCGGCGTGCCGCCCTCCCCCAGGCTCACCGGCGCCACGTCCGGAGGCACGGGCAGGTGGCGCCCGTACCGTTCGATGAGCGTCATGCCGGCGCTTCGCCTCCGTTCCGCGCGCCCGCGCCGCTACGGCGCCGGCACGACCTCCGGCACCCACTGCTTCGCCAGCGTCAGCTTCCCCTTGACGACGTGGATGATCGTCACGGCCTTCTGCGGCACGCGCTTCCCCTCGGGGTACGTGATCTCGCCGCTGATGGCCTGGAAGCCCTTCGTCTGCGCCAGCGCGTCGCGGATGGCCTTGGGGTCGGTCGAGTTCGCCCGCTGGATGGCGTCGACGAGCAGGTTCACGCTGTCGTAGCCCATCGCCGCGAACGCGTTCTCCGGGTAGTCGCCGTACTTCTTCTTGTACGCCTCCATGAACGCCTTGATCGCCGGCGTGCCGTTCTGCGGGTCCATGTACGAGTGGGTGGAGAAGTAGACCTCGTCCGCCTTCTCGCCGGCCACCTGCGTCAGGAGCGGCGTGTCGTAGCCGTCGCCGCCCAAGATGGGCAGCGTCACGCCCGCCTCGCGGAACTGCTTGACCACCGAACCGACCTCGTCCGGGTAGGCCGAGATGAAGAGGAAGTCCGGCTTCTGCGGCAGCGCCTTGAACTTGGCGATCTGCGCGGAGTAGTCGGTGTCGCTCGCCTCATACGTGTCCTCGAGCAGGATCGAGTTGGGCCCGGCCAGCTGCGTGAAGCGATCCTTGAAGTACTGGGCGAGGAGGTGCGTGTACTCGTAGCCGTTGTTCAAAAGGAGGTAGGCCGTCTTGGCGTGCAGCTCCTTGTAGGCGAACTCCGCCATGGCCGCCGCCTGCACGTTGTCGCCGAAGGGCACGAGGAACATGAAGTCGCCGACCTGGTCCGGCAGCTTGGGCGAGGTGGCGCCCGTCGTGAGGAAGGGGATGCCCGCCGCCTGGGCGATGGGCCCCGCCGCCAGCGCCGAGTCCGTGTCCGTGAAGCCGGTGATGGCGACGACCTTGTCGTTCTCGATCATCTGCGTGGTGATGTTCGCGACCGTCGCCGGGTCGGACTTGCCGTCATAGGAGATGAGCTGGATCTTCTTGCCGAGCACCCCGCCCTTCGCGTTGACCTCTTCCGCAGCCAGCTGCGCGCCGCGGAAGGCCGGCACGTCGAGAGACGAGACGCTGCCCGTGAGGTTGAAGTCGGCCCCGATCTTGATGACGTCGCCGCCCCCGCCGGTCTCCGACCCACCGCCGGCGCCGCCGGCCTGCCCTCCGCCCCCGCCGCCGCACGCGGTCAGGAGAAGGACCCCCGCCGCGAGCAGCGCCGCGGCCGCGAGCCTCCCGCGCGCCGCACTCCGCTTCCGCATTCCCGTCACGTCATCCAACCCCCTTCTGTGGTCTCCCTCTCTGGACTCCCGGTTCTGCGCGCCGACCACGACCCGACCGGCCTCCCCTACTCCGCGAGCTGGCGTCCGGCCATCACCGCCTCTCGCAGCGGCGGGTACCACCGCGCCAGAATGGGCCACAGGCTGAACTCGCGGTCTCCGAAGAGCCCCTGCGGCCGGTACACGATGAACGCGATGAACACGAGCGCGAAGACGATCTGGCTCAGCCCGTAGAGCGCCGGTGTGTGGTAGCCGAAGAGTGTCACGCCGCGCTCCGCGTTGCGCAGCACTTCCGAGAGGATCGAGAGCGCGACCGTCGCCGCCACGGAGCCGCTGATGCTGCCGAGCCCGCCCACGATGAGCATGACGATGACCTCGAACGTGACGGCGAACCAGAACGAGCTGGCGGAGAAGGCGAGGATGAAGTGCGCCCAGAGCGCACCCGCCACCGCCGTGAAGAAGGCGCTGACGGCGAAGGACCAGAGCCGCGCGCGAAGGATGTCCACCCCGGCGCCGCGGGCGGCCACCGGGTCCTCGCGCACCGCCAGCATGGCCCGCCCGATGGGCGAGTTCACGATGCGCCAGGCCGTGTAGATCGTGACGACGACCGCGCCGTAGACCCACCAGAGGTTCGTGAGCGGCGCGAGGCCGAGGAAGGTGCGCGCCCCGCGCGTGTAGGCCTGCGCGTTGATGATGACGATGTGTACGATCACGAGGAAGCCGAGCGTGGCGACGGCCACGTACGGTCCGGTGAGGCGCAGGATCGGGTAGCCGACGGCCAAGGCCACGGCGGCCGCCGCGAGCCCCACGAGCACGAGCGCCGGCAGGAAGCCGAGGTGCACGTGCGCGAGCCACGCCGGCAGGTCCGGCAGGTTGAGCGCCTTCACCTGCGGCGTCATCGTCAAGAGGGCGCTTCCGTAGGCGCCGAGCGCCATGAAGCCCGTGTGGCCGAGGGAGAACACGCCCGTGTACCCGTTGGAGAGGTTCAGGCTGACGGTGAGGATGATCATGATGCCGATGTCCACGGCCACGCGCTGCACGTAGGTGCTGGCGCCGTACTGCAACCCGAGCAGCGCCAGGGCGAGGAGCGCCAGCCCCGCCAAGAGCGACATCGCCCGCACGCGCGCCTGCCAGCGCTCGATCACACCCGATCCCCCTCCGCCTTGCCGAGCAGCCCGTGCGGCCGCACCAGCAGCACGAGGATGAGGAGGATGAAGACGAAGCCGTCCCGGTAGCCGGTGAGGCCGGGCGGCAGCACGGCCTGCAGCGCCACTTCCGCGAGCCCCAGGAGGTAGCCGCCGAGCACGGCGCCGCCGATGCTGCCGAGCCCGCCGATGACTGTCGCCACAAAGGCCTTGAGCACGGGCGTGAAGCCCATGAGCGGCTCCACGCGGCCGGATTTGGCCGCCCAGAGAAGACCCGCCACGCCGGCCAGCGCCGAGCCGATGGCGAAGGCCGCGAGCACGACGCGGTCGAGGTGGATGCCCACGAGGTGCGCGGCCGTGAGATCCTCCGCAGCCGCGCGCATGGACACGCCGAGCTTCGTCCGCGTGACGACGAGGTTCAGCCCCACGAGCAGCACCAGGGCGCTCGCCAGCGCCGCGAGGTCGATGCCGCTCATCACCACGTGCCCCACGTGGTACACGCCGCTCAGCGCCTCCGGCAGCGGGAAGGGCCGCGTGCGCGGGCTGAAGGCGAGGATGGCGCTGTTTTCGAGGAGCATCGTCACACCGAAGGAGGTGAGCAGCAGGACCACCTCGTGCTGGCCGCGCACCGGCCGGTAGGCGAGCCGCTCCATGAGCACGCCCAAGAGGGCGGCCGCCGCCACCGAGAGGAGGAAGGCGACCCAGAACGGGATGCCGGCCGCGACGGCGTAGATGAGGACGTATGCGCCCACCATCAAGAGGTCCCCGTGCGCAAAGTTGATCAGCCGCAGGATCCCGAAGACCATGGCGAGACCGATGGCCAGGAGCGCGTACATGCTCCCGATGCTGACGGCGTTGAGGAGTTGCTGCACCCAGAGTTCCGCGAGGGTCATCTCAGGCTCCCAGGTACGCTTTTTCGATCTGCACGTCGGCTTCGAGCTCCGCCCGCGTGCCGGAAGAGACGATGCGCCCCGACTCCAACACGTAGCCGCGGTCGGCGATGGCCAGCGCCTGGCGCGCGTTCTGCTCCACGAGGAGGATCGTCGTGCCCTGCCGGTGCAGGTCCCGGATCACGCGGAAGATGGTCTGCACGACGACCGGCGCGAGGCCCAGGGAGGGCTCGTCCAGGAGGAGGATGCGCGGCCTCGCCATGAGCGCGCGGGCGATGGCCAGCATCTGCTGCTGGCCGCCGCTCAGGGTGGCGCCGCGCTGCTTCAGGCGCTGCGCGAGGTCCGGGAAGAGCGCCAGCACCCAGTCCAGGTCGCGCCGCACGCCCGCCGCGTCCCGCCGCTGCACGGCGCCGAGCATGAGGTTCTCCTGCACCGTGAGGCCGCCGAAGATATGGCGGCCCTCAGGGCAGTGGACGATGCCGCGCGCCACGATCTGGTAGGGGCTGAGCGCCTGCAGCCGCTCCCCGGCGAAGCGCACCTCGCCCCGCCGCGGCCGCACGAGGCCGGAGATCGTGCGCAACGTCGTCGACTTGCCGGCGCCGTTCGCGCCGAGGAGGCAGACGAGCTCGCCCTCGCGCACGGACAGGGATACGCCCTTGAGCGCGGCCACGCCGCCGTAGTCCACGTGCACGTCCTCCAGCACCAGTTCCGCCGTCACGCTTCCACCGCCGTTCCGAGGTACGCCTCGACGACTTTCGGGTCGCGCCGCACCGCCTCCGGGGACCCCTCCGCGATGATCTCCCCGTGATCGAGGACCTGGATGCGGTCGCAGAGGCCCATGACGACCGGCATCACGTGCTCCACGAGCATGATGGTGAGGCCGAAGCGGTCGCGGATGCTGCGGATCTGCGCCACCAGCTGCGCGGCTTCGGCGGGGTTCATGCCCGCGGCGGGCTCGTCCAGCAGGAGAAGCCGCGGCCGCGCGGCCAGCGCCCGTGCGATCTCCAGCTTGCGCTGCAGGCCGTAGGGCAGGCTGCCGGCGCGGGCATCCCGGTGCGGACCCAACCCGAAGAGGTCGAGCAGTTCCTCCGCCTCCCGCCGGATGCGCGCCTCCGAGGCGCGGAAGCGCGGCGTGGAGAGGAGCACGTGCGGGAACGGGGCGGAGCCGTGCAACTGAGCGGCCACGCGGACGTTGTCGAGGACGCTCAGGGACTTGAAGAGGCGGATGTTCTGGTAGGTGCGGGCGAGGCCCAGCCGCACGCGCGCCTCTGCGGGGAGGTGCGTGATGTCCCGGCCGGCGAAGCGCACGCGCCCCGCGTCCGGCCTCACGTACCCGGAGATGAGGTTGAAGAGAGTCGTCTTGCCGGCGCCGTTGGGGCCGATCACGCCGTGGATCGCCCCCTCGGGCAGCTCCAGGCGGTAGCCCGCGACCGCGTGGACGCCGGCGAACGACTTCTCCAGCCCTTCCACCACGAGGAGTGACATCGCAACCTCCCTCACGCCCGCCGCCGGGCGGGTTTCGCGCTGGATTCGCTGCCGCGGCCGCGATCCCTGCAGGGCGTGTTCCACGCTGTGGAACTCGTCTCAAGGAAGCGGCGCGCCGGCGGAGAACAGGGACCTGCGGCGCCGGAGGGGCGCCGACCGAAGGAGGATGCCGATGAGCCGGATGCAGCCGGTTCCCGAGGTGGAGGAGACGGTGGCGGCGACAGCCGCCGTGGACCACCACGCGCACGCCTTCCGGCGCGGGGCGCGGCCCGTGGCGGAGGGCACGTTCCGGCGCCTTTTCAGCGAGAGCGACTTCGACGAAACGCTGGAGCGTCACGTGCCGCACCAGACGGCCTACCGCTGGGGCGTGCGCCGGCTCTGGTCCTTCTGGGACCTGCCGGGGGAGCCGCCGGCCGCTCCCGGGGAAGCGGAGGCGGCCCTGCGGGAGCGCCTCGCCGGCATACCCTTCGCGGACTACGCGCGAATGCTCCTGGAGGGCGCGCGGCTGCGCACGCTGGTCCTGGATACGGGCTTCCTGCCGGAACAATACCTGGGCGTGGAAGAGATGGCGGGGCTTGCCCCGTGCGAGGTGCGGGAGGTCCTGCGCCTTGAGCGCGCGGCGGCGGAGCTGCTCTCCGGCGCGTCCTCGGCCGCGGACCTGCGCGAGGCGCTGCAGGACCGCATCCGCCGGGCGGCCGCCGGGCCGCAGGGCATCGTCGGGCTGAAGAGCGTCATCGCCTACCGCAGCGGCCTGGCGGTGGAGCCTCCGCCGCGCGCCGAGGCGGAGGCGGCCTTCCGCCGGACGAAGGAGGCTGCGGCGGCCGCCGGGGGCGGCGCGCCGCGCCTCGTGGAGAAGGCCCTTCTGGACGACCTGCTCTGGGGCGCGCTGGAAGAGGCGGCGCGGCTGGAGCTGCCCGTCCAGTTCCACGTGGGCCACGGCGACCGCGACACCGACCTGCGCCTCGGCAACCCCCTCCACTTGCGGCGCATCCTCGAGGAACCGGCCTTCCGCCGTGTACCGATCGTCCTCCTGCACAACTACCCGTATGTGGCCGAGGCGGCCTATCTCGCGCACATCTACCCGAACGTCTTCGCCGACCTCTCCCTCGCCATCCCGCAGGCGGGCGCGCTGGCCGCCGGCCTCGTGCACGAGTTCCTGGGGCTGGCGCCGGCCACAAAGCTGCTCTACGCCTCGGACGCGCACAGCCTGCCGGAGTTCCATTACCTGGGATCGCTGCTCTACCGTCGCGCCCTGGTGGAGGCGCTCTCCCGCCTGGTCCAGGAGGACTTCCTTTCGCCCGCGGAGGCTGCCGCGACCGCACGCGACGTGCTCGCCGGCAACGCCCTGCGCGTCTACGGCCGCCTCTCCCCGCGCGGCGGGGGCGCGGATTGAGCGCCGCGGCCGCGCCTTCCCATCGCACGGAACGCCCACCGCTGCGATCCCGCGCCCACGAGGCAGGAATCAGCGCGTCCAAGGCGAAACGGCGCGGAAACCCGCTGCGTCTCCGTTCCACTTTATGGAACCGGCGGCGCGGCCAGGACAAGGGGGAAGCAGGGTGACACCGCAGGACGTCCGCCGGCTGATCGAAGAGCGGGGCATCCGCACGGTGCGCGTCGTCTTCAACGACAACACCAACGTGGCGCGCGCGCGCAACATTCCGGCCGAAGCGTTCTTGGAGGACGTCATCGAGCACGGCGTGCAGTATCCCTCCGCCATGCTCTCCGTGGACACGTCGGCCAACTTCGTCCTGGAGGCCGGCGGGGGCTGGGCCGGAGGGTACGGGAGCTGGCTCCTGCGCCCGGATCTGGAGACGTTCACGATCCTCCCCTGGGCGCCGGGCACGGCGCGCGTGATCGCCGATCTCTACGACCTCGACGGCAACCCCGTGGAGATCGCGCCGCGGCGCATCCTCTCCCGCGTGGTGGAGGAGCTGCGGCGGGAGGGCTTCACCGCGCGCGCCGCGTGCGAGTTCGAGTTCTACGTGTTCCGGCGCCTGGCGCCCGACGGCTACGAGCCCTCCTGGACGGGCCTCAACTGTTACGCCGAGGTGAAGCAGGCGCAGGTGGACGACATCCTCAACGCCATCTCGGTGGGCCTCAACGCCATCGGCCTGGGCATCGAGGCGGCGAACACGGAGTACGGCCCCGGCCAGTTCGAGATCTCCATGAAGCACCAGCCGGCCGTGCGCGCCGCCGACCACGCGATGTACTACAAGACGTCCGTGAAGGAACTGATGCAGCAGAAGGGCTACCTCGCCACCTTCATGACGAAGCCGCTCACGGGCCGCAGCGGCAGCGGCTCCCACCTGCACCACTCGCTGTACCGCCTCGACGGCACGAACGCCTTCTACGACCCCGACGCGCCGGACGGGCTCTCGGACATCGCGCGCCACTTCATCGCCGGGGAGCTCGCCCACGCGCGCGCCATCTGCGCTCTGGCCAACCCGACGATCAACAGCTACAAGCGCCTGCGGCCGTACACCTTCGCCCCGGCGAACGTCTCCTGGGGATACGAGAACCGCATGTGCATGATCCGCGTGCCCAAGGCACGGGGTCAGGGCACGCACCTGGAGAACCGCCTGCCCGGCGCGGACAACAATGCCTATCACCTCCTCGCCGCGGTGCTGGCGGCGGGCCTCGACGGCATCCGCCGCAAGCTGGAGCCGCCGGCGCCGGTCGTCGACCGCGACGCCTACGCGGACGCGAGCCTGCCGCCCCTGCCGCAGAGCCTCGAGGAGGCGCTGGACGCGCTGAACCGCGACGAGGTGCTCGTGGAGATGCTGGGCGCCGACTTCGTCCGCTCCTACACGGCGCTCAAGAACTCGGAGCTGCGGCGCTTCCGGGACCACGTGACCGACTGGGAGGTGAACGAGTACGCCGAGCTCTTCTAGGCCGCCCTTGGGGCGCGGCGCCGGGGGCGCAGGGGGCGCCGGGGGCGGCGAGGCCCGCGCCGCCGGGGTGCGGAACGGAGCCGCCACCGGGGCACGGAACGGCGCCGCAACCGGCGCCGGGAGCGCGAACGGGTCCGCGTCCGGCGCGACGCGCGCGCTGGACCGGGGTCTCGCGGTGCTGGAGGCGCTCATCCGCAAGCAGCCGCAGTCCCTGACGGAGCTCGCCCAGGCGAGCGGCATCGCCAAGTCGACGGCGCACCGCCTGCTGCGCACATTGAAGATGCGGGGCTTCGTGCACGTAGGCCCGGACGGCCGCTACCGGCTGGGGGCGAAGTCGGCCTGGCTCCGCGGGCTGCCGGCCGTCGTGCAGCGCCGGCTGGACGAGCTGCGCGCGCGCACCGGCGAGACGGCCAACCTGGGCATGCTGGCGGGACGGGAGATCGAGTACGTCGCGCGCTCCGTCTCCGCCCACGCGCTGCGCTGGGGCGTGGACGTCGGTTCCCGGGTGCCGTGCCACTGCACCGCCATGGGCAAGGCGGTGCTGGCCTTCCGTCCGGACGTGCGCGTGGAGCCGAGGGAGCTCGTGCCCTACACGCCGCGCACGGTGACGGACCCGGAGGAGCTGGAGGCGCAGTTGGAGCTGGTCCGTCGGCGCGGCTACGCGCTGGACGACGAAGAGTTCATCTTGGGCGTGTTCTGCGTGGCCGTGCCGGTGCGCGACCAGGACGGGCGCGTGGTGGGGGCCGTCTCCGTGGCCGGGCCGAGCGTGCGCTGGGACCGGGCCGCCGCCATGCGCCACCTCGACGCCATCAAGGCGGCCGGGAGGGCGATCTCCCGCGCGCTCGGCCACGACGCCCGCGAGGAAGAGGGCGCGGCGGCGGGCGGCGTCAGCCAGGGGATCGCACCCTTCAAGGAAGAAAGGGGCTGAACGGACGTGGCGGAGTTCAACCGCGACTACTTCAACGTGGAGTCGGGCGCCCAGGACCGCAGCCGCAAGGGCCGCTTCTTCCACCTGGACGAGGTCACCGGCTTCGAGGCGGCGGCGGGCCTGGTGCTGAAACCCATCTGGGGCGAGAACCTCATGCTGAGTTTCGTGTACATGGAGCCGCACAGCGTGGCGCCGGAGCACTCCCACCCGGAGGAGCAGATGGGCCTCGTGATCGACGGGGAATACGAGTTCGACATCAACGGCGAGAAGCGCCTGTGCCGCCGCGGCGACGTCTACTGGATCCCGCCGAACGTTCCGCACTCGGCACGCACGTATGAGAAGGGCTGCTTCGCGTTGGACGTCTTCAACCCGCCGCGCCAGGCGTTCAAGGCGCTCCAGGAGGCGGCCGAGAAGCGCCGGCGCGAGGGGGGCGGCGCGTGATCCGGCGGCTGCGCATGCTGAAGGCCGGCGGGTGCGTCGTGGACGCGTCCGTGCTCATGCCGCGGCGGCCGCGCGGCCAGAAGATCCGCCTGCCGATCTGGATGTACCTCATCGAGGCGGCGGACGGCCTCTTCCTCGTGGACACCGGCATGCCGCGCTCCTGCGTGGCCAACCCGGACTACTTCAAGGGCACGGAGGACGAGGGCCTCATCCTCCCTGAGATGACGGCGGACGACCACGTCACGGCCGTCCTGGGGCGCCTGGGGTTGCGGCCGCAGGACGTGGATGCGGTCGTGGCCACGCACCTGCACTTCGACCACGGCGGCGGCCTCGCGGCGTTCGCGGACGTGCCCGTCCTCCTTCAGGAGGAGGAGCACGCCCTGGCGCGGCGCGGCGAGGTGTGGCCCGAGTGTTTCCCGGAGGGTCCGGTCTACCGGCCGTACGCCGGGGACCGCGAGCTCGCGCCGGGGCTGCGCCTGCTGCACACACCCGGGCACACGCCCGGGCATACCTCGGTGCTGGTGGAGCCGGCCGGCGAGGCGCCGATCCTCCTCACGATCGACGCGGTCTACACGCGGGAGAACTGGGAGGGCGAGCCAGGCGCCTTCTCTGAGCCGGAGCGCGCGGAGCGCAGTGTGGCGCGCCTGCGGGAGCTGGCGCAGTCCGCCGGGGCGCGCGTCTTCTTCGGGCACGACACGGAACAGGCTGCGCTTCCGGAGTGGCGCCGCTACCAGGCGTGAACCGCAGTGACGGAGAGGGATCACGAACAGGGGGCGAAGCCGGTGGACAACGCTCAGTTGGCGGCTGCGATCGAGCGGTACGTGCGGCCGGACACATTTCCCGTGGCGGCGCGCATCTGGCCCCAGGGCGAGCCGCTGCCGGAGAAGGCGCGCCGGCCGAAGGAGGACCTGGGCGCGCGCATCACGATCTGCCAGGGCGTGAGCATCGCGCGGCGGTACGGGTGGACGGTGGCCGTCGACACGGCCGACCTCTCCTGCCCCATCGCCCAGGTGGCCTTCGGCTTCAAGCCGGCCCTGGAGTACTACACGCGGGGCAGCCTGGCGCACGGCATGTACACGGAGACGCAGGAGGCGGCCGCGCGCACGGAGGCGGCCGTGCCGAAGCTCCCGCCGGAGGAGCACGGCGTGGTCGTCCTTGGCCCGCTGGCACGGGCGGCGTTCACGCCGGACGCGGTCGTCGTCTACGGGAACTCGGCGCAGGTGATGGTGCTCGTGGCGGCCGCCCTCTGGCGTCGCGGCGGGGAGCTCGTCTCGCGCTTCTCGGCCCGCGCCGACTGCGCGGACCTCATCGTCCGCGCCGTGCGGGAACGGGAGCCGCAGGTGATCCTCCCCTGCTACGGCGACCGCGTCTTCGGCCAGACGCAGGACCACGAGATGGCGTTCAGCTTCCCCTATGAGCGTGCGGAGGAGATCGTCGCCGGCCTGGAAGGGACGCACAAGGGCGGCGTGCGCTACCCCATCCCGCACTACTTAAGGTATGAGGCCCACTTCCCGGAGACGTACCAGAAGCTCAGCCGCATGTGGGAGGAGTCGGGCGGCGACTGAAACGGGCACTGGCCGGCCGATTCTATGGTAGAATCGTACTGCGATTCTGCCCTGGAGGCGGTCATGGTGGACCAGGAGACGAAGCAGTTCACGGTACGTTTGCCGAAGGCGACCTGGGAGCGCCTGGTGGCCGTCGCCAGGGAGCAGCGCGCCACATACAACGACACGGTCGTCGACTTGATCTCGTCCGCCCTGGAACGGCGTGAGCGCGAGGCCGTACTCGCGCGATTGGCACGCCATCGCGGGGAGATCGCGAGGAAGGGCGGCCGAGCCTGGGATTCCACCGAGTACATCCGAGCGTTGCGCGAAGGGCGCGTCGCCCATTCCGGCGGTGGGAAGGTGGGCGAACCGAGTTGAGCCTCCTCTGCCTCGACAGCTCCGTGCTCGTCAAGCTCGTCGTCCCTGAACCGGGAAGTGATGTGGCGGCGCGTCTTCTCGACGGTGACAGCGAGGTCGTCTCCCCATCCTTTGCGTGGGCCGAGGTCGGCAGCGCGCTGCGAAAGCAGGTGCGTGCGGGCGTGCTCACCAAGGGAGACGCCGAACGCGCTTGGCGGGACTTCCTCGATCTCGGCGTCCGCTTCATCGACACTCGCGAAATCCGTGAGGCGGCCTGGGACCTGGCTGGCCGCCTGGAGCTTCTCACACTCTACGACGCGGCCTTCCTCGCCGTGGCCAAGGCGGCACCGGGCGGCCCATGCCCCTTCTGGACGGCCGACGCCGCGCTGGCTGCGCAGGTCCGCCGATCCGGCGCGCCCGTCGACGTCCTCGTCATCGGAGAGAAGCGCGGCTGACGGCGTGCGGCACGGCATCCGCAGCCGGCGCGAGCGCTTCCGCCAGCGCCGGCAGCACTTCCCCGCGCAATCGTGCCCGCCCGCCGCGCGCGGCCGCGCCCTCCAGCGCCGCCTCCAGCGCCGCGCCGGCGGCGCTCCAGCGCGCCTGCGCCTGTGACCCTTCCATCGCGCCCTGCGCCACGGCCGCGTCCAGCCACGCCGCCACGGCCCGCCGGAGACGGTCGGCGTCGACGCCCTCCGCGGGGCGCGGCGCGTTCCGTCCCCAAAGCCGGAGCTCGTGCGCGAAGGCCCACGCGGCCGCGTAGAGCGCCCGCGCGCGGCCTGCCGCCGCCGGCGGCGCCGGCGGCGCCGCGGGCCACGTGGGTGCGGCGTTCGCCGCCGCCCACGCCCTCAACGCCGGCGCCTCCCCCTCCAGGCCCAGCCGGCGCCCGAGCACCGCCAGCCACGCGCGCCGAGGGAGCATCGTCACCGCGAGCTCCGCCGCCGTCATGCGGCGCGCCGGGCGCACGGCGTTGTCGCGGTAGGCGACGGCGAACCCGGCGTGCAGGAGCCGCGCCGCGGCCGCCTGCACCGGCCCGCCGGGCGGCAGGTCCGAAAACGGCGAGAGGGTGCAAAGCTCGCTCACCGTCACCACCCGGTACCCGGCCGCCGCAAGCCGTTCCAGCTGCCTCGGCAGCGCGTCGACCACGGGAGCCTGCCGCGACATGTTGTAGCCGTCCTTCTGGAAGACGATCTGGCCGCAGAGCGCGTCCGCGTCGGCGGCCAGCGCGCGCTCCAGCGGCCGCACCATCGCATCGACGTCGGCGCGGTAGTCGCCGGAGGACGGCAGCCAGCCGCCGCCGTCGAAGCTCGCCGCGAGGTAGGCGTAGCCCATCCAGTCGAAGAGATCGTAGGCCGTGCGGCCATCGCGCGTGCGGTCCACGTAGTGGGGCGGCCGGGCGAGGCGCAGTGTCTGCCCGGTCTCGCGCTCGACGAGCTCGTGTAGGCGGATGAGGTCGGCCGCAGCCTCCGCCGCGCCGCGGAACGAGGCGCGCCGCCGATAGACGAGCGGCTTCGGCCCAAAGAGCAGGTGCGCGTAGGAGTGGTTCGCGAGCTCGTGGCCGCCCCGCACAAGGCGCCGCGCCAGGTCCGGCCGGGCCGCCACGCCGGCCTCTCCGTCCGCGCCGAAGTCGGGGTAATGGTCGTAGCGCACGCCGTTCCAGTACGGCGTGCCGGGACGGCCGGGCCGGTCCGGGTAGCCGTGCGCCGTGCTGCCGATGACGTTGAACGTGCCGGCGGCGCCGAACTGCTCCAGGGTCTCCGCGAGGACGAGCGTCAGCGGGCGGCTGCCGCCCGGGCGCGCGGGCGCCGCCGTGGGTCCGTCGTCGAACGTCATGGCGACGAGCCGCTCTCCCGGTAGAGCGACGCGCGTGATCCGCCGCACCGGATCCAGGAACGCCGCGTCCTCACGCGCCCGCCAGGCCTTCACCCTGCGGCCGAGCGGCCGCAGGCGGTCGATCGCGCTCATCGCGCCCCACCCTTCCGTCTGCCGGGCGACGGCCCCAGGGGCTCCCGGGCGGTCACGCCGCCTCGCCCGCGCGCCGCAGCGAGCGGCGCAGGTAGGCCCAGCCCGGGCGTGGATCGTCGCGCTGGAACACGCCGTCCGTCACGGAGCCGTCGAAGAGCTCCCACATCCAGCGAAGAAGCAGGCCCGGGCCGGCCCGGCGCGCGCGAACGAGGTCCCGCACGGCCAGCGCGTCCTGGAAGAGGAAGCGCAGGCGCACGCCGGCGGGCCACGCGCGCACGGGCGCAAACGGCCGCCCGGCGGCCAGCGCGTACCAGGCGAGCGGCACGTTCACCCCGGCCGCCACCGCCAGCGCGAGCGACCCCCAAAAGCGCGGGTTGACCTCCATCAGCCGGTGGCGCCCGGCGGCGTCCTGCTTGAACTCCACCATGGCGACGCCGCGCCAGCGGAGCGCGCGCAGGAGCGTGAGCCCCAGCCGTTCCAGTTCGGGATCGCGCACGCTTTCCGCGAACGAGCTGGGCCCCCCGCCCACCGGGTACTCCCGCAGCCGCCGGTGGGCGAAGGCGGCGAGCGGCTCGCCGTCCTCCCCCATCACCGTCGCGAAACCGTAGCCGCCTCCCGGCAGGTACTCCTGCACGACGGGGCCGGGCTGCCGCGCGTCCATGGTCGCGTAGACGCGCTCGAACGCCGCGGCGTCGCGCACGACCGCGTAACGACGCGCCGGCGGCAGCCCGAGCGCCTCGCCGTTGCGATACTTCACGACGAGCGGATACCGCACGCGGCGGGCGAAGTCGCTCACCGTCTCCCCGGGAGCACGCGCCCACGTCTCCGGCACCGGGACGCCGTGCGCCGCCGCCGTGCGGAGCAGCGCCGCCTTGTCGTCGGCCGTGAGGAACGCATCGCGTGCGGGCAGCGCCGTGCGCACGCCCGGGGGCAGACGGTCCTGGTGGAAGACGGCCACGCGCATGGAGGCGGCGGCCGCCGGCAGCCACACCACGGGCCCCGGCCGGCGCGCCGCCCAATCCGCGATGGCCGCCAGGTAAGCCTCCGCCTCCTCAGGCGGCGGGAGCGCGAGGCGCTCCCGAGTGTAGCGCGAGTGGAAGCCGAGCACGTCCCCGGGGGGCACATCACCCCGCTCCGCCGCCGCGACGGGCACCCCCGCCCGCCCCAGCGCGCGGATGGCGGCCAGCGCCGTGCGGTAACGGGCGTCCGTCACGAGGGCGATGGGCAAGTCCTCAGCCGTCATACTGCGAGTATGCCACGCGGCCCCGCCGCCGGGGAGGCGGGCCGCTCACGCATCCACGCCCTCCGCCTCCCGTGGAAGGAGGAGGTTGAGGAGCATCCCGGCGATCGTCGCCAGCGGCATGCCGTCCAGCGCGAAATGGCCGAAGTTGATGTGCGCGCCGCCCACGCCGAGCACGAGCACGGCGCTCACGATGAGCAGGTTGCGCTGGCTCGCGAGGTTCACGCGGTGCTCGACGAAGAGCCGCATGCCCGCCGCCGCGATCACACCGAAGAGCGCGATCGACACGCCGCCCATGACGGCCGAGGGGATGCTGTGGATCAAGGCGCCGAGCTTCGCGACAAAGGAGAGCAGGATGGCGATCACCGCCGCCCCGGCGAGCACGCGCACGGAATACACGCGCGTGATGGCCATCACGCCGATGTTCTCGCCGTATGTCGTCGCCGGGGGGCCGCCGAAGAGGGCCGCGACCGTCGAGGCGAGCCCGTCGCCGAGGAGCGAGCGGTCGAGGCCCGGATCCCGCATGAAGGGCCGGCCGACGATCTCCGCCGTGACGAGCAGGTGGCCGATGTGCTCCGTCACGAGGACGATGGCGATGGGCGCGATGAGCAGCACCGCCGGCAGCGCGTGCGCGTCGAAGGCGGGCGGCACGAAGTGCGGCAGCGCGAACCACGGCGCGGCCGCGACCGGTTTCCAGTCGACGAGCCCCGCCGCCAGCGCGATCACGTACCCGCCGGCGATCCCGATGAGCACCGGCACCACCCGCGCGAAGCCGCGCAAGGCCGTGCCGGCGACCATGATGATGAGGAGCGTGGTGAGCGCCACAAGGCTCTGGCGGCTCAGCGGGTTGACGCCGCCCTCGCCCGGCAGGAGGCCCGCCATGCCGAGCGCCGTCTGCGCGAGGCCGAGACCGATGACGATGACGACCGCGCCGACGAGCGGAGGCGGCAGCAGCCGGTCCACCCAGCCCGTCCCCGTGCGGCCGATGACGAGCGCGATGATGACGTAGACGATCCCGAGACCCAGGGCGCCCGCGACCGCCGCGCCCGGGCCCCAGGACTTCGAGGCCGTGATCATCGCGCCGATGATCGCGAAGCTCGAGCCCAGATAGGCCGGGATGCGGCCGCGCGTGACAAGAATGTAGATGAGCGTGCCGAGACCTCCGGTGAAGAGCGCCACCGACGGATCGAAGCCCGTGAGGTACGGCACGAGCACGGTGGCGCCGAACATGGCGAAGAGGTGCTGGAGAGAGAGGGCGAGCCCGGAAAGGCCCGGCACCGACTGTTCCGGGAGGACCGGCAAGGAAAAGGAGGCCTTGCGGCCTCCCCGACGCGCCGCCGCCGGTATACATGTTAGCAAAGGACTACGAGCAATTTGTCGCCATCCAGAGCGAGACGGCGCTCCGCCACCTGGCCAGCCTCTACCCGTATGACGCCTATGACGAGAAGGAGCGGTCGCTGCGGGGCAATCCCGAGGAGATCGCCGAGGACCTGCGGCGCGAGCTCCAGGAGCGCCTGGCGGCCGGGGGCGTCGAGGTGCTGGAGGCGCGCCTCAGCCACCTCGCCTACGCGCCAGAGATCGCGAGCGCGATGCTGCAGCGGCAGCAGGCGGCGGCGATCATCGCCGCGCGGCAGAAGATCGTGGAGGGCGCGGCCGGCATGGTACAGATGGCCCTGGAGAAGCTGCAGCGGGAAGGCGTGCTGGAGCTGGACGAGGAGCGCAAGGCCGCGATGGTCAACAACCTCATGGTGGCCGTGATCGGCGAGCGGGGAGCCCAGCCGGTCCTCAACATCGGCAGCCTCTACTGAGCGGCGCCCGCCATGGCGCAGAAGAAGCGGTTCCTATTGCGGATCGACGCGGACCTCTACGCGGCCCTGGAGCGCTGGGCGGCCGACGAGCTGCGCAGCGTGAACGCGCAGATCGAGTACCTCTTGAGGGACGCCGTGCGGCGCGCGGGCCGCGCCGGCGCGCGGCGCGAAGGCGGCGCGGCCGGGGGCGCGGCGGGCGAGGGCGACGCGGGCGGGGGCGCCGCGGGCACGGGCGCGGCCGGGGGCGCGGCGCGCGGCGGCGCGGACGCGGAGGGCGCGGCGCGCGGCGGCGGCGCGCCCGGGGGCACCGCGGCGCGATCCGCAGGACGGAAGCGCCTTCACACCCCGGGCGCGAGCCCGGCCGCCGAGGGGGTGGAGCCGGCCCCGGAGGATGAGCGGCCGACCTGACACGGTGCGGCCGCAAGCAGGCTCAATGGGTGGCGGGCGGTGCCGCCCGGCGCGCGCTGTCGCGACCTCCTTGCGGCGGCCCGGCGGGCATCCCGCCCGCCGCCGTGAGTCGCGGCGTGGCTGCCGCCAACACGGCCAGTACCGCCGCCCAGGCGGCGAGCGCTGCGGGAACGCCGGCGGCGGCCGCCGCCACCCCGGTGAGCACGCCGCCCAGCGCCTCGCCGAGGTCTAACGCCGAAGCCCAGAGCCCCAGGGTGGCGCCTTCGCCGTGGCGGGCGGCGGCGAGCATGCCGGCGGCCGCCGCCGGGCCCGTGACGGCCACCGCCAACGCCGTGCCCGCCGCCGCCAGCGCCGCGGACACCGGAGCGGGCGCGGCCGCGAACGCGGCGAGGCCGCCCGCGCCCATGAGGAGGCCGAGGACGGTGGCCGCGCCCCATCCGCGCCGGTGGACGAGCCGCCCCGCCCACGGCGAGGCCAGCGCCAAGACGCCGAAGTGCGCCGCCACAAGCCCGCCGAGCCACGGCGCGGCCCAGCCGCGCGCGTGCCCGAAAACCGGCACAAAAGAGTAGAAGGCGGCCTGCACGGCGATCGCCGCCATGCCTCCGGCGGCCGCGCGCCAGAGACGGCCGTCGCGCAGCGCGGCGGCCGCAGCCCGCCAGGCGGCGCGCGCACGCGTGCGCGCGGGGCCGTGGCCGGGGCGCGACGGCGCCGCGGCGGGCGCGACGGCCACAGCGGGCGCGGCGCCCTCCGCGGCCGCAGCCGCGCCCGCGCCGGGGGCTGCCCCATCCCCCGCGGGCGCGGCGCCCGCCCCTGTCTCCGCCGCCACCGCATCCGCGCCCGCGCGGCCGCGCGGCATCGCCCACACGAGGAGCGGCACGGCCGCCCCAACCAACCCGGCCAGCGCGAAGAGCCCTGCGAAGCCGACGCGTTCCAAGAGCGCCCCCGCCAGGAGCCCGCCCGCCACGGAAGCCGCCGCCTTCGCCCCGCTCACCCAGGCCACGCCCTCGCCGGCGCGACCGGGCCAGGCGCGGCTGGCCGCGGCGGCCGAGGCGGGCGTGAAGAGCGCCGGCGCGAGCGCATGCCCCGTGCGCACCATCAGCAGGGCCGGCAGGCTGCCGAGGCCCGGGTACGCCCAGGGCCCTGCCGCGAAAAGCACGCCGCCCCACCCCATCATGCGGCGGGTGCCGGCGGAGTCGGCCAGCACGCCGCCCGGCAGGCGCGCGAGGAGCCCCACCCAGCCCGCCACGGAGCCGGCGAGCCCCACCCACGCCGCCGAGCCCCCCAGGGCGACGACGAACAGCGGCAAGGCCGGGCTTCGCACCAGCTCATAGCTGAGCCGCGCGCAGAAGTTCGCCGCGAGAAGCAGGAGCCATGCCCGGCGCTGCGTCATGCGATGAGCGTAGCATGCCCCGCGGCGGCGTCGAGGGCGATCGACCGGCCGCGCGCCCGCGCCGAAGGCGATCGACAGGCCGCCGGGCGCCGGCGTCGAATGAGTGGTCCGGGTGGTGGCTCATGGGGGAGAGACCGGGCATCGTCCTGTGGACGGCCGAGGAGCTCCAACGGAAGTACGACGACCTCGCGCGCTGGTACGATCTCGGCGAAGCCCTGCCGGAGCTCCTCCTGCTTCGCCGCCTGCGGCGCCACCTCGTGCGGAAGGCCCGCGGCGCGGTGCTGGAAGTGGCGGCCGGGACGGGGAAGAACCTACCCCATTACCCTCCCGGGTGCTCCCTCACGCTGGTGGACCTCAGCCCCCGGATGTTGGCGATCGCTCAGCGCCGTGCACGCCGCCTGGGACGGGCCGTCACCTGCCGGGTGATGGACGCCCAGGCCCTTGAGTTCCCGGACGGCCGCTTCGACACCGTCGTCTCCACGCTCAGCACATGCACGTTCCCGGACCCGGTGGCGGCGCTTAGGGAGATGGGCCGCGTCTGCCGGGAGGACGGCCGCATCCTTCTGCTTGAGCACGGCCGGAGCAACCGTTCCTGGCTCGCGCGCTGGCAGGACCGCACGGCGCCGGGGCACGCCCGTCGCATCGGCTGCCACTGGAACCGCGATCCGCTCGAACTCGTCCGGAGGTCCGGGCTGCGCGCGGTCCAGGCGCGGCGGCTGGCTCTGGGCATGGTGTACGTCATCGAGGCGCGGCGGGCCCACGCCGCCGATCCCTGAAACCGATTCGCCGGCGATGCGTATCACCGGGTGGGGAGGCGATGCCATGGCCGGCGACGTCGACGCCCCGGGGCCCGCACCCGGCCGGTCTCGCGCGAGCGATGACTGGGCCTCGGTCCGTGCGGTGCTCGCCGGCGACCGCCAGGCCTTCGCGCCGCTCGTCGAGCGCTACCAGCGCGCCGTCTTCAACCTGTGCCTGCGCTACACAGGCCAGCGTCAGGACGCCGAGGATCTCACGCAAGAGGCGTTTTTGCGCGCCTTCCGCGCCCTGGGCCGCTACGACTCACGCCGTCCCTTCTCCGCGTGGCTCTTCGCCATCGCCGCCAACGCCTGCCGGGACTGGTCCCGCCGCCAGGCCTCCCGCGCTCGCGCGGCCGAGCTTGAGGACGCACCGCCCTTGGACCCCGACCCGGCGAAGGCGGCCGAACGCCGGGATTCTCTCGTGCGGGTGGCCGCGGCGCTGCGGGAGTTGCCGGCGGATGAGCGCCTCCTCGTGCTGCTCGTCCACCACCAGGGTTTCAGCCTGAAGGAGGCGGCCGGCATCACCGGCCTCACGGCGGCCGCCGTGAAGGCGCGCCTCTTCCGGGCGCGTCGGAAGCTGCGGCAACGCCTCGCCACCTTTATCACCCCGCCGGCCGAGACCCGCGGGCAGACCGCCTCCGCGGAATGCACACAAGGGAGCGGATGACGATGACGCAGCGACGCCGACCTTCGATCGAGGAAGCCGTCGCCCGCTTGGAGTGGGTCGAGCCTCCGCGGGACTTGAGCGCCCGCATTATGCAGGCCGTCGAGGGCGCGCCGCATCCCACGCCGCGTCCGCGATCGGCGTCCGCCGCCGCGGTTCGCGGCGCGGATGCCCCGTGGACGCCGGCCATCGGGCCGCGCCGCGCCCTCACGGCGATCGCCGCGGCGGAAGGCGCGTCTCTGGCGGCCCTGGCGGGCATCGCCGCCCTGGACGGTGGGGCGGCCGCCCTGCGGGAGGTCGCGAACCTGGCGCACTCGCTCCTCGCGCTCACGGGCTACGCCTGGATGGTCGCCGAAGCCGCGCGCGTCACGGTCGCCCATGCCCCCTGGCTGGGCGCCGTGCTCGTCGTCCCCGTCGTGGCCGCCGCCGTGCTTCTCGGCCGGACGTGGATCCACGCGGATACCCTGAAGGAGGGTGTGTCGTGAGGCTGCGTAAGAGCGTCATCGTCTCGATCCTACTGGCACTGCTGGCGGTGGTGTGGCTGCCCGGGGTGGCCCTGGCCAGCGGCGGCGGCGAGGTCGTCATGGGCCAACCCATCACCATTGCGGCGGATGAGGTGCATGACGGCGACGTCATCTCCATGGGCGGTCCCGTGGACGTGCTGGGTCGCGTGACGGGCGACGTCATCGCCTTCGGCGGGCCGGTCCATGTCGAAGGCGAGGTCGACGGCGATGTGGTCACCTTCGGCGGGCCGGTCACGCTGGGGCCGCACTCCGTGGTCCGGGGCGACGTCCGCACGATGGGCGGCACCGTGGAGCGCGCGCCCGGGGCCCAGGTCTTCGGCCAAGTATGGACGAACGCCTTTCCCTTCCACCACGGCATGCCAGGCATGGACAACTGGCGCTGGTTCATGCCGGGCATGGGCCCCTGGGGCTGGTTCGGCGCCGGCATGTATCTCCTCTACGTGGCCGGTCTCTTCGCCCTCGCCGTCATGGTCCACGCGCTCTTCCCACAGCCGGTGGCCCGCTGGAGCGGGATCATCGAGGCCGAGCCCGTCCGCACCGGGCTGGTCGGGCTGGCCGCGATGATCCTCTTCTACCCCGCCGTGCTACTCATCGCCGTCACGATCATCGGCATCCCCGTAGCGATGGCGCTCGTGATCGCCTACTCCCTCGGGCGGCTCGGGGGCTATGTGGCGGTGGCGGGGCTCCTGGGCCGGAAGATCCTGCCCGGGCGCGACCCCCTCCTGACCCTCGCTGCCGGCGTGGCGCTCCTGGGCCTCCTGCACTACGTGCCGGTCGTCGGCTGGGTGTCGGGCATCCTCGTGGCGGCCCTCGCCGTGGGCGCCATCGTGCAGACGCGGTTCGGCACGCGGGACGCCGTCCGCGCGGGCGGCCCGACGCCGCCGGCGCCCCCGGCGGGCGGGGATCCGACGCCGCCGGCGGGCACTGACGCCGGTGGTGGGACGGAAGGCGAGAATGCGTGTGCATAGCACACGCACGTGCCTCACCGCCGGGCGCGCATGAAATGACGGGCCGGCCCGGCCGGAACGCGCGCCGCCATGGCGCCGCCTG
>JADBKN010000056.1 GCA_014896375.1 Bacillota bacterium | reverse complement strand
TCGCGGCGGCCGCGCCGCCGCCCTCGCGCCGCACGGCCGTGGTGAGCGCCCCGGCGACCACCGCCCAACCTTCGCCGGCCGCGGCCAGCGTCTCTTCGTTCCCCAAACCGTTCTGCAGGGACACCACGCAGGCGCCCGGCGGCAGCCCGGCCGCCTTGAGCCGATCCGCCACTTCTGCGGTGGCGTATGCCTTCACGCAGACCAGGACGGCCTCGGCACGGCGCACCGCCTCGGAAGGGACCTCGTCCCAGGCATGGACGCGCAGCTCACCGCTGCGGCCGCCGCTCCGCGAAACGACGGTCACGTCCGCGCCGCCCGCGTTCAAGGCGGCTGCGCAGAGCCCGCCCACGGCGCCCGCACCCACCACCAAGGCGTGCAAGGGCCTCACGCCCCCGTGCTCGCGCCGGCGCCCGGGCCCTGCGAGCCGCCGCCGGAGGGAGGCCAGATGGGCAGCTCCTCGCCGCGCAGGAGGCGGCGGATGTTCCCACGGTGTTGCAAGAGAATCAGCGCGGCGCCGAGCACGCCGTAGACCACCTCGGGGGTGCCCGCCCGGAGGAGGGCGAGGAAGAGCGGCGCGGCCAAGCCCGCGGCCATGGACCCCACACTGGAATAGCGCGTCATGACGACGGCGACGAGCCATACGGCGGCGACGCCCGCGGCCGCGAGGGGCTCGAGCGCCAGAAGCCCGCCGAAGCTCGTGGCGACACCCTTGCCGCCGCGGAAGCCGAGAAACGGCGACCAGTTATGGCCGGCCACGGCCGCGACGGCCGCCGCCACCTGCCAGGCCGGTCCCAGGCCCAGCTGCCGTGCCGCCAGGACCGGCAGGACCCCCTTCAACACATCCGCCGTCAGCACCACGGCGGCGAGGCGCGGCCCGGCGACCCGCATCACGTTCGCCGTACCGATGTTGCCGCTGCCGCAGGTGCGCACATCGACGCCGCGCCGCAGGCGCACTGCGATCCAGCCCACCGGCACGCTGCCGCAGAGCCCCGCGGCCGCCGCCAAGAGGCAACCCCAGACGATCTCCATGCAGCCGGTCCTCCGTCCAATCGGGCCGTCCCACCGACGGCCGTCGATGTAAGCATACGTGGCCGCCGCGCGCGGTACGAGATCCCGCGCGGAAAAACCGCTCCTCCAATCTTTGGAGGAGCGGTGACGGAGCGCGGGCGCGCGGCGCCGCGCGGAGGACGAGGACGGCGCTTCAGTGGTTGACGGCTTCCTTCAGAGGACGCCCCGCGCGAAACACCGGGACCCGGCGGGCGCTGATGCGCAACGCCTTGCCCGTCTGCGGATTGCGCCCCTGGCGGGCGCTGCGCTGCCGCACCTCAAAGCTCCCGAAACCGACCAGCGAGACCTTCTGCCCCTTGGACAGCGACTCCCGGATGCAGGAGAGGACGGCGTCCACGGCGCGGCTCGCGTCCTTCTTCTTCAAGCCCGTCGCCTCAGAGACACGCTGGATGAGTTCCGCCTTGTTCACGGGTTGGCACCTCCTTTCTCTGGTGCGCGCTGATTTCTCCGCCCGTTTAGGATATCCTTCCCGTTTCTTCCAAGGATTCCGTTACCGCAGAAAGGGGGAGGGCCGCCCGCCCCTCGAGGGGCAGGCGGCCCTCCCGCCGCACGCGCGTCCGCCGGGCGCACCGGCGCCGCACACTAGAGAATGATACAGATCAGGCCGCCGCTCCCTTCATTGACGATGCGCGTGATCGTCTCCTGCAACTTTTTCTGCGTATTTTCCGGCATGCGTTCCAACTTGCCCGTGATCGTCTCGCGAA
The DNA here is from genome assembly GCA_014896375.1 of Bacillota bacterium. Classification (GTDB taxonomy): domain Bacteria; phylum Bacillota; class Sulfobacillia; order RBS10-35; family Bu92; genus Bu92. Next base: position 48,471 of record JADBKN010000056.1, on the reverse strand, counting down.
GAAGCTCATGCAGGGATTTCCCGAAGATCTCGGATTCCCAGATCTTGCGCGGGTCATCCTCGAACTTCTCCGTGAGGTAGCGGACGAGGTCCGCCGACTGCCGCTCCGTGCCGAGGATCGGCGTGTACTCGGCTGAGACGTCGGCGCGCATGATGTGCAGCGAAGGCGCGCTCGCCTTGAGCCGCACGCCGAACTGGTGGCCCTTGCGCACCATCTCCGGCTCCTCGAAGGTCATGTCCTGCAGCGTCGGCACGACGACGCCGTAGCCGCGCTCACGTACGGCCGCCAGTGCGTCCTTGAGCCGCTCGTACTCCTGCCGCGCCTCCGCCATCTGGCGCATCATCCGCACCATCACGTCCGCGCGCGTCGTGTCGAAGCCGGCGATCTCGTTCAGCACCTGCACGTAGACTTCGTCGCGCGTGTCGAGATACGCGTCGACGATGCCGGTGCCGAGGTCCGCGCGCTCGATGCCGGCGTCGGCCACGTGATCGTTGGCCTTGAGGCTCTCGAGCGCCGGCTTCACATCCCGCACGCGCCGGATGGATTGCAACGCCGCCGCCACCGCCTGGTCGAGGGAACGGCGCAGCCAGTGGTCGGCCGGCAGCTCCTCCACCCACCCCGGCAGGTGCACGTTCACTTCCTTGACCGGAAACTCGAAGAGCGCCTGCTCCAACAGGCGATGCAGGCCTGCGCGTGTCAAGTGCTGGACATTGACAGGCAGGACCGTCGCCCCGTACTCGGACGCCAGCTGGGCCGCCAACGCCTGCGTCTCCGGGGCTTCGGGGCGGGCACTGTTGAGCAACACCAGGAACGGCTTGCCGAGGTTCTGGATCTCCTCGATGGTCTGGCGCTCCGCGGCCACGTACGCGTCGCGCCCGAGCTCGCCGAAGCTGCCGTCCGTCGTGACGACGATGCCCAGCGTGGAGTGGTCGGCGATGATCTTGCGCGTGCCGATCTCCGCCGCCTCATCGAAGGGGATGTCGTAATCGAACCACGGCGTGCGCACCATGCGCGGCGCGTCGTCCTCCGTGTAGCCCACGGCCCCGGGCACCGGGAAGCCGACCGAGTCGACGAGCCGCACGCGCAGGGTCAGGTTGTCGCCCACCGTGATGGCGACCCCCTCGTCCGGCACGAACTTGGGCTCGGTCGTCATGACGGTGCGGCCCGCGCCGCTCTGGGGCAGCTCGTCGACCGTCCGCTGGCGCTCGGCCTCGTCCTCGATGTTCGGCAGCACCAGAAGATCCATAAACTTTTTCACGAACGTGCTCTTGCCGGTGCGGACGGGCCCGACGACGCCGATGTACACGTTCCCGTTCGTGCGAGTGGCGATGTCCTGAAAGATGTCGAACGATTCCACCTGAGTCCCTCCCTCTGAAACGGGTCACCCCGCGCGCCCGTGCGGCGTGGGGGCCCGACGGCGCCGGCCATCGGTCTCGACGCCACCGCCCCTGTCCAGGGCTGGGGCTGCTACATGTATATGAGACCGTGTGGACGGTATGACCAGAGGGAAGGGACGCGCCCCCCGGACCTAGTCCCGGCGCGCTCCGAAGAGCGACTCGGCGGGTTGGCGCTCGCGCGCGCGGTACTTCCAGACGACCGGCGTGCCTTCGAGGTCGTAGGCCTCCCGCAGCCGGTTCTCAAGGTACCGCTCATATGAGAAGTGGACGTGGTCGGGGTCGTTGACAAAAAGGAGGAACTGCGGCGGCCGCGTCCCCACCTGCGTGCCGTAGAAGATCTTCAGGGGCCGCCCGTGCACGGCGGGCGGCTGGCGGAAGATCTGCGCATCCTGAAGAAAACGGTTGAGGTCCGGCGTGGACAGGCGGAAGGCGTGGGCGGCCGCCACCTTGTCCACGAGCGCCGCCAGGCGGCCGACGCGCTGGCCCGTGCGGGCGGAGATCGTGACGACGGGCGCGTAGTGCAAGGCCGGCAGCGCCTCACGCGCGGCCGCAGCCGCGGCGTCGGCGGGCAGGGCGCGCGCGTCGACGGCGTCCCACTTGTTGAGGAGGACGGCCGCCGCGCGGCCGTGCTGGGCGATGATGCCGGCGATGCGCTGGTCCTGTTCCGTCACGCCCTCCGTGGCGTCGACCACGAGGAGCGCCACGTCGCAGCGGGCGATGGCCTTCTCGGCCCGCCGCACGCTGTAGAATTCGACGGCAGAATCGATGCGGCTGCGACGGCGGATGCCGGCCGTATCGATGAGCACGTAGGTCTTGCCGTAGGCGCGCCATTCCAGGTCCACGGCGTCGCGCGTCGTGCCCGGCAGGTCGGCCACGATCTGCCGGTCCTCATTGAGCAGGCGGTTCACGAGGGAGGATTTGCCGACGTTCGGCCGGCCGACGATCGCGATGCGCACCGGCTCCTCGCCGTCGCCCTCCGCCTCCGGCGCACCGCCGGGGGGCAGCCGTTCCACCACCGCGTCCAGCAGATCGTCGATGCCCAGGCCGTGCTCTGCGGAGACGGGCAGCGGCTCGCCGAAGCCGAGCGCGTAGAACTCCGCGCTGGCAGCGCGCGCGCGGTCGCTCTCGGCCTTGTTGGCCGCGAGCACGACCGGCCGGCCCAGGCGGCGGAGCTCGTCGGCGATCGCCTGGTCCACCGGCGTGAGGCCGTCCCGCGCGTCGACGAGGAAGACCACGACTGCCGCGGCGCGCACGGCGGCCACCGCCCTCTCGTGCACGAGCGGTTGCAGCTCGTCCTCCCCGGGTGGCATGAGCCCGCCCGTATCGAGCAGGCGGAAGCGGCGCCCACCCCACTCCACGACGGTCTCCAGTGCATCCCGCGTGACGCCCGGGCGGGCTTCGACGATGGCCCGGCGCCGGCCGGCGAGGCGGTTGAAGAGCGTGGACTTGCCGACGTTCGGCCGTCCGGCGATGACGACGCTCGGCAGCGCCATGGCACCCACCTCCAGGGCGATTATCCCAGCCCGCCCGCGCGGCGGCAACGACGCGGCCTATCAGCTGCGCCGCGGAGCGCGGCGCAGCGGGAGCCCCGCCGCCTCCGTCAAAAGGAGAGCCACCACGCCGCCGAGCACGGCGGCATCGAAGGCACCGCCGCCACCGAGCCAGACACGGGCCGGGATCCCCAGTACGGCGAGCTCCGCCGTGTCGAGAAACCCCGCCACCACGACACCCGCCGCGCCGCCGGCGAGCGCCGCGGCCGTCGAGCGCCCGAAGGCGGCGGCGGCCAGCGCGGCCGCGGCGGCGAGGACGAGCGGCGCGGCGCCCGGCCCTCCGTAGGGCCCGAGCGGCAGCACCCGCGCCGCCACCCAGGCGGCCGCGCCGCCGGCGAGCGGCGCCAAGGCCACGCGGGCTCGCTCCGCCGCGGAGCCGGCGCGCGCGTACAGGAAGAGCGCCAGAAGAAGCGGCATGACAGCTCCGCCCACGTTCACGACCCAGTCCGCGCCTGCGCCCGTCACTGGGATGTTGGCGAAGCTGCCGAAGGCGAAGGCGGCGATCCACGCAAGCGCCTCCCAGACTGTGAAGCGCAGGCGCGCGAGAGCGCCGTCCGCCCAGCCGCTCGCCACGAGCACCGCCAGAGCGAGGAGCACCAGGTTGCCGCCGGGCAGGTCGACGTCCTCCCCGCCCTAGCTATGCCCGCTCCGGCCGGCTGTTCATGAGCGCCCGCGGCGGGCGCCGGGCGGAGGACGTCGCGGCGTGCCGCGGAAGCCGCGCGGCCCGCCCCTGAGGGGACGGGCCGCGCGGCGAGTCGCTGCACCGGCGCGAGGACGGAGCGCGCGCCTCAGCGGTTCTCGCGTTCCTCCTCCACGAGGCGCTCGCGCGTCTCTTCCAGGAGGCTGCCGAAGACATCGCCCAAGGTGAGGTTGTCGCGCTCCGGGCGCGAGCGCGGCGCGCCGCCGAAGCCGCCGCGGGGCCGGAAGGACTCCGGCCGCTCGGCCTCCTTGATGGAGAGACTGATGCGCCGCTCCTCGGGGGAGACGCGCAGCACCTTCACGCGCACCGCCTGGCCTTCGCGCACGACCTCCGCCGGGTCGTTCACGTGCCAGTCCGCGAGCTGGGAGATGTGCACGAGGCCCTCGACGCCCGGCTCCAGCTGCACGAACGCACCGAAGGGCGCGAGGCGCATAACGGTGCCCTCGACGACGGAGCCCACGGGGTACTTCTTCTCCACCGTGGTCCACGGGTCCGGCAGCACCTGCTTGAGCCCGAGCGAGATGCGCCCCTTCTCGCGGTCGAGGCGCAGGATCTTCACGTCGATCTCATCGCCGACATTGACGACGTCCGAGGGATGGTTGACGCGGCCCCAGGCCATCTCCGACACGTGCAGGAGGCCGTCGACGCCGCCGAGGTCCACGAACGCGCCGAAGTCCGTCAGCCCCTTGACGACGCCGCGCCGCACCTGGCCTTCCTGCAGCTCCGACCACGTCTTCTCCCGCAGGCGCTCGCGCTCCTCTTCAAGGACGACCTTCTGGGAGAGGATGACGCGGTTCTTGCCGCGGTCGAGCTCGATCACGCGCGCGCGGATCGGCTGGCCCACGTACACGGAGAGGTCGTTGACGTAGCCGAGCTCCACATGGGACGCCGGCATGAAGCCCCGCAGGCCCACATCGACGACGAGGCCGCCCTTGACCTCCTCGACGACCGGCGCCGTGATCACCTCTCCGGTCTCATACGCGCGCCGTAGGCGCTCCCACGCGGCGTGCTCCACCGCGCGCCGGTAGGAGAGCTCAAGGCCGCCCTCCTGTCCCTCAATGGAACGGACCATGACCGGGATCCTCTGCCCGGGCTTGAAGACGTCCGCCGGAGCCTGGCCCGGCGCCAGGTTCAGCTCCTGGAGCGGCACGATGCCGTCCGACTTGTACCCGACATCCACCATGATGTGATCATCGTTGACCTGGGTGATCGTGCCCTGCACGATCTGGCCCGGCCGCAGCTTCGGCAGCTCGATGGCCTCGGGCGCCGGCACGGCCGCCTCGGCCGCCTCCTCATGCTGGGCGGGCTGCGGCGCGGCCGGCGCATCCTGGGCGCCCGGCCCCGCCTCCGCGGCCGGCTCCTTCTCCGGTTCCGCGGGTACGCTCGTTCCCGTCTCGTTCAGATCCGACATCGACTGGCAACCCCCTTGTGCATGGTGTAACGATCGGCGTGGAGGCACCGGCGGTGACCCCAACGCTCCAACCGACACCGCAAGGGGTGTGCCAATCGACATGGCCGCCTGCAGCTGATGTTGGAGCTCGAGGACCCAATGGACGACCGCCTGCGAACGACACCTCGCGGAAATGCCCGCAAGGACCTCCGTGCCTGAATCCGGGCGCTCACGCGCCCGATGAGCCTCCTTTCCCTCGGGGATGGGCCCGCGGATACGGGCCAAACCGCAAAATCCAGTCACAATGTGCCCAAATCGTCCCACAAGGCGCGGATGCGCGCCATGATCTCGGTCTCCGCGAGAGCCTGCAACTCCTCCTTGGGCAGATCGCGGGCGTGCGCGGGAAGCTGCACCGGCTCCCCGACGGCCACCGCGATGCGCCCGCGGAAGCGGTAGCGGCCGCGGATCGCCACCGGCAGCACGGGCGCGCCGGACATCGCCGCCAGCACCGCGATGCCCCCGCGCGCCGGACCCGGCCTTCCATCTTTTCCACGTCGGAAGCGGGTTCCCTCCGGGAACATGGCCACCGCCCGGCCCGCGCGCAAAAGGCGCAGCGTCGTCGTCACGGCGCGGCGGTCGGCGTAGTCGCGCCTCACGGGAAAGGCGCCCAGGGACCGCAGGAGCCGCCCCAGGAGCGGGATCCGGAAGAGCTCCTCCTTCGCCATGAAGTGGAGCGCACGCGGCAGCACCACGCCCACGAGCGGCGGATCCCATGCGCTGAAGTGGTTCGCCGCCACAATGAGCGGACCCTCGGGCACGCGCAGCGGGCCGCGCACCTCGATGCGGAAGATCACCGAGAAGAACTGGCGCACGATCCACCTCAGGAGACGGTACCAGAGCGGCATCATGCCGGTCCTCCGGACTGCGCGGGAGGCGCTTGCCCGCCCCGGCGCGCCTCGATGATCGCCAGCACGCGCCGCAGCGCTTCCTCGACGGTGATCCCCGTCGTGTCGATGACCACGGCATCCTCCGCCTTGCGCAGGGGCGAGACGGCGCGGTTCATGTCGGCCTCGTCGCGTTCCCGCACCTCGGCGAGCACCTCCTCAAGGCTCGCCGCCTGGCCGCGGCGCCGCAGCTGGCGGTAGCGCCGGGCGGCCCGCTCTTCAAGGCTCGCCGTCACGAAGAACTTGAAGTCGGCATCCGGCAGCACGCGCGTGCCGATGTCGCGGCCGTCGAGCACCACGCCGCCGCCGCGCGCGAGGTGGCGCTGGATCTGCACGAGCTTCTCCCGCACGGCCGGCACCTGGGAGACGAGCGCCACGGCGCGCGTCACATCGCGATCCCTCAGGCGGCCGGTCACGTCGCGGCCGTTGACGAGCACGCGGTAACGGCCGTTCGGCTTCGGCTCGAGGCGCAGGTCCAGGTCGTCCATCAGCCCCGCCAGGGCGGCCGCGTCGTCGGCCGCGACGCCGCGGTCCAGCGCATGCCGCGCGACCGCGCGGTACATGGCGCCCGTGTCGACGTAGAGAAGGCGCAGGCGGCGCGCCAGGTTGCGCGCCAGCGTGCTCTTCCCGGCGCCCGCCGGGCCGTCGATGGCGATGACCGGCCGGCGCCCGCCCCGGGTCATGACGGGCCCTCCCCCAGCCGCCGCGCCTCGTGCAGGTAGACGTGCTCCGCGCGCTCGATGCCCCGCACGACGGCCAGCACGCGCACGCAACGCGGCAGCGCGTCCGGCACATCCATCTCCTGGGCGTCCAGGCGCGGCACGGCCGCCCAGCCCAGCCGCGCGGCCGCGCGCGCGGGAAAGGCCGCGTTGAGGTCCGGAGTGGCTGTGAAGAGGAGGAACACGATCTGCTCTGGGGTGAACCGGTTGCGCGCCGCCATCTCCTGGAGGAGCTCCGCGGTGCGGAGGATGATCGCCTCGGCGTCGTTCGCCGGAACGGTGGTGGCGCCTCGGACGGCGTGAATGTCCAACCGACGACTCCCTACCGCCGCTGGACGCGGCTTCAAGCCTGACCGCGGCGATTATAGCACGGCTACGGGCCGGATGCCCACTCCAGCGCCTGGACGTCGCCCGTGAGGGCCAGCGTCCTGGCCTGGGGGCGGCCGTCCTGGACCCAGAGGGCCGCCACAAGCACCGTGCCGGGCTGGGCGCGCCCGTCGAGCAGAAGGCGGTCGCCGGGCCGCACCGTCACGCGCACCTCGCCGTCGGCGAAGGAGGCGACCGGTTCGCCGTTCTTCAGGACGCGCACGGAGGGGGCGCGGGCCCGATTGAGCAGCCGCAGCGTGACGACCGTCGCTTGCGGGGCGGCCGGCGCGGCCGCCTCCTGGAAGCGTTCCGCCTCGCGCACGAAGACGGCGGCGATGGGGTCGTGGGCGAGGACCAGGCTGAACACGAAAAGGCTCGCGAGGACGGCCGCCAGCCGGACGATCGCGCGCACGGCGCGTGCGGCGCGCACGCCCGTCGCGCGGGGCGGAGCCGCCGCGCCGCGCACCGAGGGAGAACGCCGGGAGACGCGGCCGCGAGGGTCCATGCCGGACCCTATGCGGCCGCGCGCCGCCTTATGCGCCGCGCACGATGTCCCTCAGCACCGGTTTGCGGTCGAGCTGGTGGACGGCCTCGACAAAGCGCAGCGTGCCCGTGAGGCGTCGCATGGCCACCGAATGCGTCACTGCGCCGCGACGCGTGTAGCGCACGCCGCGCAAGAGGTCCCCCGAGGTGATACCCGTGGCGGCGAAGATGACGTCGTCCGAGCGCACGAGGTCCTCAAGGCGCAAGAGGCGGTCCCAGGGGACGAGCCCCATCGCCTCGATGCGCGCCCGCTGGGCGTCGTCCTCCGGACGCAGGCGGCCCTGGAAGTCGCCGCCGAGGCAGGCGAGCGCCGCAGCCGCGAGCACGCCCTCGGGCGCGCCGCCCGTGCCGAGCATCAGGTCGATGCCCGTCTCCTCCAGCCCGGTGGCCACAGCGGCCGCCACGTCGCCGTCGGAGATGAGGCGGATGCGGGCGCCCGCCCGCCGCACGGCTTCGATGATGCCCTGGTGGCGCGGGCGGTCGAGCACGACGACCGTCACATCCTCCACCGGTTTGCCGAGCGCCCGCGCCACCGCCCGCACGTTCTCTTCCGGCGGCGCGTCGAGCGACACGGCCCCCCGCGCCCCCGGCCCGACGGCGATCTTCTCCATGTAGCAGTCCGGCGCGCGCAAGAGCCCCCCGCGCGGCGCCATGGCCAGGACGGCGATGGCTCCGGGCAGCCCCTTGGCCACGAGGTTCGTGCCTTCGACGGGGTCGACGGCCACGTCGGCCGTGGGCTCGACGCCGGCCGCGCCGCCCACGAGCTCGCCGATGTAAAGCATCGGCGCCTCGTCCATCTCGCCTTCGCCGATGACGACCTCCGCGCGCACGTCGACCGTGTCGAAGAGGCGCCGCATGGCGTCGACGGCCGCGGCGTCGGCCTCGTCCTTGCGCCCGCGCCCCACCCAGCGGCTGGCCGCGAGAGCCGCCCCCTCCGTCACGCGCACCAGTTCCAGCGTGAGCTCGCGCTGCATCAGACCCGCCCGCTCGAGCCGAAGAAGCGCATCTTCTCCCGCACGCGCTCCACCATGGCGTCGCGACCCGGACCGAGCACCTTGCGCGGATCGAGCTCGTCCGGGTTCTCCGCGAGCTTCGCGCGCACCGCCTCGAGGAAGGCCTGGCGCAGCTCCGTGTCGATGTTGATCTTGGCCACGCCCAGGCGGATCGCTTCCTTGATCTGGTCCTCGGGCACGCCGGAGCCGCCGTGCAGCACGATGGGGATGCGCACGCGCTCGTGGATCGCCTGCAGGCGCGGGAAGTCCAGGTCGGGCCGGCCCTTGTAGAGACCGTGCGCCGTGCCGATGGCCACGGCGAGGTAGTCGACGCCCGTCTCCTTCACGAACGTCTCCGCCTCGGCCGGGTCCGTGAAGAGCGCCTCCCGCTCAGAGACGACGATGTGCTCCTCCACGCCGCCGATCTTGCCGAGCTCCCCCTCCACGGAGACACCGACCGCGTGGGCGATCTCGACCACCTTGCGCGTGCGCGCGATGTTCTCCTCAAGGGGGTACTTCGAGCCGTCGTACATGAGCGAGCTCCAGCCCTCGCGCAGGCAGCGCACGGCCACCTCGAAGTCGGTGCCGTGGTCCAGGTGCAGGGCCACGGGCACGGTGGCCTTGGCCGCCGCCACCTTCACCATGGCGGCGAGGTAGTCCGCCCCCGCGTACTTGATCGCCCCCTGACTGGTCTGGACCATGACGGGCGAGCGCTCCAGCTCCGCCGCGGTGATGACGGCCTGCAGGATCTCCATGTTGTTGATGTTGAAGGAGCCGATGGCGTAGCCGTCGCGGTGGGCCTGTCCGATGAGATCGATGCCGGAGACCAGCGGCATGTGCCTTCCTCCCTCATTTTGCGTCCCGGGGATGGCGCGCCCGCGCGCTCAGCGCGCGAGGTCGCGGAAGAGGGCGGCGTTCCCCACGTAGGCCTCCGCCCACTCCTCGCGGTCTCCCACGCGCACGCGCACGGTGCGCCGGTAATATACGGGCGGGTCCTCGTCAAACCCTTCGTAGTGGTCGAGAAAGCGGAGGTCCGCGTCGCCCAGGTCCCAGAGCAGACCCTCCACGGAGGCGCCCGGCTCCTCAAGGATCACCGGGTAGCCGCGGCCGGTGTCATAGCGGCGGTAACCCTCCAGCACGGCCGGGACGGGGTCGGGCAGGCGGCGGTCCACGAGCGCCTCAAGCCTGCCTCTACGCATCAGCGTCCCGTACGCGAAGAGCTTCACAGCCGCTCCTCCTCCTCTTCCCCGGCCGGCACGGCGGCCAGGGCCACGTCCGCTCCGGCCGCGGCCAGCGCCTGGGCGACGGTCTCCTGGATATCCTGCGCGAGGCCGTAGAGGCGGTTCTGCCGCGGCTGCAGCGCGCCGCCGAGGCTCACGAGGTCCCCCATGCGCTCGAAGAGCTCCAGCGCCAGCGGGCGCAGGCGCCGGCCCGCCGGAGTGCGGAAGGCGGCCTGCATGAGCCACTTCCGCGGCGGGACGGGGTCGCGGTCGAGGAGCACCGCGACGGCCAGCGCATGGGTGAGGATCTGCAGGAGGTTGTCGCAGACGAGGAAGGCCTGCCCGCGGCGGATGGCCCACGCCAGGGACGCCTGGCGCCGGCGCAGCTCGTGGAAGCGCTCCTCCGCCTTGCGCAGCCAGGCCTCCGGCGGCACGACGTGCGGCCGCTCCCAGCGATCCCGCAGGAGTCCGTGCGGGTCGTAGCAGACACGCCCAAAGCGACGCAGGTAGAGCGCATCGTCGTCCAGTTCGGCGAGTTGCCGCTCGAACGCTTCCCAGTCGCACAGGCGGTAGTGAAAGCGCCGTCCGGCCGCCCTGGCGCGGTGCACGCGGCCGTCCTTCCAGCGCTCGCCCTGCGCGCCGAAGCCGAAGACGAAGAAGTCGAGCCCGGAGAAGGCGTCGGCGTACGGCGTCACCGCCGAGCCGCCCAGCACGACGGCCAGCGGCTCCGCGGCGAGCGCGGCGTTCCTCTCGATGAACGCCTCGATGGTGCGCCGCCCCTCCTCGACCCAATCGTCCACGCGCAGACTCATGGCGCCACGCTCCCTCGCTAGCCGAAGCGGTGCTGGACGCCGAAGCCGCCCCGCGGGTAGACCCACTCGATGTTGCGGTAGGGGCAGCCGATGCGGCAGGTGCCGCACTCCAGGCACGCCTCGTACGTGATGTCGATCTTCGCGTCCTCTTCATTCCAGTGGTAGACGGCCGCCGGGCAGAAGTACGTGCACCACTTCCCCTCGCACTTCAGGCACACGTCGCGGTCCTTGATGGCGAGGTGGGAGCGGTCGTCCGGCTTGAAGCGGTTGAGGAACAGCTTCTCGTGCAGCTTGGCGGGCTTCATAGGCCGATCGACCTCCAGGCGCGGACCAGGTCGAGCCCCACGCGCCAGAGCGGCCGCCGCTGACGCACCAGCTCCAGCATGCGCCGGTGCTTCTCCTCCTTGGGCGTGCCGTCGACGGTGAAGAACTCCCGGGCCAGAGCGCTGATCATCTCAGGATACTCGGTGAAGAACTGCGGGTTCCTCTCCATGAAGGGGATGCTGTGCCGCAGCCGGTACAGATCCTTCATGATAAAGGACTCCCTCAGCTTCTCCACGTAGCTGCCGAGCGAGCGGGCGGAGAAGTCCCCTCGCGCCTTGGCCTCGATGATCGCCTCTCCGGCCAGCTTGCCGGAGATCATGGCCATGTTCGACCCTTCACGGTTGACGGCGTTGAGGAAGCCGGCCGCGTCCCCCACCACCACGACGCCGTCGCCGACGAGGCGCGGAAGCCGGTCGTAGCCGACTTCCGGGATGAGGTGCGCCATGTACTCCTGGACCTCCGCGCCGCGGATGAGCGGCCGCACGGCCGGGTGCTGCTTGAGCTCCTCCAAGATGTCGTGGACGTTCCAGCGCCGCTCCACAAGCTGCGAGACCAGCGCGCCGACGCCGATGCTCAGCGTGTCCTTGTTGGTGTAGAGGAAGGCGTTGCCCACGAGCCCGCGCGTGGCCGCGCCCAAAAGCTCAATGGTGGCGCCCTGCCCCTTCTCCAACCCGAAGCGCTCCTCGATGGTCTCGCTCGGCAGGGCGAGCACCTCCTTGACGGCCAGGGCCGCCTGGTTCATCTCCAGGTCCGGGCCGAGCCCCGCCTGCTGCACGAGAAGCGCATTCACGCCCTGCGCGATGACGACGACTTGACCGTAGAGGTCGCCGTCCTCAAGGGAGGTGCGCACGCCGACGACGCGACCGTCCTCCATGATGAGATCGGTGACGGTGGTCGACGTCAAAACCATCGCCCCGGCCTTCTCCGCCTGTTCGGCGAACCAGCGGTCGAACTTCGCGCGCAGCACGGTGAAGGCGTTGTACGGCGGGCGGGACCAAGCCTCGCTGCCGTAGCCGATCCGCAAGGCGCTCTGCGCATCCAGCAGCCAGATGCTCTGCCGCACCACCGGCCGCTCGACCGGTGCTTCCTTCCAGAACTCGGGGACAAGCTCTTCCGTGGGCTGGCGGTAGAGGACGCCGCCCTGGACGTTCTTGGCGCCCGGGTATTCGCCGCGCTCGAGCACGACGACCTCCAGGCCCGCTCGCGCCATCGTCAGCGCCGCGGCCACGCCCGCCGGGCCGGCGCCGACGACGATCGCGTCGAACACGTCTCCGCTCACGACGATCTTCCTTCCCGACTTCCAGGCGGCTCCGTGCATGAGCGCGAGGACGAGCGCAAGCCGCCTTCTCCATGCTAGCACGGCCGCGTTCCCGCACCATTTCGCGCTCCATGCCGGCAGTCCCTCGTGCAGCGAGAAGGAAATGCTTGACGTGAATGCCAGAGGAAGAGCGCCGCCGCGAACCCTGAAGACGCGACGGCGGCGAACGCCAACACCGGCGCGCCATGGGCCCAAAGCGTCCATGCGAGCCAGAGGCGCGCCGCCCCGCCCGCCAGCGGCGGGCAGCCGGCCATCGAGGCGCCGCAGGCGCGATCGAGCCGGCGGCGCGCCGCCGGCCTGAGCCGCGCGCGGCGCACCCACGGCCGCACGGCGGTTGTGGCGCAGCGCTCCGCCAGCACGGCGAGCGCCGGCAGCGACACCGCCGGCACCGCGAGTGCGGCCGCCGTCCAGCCGGCGGCGGCCGCCGCCTCATCCAAGACACGCGGGCGCGCCGGCACGCGGGCGCCATCGCGCCAGAGGCGCCAGGCGGACCAGGCGAGCGAGGCGAGCATGACGGCCCCGGCCGCGACGCCGCTCGTGGCCTCCGCCGCCGCCACCGCTGCCGGGGACTGCAGGCGCGCGCGTACAGCGCCCACGGCGAGGGCGAAAGCAAGGAACGGAAGGGGCCAGGGATCGGGCCGCCGCTGCGCGCCCCTCCGCCCCGCTGCGAAGGCAGGATACCGGGCGGTTGCAGCGAAGGCGCCGCCGAACGCCGCGACCGCGAGCACGGCCGCCTGGCCCGCCATGGCGGCCAGCACGCTGGCCGCGCCCGCCGCCAGCACACGCGCCTGGGAGGCGCCGCCCGGCCACCCGCGGCGCGCGAGCTCCGCAAGGGCAGCCGTAACCAGAAGAAGCCCCGCCAGCACGGCGGCGGCGTCCACGGCCAGCGCGCCTCCCAAGGCCTGCGCGCCGGCGCCCGGCCAGCCCAGCCAGACCCCGGCCGCCAGGGCCGCCGCGCACAGTGCCGGGGCCGCGCGCCAGGCGCGCGCCTGCGGGCGCGGGCCCAGGGCGGCGGCGCCGGCCGCCGCGAGGAGCGCTCCCGGCGGCAAAAGGGCGAGGATGTCCGTGGCGGCCGCTGCGCCCAGGCGGATCGCCTCCCGCCTGAGCCTACGCGCCACCCGGGCGTGTCATCCCGCCGTCCTCCGGCCGTCATCCGGCGGTCTTCCGGCCGCCCCCGGCCCGGCTCCTCAGCGCGGCTTGAGGCGCGGGTTCGGCGTCACCCCCGGGATACGGCCGCGCTTGGCGATCGGCCGGCCGTCCACTTCCTTAAGATCCATCGTCATGTCGATCGGCCGTGCCGAAGAGACGTAGCTGCCGACACCGAACCCGGCGGCGCCCGCCTCCCTCAGGGCGGGGATGCGCTCCGGCGTCACGCCGCCGCTCACGAAGATGCGCACGTGGGAGAAGCCGGCCTGGTCCAGGCGCGCGCGCACCTCGCGGACGAGGTCGGGCGTGACCCCGCCGCGCTCCGAAGGCGTGTCCAGGCGGATCGAGGAGAGGCGCGGGCCCAGCGCCGCAGCGACGCGCAACGCCTCCTCGGCCTCATCCTTGAAGGTGTCGACGAGCACGGTGCGGGGTTCGCCGGCGTCCACCACGGCGTCGTACGCCTGCGCCACGGTGACCGTGTCGCCGACGATGAGCACGCAGGCGTGCGGGATCGTGCCCGTCGGCTCCCGCCCGGCGAGCTTGGCGCCGAGGATGCTGCTCGCCCCGTCGAAGCCGCCCACCAGGGCGGCGCGCTCCATCACGGGCGCGACGGCCGGGTGCAGATGGCGCGATCCGAAGCAGATGACGGGCGCCGGCCCGGCCGCCTCCTTCACCTCTCGTGCGGCCGTGGCCCAGGCGCTCGCCGAGGAGAGGATGCCGAGCAGCGCCGTCTCATAGATGCCAAAGGCGGAGTACGGGCCGGCGATGCGCATCACGACTTCCTTGGCCGCGAACGGATCGCCCTCGTCCAGGGACCAGACGCGCACGTCGCGGCCGCGCAGGAGCTCCAGGCACTCCCCGAGACCGGCGAGGATGCCCGGCCGGCTGGGAAAGATCTCGGCCACGACGGGTGTATCCTGCAGGCCCAGGTGGCGCAGGATCTCCATCGTCTTCACGAAGTACACGTCCGCCGTGGCGCCGGCGCGGATCTCTTCATGCGTGGCGGACCACAGCCGCCCCGCGCCTCCGGAGGGGAAGCGGCGCACGTCTTCCAGTGAGCGAATCTCCGCGGTCAAGGGGATCTCTCCATTCCACGCGATTCGGCGGCCGGAGGCAGGCCGGCCGCGGCGCGCAGGACTGCGATCTCGGCCTCGCTGAGCCAGCGGAAGCGCCCCGGCGGCAGGTCGCCCAGGCGGAGGGGGCCGACAGCCACGCGCACCAGGCGCCGCACGCGGTGTCCCACCGCCTCGCACATGCGCCGGATCTGCCGCTTGCGGCCTTCGCGCAGCTCGATCTCCAGCGCCGTCTCCCCAGGGCGGTCGAGGTCCGGCCGGCGCCGCACGACAGCCGGCGCCGTCCGGCGGCCGTCGAGCTCCAACCCGGAAGCCAGCCTGCGGAGGGCCTCCTCCCCCACCGCGCCTGCCACCCACACATGATACGTCTTCGGCACCTGGTGCCGGGGATGCGTGAGCGCGAAGGCGAGGTCACCATCGTTCGTGAGGAGGATGAGCCCTTCGCTGTCGTAGTCCAGCCGGCCGACGGGATACAGCCGTTCCTCGCTGGGCACGAGCTGCGTCACGGTGCGGCGGCGCTGGGGATCCCGGGCGCTGCTGATCACGCCGCGCGGCTTGTGCAGCATGGCGACCCGCAACGGCGGCGGCGCGGCCGGGATGACGCGGCCGTCCACCTCCACGCGGTCCCGCTGCGGGTCCACCTTCACGCCCATCTCCCGCACCACGGCGCCGTTGACGCGCACGCGCCCCGCGGCGATCATGCGTTCTGCGCGCCGGCGCGAGGCGACGCCCGCGCGTGCGAGGAACTTCTGCAACCGCTCTTCCGGCACCGGGTGTCAGTCGCCCTCCGCCAGGAGCGCCACGAGCTCCACTTCCACGGGGGCGTTCAGCGGCAGCTCGTTGCAGGCCACGGCCGAACGGGCGTGCCGCCCGGCTTCCCCGAACACCTGGCCGAGGAGCTCAGAGGCGCCGTTGACCACCTTCGGCTGTTCGTTGAAGCCGGGGGCGCTGGCCACAAAGCCGACGACCTTGACGATGCGCTCCACGCGGTCGAGGCTGCCGGCTGCGGACTGCAGCGCGGCCAGCGCGTTCAGGGCGCAGATGCGCGCCGCCTGGTAGCCCTCCTCCACGGGGAGGTCCGCCCCGACCTTGCCTTGGTAGGCCAGGCGGCCCTCCACCATAGGCAGCTGCCCCGACGTGTAGACGAACCGCCCGGCGCGCACCGCCGGCACGTACGCCGCGACGGGCGCCGGCACCGGCGGCAGGGTGAGGCCGAGTTCAGCCAGACGCGCTTCGATCCTTCCCATCGGAACCCTCCTCGCAGTGCGCCCGCGCGGCGTTCGGCCCGCGCGGGCAGGCATATTCTACCACAGCGGCGCCCGCCCGGCCGCCGGAGCCCGCCCGGCGGGCCGCGTTGCGCCCGCAGGAGAGCCCCGGGCGACCCGCGTTGGTGCCATAATGCTCCGTGGGAGGTCGTGCGCTTGTCCGAACCCTTGGTGTATCTGAACGGCCGGTTCGTCCCCCACAGCGAGGCCACCGTCCACGTGGAGGACCGCGGTCTCCTCTTCGCGGACGGCATCTACGAGGTGGTGCGCGTCTACGGCGGCAGGCCCTTCGCCCTGGATGAGCACTTCCACCGGCTGGAGCGCAGCGCGGCGTACATGCGCCTGCCGCTGCCCGCGCCCGTCGACGAGCTCAAGACGGCCGCCCTGGAGCTCCTCTCGCGCAGCGGGCTGCAGGAGGCCACGATCTACGTGCAGGTGACGCGCGGCGGCGGTGTGCCGCGCAACCACGCGTTCCCGAAGGAGCCGCGCCCCACCGTCTTCATGATCGCGCGCGAGGCCCGGCCGCCGGCCCCCGAATTGAAGGAGCGCGGCGCGAGCCTCATCACCGTGCCCGACCGCCGCTGGCACCTCTGCCATGTGAAGTCGATCGGCCTCTTCCTCAACTGCCTGGCGAAGCAGGAGGCGCTCGAGGCCGGCGCGGACGACGCGCTCTTCGTGCGCGGGGCTGTGGTGACGGAGGCGTCGAGCGCGAACTTCATGGCCGTCTGGGGCGGGGAGCTGCGCACCCACCCGGAGGGCGAGTGGATTCTCTCGGGTATCACGCGCCAGGTGGTGCTGACCCTCGCGCGTGAAGCCGGCATCCCCGTCGTGGAGCGGCCCTTCACCGTGGAGGAGCTGAGCCTCGCCGACGAAGCCTTCATCACGGGCACGACGACCGAAGTCCTGCCTGTCGTGCGCATCGACGGGCGGCCGGTGGGCAGCGGCCGTCCCGGCCCGGTCACGCGCCGCCTGGAAGAGATGTACGCTGCGCGCGTGCGGGGCCGCTGAGGCCGGCCCGGCGCCGGATAGCCGGCCGCGGCCTGCGGCAGACTAGGCCGCAGACCAGGCAGGGAGGACGGCGCGCATGTCGGATGAACGTCCGTATCAGGAGTGGGCGATGCCCGGCGGCGCCACGGCCCCGCCGGCGCCGCCCGCCATGGAGATGCAGCTGCGCTGGCTCATCCAGCAGGAACTCGCCCGCATGATGGGCGCCGCCCAGGGTCAGGGCCCGCAGGAAGGCCCCCGGGCGCCCCAGGACGGCGCGCGCGGGGCGGCGCCCCAGGCGCCTTCTGCCGCCTGGCCGGCCGCCGCGGGCTGGCCCGCGGCTCCACCCGTTGCGCCCGGGATGGCGTGGCCCGCCGCCGTCCCTGCCGGCCTGCCCGGCTACCCGCCCGGGCAGGCGGCTCCACCGCCGGCCAGCGACGGGCGTGCGGACGGGCGCGCGGACGCGCGGCCGGCTGCCGACGCCTCTCAGGAACAGGGCGGCAAGGGTGGAAAGGCCGCGGGCGGCGCGGGGAATGGCGACGAGGCCGAGCTGACGCAGCGGCTGGCCGACAACCTGAAGAAACTCAAGACTGTGCTGGCCGAGACGCAGACGATCGCCAAGCAGATGGAACAGCTGCTCGCCCAGTCCACGGGCGGCCGCTCCGCCAGGGGCGAGGAGGTCGACCGCCAGGGCGAGGACGGCCGGCGCGGCGGGCGCGGAGACGACGGGCGCGGCGAGGGCGGCGGGCCCATGGAGGCGCGCCAGCGTGCCTGGGGGACGTGGCTCTCCCTGCGCTGAGCGCGAGGGCGTGCGGAAAGATGCATAGAGAGGCGGCCGCGGTGGGGCGGCCGCTTTCTCTTGTTCTTTCTGGCTTTCTCATGAAAGAAGGCCGAAGGAAGGCGCCGGGGACGGTGCGGCGGGGGCGCCGCGCCGTCCCTAGCGGATGTTCGCCTTGATCGCGTCCCAGTACTTCTGGTTCTCATACCCGAGCCGCCAGATGGCGATGCCCTTCAGGCGCATGTCCCGCGCCAGCTTGACCTTCTTCGCCACCGACACCTCGTCCTCGTACCAGACGATGTGCGTGCGGCCCTGGCTGTCCGTGTAGCTGAAGTGCGGCGAGAGGTCGGCGGCGCGCTGCACCTTGCCGTCCACGCGCGCCTGGGCGTCTTTCATGCGCACCGTCTCGGCCTTCGTGGTGCCGGAGACCCAGTCGTAGCCGTAGGCCGCCACGCCCAACACCAGCTGCCCCGGCTTCACGCCCGAAGCGATGGCCGCCTGCACGCGCTGGCGGACCCAGTCCAGGGGCGCGATCGGTCCCGGCTGGCTCGCGTCGCTGTGGTTGTCGTAGGTCATGAGGACGATCTGGTCGACGTTCTGGGCCAGTTTCGCGTAATCGTACGGAGAGCTCTTGTCATCCGGCTGGCCCGCGGGGATGACATCGATGTTGAGGCGCTTATTGCGCTTGCGGATCTCGGTGTAAAAGCGCGAGACGAACGCCGTCAAAGCCGGGCGCGTCGTCGGGCTCAGGAGCTGGAAGTCGAGGCTGAAACCGTCGTAGACATCCTTGTTCTTGTCCAGTATCTCGAACAGCCGCGCCATCGCCCGGTCCCGCGCCGCGGGGTTGTTGAGGAAGGCATCGTTGCCGTTGTCGTTTGTGACGAGCGGCAGGAGCCGGATGCCGTTCTTGCGCGCGAAATCACGCACGTCGTTCTCACTCACGTCGATGATGCTGCCGTCGCTCCGGATGCGATACCAGAAGGGCGCCAGCTCGCTGATGACGTCCTTGTTGCGCTGCACGGTCTGCAGGATCTGGCCGCGCTTCGGCTCCTGGCGGTCGTCGTAAAACCCGAGCACCATGAGCCGCCCCGTGGTGTTGGCGACGTTGTTGACGTTCGGCTTCTGCAGCGGCTTCTTTTGAACGCTGCCGTTCCAGAGCGTGCACCCCGGCAGCAGCGCGGCGGCCAAGGCCAGGACCGCCATCCGGCGCGCGATCTGACGCATACGCGCCGCCCCCTTTCGCGGACGTTTGCGCGTAGTATGCGCCGCCGGGCGCGCCGCCGCCCGGATGCGCGGCTGCCGCTTTGCGGGACGGCTGTCACTCTTTGGAGTGGGGGTCGGCCGGCGGCTCGCCGGGCGGCCGGCCGAAGACGCGCGCGAACATCTCCGGCGTGATCAGCACCTCGCGCGCCTTGGAGCCCTGGTGCGGGCCCACGAAGCCGCGGCGCTCCATCATGTCGATGAGCCGGCCGGCGCGCGTGAACCCCACGCGCAGGCGCCGTTGGAGCATCGACACGGACGCCTGGCGCGTCTCCATGACGACGCGCACGGCCTCTTCGAAGAGATCGTCGTGGCGGTCGTCCTCGTCGTCGCCGGCGCCGGCCGCGCTGGCGAGCACGTCCGCCTCGAACGCGGGCGCCGCCTGCGCGCGCACAAAGGACAGCACCGCCTCCAGTTCCGACTCGGAGATGTAGGCTCCCTGGGCACGGATCGGCTTCGCCGCACCGATCGGGTGGAAGAGCATGTCGCCCTTCCCCAGGAGCTTCTCCGCGCCCGCGCCGTCGAGAATCGTGCGCGAGTCCGCTTGGGAGGAGACGGCGAAGGCGATGCGCGAGGGGATGTTCGCCTTGATGACGCCCGTGATGACGTCCACGGACGGCCGCTGCGTGGCCACGATGAGGTGGATGCCCGCCGCCCGCGCCATCTGGGCGAGACGCTGGATGGCGTCCTCCACATCCCGGGCGGCCACGAGCATGAGGTCCGCGAGCTCGTCGATGACGACGACGATGAAGGGCAGCGGCCGCCGCCCCTTCGCGCGGGCCTGCTCGTTGAAGCGATGGATGTCGCGCACGCCCCAGTCCGCGAAGAGCTCGTAGCGGTTCGTCATCTCCTGCTGCACCCAGCGGAGCGCGCCCGCCGCCTGTTTCGGGTCGGCGATGACGGGCGCGAGAAGGTGCGGGATGCCGTTGTAGACGGAGAGCTCCACGCGTTTGGGGTCGATGAGGAGGAGCTTCACCTCGTCCGGGCGCGCCTTGTAGAGGATGCTCGTGAGGATTGTGTTGAGGCAGACGCTCTTGCCGCTGCCGGTCGCGCCGGCGACGAGCACGTGCAGCATGCGCTCCAGGGACGCGACGATCGGCTGGCCGGCGACGTCCTCGCCCAGGGCGAGCGTGAGCCGCGAGGCCGAGCGCTGGAAGGCGGGCTGCTCCAGCACTTCGCGGATGGAGACGGTGCGGATCTCCCGGTTCGGCACCTCGATGCCCACCGCCGACTTCCCCGGGATGGGCGCGACGATGCGCACGTCCGCGGCCGCGAGGGCAAGGGCGATGTCGTCCGCCAGGCTGACGATGCGGCTCACCTTGACGCCGGCCGCCGGCTGGACCTCGTAGCGCGTGACGGCCGGACCCTGGTCCATGCCCACCACCCGCGCCTGGATTCCGAAGCTCGCGAGCGTCTCCTCGAGGGCGCGCGCGCCGCGCTCGCCGTCGCGCACGCCGCGCTGGGCGGCGCGGCGGTCGTGCTTCCGGAGGAGGTCGAGCGGCGGCAGGCGGTAGAGCTCGACGTCATCGAGGGACAGCTGGCGCGGCTCGCCACCGGCCGCCCCCGCGGCGGCCGCGCCCCCGGCGCCGGCCGCGCCGCCCGCCTGCGCCGCCGCGCCCGCGCCAGCGCCGGCCCCCGTGCCGGGCACCCCGGCCGCGGCCCCCGCGCCCGGCGCATGCGCGGCGCCCCCGGAGGGCGAGGCCCCGGCGGCGCGGCCGGCGGCTCCAGCCGCGGCGGCCGCCTCCTCCTCAAGCGCCGCCTCGCCGTGCCCCTCCGGCCCCGCCGCCCGCCCGCCGGCGGCGCCTCCCGGGGCGGCCGCCGCCCGGTCTCCGCCGCCGTCGCGGCCGTCCAGGTCGTCGAACGCCGCGCCGAACGCCGCCCCGGAGAGACCGTCGCCCGCCGCGCGGGAGCCGTCCTCCTTCTCCACCTCCGCCTCCGCATCCAGGCGCGCCGCCGCCTCGGCGCCCGCCGCGGCCTCCGCCGCCGGCGAGTCCTCCACGGGTTCAAAGAAGAAGTCCCGCAGGCCGGCGGCTGTCCGCCGCGCGGCCGCTGCCAGCGCGCGCCCGGCGGCGCGCAGGGCGGCGGAGGGGCGCACGCGCAGGGCCAGCACGAGGGCCAGGAAGGACGCCGTCACGAGCACCACGACGGCGCCCGCGTCGCCGAGCGCGCGGGCGAGGAGCGTCCAGATCGTCGCGCCCACAAGTCCGCCGCCCCGCGGCGCGAGCGCGAAGGCCTTGTCCAGCGGCAGGCCGCGGTGCAGCCAGGCGGCGGCCGTCGCGGCGCCGAGCACGAGGCCCGCCACGCGGCCGCGCTGCTGCGGCCAGACGCGCCCGGAGAGAAGGAGCAGCGCTCCCCCCACGCCGCACACGGCCGGAACGAGAGGCGCCGCCCGCCCGAGGAGCCACGCCAGCCCGCGCGCCAGCGCGGCCAGCAGCACCCCCCGCCCGGGCCAGGCCAGGGCGACGGCGAGGAGCGCCGCCAAGCCCAGCCAGGCGATGCCCGCCAGCTCTCTCGCCAGCTCCGCCGGCAGCCCGCCGCGCGGCGCCTCCGGCTGCAGCGGCCGGCGTCCCGCGCGCGATGTACGCACGGACGCCGCCCCCCGCCCGCGGCCGTTTCCCCGGCGCCGGCCCGCGTCAGCCAAGTGCGCTCACTCCCAAGACGACCGCGCCCAGCGCCCACACGTAGTACGCGAAACCGGAGAGCCGGCCGCGGTCGAGAATCCTCAAGAAATAGCGGATGGCCCACACGCCGGAGACGGCCGCCACGGCCGCGCCCAGCGCCATGGCCGGAAGGGGCGCCTGCGGCGACGTCGCAAGCTCCGGCAGCTCCAGCGCCGCGGCGCCCGCGACGGCCGGGATGCTGAGGAGAAAGGAAAAGCGCGCGGCATCCTCTGGGCGCAGCCCACGGCCGAGGGCCGCCGCGATGGTGGCACCCGAGCGCGAGAGGCCTGGCGCGATGGCCAACCCCTGGAACATCCCCACGACGAGCGCGTCCAAAAGGGTGATGTCCGCCTCCCCCTTGCGGCCCGCCCGCCGACGGCCGGCCCAGTAGAGCAGCGCGCCGGTGACGAGCCAGAACGCGCCCACCGCCCGCAGCGAGCCGAACCAGCCGGCGAACACGTTTTCGCCCGCGAGGCCGATGATTCCTGTCGGCACCGTCGCCGCCAGGACCGCCCACGCGAGGCGCGCGCCCGGCTCCGGCCGCCCCGTGCGCAGCAGGCTGCGCGCGAAGGCTCGCAGCACACGCGCGAGATCGCGGCCGTAGACCCAGACCACGGCCGCGAGCGTACCCACATGCAGCGCCACGTCCACCGCCACGCCTGCCCCGCGCACGCCCAGGAGTTGCTGGAAGAGCACGAGGTGCCCTGAACTGCTCACGGGGAGGAACTCCGTCAAGCCCTGCACCAGCCCCAGCACGACCGCCTGCCAGAGCGCCATTGGCCACCTCCGAGCGGCCGGCCCGGCGCGCGCGCCCCGCCGGGCGGCCAAAAAAGGCCGCCCCGCCGAACCCGGGCCGGGTTCGGGAGCGGCCTTTGCCAGTATAGCCCATGGCCCTGCCTACGGCGTGTCGATTTGCAGCGCTCCCGCCGGCAGGAGCGTTCCGGGCCGGAAGCGCGGATCGAGGAAGTCGTTCGGGTCGGTGGAGAGCAATGCCCCCAGGCGCCACCCGTCCTCCCCGGCCTCGAGGATCACGCGGCGTCCCTCATACGTGCCCACCATGCGGCGCGGCGCCGCCTCGACCGGCTGGAACACCACTTCCGGCGGCAGGATCGTCCAGTGCATCTCAGCCGCCCTCCCTTTGCCGGATGAGCTCCCGCAAGGCGCGGATGGCGTCGGCCACGCCGCCGACCTCATCGATGAGGCCCTCGCGCACAGCTTCCGCGCCCACGAGGATCGTGCCCACGTCCCGCGCCAGCTCGCCGGTGCGGAACATCAGCTCCCGCAGACGCTCGGCGGAGATGCGGGAATTCTCGACGACGAACTTGATGATGCGCTCCTGCATCTTCTCCAGGTACTCGTACGTCTGCGGCACGCCGATGACGAGTCCGGAAAGGCGCACCGGGTGCACCGTCATCGTCGCCGTCGGCACGATGAAGGAGCGGTTGGCGGCCACGGCGACGGGGATGCCGATGGAGTGGCCGCCGCCGAGCACGACCGACACGGACGGCTTCCCGAGGCTGCGCACCATCTCCGCGATGGCCAGGCCCGCCTCGACGTCGCCCCCCACCGTGTTGAGGAGCACGAGCAGGCCCTTGATCTTCTCGTTCTGCTCCACCGCGATCAGCTGCGGCAGCACGTGCTCGTATTTCGTCGTCTTGTTTTGGGAGGGCAGCACGATGTGCCCTTCGATCTGCCCGATCACCGTGAGGACGTGGATGTCGCTCTCGCCCGGCTCGGCCGGCTTGGACGTGCCGAGCTCGCGGACGGCTTCGGCCGTCGACGTCTCTTCCTCTGTGGCCGTCTTCTGGGTCCCCGCCGCCGGGCGGGGGGCGGCGGCACTGCGGATGTCCGCCAAGCGGGTCACTCCTTCGCCTGCAAACCGACCGTAGTATGATCGGGACGCGGGCGTTTGTTGCATCCCGCCACACAAGCCCAGTGGTCAAAGGGAGGAACCTTTCATGCGCCGACGCGTGCTCTTTCTCTGCACCGCCAATTCCGCGCGCAGCCAGATGGCGGAGGCCTGGGCGCGCGCGCTGCACGGGGAGGCCATCGAGGCGCACTCCGCCGGCACGCGGCCGACGGCCGTGCACCCGCTGGCCGTCGCCGTCATGCGCGAAGCCGGGATCGACATCTCCGGCCAGCGCGCGAAATCGCTGGAGGAGTTTCTCGGCCAGCCGTTTGACGCCGTGATCACGCTCTGCGGGGATGCGCAGGAAGCCTGTCCCGCGTTTCCGGGCGCCGCGCGCACGATCCACAGGGGCTTCCCCGACCCCGCGGCCGCGGCCGCAAAGGGCACACCGGAGGAAGCCCTCGCCGCCTTCCGCCGCGTGCGCGACGAGCTGCGCGCGTGGATCGAGGGCCTGCCGCAGATCCTCGACGGCGCTTCCTAGATCTCCAGCACGATCGGCAGGATCATGGGCCGCCGCTTCGTCTTGTCGAAGAGGAACTGGGCCAGGGCGTTGCGCACGAGCGACTTGATCGTCGACCACTCCGTCACCGGCCCGCCGTTGCCGTTGCGCCCCGTAAGAGCGCTCAGGACGCGCGCCCGCGCCTCCTCAAGCAGCGACTCGGACTCGCGCATGTAGACGAAGCCGCGGGAGATGATGTCGGGCCCCGCCACGACCTGTCCCGTCGTCTTCGCCAGCCCCACCACGACGATGAGGATGCCGTCCTCGGAGAGCTGGCGGCGGTCCCGCAGCACGATGTTGCCGACGTCGCCCACCCCGAGGCCGTCCACGAAGACCTCGCCGGCCGGGAAGGTGCCCGTGATGCGGATGCGGTTCTGCGTGACCTCGCACACCTGGCCGTTCTCGACGATCTGGATGCGCTCTGCGGGCACGCCCACCTGGCGCGCCAGCTCCGCGTGCTGGACGAGCATACGGTATTCGCCGTGCACCGGCACGAAGAAGCGCGGCCGCAGGAGCTGCAGCATGAGCTTCATCTCCTCCTGGGCCGCGTGGCCGCTGACGTGCACCTTGGCCTCGGTGCCGTAGACCACCTTCGCGCCAAGGCGGTAGAGGTTGTCGATCGTCCGCTGCACGTCCTTCTCGTTGCCGGGGATGGCGGTGGCGGAGATGATGACGGTGTCGCCGGCCTGGATCTGCAGCTGGCGGTGGTCGCCGCGCGCCATGCGGCTCAGCGCGCTGAGCGGCTCGCCCTGGCTGCCGGTGGTGACGATCGCGATCTTGTGGGGCGGCATCTTCGCCGCCTCGTCGACCGTGACCATGATGCCCGCCGGCACCTTCAGGTAGCCGTGCTCCACAGCCAACGTCACCATCTGCTCCAGGCTGCGCCCGGAGATGGCCACCTTGCGGCCGCACGCCGCCGCGGCGTCGATCACCTGCTGGACGCGGTGGACGTTCGAGGCGAAGGAGGCGACGAACACGCGCCGCTCCGCGAGCGCCATCGCCCGCTCCAGGGCCGGACCCACGGTGCGCTCGCTGCCCGTGACGCCCGGCCGCTCCGCGTTCGTGCTGTCCGCGCAGAGGAGGAACACGCCTTCGCGGCCGAGCTCGCCGAGGCGGGCGATGTCCGTGACCTCGCCGTCCACGGGCGTGTAGTCGAACTTGAAGTCGCCGGTGAAGACGACCCAGCCGAGGCTCGTCCAGAGGGCGACGCCGACGGAATCGGGGATCGAGTGGTTGACGCGGAAGGGCAGGACGCGGTACGGGCCGACATTGAACGTCTCGCCCGGCCGCACGACGCGCGAGCCCTTAGGGAGGCGCAGGCCGTGCTCCTGCAGCTTGGCCTCCGCCAGCGCGGTGGTGAAGCGCGTCGCGTAGACCGGCACCTGAAATTCCTTCAGGAAATACGGGAGCGCGCCGATGTGGTCCTCGTGGCCGTGGGTGATGAAGAGGCCGACGATGCGGCGGCTGTTCTCCCTCAGGAACGTCATGTCCGGGATGACGAGGTCGATGCCCGGAGCATCCTTGCCTGGAAACGTCAATCCGCAATCGACGATGAAAATGGCGTCGTCGTATTCGACGGCCATCATGTTCTTGCCGATCTCCCCCACGCCGCCCAACGGGCGCAGGAGGACCCGGCCGTTTTTCTGGCCTGCCGTGATGTGCACCTCCGACTAGAAGTGAAGATCGCGTCGATGTCCGTCCCTAACCGGGCGTTCCAGGGACGGCGGACCCGAACACGCAAAGACCGTCCGAAGCACAGTCAGATGGCATTATACGCAACCCACTGGCCGAGCGGCAAGCGGCGCGTGCTCACGCGCGCAGGAGCCCGAGCTCCGCCAAAGCCGTCCGCACAGCTTCCGCCTCGGCAGGCGACGGGTCGCAGAGCGGCGGCCGGCAGCCGCCGGCGTCGAACCCCGTGAGGCGCAGCGCCAGCTTCACGGGGATCGGGTTCGTCGTGACAAAAAGGGCCTTGCAGAGCGGGAAGAGCCGCCGGTGGATCGCCTCCGCCGTGCGCACGTCGCCGGCCGCGAACGCCCGCACCATGCGCGCCAGTTCCCCGGGCACGATGTGCGCGGCCACGCTCACGACACCCACGCCTCCCACGGCGAGGATCGGCAGCGTGAGCGAGTCGTCGCCGCTGTAGACGAGGAGGTGCGGCGCCAGCCGGCGGATGGCCGAGACCTGGTCGAGCTGGCCGCTCGCCTCCTTGACGGCGACGACGTTCGGCACCTCCGCGAGCCGCGCCAGCGTCTCGGGCGCCACGTTCTGCGACGTGCGGCCCGGGACGTTATAGATCATCACCGGCAGGTCGGTGGATTCGGCGACGGCGCGGAAGTGCCGGTAGAGCCCTTCTTGCGGGGGCTTATTGTAGTACGGCGTGACGAGCATCACGCCGTGCGCGCCCGCCGCCTGGGCGCGGCGCGTGAGCGCGATGGAGGCCGCCGTGTCGTTGGTGCCCGTGCCGGCCCACACGAAGACGCGGTCGCCGACCGCCTCCAGCACGGCCGCCAGCACGCGCAGCCGTTCGTCCTCCGTGAGCGTCGGCGACTCGGCCGTCGTCCCGCCGACGAGCACCCCGTCGGCGCCGCCGTCGACGAGCCGGCGCGCCAGCTCACCCGCGCGGGCCGCGTCGACCTCCCCGTCCGCCGTGAAGGGCGTCACGAGCGCCGGAATCACCGTCCCGTAGTTCATGCGGGCCCACCTTCCACGTCCGGCAGGACGGCCGCCCTGCCGGCCAATCCGAACTTGCGGTGCAGCGCGCGCACGGCGTCCTCCATCTGGGAGAGCGGCACGAGGAAGCTCACCGTGATGTGAGAGTCGGCGCTTGAGAGGACGGCGATGCCGGCCTCATTCAGAGCTTCGGCCATCGCCGCGACGACGCCCGGCCGGCCGTGCACGCCGCTGCCGACGATCGACACCTTCGCGCAGTCGCGCACCACCTCGGGGTCGAAGCCGTGCTCCTTCAGCACGCGCTCCACGGTGTCGGCCTCTTCCTGAAGCACCGTGAAGGATTTCACCTCGGGCGAGATGTTGACGAGGTCGACGCTGATGCCGGCGTCGGCGACGGGGCGGAAGACGCGCACCTCCTCGCCCGGACCGGCCGCGACGCGGAAGAGCGTGACCGGCGCGCGCTGCGTGACGCCCGTGGCGATGTCGGCGTACCGCTGCCACTCCCGCTCCGGCGCCGGCGCGCGCGCGATCAGCGTGCCGGGGGACGAGGAACGCGCATCGCGCACGCGCAGCGGCACGCCGGCGCGCATGGCCAGCTCCACCGCGCGGGGGTGCACCACCTTCGCGCCCTGGTGGGCCATCTGGAAGACCTCCTCGTACGTCACCGTGTCCAGCGTGCGCGCGTCGGGGACGATGCGGGGGTCGGCCGTCTTGATGCCGTCGACGTCCGTGAAGATCTCCACGAGCTCGGCCGCCAGTGCGGCCCCCAGAGCGGCCGCCGTCGTGTCGCTGCCGCCGCGGCCGAGCGTGGTCACCTCGCCGGCCTCGCTCACGCCCTGGAAGCCTGTGACGACGGGCACGACGCCGTCGTCGAGGTTGTGCAGGATGGCGCCCGGCTCCACGCGCAGGACGCGCGCGTCGCCATGGCGGGCGTCGGTGATGATGCCGGCCTGAGCCCCTGTCAAGGCGTTGGCCTTGATGCCACCGCGGGCCAGCGCGCCGACGGCCACCACCGCGGCGATCGTCTCCCCGCAGGCCATGAGCAGGTCGAGGTTGCGCGCGTCGACCGGGCCCTCGCGCCGCGCGAGCGCGATCAGCGTGTCGGTGGCATAGGGGTCGCCCGAGCGCCCCATGGCCGAGACGACGACGACGACCTGACGCCCCTCGCCCAGCCGCTCGCGCACGCGCTCCACCATGGCGCGCCGGCCTTCGGCCGTAGCCACGCTTGTGCCGCCGAACTTCTGCACGACCAGCCGGCGCGGCTCCATCAGAGAAGCCCCCGTTCCACGAGGGCCTCGGCGATCTGCACGGCGTTCGTGGCCGCGCCCTTGCGCAGGTTGTCGGCCACGATCCAGAGCGAGAGGCCGTGAGGTCGCACCGGGTCCGGGCGCAGGCGCCCGACGAGCACCTCGTCGCGCTCGGCCGCTTCTCGCGGGGTCGGATAGACGCCGGCCTGGGGATCGTCGCGCAGGGCCACGCCCGGCGCGGACGCGAGGATCTCCCGCGCGCGCACCACGCTCAGGGGCCGCTCGAACTCCGCCCACACGGCCTCCGAGTGCCCGATGAAGACCGGCACGCGCACGGCCGTGGCGGCGACGGCGAGCTCCGGCAGGCCGAGGATCTTGCGGGGCTCCAGCACGAGCTTCATCTCCTCCCGCGTGGAGCCGTCGTCCAGGAAACGGTCGCATTGGGGAAGCACGTTGAAGGCGATCGGATGGGGATAGACGCCCGGAGGCGGCTCGTCGCCGGCCAGATAGCCCTCGGCCTGGCGGCGCAGCTCCTCCATGGCCTCGGCGCCCGAGCCGGAGACGGCCTGGTAGGTGGCGACGGTCACCGAGCGCAGCCCCGCCTCCCGGTGGAGCGGCGCGAGGGCCACGACGAGCTGGATCGTCGAGCAGTTCGGGCTGGCCACGAGGCCGCGGTGCCCCTCCAGAGCGTCCGCATTGACCTCCGGCACCACGAGAGGCACATCGGGCTCCATGCGGAAGGCGTTGGACTTGTCGACGACGACGGCCCCGCGCCGCCGAGCTTCCGGCGCGAGCTCGCGGCTGACCGCGTCCCCCACCGCGAAGAAGGCGAGGTCGATGCCGTCCAGCGCGGCCGCCGAGGCGCGCTCCACGGGCAGCTCCTCGCCGGCGAAGCGCACGCGGCTGCCGGCGGAGCGCTCGCTGCCGAGCGCGCGCAACACCCGCACGGGGAAGCGGCGTTCCTCCAGCACCCTCAGGACGCGCGAGCCCACCGCGCCCGGCGCCCCCACCACCGCCACACGGTAACCCGACATGCGACCATCCTTCCACCTGCGAACGTTCCCCGACGCGTGAACGGCGAATCAGAGCGCGGCTCCCACGGCGACGCGGGAAAGGAAGAGGGGCTGAAGCTGGCGGCCGCGCAGGGCGCTCTCCAACGCGGGCAGGCAACGCGTCCAATCCGCGACGAGCGATGTCGGCTTCTCCTCCGGGTGGTCCTGCGCCATCGGCACGAAATACACGTGGCGGGCGACGAGGAGGCGCGCGAGGTTCACGGCGTTGAGGCCGAGGGCGTCGTTCGTCGCCACGCCCAGGACGACCGGCGAGCCGTTTCTGAGCATCGCCTTGATCGCGGTGAGTACAGGAGTATCGTAAATGCTGTTCGCCGTCTTGGCGAGGGTGGTGCCCGTGCACGGTGCCACGATGAGCGCGTCCAGCGTGCGCCGCGGCCCGAGGGGCTCCGCCGCCTCCACGGTGAGGATGGGCGCCTCCCCGGCCGCCTCGCTGAAGCGCCTCACCCAAACACTCCCGGGTCCGGCGTTCGTCTCATAGCGCTGCACGGCCTCCGACAGCAAGGGCACGACGCGCGCCCCGCGCGCGCGCAGGGCCGCGATCTGCGCCAGCACCTCAGGGAAGGCCGAGTGCGCGGCCGTCACGCCCCAGCCGATCGTCCTGCCCTCCAGTTCGTTCACCCTCTGCCACCTCCAGGGATCGGCTGCACGACGGTCTCACGTAGGACGGTGAGCGCGACGCTCGCCACGATGCGCCCCGCCGTCTCCGGCACGAGGCGCCCGGGCACGCCCGGCAGCGCCTCCGCACGCACGCCGCGCCGGCGCGCGGCCTCCCAGTCCACCCCGCCCGGCGCCGAGGCGAGATCGAGCACGTACGCGTCCCGCCCAAGGCAGGCCAGGCGTTCCTCGCCCAGCACCTGGGCGGGCACGGTGTTGACGACGGCGGCCGATTCCGCCAGTACGCCGCCCGCGTCTTCGAAGGAGCATGTGGAGAAGCCGAGCTGCGCGGCGCGCCGCCGCGCCTCCGGGGAGCGCGCCACCACCGTGACGTGCGCACCCCACGCGGCCGCCTTGCGCGCGACCGCCTGGCCGCAGCGGCCGTAACCCAGCACCGCCATGCGGCAACCGGCGATGGCGCGCCCGCTGGCCACGAGCAGGTGGGCCAGGGCGCCCTCGGCCGTGAGCTCGGCGTTCGCGGCCGCGAAGTCCTCGCGCTCCGCATACTCCACGGCCACGCAGCCGGCCCGCTCCACCTCCGCGCGCACGGCCGGCGCGAGCCGCCCGCAGAGCACGCGCGCGCCCGCCCGCAGCCGCCGCAGCGTGCGGGGGCCGACCTGCACGGCGCAGTCCCCCTCGCCCACCGTGCCGTCGGACGGCACGGGCGCCGGCGGCAGGAGCCAGGCATCGGCACCGGAGAGGGCCTCCAGAGGATCGCCGGGGGGCAGGCCGGGCAGGCAGGCAGTGCGCACGTGCAGGCCGGCGGCGGCGAGGGCGCGGGCGGCGGCGCTCTGGCGCCGGTCGCCGCCCACCACGGCGATGACGAGGTCGCGCATCTTCAGGCGTCCCCCTTCCACTACGGGATCCGTGCGACCGTTCCGCGCCAGTATATGGGGGGGGCCGGGGGGTGCGCTACGCCTGCGCGGCGCGTTCGATGAGGGGCCAGAGCTGGGTGATGAGGCCGGGTTCGGCATGCACCACGGCGCGCACGGCGATCAGCACGCCGGGCACGAAGGCCTCCCGGGAGTACGCGTCGTGGCGGATGACGAGCGCCTCCCCCTGGCCGCCGAAGAGCACCTCGTGGTGCGCGACGAAGCCCGGCAGGCGCACGCTGTGCACCGGCACGGGCGCCCGGGCTCCTGCCGCGGCCAGACGCTCGGCGAGGCGCGCCGCCGTGCCGGAGGGAGCGTCCTTCTTCTGCGCGTGGTGCATCTCGATGACCTCGACCATCGGCATGAGGGCCGCCGCCTGGGCGGCGAGGCGTTCCATGAGGAGGCCGCCGATGGAGAAGTTGGGCGCGACGATCGCCGCCAGTCCGGCGCGGCGCGCGGCCGCGTCCAGGGCCTCCAACTGCTCGGCGCCGAGCCCGGTGGTGCCGACGACCGGGCGCACGCCGCGCTCCAGGGCCGCCATGGCGTTCCCGAAGCCGGCCTCTGGCGTGGTGAAGTCGACGAGCACGTCGGCCTTGCGACGGGCCAGGGCCTCCGCCACACTCGCGTGGATGGGGATGTCGACTCCCGGGATGTCGATCACGTTGCCCAGCCGGCGGCCGGCGTGGTGCGGCGCCACGGCGCCGACGAGTTCAAGGTCCGAGGCCTGCGAGACGCCGCGCGCGATGACGCGGCCGGTCTTGCCCGTGGCGCCTGCGACGACGACTTTGACGGCCATGCGATCGCCCCTGTCGGTGCCAGTATATCGCGCCCGCCGGGCATGTAGGCGCGCGCAAAGGGGGCGGCGCCGTCGCCGCCCCCTGGCATGTCCTCCGCCCCTTCGGCCGCGCTCAGTGCTCGCGCACGTCCTCCGCGCCGTGCTCCCGGAGGATCTGAGCCGCCTTCTTCGCCTCTTTGTCGGTCGAGATGACGACGAGCACGTCGCCCTGCTTCACGCGCTCCTCGTACTCACGGCCCTCCGTCTCCGGGATGCCGTAGTCCACGAGGCCGCCGGCCAGGCCGCCGGCCGCGGCGCCGCCGAGGGTCGCCGCCAGCGGGCCGAGGGCGAGGAGCGGCCCGATCCCTGGAATGGCGAGCGCCCCGGCGCTCGCGAGGAGCCCGGCCGCGCCGCCGATGCCGGCCCCCCAGCTGGTGCCGTCGACGACGTTCTGGTTGGTGAGGCGTGTGTCCGGATCGCCCTTGCCGTCATCCTTCTTCGCGACGATGGAGATCTCCTGATCCGAGAAGCCTTTGTTGCGCAACGCGGCGACTGCCTTTTCCGCCTGGCCCTTCGAGCGGAAGACGCCGATCACGGTCTTGGCCATGCCCAACTCGCCTCCCTTCAAGGTCGGCTTAGTATGGGGCCGGCCGGCGCCGCCTTATGCTCAGCGTTCGGGCGGGTCACGCCGCGCCGTGACGCGCACCACCGGCGCCGGCTCCGCGGGCGCCGCCGCGCCGCGCTCGTCCGCCGCGCCCTCCGCGCCGCGACCCGCGGCCGAAGCCGCCTCGCGCGCCCACACGCGCACGCCGTCCCCGGGCGCGCCGCGCCCGTGCCGCGCTCCCGCCGCTCCCTCGGGCAGCGCCACGAGCATGGCCTCCGGTCCGATCTTGATCACGCGCTCCCACGCGATCGTCAGGCCGTTCCGCCAGCGGCCACGCGATGAGGCGATGAGGGATTCGATGGAACCGTCCTCCCGCAGGACGAGGTCGGCATCGTCCACGCGCCCCAGCCGGTCCGCGTTCTCGATGTTGATGATGTCCTTGCCGGCGAGCTCGCTCCAGCGCACCGCCGCCGCCTCCTTCCGCGGACATTCTATGCGCCGCGGACGGGCCCAGAACGTCAGGCGCGGCGCGCCGCCGCCCGCGGCCCGGGCGTGAAGAGCGCCTCCGCGTCCGGCCCGCAGGCCACGCGCACCGGGGCTTCGAGGAGGGCGCGGCGGCAGACGCGCGCCACGTCCTCTGCCGCCACGCGGCGGTAGCGGGCGACGACTTCCTCCAACGGTTCCGTCTCCCCAAAGAGGAGCATCTCCTGAGCGCGCCGCTGCAGCCGCGCCGAGGGTGACTCAAGCCCGATGGCGGTGGCGATGCGCAGCTGCTCCTGCGCCCGGCGCAGCTCCTCCGCCGTGGGCCCGTCGCGCGCGAGGCTCTCCGCCTGCGCGCGCGCGACGCGCACGGCCTCAGCCGCGTGCGCCGGGTGCGCGGCCAGCCCGATGCCGAAGGCGCCCGCTCCCAGGTAAGCGACGTCAAAGGCGTAGACGTTGTAGGCGAGCCCGCGCCGCTCGCGGATCTCGTAAAAGAGGCGGGACGAGGTGCCGCCGCCGAGCACGGTGGAGGCCACCTCGGCGGCCGCGCGGCCGTCGCGGTCGCGCGCCTCCGGCGCCGGTCCGCCCATCACCACGTAGACCTGCTCCAGGTCCGGCCGGAGGCGGATGACGTCGCCCCGCCCGCTGCGCGCCGGCCCGGGCGTGCGCCGGTGGGGCGGATCGGCGTCCACGCCCGGCGGCGGGTCCGGCCAGCCGTCGCCAAAGAGCCGCTCGCCCAGCTCGAAGAAACGCTCCGCCTCGCCCGCGCCCGCCGCCCCCAGGACGGCGTTCCGCGGCCGGTACCAGAGCCGGTGGAAGCGGCGCACGTCCTCGACCGTCATGGCCGTCACATCCGCGCGCAGGCCGATGATCGGCCGCCCCACCGGCTGCCCGGGCCAGAGCGCGGCGTCGAAGAGGTCCGCCACCAGGTCCTCTGGGGAATCCTCGTAGCCGGCGAGCTCCTCCAGCAGCACGCGTCGCTCGCGTTCAAAGTCGCCGGCGCGCAGGGCCGGCTCCAGCGCCAGCTCGCGCAGGAGGTCCAGCGCGCGCTCCAGGTGCTCCGGCAGCACGCGCGCCCAGTAGCAGGTCAGTTCCTTCGTGGTGAAGGCGTCGACGTGGCCGCCGAGGTCGTCGATCTCCCGCGCGACGGCGGCGCCGTCACGGCGCGCGCCGCCCTTGAAGACGAGGTGCTCCAGAGCGTGCGCGAGGCCGCTGCGCCCGTCTGGGTCGTCCCGTGAGCCGGCGCCGAACCAGAGGCCCAGGGAGACGGACGCCGCCCCCGGCACGGGCTCAAAGATCAGCGTGAGGCCGTTTCGCAGCGTGCGGACGCGCACGGGCGCGCCGCCCCGCGCCGCGGCACGATGATCGGCCACGCGCGTCACACGCGGGCGCCCGCGCGCTTGCGGCTCTCCTTGGCTTCCGCGTCCGGCACCTGCTTCAGCGCTTCCTTACGGGAGAGGTTGATGCGGCCGAGGCTGTCGATCTCCGTGACCTTGACCATGATCGTGTCGCCGACGTTGACGACGTCCTCGACGGTCGGCACGCGCTCATTGGCGAGCTGGGAGATGTGCACGAGCCCCTCCTTGCCCGGCAGGATCTCACAGAAGGCCCCGAAGCTGACGAGGCGCGTCACCTTGCCGAGGTAGATCTCCCCCGGCGCGACCTCCTTGGTGAGCTGGCGGATCATCTCCTGCGCGCGCTCGCTGCCCTCCGCCGGCCCGGAGACGAAGACGCGGCCGTCGTCCTCGATGTCGATCTGCACGCCCGTCTCGGCGATGATCTTGTTGATCGTCTTGCCGCCCGGTCCGATGACGTCGCGGATCTTGTCCGGATGGATGCGCATGACGATGATGCGCGGCGCGTACGGCGACAGGTGGCTGCGCGGCGCCGGCAGCACCTCAAGCATCTTTTGGAGGATGTACAGCCGGCCCTCGCGCGCCTGCTCCAGGGCGCGGCGGAGGATGTCGACGTCGAGCCCGTGGATCTTGATGTCCATCTGGATCGCGGTGACGCCCTTCTCCGTGCCCGCCACCTTGAAGTCCATGTCGCCGAGGTGGTCCTCGATCCCCTGGATGTCCGAGAGGATCTCGACCTTGTCGTCCTCCTTGATGAGGCCCATGGCGATGCCGGAGACCGGGCGGCGGATGGGCACGCCGGCGTCCATCAGCGCCAGCGTGGAGCCGCAGACGGACCCCATGGAGGTCGAGCCGTTCGAGGAGACGACCTCGCTGACGAGGCGGATCGTGTAGGGGAACTCGTCTTCCGGCGGCAGCATGCGCAAGAGCGCGCGCTCCGCGAGCGCCCCGTGGCCGATCTCCCGCCGGCCCGGCGAGCGGATCGGCCGCACCTCGCCGGTGCTGTAGGGCGGCATGTTGTAGTGGTGCATGTAGCGCTTGAATTCCTCGTCGCCGAGGCTGTCGATGATCTGGCGGTCGGAGACGGCGCCAAGCGCCGCGACGGTCAGCACCTGCGTCTGGCCGCGCGTGAAGAGGCCGGAGCCGTGGGTGCGCGGCAGGATGCCCACCTCGCACCAGATGGGGCGGATGTCCTTGGGGCCGCGGCCGTCGACGCGGATGCCCTCGTCCACGATGAGCCGGCGCATGACCTTCTTCTCCGTCTCGTCGAGCACCGCGTCGATGTCCGCCGCCTTCTCCGGGAAGCGCTCGTCGAAGAGCGCGTGCGCCTCCTGGCGAAGGGCCAGGCGCCGCTCTTCACGCTCCTGCTTCTCCTGCGCGAGGAGCGCCTCCCGCATGCGCGGGCGCGCCCACTCCGACACCGCCGCCTCGAGTTCGGGATCGATCTGCGGCGGGGTGAAGGGCATCTTGGGCTTGCCCACCTCGCGCACGATCTCCTCCTGCCAGGCGACGAGCTTCTTGATCTCCTCGTGGCCGAACTGGATGGCCTCGATGATCTTCTCCTCCGGCACCTCGTTGGCGCCCGCCTCCACCATGAGGACGGCGTCCTTGGTGCCGGCGACGACGAGTTCCAGGTCGCTGCGGTCGACCTCCTCGGAGACCGGGTTGATGACGAAGCGGCCGTCGACGAGGCCGACCATCACGCCGCCGATGGGGCCGTCGAAGGGGATGTCCGAGATGCTGAGAGCCGCCGAGGCGCCGATGATGCTCGTGATGTCCGGGGCGTTGTCCCCGTCATAGGAGAGCACGGTGGCGATGATCTGCACCTCGTTGCGGTAGCCCTTGGGGAAGAGCGGCCGGATCGGCCGGTCGATGAGGCGCGCCGAGAGGATGGCGCGCTCCGACGGACGTCCCTCGCGGCGGAAGAAGCTGCCGGGGATGCGCCCCGCCGCGTACTGCCGCTCCTCGTAGTCGACGCGCAAGGGGAAGAAGTCCACCCCCTCGCGCGGTTCGCGCGTGCCGGTCGCCGTCACGAGCACGACGGTCTCGCCGTACCGCACGAGCACGGCCGCGTTGGCCTGCTCCGCGATGGCGCCGTACTCGATGACGAGCGGCCGGCCGCCCACTTCGGTTCGAAAGACTCTTTTTTCCACGCACGTCCTCCCTTCGTGAAGACGAAGGCGATGCAAGCGCAGACGGGCGGGGCTCCCCCCGCCCGTCGTCTCACCGCACTCGAATGTTGAGGCGCTCCGTCACTGCGCGGAAACGCTCGATGTCCTTCTCGCGCAGGTAATTCAGCAGCCGGCGGCGCTTGCCGACGAGCTTGAAGAGCCCGCGGCGCGAATGGTGATCCTTCGTGTGGGTGCGCAGGTGCTCCGTCAGCTCGTTGATGCGCTCCGTCAAGAGGGCGATCTGCACTTCCGGCGAGCCGGTGTCGGTGTCGTGCAGGCGGTAGGCGTCGATGATGCGCTGCTTCTTCTCGGCTTCCAGGGCCACGGGGCGTCCACCTCCTCGAAAACGGCGACTCGCCATCCGCCCAGTGCGCCGCCGGAGGCAGGCGCGCGCCCGCGCGGATGGTGGTATCGGCGCAATTCTATCACACGAGGGGCCCGTCACGAAAAACCTCCCGAGCCGCGTCCACATCCCGGGCCATCTGCATCTTGAGCGCCTCCACGTCCGGGAAGGCGAGCTCGTCCCTCAGGCGCTCGAGGAAAGCGACCTCCAGGGTGGCGCCGTACAGGTCGCCGGCGAAGTCGAGGAGGTGCGCCTCCAGGACGGGCTCCCCGCCACCGAAAGTGGGCCGGCGCCCCCAGCTGACGGCCGCCGCGCGCCAGGGCCCGCCGGG
This sequence comes from Bacillota bacterium, assembly GCA_014896375.1. Lineage (GTDB taxonomy): Bacteria > Bacillota > Sulfobacillia > RBS10-35 > Bu92 > Bu92. Next base: position 12,047 of record JADBKN010000056.1, on the reverse strand, counting down.
CTCGCGCGCCGCGCCGGCGTACACGCCGGGCGGCGGCATCGCCCGCCGGGGCGGCAGGGCGACGTTCGCCGTGGGGTACCCCAGCGCGCGCCCGCGGCCGTCGCCGTGCACCACAGGGCCGCGCACGCTGTAGGGGCGTCCCAGGAGACGCGCCGCGAGGCGCACGTCGCCGGCGGCGAGCGCCTCCCGCACGGCGGAGGAGGAGACAGGCCGGGGCTCCCCCGTGCGGGGATCGGCCACGGTCTGCGGCTCCAGCACGACCACCGCCATGCCGCAGGCGGCGCCCCACGCGGCCAGGTGCTCCGGGCGGCCGCGACCGCCGTGACCGAAGGTGAAGTTGTACCCGACGTAGCTGCGCGCAAGCCGCGCCGCGCCGCAGAGCACGTCGCGCACGAAGTCCTCGGCCGGCATGCGCGCCAGGCGCTCGTCAAAACGCAGCACCAGCGCCGCCTCCACGCCCAGGGACCGGAACGCTTCCAGGCGCTCCTCCAGCGCGGAGAGCGGGGGCGGTGCCGCCTGCGGGTGGAGGACGAGCTTCGGGTTGGGCTCGAACGTCACGACGGCCGGCACGGCCCCGTCCCGGCGCGCGTCCGCCACGGCGCGCGCGATCAGCGTCCGGTGGGCCGCGTGCACGCCGTCGAAGGCGCCGATGGCCGCGTAGCGCACCGCGCCCAGACGGCCGAGCTCCCCCGGCTCCCACGTGACGAGCACCGCACCCACCCTTTCACGGCAGGGCCTCCGGAAACACGGCCGTCCAGCGCCAGCGGCCCTCGCGACGGCCGGCGACGGCCAGGAGCCGGCCCTCGTAGACGACGGCCGCGTCGCCCGGCTCGGCCTCCACCGCGCCGGCGCCGGCCGCCCAAAGGCGCGCCGCCAGGCCGCGCGGCCAGCGCCCGCGCGCCACGTCTTCCGCCTCGTTCGAGGATACGTCGACACGCGGACGGCCGTAAAGCACCTCCAGCGGCGGCCGCAGCACAGGCCGGCCGGCCCGCAGCGCGGCGGCGGCCTCGTCCAGGGTGAGCGCGGCCGCCAGCGTGAACGGCCCCGTGCGCGTGCGCAGGAGCGCCGAGACGTGGCCGGCGGAGCCGGCCGCGCGGGCGAGGTCCGCCGCCAGGCTGCGCACGTAGGTGCCGTGGGAGCAGCGCACGGAGAGGAGGGCCTCCACGGGCGGTCCCGGGCGCCACTCGAGCAGCGTCAGCGCCTCCACGCTTACCCGCCGCTCCGCCACCTCCGCCGGGCGGCCCTCGCGCGCCAGCTCATACGCCCGCCGCCCACCGACCTTCACGGCCGAGAACGCCGGCGGGCGCTGGCGGATTTCGCCCGTGAAGGCCGGCAGCGCCGCCTCCAGCGCCTCGCGCCGCGGTGGCGGCGCCGTGCGCACGGGCCGGCCGAGCTGGTCGCCCGTGTCCGTCTCGCAGCCGAAGGCCAATGTAAAGCGGTATTCCTTGTCACCTAGCGTGAGATAGCGGGCCAGGCGCGCGGCGGAGCCCACAAGCAGCGGCAGGACGCCGGCCGCGGGCGGGTCCAGCGTGCCGCCGTGCCCGACGCGCTGCAGGCCGAGGAGCCGCCGCGCCCGCGCCACCACATCGTGCGAGGTGGGGCCGGGCAACTTGAGCGCGACCAGCACGCCGGCCGGCGTGCCGCTCACGCCGGGGCCCGCCCGTCCTCGTCCAGAGCCGCGCGGCAGGCGTCCAGAAGGGGCGGCGCGACCTCCTCGAAGCGGCCGGAAAGCGTGGCGCCCGCCGCGCGCGCGTGGCCGCCGCCGCCGAAGCGCGCCGCCACACGGCTCACGTCCACGCGCTCGTTCGAGCGCAGGCTCACGCGCCAGACGCCGGGCTCAGCCTCGATGAAGGCGACGGCCACCTCGACGCCCCGCAGGGAGCGCGGGTAGCCGACGACACCCTCCGCGTGCTGCGGACCGGCGCCCACGCGCTGAAAGTCTTCCTGCCCCAGGCGGGTCCAGGCCAGCCGGCCACCGGGGTCGACGACCAGATTCTCCAGCGCGCGGCCCAGGAGGCGCAGGGCCGGCTCCGGCCGGTTCTCCCACACCTCCCGGGCCACGACCTGCGGCCGCACGCCCAGTTCCAGGAGCTCCGCCGCGATGCGGTGCGTGGCCGGCGTCGTGTTCTGGTAGGCGAAGGAGCCGGTGTCGGTGACGAGGCTCGCATAGAGGGCGTAGGCCATGTCGCGGTCGAGCGCCACGCCCAGCTCGCGGATCAGCCGGTACGTGATCTCCCCCACGGCCGCGGCGTCCGCCTCGATCCAGTTGAGGTCCCCGAAGCGGGCGTTCGAGAGGTGGTGATCGATGTTGATGCGCACGGTGGCGAGGTCGGCCAGCGGACGGGCGGGGCCGGCCCGTTCGAGGTCGCCGCAGTCGAGGAAGACGGCCGCGTCGAAGGGGCCGCTCACGGCCTCCGGCCGGACGAAGCTGTCGCTGCCGGGCAGGAAGCGGAGGGACTCCGGCAACTCGTCCGGGCAGACGAGCACCGCCTCCTTGCCGAGCTTCTGCAGCGCCCGCCCGAGGGCCAGGCTCGAACCGATGCTGTCGCCGTCCGGCTTCACATGCAGTAGAAGAAGGAAGCGGCGCCCGTCGCGCAAGGTGTCGAGGATCCGCCTCCACTCCCCCGCGCCCGTCATGGCTCGCTCCGCCCGTCGGGCTCTCGTTCCAGGGAGTGCAGCAGCTCGTTGATGCGCGCTCCGTGGGCGATGGAGTCGTCCCGCTCGAAGACCACCTCAGGCGTGTGGAAGAGGCGCAGCCGCGCGCCGAGCTCCGTGCGCACGAAGCCCCGCGCGCGCTCCAGGGCCTGCATGGTGGCGCGCTGTTCCGCCTCGTCGCCCAAGACGCTCACGTACACCTTGGCGTGGCGAAGGTCGTTCGACACCTCCACCGCCGTCACGCTGGCGAAGCCGACGCGCGGGTCCTTCATGCGCCGGCGCAGGATGTCCGCCACCTCTTCCTTGATGCGTTCCGCCACGCGTTGCGCGCGCTGCCTCGTCATCGCCACCGTCCCCCGCGCCCGCGATCAGCGCGAGACCTCACGCTGCTCGTAAGCTTCGATCACGTCGCCCTCTTTAATGTCGTTGAAACGCTCCAGGCCGATACCGCACTCGTAGCCGGCCGCCACCTCGCGCACGTCGTCTTTGAAGCGCTTCAGGGAGGCGATGCGGCCGTCGTAGACGACGACGCCCGCGCGCAAGAGTCGCGCCGCGGCGCCGCGCACGATGCGCCCCTCCTGCACGTAGCAGCCGGCGACGGCGCCGACATTCGGCACCTTGAAGACCTGGCGCACCTCCGCCTGGCCGAGCACGGCCTCCTCGTACTTGGGCGAGAGCATGCCCTTCAGCGCGTCGCGCACGTCGTCGACGAGGTCGTAGATCACGCGGTAAGTCTTGATCTCCACGCCGGCGCGCTCGGCCTCCTGGCGCGCGTTGGCGTCGGGCCGCACGTTGAAGCCGAGGATGACGGCGTCCGAGGCCGAGGCCAGCATCACGTCGGAAGCGCTGATGGCGCCCACGGCCATGTGGATGATCGTCGCGTACGCCTCTTCCGTGCGGACCTTTTCGAGCGCGGCGCGGATCGCCTCCAAGGAACCCTGCACATCCGCCTTGATGATGAGGCGCAACTCCTTGTCGGCGCCGGCCCGGCTCCTCTGGTGGAAGTCGGCGAGGCTGACGGCCTTGCGCGCCTCGAGGTCCTCCCGCCGTTGCTCCTCTTGGCGAACCTGCGCGATCTCGCGCGCCGTCTTCTCATCGGCGACGACCTCGAAGGCGTCGCCGGCGTTGGGCACGTCCTCGAAGCCGAGCACCTCCACGGGCGTCGAGGGGCCCGCGCGGTCCAGCGGCCGGCCGCGGTCGTCGACCATCGCGCGCACCCGTCCCCAGGTGCGCCCCGCCACAAACGCGTCCCCGCGCCGCAGGGTCCCGGTCTGGACGAGGACGGTGGCCACAGGGCCGCGGCCGCGGTCGAGCTGCGCCTCGATGATCGTCCCCACCGCGCGCCGCTTCGGATCCGCCTTGAGTTCCTGCAGTTCCGCGACGAGCAGGATCATCTCAAGAAGCTCGTCGATGCCCTTGCGCTGGATGGCGGAGACGGGCACCACGATGGTGTCGCCGCCCCACTCCTCGGGGATGAGGTCGTGCTCCGCAAGCTGCTGCTTGACGCGGTCCGGGTTGGCGTTGTCCTTGTCGATCTTGTTGAGCGCCACGATGATCGGCACGCCGGCGTTGCGCGCGTGGCTGATCGCCTCGACGGTCTGAGGCATGACACCGTCATCCGCGGCCACGACGAGCACGGCGATGTCGGTCACCTGCGCGCCGCGGGCGCGCATGGCCGTGAACGCCTCGTGGCCGGGCGTGTCGAGGAAGACGATGCGCTTCCCCTGCCACTCCACAGTGCTCGCGCCGATGTGCTGCGTGATGCCGCCGGCCTCGCCCTGCGCCACGCGCGTGGAGCGGATGGCGTCCAAGAGGCTCGTCTTGCCGTGGTCGACGTGGCCGAGGACGGTCACGACGGGCGCGCGCGGCACGGCGCGGGACGGATCGTCGCCGGCGAGAAGCGCCTTGACGGCCGGCCTAGCGGACCCGCCGGCCGCGGCCGCCCGGGTCCGGTCTTCGACCCTCACGCCGAACTCCGCCGCCACGCGCGCGGCCGTCTGCACGTCGATCTGCTGGTTGATGGCCGCCATCACGCCCATCGCCATGAGCCGACGGATGACGTCGGTCGCCGCGACGCCCATCTGCTGCGCCAGCTCGCCCACCGTGACCGGCCCCGCGAGGGCGATTTCCTGAATGCGCGGCGCCTCCGTCTGGAAGCGGCCGCGCTGCTGGTTTTGTCGCTCCCGCTCGCGGCGGCGTCGCAGCTCGGCCTCCTCGCGCAGCTGCTTTTGCCGCCGGATCCGCTCCTCCGTCCGCAGTTCGGCCAGACGCGGGTCGAGGAGAATCTCCTCCTCCGGCTCGATCGCCTCGTCGGAAGGCGCCGGGGATGCCGTGGGCGATGCCTTCGTACTCGCTCCAGCGGGGCCCGCGGCCGGGTGCGACGCCGCGCGGGCGTCCTTCCCTGCCGCTTTCGTAGGGCGCGCCGGCTGGCTCTCTTTGGGCGGCGCCGCGGGCGCCGCCGCCGCGGGCTGCCGCGCGCTCAGGACGAGCTTGCGGATCTTGGCGGCGACCTGGTCGTTGACGCTCGCCATGTGGTTGTTGAGCTCGATGTTCATCTGCTGCTGCAGAAGCTCGAGGATCTCCTTGCTGTTGACGTCGAGCTCCCGCGCCAGCTCGTAGACGCGAATCCCCTTCGGCACGGCCGTTCCCCCCTGTTTCCCGCTGCTCTCCGATCTCCACGCCCAGCCGCCGTCCCAACGCGGCGGCCAGGCCGCGGTCCACGACCGCCGCCATCACGCGCGGCGAGCGGCCGATCACCGCGCCGATCTCCGCCGCGCTGCCCGCCCGGATCCAGCGCACGCCCGCCTCGGACGCGGCCCGCGCCAGCTGCTCCACGGCACCCGGCGCCGCGTCCTCGGCGACGAGCACCAGGAACGCGCGACCGCGCCGCACGGCGTCCAGGGTGGCGGCGCGCCCTGAGACGACGCGCCCGGCCTTCTGGGCCAGCCCGAGCAGGGACTTCCACGCCGCTGCCGCCGCCTTATCCGTCGGATTTCGCCTCCGCAGCGCCCGCCAGCCGGACGACCTCCGCCCGCAGACCGGCGAGCGCCTCCCGCGGGATCACGGCCTTCAGCGCGTGCTCCAGGCGCCCGCCGGCCGCGCGGTCGAAGCAGGCGGGGCTGCAGACGTACGCCCCCCGCCCGTTGCGCTTGCCTGTGGGGTCGACGACCACCGCGCCCTCCGGCGTGCGCACGAGCCGGATGAGCCCGCGCTTGGCGCCGCTCGTCCCGCAGCCGACGCACGTCCTCTGGGGCACGCGCTTGACGCGCGGCATGAGCTATCCCTCCTGCGACCGGTCCGCCGCGCCCGTGGGCGCGAAGGAGGGCGGCGGCAGCGGGGCCGCGCCCGCCGCCTCCTCCGCCACTTGGGACTCGCTGCGGATGTCGATGCGCCAACCGGTCAGCTTGGCCGCGAGGCGCGCGTTCTGCCCGGCCTTGCCGATGGCCAGGCTCAATTGATAGTCCGGCACGATCACGCGCGCCGTCTTCGTCGCCTCCTGGATCTCCACGCGGCTCGCCTTGGCCGGCCGCAGGGCGTTCGCGACGAACTCCGCCGGGTCGGCCGACCACTCGATCACGTCGACCTTCTCCCCGCCCAGCTCCTGCACGATGTTGCTGATACGCGCGTGCTTGGGTCCGACGCACGCGCCGACCGGGTCGATGTGCACGTCCCGCGCCGCCACGGCCACCTTGGAGCGCGCGCCGGCCTCCCTCGCGATGGCCTTGATCTCCACGAGGCCGTCGTGCACCTCCGGGATCTCCAGCTCAAAGAGGCGCTTCAGGAGGCCCGGGTGCGTGCGCGAGATGACCACCTGCGGGCCCTTCGTCGTCATCTTCACCTCGACGATGTAGACCTTCACCCGTTGCGAGGTGCGGAACTGCTCGCCGGGGATCTGCTCCTGGGGAGGCAGCACGGCCTCCGTCTTGCCGAGGTCGATGAAGACGTGCCGGCCCTGGATGCGCTCCACGATCCCCGTGACGATGTCGCCCTCGCGGCTCGCGAACTCCTCGTACACCATGCCGCGCTCCGCCTCGCGGATGCGCTGCACCACAACCTGCTTGGCCGTCTGCGCCGCGATGCGGCCGAGGTTCGCCACCTGCACGGGGACATCGACGACCTCGCCGGGCTGCGCGTCGATGCGCACGCGGCGCGCCTCTTCGAGAGACAGCTGCGTGCGCGGATCCTCGACCGGCTCCGCCACCGTCTTGCGCACGTAGATGCGCGGCTCGCCCGTTTCACGGTCGATGCGCGCGACGACCTCCTCGTCGCTGCCGTAGTTGCGGCGGTACGCGGAGACCAGCGCCTGCTCGACCGCCTCGAGGAGGGTCTCCCGGTCGATGCCGCGCTCCCGTTCCAGTTCTGCGATGGCCAGAAGCAAGTCGCTCTCCTTACGCGCCAAGGCCCCACCGCCTCCCGTCTAATCGTCCCTCAGCCGCGCCCGTGCGACCTGTTCCCGAGGGATGCGCCACACGCGGCCCTCCGCGTCCGTCACCACCACCGCGCCGTCGACGAGCCCGCCCAGCTCGCCCTCGAACTCGCGGCGCCCGTCGACGGGCGCGTACGTCCGCACGTGCACCGCACGGCCGCGGAACACTTCGAACTCGCGGTCGCTGCGCAGCGTGCGGTTCAACCCCGGCGACTGCGTTTCCAAAGAGTACGATTCCGGAATGAAGTCGGCTTCGTCCAGGGCGTCGCCGTACGCGCGCGCGAACCGCTCCAGGTGGTCCATGGCGATGCCGCCCGGACGGTCGAGGACGACGCGCAGCACGCGCCGGCCCGCCTCCCGGGTGTAGGTGGCATCCACCACGGTGAGCCCCAGGGGCCCGGCCACCTCTTCCGCCAGCGCGAGCGCCGCCGCCTGGATCTCTTTCGGGTTCATGACGCCTCCCCATAGTGTCGCGGCGCCGTCTCCGACCGGCGCGACACCCCACCCAGGCGAGAAAAAAAGTGGGCGCGGGACCCACTTTCGTGGCGAAATCTGACGCCGGGCGGGGCGTCCAACGTCTACGAGTATATGCCGAAGCTGGAAACGTTGCAAGACGTCGACAGCTCTAGACCGATAAGTGTGTGGTGAACACGAGCGTAGCCAATGGTAAAAGCTCAAAGAGCATTTCGGACATCGATGTCAGGGTCTCCGGCCGGTCATCGATCGGCTGCTGTCGCGCGACGGGTCCGCTGCTGTGACGCGTACGCGATCATGGCCTCGCCGGTGAAATAGGGCAAATTTCTTTGCCTATTTTGCCGAGACACCGTGTGAGCGAGTAGATAAGCCAAAAAGGTTGGCCTATCAGTTGACATAACGATGATTTTGGGGTGTAGGGCGGGAAATAGGCCAAAGAATTTGGCTTATCAGAGGCTGGATCCGCCGTCCCATCGAAATAGGCGAAGAATTTTCGGTTATCGGCCCGTCGGCTGCGGGGGCTGCGGGGCTAAGGGGTATCCGGTGCCGGCCGGCGAGCGCAGAACCTCGACGGCCGCGGAGCCCCGCAGCCCACGCGGCGGGCAGAACCCGGCGACCCGCCGGAGGCGTGCCAGTCCCGGCACCCGGCGGAGGCGAGCCGGGCCCGGCGCGCCTCGGAGCTCGAAAGGCGCGGCAGCCGAGCCGCCGCCGTCCAGACGGCTCTCAGCACTTTCGACGTGTGCCGTGGAACGACGGGAGCGGCGGAGCAGATGGCCCTCCCGGTGTGTGGGTATCGCACTCAACCCTTGACGCTTCTGCCGCTCTCTTCCTTCACCACACACTGATCGGTCTAGAGCCGACGTCGACTCCACCCGGCCTGCAGGTGACACCGGATGGGTGAGGCAGGGACTTTTGACATATTGTCCAATATACTTGCTCGGAGGATCGAGATGTCTGAGGTGCGCAACGGCCTTCGCCGCCTGCGGCAGGCGCGCGGCTGGTCCCAGCAGGAACTCGCGCAGCGGGCGGGCGTGACCCGCCAGACAGTCAGCGGCGTCGAGTCCGGCCGCTATCTCCCCTCCGTGGCCGTGGCCTTGCGGCTCGCGCGGGCGCTGGGCTGCAGCGTCGAGGACCTCTTCGCCCTTGAGGCGCCGCCGGAGGAGCTCCTCGCGCGCTGGTCCTCCAGGGCCCCGGCGGGCGCCGCGGGCGGCGAGCGCCCGGGCCTTGAGCGCGTGGCGCTCGCGGAGGTGCGCGGGCGGTGGGTCGCCCACCCGCTTTCCGCGAGGACGGCCATGGGCTTCTTCCCGCCCGCGGACGGCGTTTTGACGGGCAGCGGCGCGCGCGCCGGCGCACCGGGCGGGCGGCAGGTGGCGGTGCGGCCGCTGCGTCCGCTGGACGAGATCCGGCGCAACGTCGTCATCGCCGGCTGCGATCCCGCCCTGGGGCTCTTGGCCGCATGGTTCGCAGAGCGCTCCCCCGCCGGCCGCATGGTGTGGCTGCACGCCTCCAGCCGCGCCGCTCTTGGGGCGCTGGGGGCCGGAGAGGTGCACGTGGCAGGGCTGCACCTCTGGGATGAAGCGTCGGGCGCCTACAACGCGCCCTTCGTCCGCCGCGCCCTCCGGGGCGGCCCCGCCCTCCTGGTGCATCTCGCGCAATGGGAGGAGGGCTTCATCGTCGCGGCCGGCAATCCCCTCGGGGTGCGGGGAGCGGAGGACCTGGCCGACCGGCGCGTGCGCCTCGTCAACCGGGAACCCGGCGCGGGGGCGCGGGAGTTGCTGGACCGCCTCCTTCGGGAGGCCGGCATCCCTCCCCAGGCCGTGCGCGGCTACGAGCACGAGGTGGCCGGCCACCTGGCCGTGGCGGAGGCGGTGGCGATGGGCACGGCCGATGTGGGCGTGGGGACGCGAGCGGCCGCAGAAGCTTTCGGGCTCGGGTTCGTGCCCCTGAGGCAAGAACGGTTCGACCTCGCGCTCGCCGCGGACCTGGCCGAAGATCCGCGTCTCGCACCCCTCCTCGATGCGCTGGCGAGCCGGGGCTTCCGTGCCCAGCTCGGCAGCGTCGCCGGGTACGACACACGTGACACCGGCCTCACAGAGACGGTCGCCGGCGAGCCATAGGTGGAGCGGCGCCGCGGGCGGCCGGCGGTTTCGCACGCGGCACGACGGGAACGGAGGCACCCGATGCGCAAGCGGAGTTGGATCATCGCGCTGGTCGTGGCTCTCTTGTGCACCGCGGCCGGCTGCTCGGCCCCGCCCGCGCACCCGGAGGCCGCAGCGGGCGCGCCGAGCGCGGTGCGGGGCGAGATCGTCGTCTTCGCCGCCGCCTCCCTGACGGACGCGTTTCAGGACATCGGCCGCGCGTTCGAGGCGGCGCACCCCGGAACGCGCGTCACCTTCAGCTTCGGAGGCTCGTCGGCGTTGCGCATGCAGTTGGAGCAGGGCGCGCGGGCGGACGTCTTCGCCTCGGCCAACGAGGCGGAGATGGCCAAGGCCGAGTCCGGGGGCCTCCTCACCGGGAAGCCGCTCATCTTTGCGCGGAACCGGCTCGTCGTGATCGTCCCGAAGGACAACCCCGCCCACCTGAAGACCCTGCACGACCTGGCCAAGCCCGGCGTGCGCCTCGTCACGGCCGCCGACGGCGTGCCGATCGCCGCCTACACGCAGGATCTCTTGCGCCGGCTCAGCCGCGATCCGCAATACGGGTCGGACTTCGTGCAGAGGGTGAACGCGAACGTCGTCTCCCGGGAACAGGACGTGCGCCAGATCGTGCTCAAGGTGTCGCTGGGCGAGGCCGACGCGGCCGTCGCGTACGCGACGGACGTCACGCCGGACGTCGCGGGAAAGGTCCGCACGGTCGAGGTCCCCGGCGCGTTCAACGTCCTTGCCGCGTATCCCTTGGCGGTGCTCAAGACGGCGCCGAACCCGGCCGGCGCGGAGGCCTTCGCCCGGTTCGTGCTGGGACCGGACGGGCAGTCCGCTCTTAAGAAGTGGGGCTTCCTGCCCGCGCCCGAGTCTTCGCCATGAGGGGCGAGTGGTCCGTGTGAGAGCGAAAGGTCGGCGGAAGCTCCTTCCGGCCATGGGCCTGGCCGCGTCAGCCGGTGTCTTCCTCGCGCTCATCGTCCTGCCTGTCCTCGCGATCCTCGACCGGGCGGCGGCCGCCGGCTTCCTGCCGTCTCTGCCGGGCAGCCGGACCGTGGTGCTGCAGGCGCTCCGCCTGAGCGCCTGGACCAGCGCCTGCGCGCTACTGGTGATCGTCGCGCTGGGCACGCCCTGCGCCTACCTTCTCGCTCGTCACCCGTTCCGCGGGCGGGCGCTGGTCGACAGCCTCATCGAGCTGCCCCTGGTCCTTCCGCCGACCGTCGCCGGCATCGGGCTGCTCATGGCCTTCGGGCGGCGGGGTCTCCTTGGGCCGTACCTCGAATCGCTCGGGATCACGTTGCCCTTCACCGCCGCAGCCGTCGTCCTCGCCCAGGTGTTCGTGGCCGGGCCGTTTTACATCCGCGCCGCCCGCGCCGGCTTCGAGGCGGTGGCGCCGCATCTGGAGCTCGTGGCGCGCACCCTCGGCGTGTCCGACTGGCAGGTCTTCTGGCGCGTGACGGTGCCGCTCGCCGCGCCCTCGCTCCTCTCCGGCCTCACGATGGCCTGGGCGCGGGCCCTGGGCGAGTTCGGCGCGACGATCATGTTCGCCGGCAGCTTCCCCGGCCGCACGCAGACGATGACGGTCGCCATCTACGCCGAGCTTGAGCGGGACCTGGACGGCGCGCTCGCCATGGCCGCCATCCTCTTGGGGGTCTCCTTCGCGCTGCTGGCGCTCCTGCGCCTGGCGCTCGGGAGGGGCCGCGCCGTTGCTTGAGGTTTCGCTGTCGAAGCGGTTCAGGGGCTTCACGCTCGACGTGGCCTTCGTGGCCCGGGCCCCGGTCTCGGCGCTCCTGGGGCCCTCGGGCGCGGGCAAGTCGCTCACGCTCAAGGCCATCGCCGGCGCCTACCGGCCGGATGCCGGGCGCATCGTGCTCGACGGCGAGGTGCTCTTCGACGCCGCGACAGGGATCGAGCGGGCGCCGCAGGAGCGGAGGGTCGGCTACGTGCCGCAGGACTACGCGCTCTTCCCGCACCTCGACCTCTTCCACAACGTGGCCTTCGGCCTGCCGGACCGCAGGAGCCCCGCAGCCCGCCGCCGCGTGATGGAAATGCTGGCTCTCGTCGGCCTTGAGGGGCTGGAGCGCCGCCGCCCGCACGAGCTTTCCGGGGGCCAGCAGCAGAGAGCTGCCCTGGCGCGCGCGCTCATCGTGCGGCCGGCCACTCTCTTGCTGGACGAGCCGTTCGCCGCCCTCGACGCGCCCCTCCGGGCGGGATTGCGGGCGCGCCTGCGCGAGCTGCAGAAAGCGCTCGGCTTCCGGGTCCTGCTCGTGACCCATGATCCGGAAGACGTCGCCGCGCTGGCGGAGGAGGTCTTCCACCTCGAGCACGGGCGCCTCGTGGCGGCCGGCTGACGC